>NZ_VFPG01000001.1:3669873-4281519 GCF_006716565.1 Nocardia bhagyanarayanae | reverse complement strand
ACCCCGGAGAACTCGCCGTGACCGCGAGTCCCGAGGCCGAACAGCACATCCAGGCTCTCACCGGCGGCCAGAACACCTTGTGGCGCAAAACCGTAGCCCCCAGGGGCCTGCTTCGGATGATGCGCTACCACCCCGCCGAATCCGCCGCCCGCCTGTCCTGCCCCCTGCTGGTCTGCGTCGCCGCCGAGGACCGGGAAACACCCCTGGAGAACAGCCGCGAACTGGCAGACCGCGCCCCCCACGGCGAACTCGTCGTCCATCCCGGCACCCACTTCACCTTCTACACCAACCCCGAGTTCCGGGACCGAGTGGTCGCCGACCAGATCGACTTCTACCGCCGCACATCCGCATCGGTGTGATGCGCGACGGCTCACCGTGAGACGGTGCCGATCCGGCTTCGGCACCTCGGACTCGACGTGACCTACCCCATATCCCGTCACATCGGGGGATGCCGTCCCGTCTGTCGAGTAACTGTCCCGATGATCAGAAAGTTCTCCTCATGCGATCCAGAGTGTTGTTCAAACGACTCGCAGTGGCCGCGGCCGTGCTGCTCGGCTCACTCACTGCCATCTCCTTTCCCGTGGCATATGCCGGGGATCCTCCGAGCTCGCCCTATCAATCGCAGTATTTGTCTCGCGTCGAGTCCTGGTACGCCGAGACCGACCTCGCTCGATTCCACTACACCCGCACCGGGGCGGGCTCGCCCGTCGTGCTCATCGCGGGGGGCGGGCTGTGGGGGTACTCCTGGCGGGACGTCGTCCCGGCGCTGGCGACCGAACACACTGTCTATGCCGTCGATCTGCCCAGCCAGGGATTCACCGAACTGCACCGCGACGACTTCGCCTATGACCTGCCCGCGATGTCGGAGGCCATCGCGACCTTCCTCGACGCCGTCGGACTACAACGGCCGGCTATCGTCGGTCACTCGTGGGGCGGGGCTTGGAGCCTGTACTTCGCCGAACAGCATCCCGACCGCGTCGAGCGACTCGTCCTGCTCGACGCTCCCGGACTCGACGCCGAAAAGGCCCCTGTCACACCGCTGTTCACCACACCCCTGCTGGGTGAACTGGCCACCGACCTCACCACCCGGTCCTTCTACGCCGACAGCATCCGCGGCACCTTCCACAACGATCACCTGGTCACCGAAGAGGTGATCGATGAGCTCTACGCACCGTTCTCCCGACCAGCGAATCGTGCCGGCTTCCTGTCGCTGTGGCGGAACCTGGACTATCGGCTCACCGACGCCGGCCTCGCTGGGGTCACTACGCCCACGCTCGTGGTGTGGGGTGCGGAGGACACCTGGCTCCCTGCCTCCCAAGCTGGTGAACTGGCCGCGCGAATCCCGAACGCCACGGCCACCACTCTCCCGGGCTGCGGGCACACCGTCCACGAAGACTGCCCAGCGCAAACCAACCCACTCATCACCGCATTCCTGCGCTGATCTGCGGGAATCCCAGTGAATCTGTGGAATAGGGAGTGGCTCATGACGATCGACATCTGGGCGCGCTGGATGGCGGAGTCCCCGGTCCAGACCCCGGCGGACTGGGAGCAGGAGTGAATCCGCTCGATCCGCTGCTGCGTGCGCACGTTGTGGACAGTTTCGAACGGCAGGCGTTCATGTCGCATCCCGACCTGACCGCTGAACCAGACCGCTGCGATCGATGCTGCGGTCAGGGAGTGACCGAAGATCGCACGCGGCCTGGGCCGACGACGGTCGCGAAGTGGCCGAATGCAAGGCGGCACTGGATAATTGGACACACTGGATAATTGGACCTGGCCCACGGTCCTGTCCCGGCCGCACGGAGCCGACCGCTTCGATTCGACACCGAGAAGACCGGACAACATCACGCTAATCTGATCCGTGCCGTGTTTCGTACGGCACGAGGGATAGGCGTGCTGGATGGGTTCCATACTGTTCGGGCGGCAAGCGGAGCAGTCCGTCATAGACGAGTTGCTGAAGGGCGGGTCCGGCGCGCTGGTCGTACGCGGCGAGGCGGGCGTCGGCAAGTCGGCTCTGCTGGAGTACGCGGGCGCGGCGGCGCGGGCACGGGTGTTGCGGGTCGCCGGTGTCGAGTCCGAGGCCGATCTTCCGTTCGCCGCGCTGCACCGGCTGCTGCGCCCAGTGCTCGATGAGGTGGAGGCGTTGCCACAGCAGCAGGCGAACGCGTTGCGCGCCGCACTCGGTATGGGTGACGTCGTGCACGGCGACCGGTTCCTGGTCGGGCTGGCGACGCTCGGCCTGCTGGTGGAGCTGTCGGCGGCGAACCCGGTGGTGTGCCTGGTCGACGACACGCAATGGCTGGACGGTGAATCTTCCGACGCCCTGCAGTTCGCCGCCCGCCGCCTGCATGCCGAGCCTGTCATCATGCTGTTCGCCTCGAGGAGCGGGTGGTGCTCGGGGGACGATTGCCCCGCATGGGATTTGCCCGAGTTGCGGCCGGGTTGCCTTGACGACGAGGCTGCCCGCACGCTCCTCCACGATCAGGCCTCGGACCTGCCGCCCGCCGTCCGGGACCAGATCGTCGCCGAGGCGATGGGCAATCCGCTCGCCCTGATCGAGCTGCCCCGCATGCTCACCGCCGAGCAACGCAGAGGCGCACTGGTCCTGCCGCCCTTTTCTCCGGGTGCCGCACAGCCTGTGACGGACAGGGTGCTGATGGGGTTCCGCGCGCGGATCGCAGCGCTTCCGGAGGGCACTCGTTCCTGCTTGCTGGTGTCGGCGTTGGAGCACATCGACGAGTTGGATGTGCTCGCGCACGCGATCGGCTTGCTCGGCGCTTCGCTGGAGGACTTCGCTGTGGCCGAGCGGGCGGGCTTGGTCGGGGTGAGCCCGGACGGTGTCGCCTTCCGGCATCCGCTGGTGCGTACCGCGGTGCTGCTGGCTTGCGACATCGCCGCCCGGATGGACGCGCACCGGGCGTTGGCCGCGGCGGTAGACGCCGACCGACGCGCTTGGCATCTCGCTGCCGTCGCCCTCGGGCCCGATGGGGAATTGGCCGAGCAGCTCGAAACTGTGGCGCTGCGTGCGCGGCAACGCGGTGGGCAGGCGGCGGTGTCGGCAACCTACGCTCGCGCGGCCGAGCTGTCCACCGAACCCGGTGCGGCTGTTCGCCGGTGGACGGCCGCGGCCGAGGCCGCGACCGAAGCGGGCCTGTGGCAACGCGCGGGTGAACTGGTGGACCGGGCACGACGCCAGGCCGAGGCGGCGACACCGACGGGCGATGTCTTGGCACAGCTCGCCTACGTACGCGCGAAATTGGAACTCCGGTCGGATCGGCCCTTGGCGGCCGTGCGGCTCATGCACGAGGGGGCCGAGGCCGCGGACGACATGCTAGCCAGGCTGTCGCTGGTCGCGCTGGCGGGCTACTACACCTGGGCCAGCGCCGCCCATCCGGATCAGCTCGCGCTGGCTCGCCGCTCCGAGGAGATGTGCCCGGAGGGTGAAGGACTGCCCACCACGGTGCGCGCGGCCAACCGCGCGTTGCGCATCCTCGTCGAGGGCACGCCCGCGACCGCGGCCGATTTCGTGATTCCGGCCGATCACCTACCACCGGAGTTGCGTTACCTCATCGCGTTTCAGGACCTGGCCCGCGCAGGCGCACACAGCATGCTCGAGCGCGCGACCGGACTCGTCGAGGAATGCCGGGCCGAAGGACGACTTGGACGCATGCCTCAGGCCATGACGCTCCTCGCCATCGCCCAGCTGTTCAACGGCCGACACCAATCCGCGCGGGCGACGGCAACCACGGGCATGGCCTTGGCATCCGATGTCGGCCAGCCGATGTGGCGCGGTTACCTGGCGGGCCTGCACGCCTGGCTGTCCGCGGTCAGTCGGGCGGAGGCCGAGTGTATCTCCTTGACGGAACAGGCGATTCGGGGCGCGGACCACCGGGCTTGGATGCCGGCCGCCTGCTGGGCCGAGTACTCGCGGGTGATCCTCGATCTCGGGCGGGGTCGCTACGACTCGGTGCTCGATCGAGTGGACCAGGCGATGACCGGTCCCACCCGCCACGCCTTCCTGTGGTGGTATTCGTGGCCGGACTACATCGAAGCCGCTGTCCGGCTGGGCGATTCGCAACGGGGCCACGATCGGCTGAAGCCCCTCGCGGACTGGGTCGAGAGCACCGGCCAAGCGGCGGCGCTCGCCATCCTGCACCGGGCCCGTGCGCTGCTGGCCCCCGACAGCGCCGCGGAGGAGCTTTTCGAGCGATCCCTGGCGCTGCACGCCGAACACCGGCAACCCTACGACGAGGCACGTACCCGCCTGGTGTACGGAGAGTGGTTGCGCCGCAACAGGCGTCGCGTCGATGCACGCCCGCAACTGCAAGCCGCCATGGAGACCTTCGACCGGCTCGGCGCGGCCGTCTGGTCGGACCGCGCCGCCGCCGAACTGCGCGCGACCGGACATTCCGTGCCCAACCATTCCCGCGTGAGCGATCCGCTGATCGTGCTGACGCCGCAGGAACTTCAGGTAGTCCGGCTGGCCGTCACAGGCGCATCCAACCGCCAAATCGGCGCGCAGCTGTTTCTCAGCCCGCGCACCGTCGCCTATCACCTGTACAAGGCATTCCCCAAGCTGGGCATCACCTCACGCGCGGAGCTGGCCAGGCTGGTGTCGTGACCCCCGAACAGCACCTCACCGCCAGTCGGATGACGGAAGCGATCCCGAACGCCTCTGGCTAGCGTCGGCGTCATGAAGCTGATCAATGACCACGCGGCGATCAAGGCCCGCGCACTGCCCCCGACCGACGACGGATTTATCATGCTGGCCGGCGAGGTCGGCTCCTGGCGTGGCCCCTTCGCGTCTGCTCCGATCCAGCTGGCCGCCCGCCTCGCGGCGCTCACCGCGGGCATAGAGGCGCGCGAGGTAAACGTGTTCCGCGCGGTCCTGCGGCCACCGGGCGAGGGCGACGAGGTGCTGGCCGCCAAGGGCCTCCAGCCCGCGCGCTTCGACCTCGTCGTGCTGATCCGCACCGCGTCCGTGGAGGCCGCGCTGGAGCTGCGCGAGAGCGCCGCCTACAAGGAACTTGTCGAGACTCTCAGCGCGGCCGCCCGCCGGACCCACCAGATCGTCGCCGACAACGCCGGGCTGCTCGGCGACGTGGACCACAGCCGAGACCACTGCTTCCTGTTCAACTACTTCTACGCCAACGACCGCGAGACCCTGCTGAAGGTGTGGGAGTACACCGCAGGGTGGTTCCAGGCCAAGACCGCGCTGCCCAACTCCGCACTGATGCGGCCAGTGGAGGGGGAGCCCGCAGACTACGGGCTCGTCAACCACGCCAGCTGGCCGAACTGGCGGACCTTCCTACCCAGCCTGATCTTCCGGCCCACCTTCCGCAGCTTCGTACTGGCCAACTTCAAAGCCAACGGCATCGCCGCGCAGCCGATTATCTATCGCCGGTTTTGACCTGTTCATCGCCGCATCAGCCACATCGGATACGGGGCCGTATGGGACGGTCTGCTCTGCCATCGCCGCGCAGCCCCTTCGCTCTGGAATCCACCGAGATCCGTTGTGCCACTGCCGGTGTGAACCCAGCCAACAGCGTGCGGAGGGCGACATCGCGGCGTGAACCTCAGCAAGTCACCGGTCGACTACCGTGCTGACGGTGATCACCTCTTGGCCGCCGGTCCGGGAGACAGTGATCGACAGCTCCCACTCGCCACCCATGACGAACACCTCCTCCGCAGCGACGAAGTGGCCGGGCTCGGCTTGGACGGTGTCGACCGGCGGCAGCGCGTGACCCATGCTCGGCATGACCGCCGCCATCGTGACCGTGTCGGCGTCACCGGAAGTCACCCGCACCTCGAGCGGATCGACAGGCAGCACGCTGACGCGTGTATCGCGTGCCCGCCGCCGCCACGTACTCGGGGGCGCGGCCGAACCAATTCGTCGCGACGGCGAACAGCACACCCGACAGGAGAAGACAAGCGGCCAGCAGGAAATACGTGCGCTTCACCGGTTCACCTCCACGGTGAAGGGCCGGGTCACGAGTCGGCCTTCGGCGGCGTAGTGGGCCCAGTCACCGGACTTCCGGCCGTCGGCGTGGCCGGGGTGAGGCGGGGTTCGGCAGGGTCATGGACTGGGGGCGTCCGGCTGGGCGGCACCGGAGACCTCGAAGGCACCGGAGACCAGTTGCCCGCCCGACTCCTGCCGCTCGAACTCGGCGTAGGCGAGGTAGCGGCCCGGCTGCGGGACGCGCCACCTCTCCTCGGTGAGCAGAGAAAGCCGAATCGCTACCACCAGGGCGGCTCCAATTGATTTCTCGGGGCATCGGCAACGCCCGAACCTGCCTTCATGTTCTGGTCCAATCGAGCGTTGGCCACCATGCCCTCGAGTCGACTCGGCGACTGGCCGATCAGGCCAGCCTTCGACCGACCGGCTGACCACACAATGGCGATCAGCATCGTCAGAACAGGGAACACTACCCAGAGCACCAACACCGTCAGCACGATCTCGGACGGATGCGCCGACTCACCCTCGCTGAGGGAGTTCGCTGGTTGGTCATGGAGCATTGAATCCCAGGCGAGCAGAAGAACGAAATCCACGATGAACAGCAAGCAGCCGCCGATGATCATCGCGGCTCGCGCCGTAATCGCGCCGACGAACAGCGCTATGGCCGCCGCCCCGACAATGATTGCTTTGCTCGAGAAGACGCCGTTCTGTCCAGCCGGAACCTCCTCGTCGGGCATGCCGGCGATCAACATCACCACACCGTAGAGCAGGACCAGTATGGCGGCGACGCAACTGCCCAAGCCCGCAAGAGTCCTCGCCCCCACCTCTACCGATTTCACGAGATGAGTACAGCAAAGCGATGTGGGGATTCGGTGAGGAACTCGGTCAGAGATGGAGCCGGCGCACAGCCACCCCAACACCTCTGGGCCCGGTCGACCTGGCGGCAACACCAACCCCGCCTCAGCCAACTACCCGGCGCTGCGGCCCACCCGCTCACCTGACTGCCGTTGCAGTATTGAGTAGCCGCTGATCGCGCGGGCTGTTACGGGCCTTAGGAGTGCAGAGTCGGCCCTGCTCGCCGGGGTGAGATGTCGGTTACACACTCCTCGAATGCCCGCATACGGAGAGGGAGACGACGATGTCACCTCTCCGTACTCCCTACAGCAGCCCCATGATTCGACGCGGCGAGAACGCGGATCGTGGTTGATCGGGTAGGCAGTGGTCGAACCGCCACTACCGGTCCGCGGACCCGGGACACGGGTTCCGGCGCGGACGGATGTCCCCAGATCGGTCTTCGACCACATCGCTACCACCGAACTCGGCGGTCCCCTCAGGGAACCTGCCCATGAAGCTCGCAGCATGGCTTCGACAAGTAATCATCGGGCGCCGGTGCGACCGACTGCAACAGGCTCCAATCGAAGTACGCCCAGTAGGTGAGCCTTTTCCGGAGTCTGGATCGCTGGCGACGAAGGCGTAAACATCGCCCACAGCGCCGAAACCGTCAACATTCTCGAGTGGACCGAAGACGCTGCGGTCGAACTCTCCGACGGTGCATGACCACGGTGCCAGGTCTTCCAGGGACTCGAGCCGAGGCGATGGCACCTCCCGGCGGCGAACGAACCGTCTGAATATGACTGTGGTGGGCCAGACCTGGGTCAGCTCGATTTGCAGGCCGGGCCAGAACGCCAGATCCCACCGTGCGTAGCGCATCTGGCGGCCCTCTTGAGGTTCGTCGGCAGCTTCCCAATCCGGCACACCGCAAGCTGTTTTGTATTCGTCGAGAGTGGTGGGGATTGCCCATCGACGCCGGTCCGCGGCGACCTCGGCATCGGCGCGCGACGCATCGACTGCATCGAGCACTGCCTGCGGCTGAGCCGGGGCACTTTCACACATCGGAGCCAGCATCGCCAACTGATACTCGCGAAAAGCCAGCGCGGCCTCTTCCATCGATTTACCCCCTGCAAGCCAGCAACGATAGCGACGAACGTAGCAGCCGTCGGCCCAGCTGAGGTCATACGTAGTAGGCCACGCGGTCAGCCGAACGCACCATCATGCCGATTCCAGGACGCTCAGCCCGACGCCTTGCGGGCGCGCTATCAGCCGTGAGCGACGACCGCCCGAACCGCGGACTGGTGGATTGGCGCTCGCCCTTTGAACTGTACCGAGATCGAGAACTTGTCGGGTCGCTTGTCAGCTACTGGTCCGGAAGGCCCTGGGCACCTGACGTCGTCGAGGACGGCGATCCCGGCCAGGCTGAACCCTCGGACGAAATGCCTTGGGCTACTGGCGTAGTCGAAGATGACGATCATGACCGGCGCTTCACAATCGAGGGTGTGGTGGTATCCGACGGTTCGAGGTGTTGGTTACGAGACGCGAGCGTCATAAGTGGCGCGGTAAAAGAGGACCTCGTCCATATGGCTCTGCGCCCATGATCTGAGTCCGCGGGTCAGGTGGTGGAGGGAGAGGCCCAGGTCGGTCACCTTGTAGGAGACGGTGACGGGGACGGTTGGCGTCACGGTGCGGGTGATCAGGCCATCACGTTCCAGCGACCGCAATGTCTGGGTCAACATCTTCTGGCTGACTCCCGCCAGCAGGCGCGAAATCTCGGAGTAGCGCATCGCCCTCGCATCGCTCACCACAGCGGGCTGGTCGGAAGCGTCGCCCCCGAGCGCGCATAGAACGAGCACAACCCACTTGTCCGAGATCCGGTCGAGCAGTTGGCGACTGGGGCATGCCGCCATGAACGCGTTGTATTCCACCTTGGCCTGCGCTCGTCGCTGAGCGGCGTTTGTCGTCCCCAACCTGATCACACCTATTCCTGAGAGTGAGTTACGCACCTTGAAGTGCCTACTTCCCGATAGGAAGTAACTCCCCAATGATGGTCCGTGGTGGCGAGACGCGCCACCTCGGATCAGAGAGCAGAACGAAGCACGATGAACGCATCCCCCACCTCACTTCCCGGCGGCACCTGGAATCTGGACGATTCGCCCGTCACCCGCTTCGGCTACGGCGCGATGCAGCTCGCGGGCCCGTGGGTCATGGGCCCGCCCGCCGACCACAACGGTGCCCTGGCGGTACTGCGCGAGGCAGTCGAGGCCGGGATCACCCACATCGACACCAGTGTCGCTTACGGCCCGCAGGTCACCAACGAGCTGATCCGCGAAGCCCTGCACCCCTATCCTCGGTCGTTGTTCATCGCCACCAAGGTAGGGGCGAACCGCGACGCGCAGGGCGGGTGGCCCACAGCCCGGCGGCCCGAAGACCTGCGCAAGCAGGTCCACGAGACCTTGCAGTCCCTCGGTCTCGAGGTACTCGACCTGGTCAACATGCGGATGGGCAATGCCGAAGGCCCCCAGCCCGGCTCGCTCGCAGAGGCGTTCGGGACGCTCGTCGACCTCCAGCAGGAAGGTCTGATCCGCCACCTCGGCGTCAGCAACGTCACCACCGAGCAGGTCGCCGAGGCGCAGCGCATCGGACAGATCGTATGCGTGCAGAACATGTACAACCTCGCCCACCGCCACGACGACGACCTCATCGACCGGCTCGCCGCCGCCGACATCGCCTACGTACCGTTCTTCCCCCTCGGGGGTTTCACGCCGCTACAGTCCGCGGCGCTGTCGGGAGTCGCCGACCGGCTGGGGGCAGCACCGATGTCCGTCGCGCTGGCCTGGCTACTGCAGCGCTCCCCGAACATCCTGCTGATCCCGGGCACGTCATCGACTGCGCATCTGCGCGAGAACATCGCCGGCGCCGGGCTCGCCCTCTCCGGCGAGGACGTGGCCGAACTGGACAGCATCGGCCGCTGACCAGTCAACGGGAAGCGTCGGGAAGCAGCGTCCGACGTGAACGACGCTAGTCCTGGTCGGGGTCTCTCCCGCGTGACCTGACCACTTTCTGTCGACTGGACGAGCTCGGGCTCGAATTCACCGGCCAGCTGCCAGCTCGACGTCGCTACTCGCCGTCTCTCTACCCCATACAACCATCGACGCGAAGATCTGCCGGACCCACCGCGGGCTGTCGTGGGCCCATTCACATCTGGGAGAGAGCACCTGATCACGTGGGTTCTGTGACCACACGTTGATGTTCATACCAGATTCCAGGGACAGTCGATCCGTTCGGCAACGGCTGCGGTCGCCGGTCCACTACCGTTGCGCCGATCTTGTCGCAGATGCGCTGTACCGCGAGATTCGACTCGTTCGTGCCGATCTCGACGCCGGTATATCCGGCGTCGTGAATCGCGTCGACGAGTGCCGCCACCGCTTCGCTCGCATAACCGGCTCCCCGGTGACTGGGGCCGATCCACCAACCGATGGAACGCGACGACGTCTCGTCGCCGGTGGGGTGCACAGTTGCGCCACCGATCACGCTTGCGTCCGACCGCGACTCGAACACGAGAAGCCCTGGAGTCGGGTGGCCGCCGCCGATCGCCTTGATCAGTGCCCGGCCATGTCGTTCTGTCCAGCCGTTGCCGGCGAGCATCGCATCGTCGATCGTGGCTTCGAGCGAGACTGCGTCCTTCGGCGCCGGTCGGCGCAGGGTGAGCCGCGAGGTTTCGATGTCCCGCAGCACGTCGTAGCGCGCACTGTTTTCCTTCTTGGCGACTTCGCTGACGCGCCACGCCCAGAGCCAGCCCGCGACGAGGACGGTGGCCACCATGAGCAGCAGCCAGACTACAACGATCAGTTCGGTTGCGGTGGAGGGTAATCCGGCCCTCACTGCAACTCCGATGAGTGCTGCGGGAAACCCGACGAGTGCGATCGATTTCGCCAGCCCAAGGGTGGCATGCCGGGGCCAGCGCTGAAAGGTCGCTTTGGCAGAGGCGATTCGCCAGGTGGGGAACATGCGCGAACGATATTCGATTCCGTCGTACCCGTCACGGATCCGAACATCGCGTTCTCGTTCGGCCTGGATTCCCGGCTGAGGAGTGGCTGACCTGAATCCGAGCTCGCAGCAGTTGACGCAACATAATGCCGACGAGCGGATGAGCGGCTGTCAACCGGCGAATTTCGCGATGGCCTGGGCGGTTACCGGGGTGAAGAGGTTGATCAGGTTGCCGTCGGGGTCGCGAAACAGCAAAGACCGGTTCCCCCACGGCATCGTCGTGGGCTCGTTGACGAAATCCTCGACCGTATCTCGCAACCGCCGGTAATCGGCATCGACGTCGGGGACCAAGAATTCGATGATCGCCGTGTGATTGTCGGCTGGGTGCGCGCTGCCCGCGGCGAACAGCGCCACGGTGCGGGTGCTTCCGATCGCGAGGGTGCCAGCCGGTGTGACGATTTCGGCGAAATCCGGTGTAGCCCAGTTTGCTTCGACGCCGGTCACGTGGTGATAGAAACTGACCAGCCGCTGGATGTCGTTGGTGATCAGACGGATCGAGACGAGCTTCATTGTGTGCTCCTGCTGTCGGATGAGGCGGAGGTTCCACCGCCGCACGCCACGGTAGAGCCGATACCGGACAGTTTCCGCCCGGTATGGATGCGAGAATTTCCCGATGACGCGCCCCACCGCCCGAGTGCTGGCCCTGCTCGAGCTGTTGCAGACCGGCGGTACTCATACCGTCGGCGAACTCGCCGGACGGCTCGGCGTCGATGAACGCACCGTCAGGCGATACGTCACACATCTCACCGACCTGGATATCCCGGTCCGATCGGTGCGGGGCCGCTACGGGGGATACCGGCTCGCTCCCGGATACCGAATGCCACCGCTGATGCTGACCGACGACGAGGCGGTGGCCGTGTTACTCGGACTCCTCACCAGCCGGTCGACAACTGCCACCTTCGCAGCCGACAGCGCGACGGCCAAACTCCGCCGCGTCCTACCCCCACGTCTGACGGCCCGGCTGGACGCACTGATCAACACCGTCGAATTCACCGCCGACGCCCGCCCGGACGTCGCTGTCGAGACCGCCGTCCTCCTCCTGCTCGCCGAAGCCACCCGCGAACACCGATCGGTCGCAATGGATTACACCGACCGCGACGGCCGGCCCAGCGAGCGCACCGTGCACCCGTACGGGCTCGTCGAGCACTCCGGCCGGTGGTACCTGACGGGACAGGACAGCAGCAGTGACGAACTACGCCAGTTCCGGCTCGACCGCATCACCGCGGTGACCACATGACCCGGAACATTCACTCCGCCCGCCGGATTCGAGCCGACCGCACATCTGCTATCAGCACTTGCCACTGCACCCTATCGGCACGATGTGTCGGTCCGAGTCCAGGGCACACTCACCGAGATCCGCCTGCTGCTGCCCGCCGCAATCGCGACCGTGCAGGAGATCGACTCACCACCCTCTGACACCGACCCATGGGTCCGGGCCCGAATCCGGGCCGAACAACTCGACTGGATTCCCCCACTCCTCGCCGGCATGAACCGCCCGTTCGTCATCGGGGGTCCGGCGCGAAGGGCGTCGGGCATGACCATTCGCGGGCAGGTTCGTGCTCGAGCTATGGCACCGTGAGTTCCATTCTCGACAATCGGTCGTCATCTGCGACCGCGTCGATCCTGGCGATGCGCTCGCCCACGAATCGCATGGTCATTACCAGCATCAGCGTGCCGCGCGGTGCCAGCACCATGCCCGGCTCGCCGTCGAGCATGATCGCGCGGGCAGGCTGCGCCCTACCGCAGAACGCTTCGGCGAGGACTCGGCCACCGTCGATGTCGGTCCCCGCTCCCAGCAGGCGTGCGGCCTCGTCCGTGCGGTAGGTCGCGTCCGGGTCGAGCATCGCCAGCAGCGCTTCGAACTCGCCGTTTTGTGCGGCGCGCAGGAACACCTCGACGGCTCGGTATCGCCGCATCCGGTTGTCGCTGCCCGACCCGGGGTTGCCTCGCACCCGCCCGCGCGCCCGGCTGGCGATCCGCTGCGTCGTCTCGGGACTGCGGTCGACGATCGCGGCGATGTCGGCGAACGGTACGGCGAACAGGTCATGCAGGACGAAGGCGATCCGTTCGGTCGGTGAGAGTTTGTCCAACACCACCAGCAGCGCCAGGCCGACGGAGTCCGCCAGCAGGGCCTCCTCCTCGGGATCGGCCCGAAGCCGCGGGACGAGGCCTGCGCCGTGTTCGTCGAGGGAGTCCTCGCGGCGCGATTCGCGGGACCTGAGCATGTCCAGGCAGACCCGGCCCACCACGGTCGTCAGCCAGCCGGCCAGGTTCGCGACGCCGCTGGTGTCGGCGCCGGCGGCCTTGAGCCAGGTCACTTGGATGGCGTCGTCGGCCTCGCTGAGCGACCCCAGCATCCGGTAGGCCACTGCCCGCAGGTGGCTCCGGTGTTCTTCGAAGCGCTTCGCGAGCAGTTCGTTTCCGTTCATGTGTCTGGTTTCCTCGCCGTCACCCGTCAGAGCAGCAGGAAGCCATTCCGACATGAATAGTGGAGGCAGTCAATCATGAACGTCGCTTTGTGGATCGTCGCCGGAGTGCTGGCGGCCGTGCTCCTTGCCAGCAGCGCCAAGCTGGTGATCCCCAAGGAGAAGATTCTGGCCGCCGGTAAATATGCCGCGTGGGCCGAGGATTTCAGCCCGGCTGCTCTGAAAGCTCTTGGCGTCGTGGACCTTATGGGGGCAGTGGGGCTGATCCTGCCCGCCGTGCTCGACATCGCACCGATCCTGGTGCCGGTGGCGGCGACCGGCACGGCCCTGCTTTTCGGCGGGGCGATCATCGTGCGGATCCGGCGCGGATTATGGGCCACGGCCGTCGCCGAGGTGCTCTACCTGGCCATGGCCGTCTTCGTGGCCTGGGGCCGTTTCAGCCTCGAACCCTTCGCCTGACTCGGCTGGCCGCCGGAACCACCATCAAAGGAGAAACCACATGACCACGACTCCACAATCAACCTCGACACTGATCACCGGAGGCAACAAAGGACTTGGTTTGGAGACCGCCCGCCGACTCGGAGAACAAGGCTGGACGATCTTTCTCGGCTCACGTGACCCTGGACGAGGACGAACAGCCGCCGACCAACTGAGCGCCCGCGGCGTCAACGTGACCATGGTCCCGTTGGACGTGACCTCGGACCAGTCCATGGCCGACGCTGTAGGCCTCGTCCGACAGCACACGGACCGGCTGGACGTACTCGTCGACAACGCGGGCGCCGCAGGCAACATCGTTACCCCCGAGGAGGTAACGGTCGCGGAGGTTCACTCCGTATACAACACCAACGTTTATGGGCCGATCAGGGTCACCAAAGCGTTCCTCCCCTTGCTACGAGTGGCCGACAACCCACGAGTCGTGATGGTGTCCAGCGCCATTGGATCCATGACGATCGCGACCGACCCCACGCACCCCCTGCGACATTCCACGAGCTCGCCTACAGCTCCTCCAAAGCAGCACTGAACATGATCACCATCAGGTACGCCCAAGCCCTCCCGGAGATCAAGTTCAACGTTCTCACACCCGGAGAGATCGCCAACCGCAAATGCACCGCCATCGACATCAACAACCACACCGGCCAACTGACCGTCACCGAAGGCACCGACCCGATCATCGAACTCGCGACCATCGACACCGACGGACCGACCGCAACCTTCATCGACCGCCTCGGCCCCCTTTCCAGCCACACCCGCACGGTAACCCGGTGGGACGCAAGCCATTAGCGAGCCACGCCAATACTGCTGGCGGGCAGCCGCTTAGAGAGCCTCCCACCGGGTACCTGGGACTGATCCTGGCCGGGACCAAGTCCTACCACCAGTCTTAAGTAGCCGCCTATCGAGCGGTCGGACAGCCTGTCTGGCACTCGAAACGCTTCCTGGGCGCTGACTGAATCGGCCGACCCGGTTGGTGGTGGAACCGAGAGAGGAATTCTGAGCCGTTCTTCGCGCTGCTCAGGCGAAATGGAGTAAGGTTACGGGGCCTGTTCCGAGCAGTATCTCTATCACCGAGTTCAGGAAGATTCATATCCTCGACGGAGACGGGAGCGACGACGTTAACAGCGGAGGGCATGCGCCTGGGACAGGCATACCAGGTAAGACCGAATTCCCGGACAATAAGACTTGGACGGACGACCACATTATCAATAGCATTCAAGATGTTGCTAAGAATCCCGATCAGGTTCCTGTTCTTCAGAAGCACGGAACTTGGTTGGTCACTGGTACGCGGGATGGTGTTGTCATAGAGGTCGTCGTCGACACGTCGGGCAACATCATCACGGGCTATCCGGTCAGTGGTCCGGGCGTGTATAAGAACGACGCAAATGGCAACCCGATCAAATAGAACTTAGGTGACACTGATGGATTCTGATGATAGGCCCAGCATTCGGCGCAAAAGGCGACAGTTCACTCCGGAGCAGAAGGCTAAATTAGCCAAGCTGAACAACGATTCCCGGGAAC
The DNA here is from genome assembly GCF_006716565.1 of Nocardia bhagyanarayanae. Taxonomy (NCBI): domain Bacteria; kingdom Bacillati; phylum Actinomycetota; class Actinomycetes; order Mycobacteriales; family Nocardiaceae; genus Nocardia; species Nocardia bhagyanarayanae. The sequence continues at coordinate 4,266,243 of NZ_VFPG01000001.1, read as the reverse complement.
TTCTAGAACGGTTCTCGGACCGCCTTCGGCCCGAAGCGCTAGCTCAGTACCGGACTTTCAATGAGGTCGGCGAGTGGACGTTGTTGATCGATAACCTTTGCGCCACTCTGGTGAAAGATCAAATTTTGGTCAGCGCGGCCGAGCGTGATGCCTTAGCTGATCTCCTGCCATTGTTTGGAAACCCTAGAGAAAATTCCTCCATGTTTTATATAGAGAGTTATGAGCGGGTGCTTGCGGAGTTGAATGTGGGCCACGAATAGAGCTGGATGGCGAAAGCCGCTGATTCGAGGGTGAGCAGGTGGGCGCGACCGGGCAGGATGAGGTCATGGACGCGGACAAGGCCAAGCAACTGCACGAGACCTGGGAAGCGATGAAGCGCAAGCTCGACGAGACAATGGACACCCACGGCCAGGAGCTCACCGAGGCGCTGCACCGGCTTGACGGCGACGACAAGCTGGTCAATGACCTTCGGATGAGAGGGGCCGAGTCCACGGTGCGGATGCACAGCCTCGCCGACCACGTGGTCTTCGCCGGCCTGCCCCCGCTCCATTTTGGGTCCAGCGCCTCGAATCCATGCGCGTTGAAGTCGTGAATCACTTGCCGCACATAAGCTTCCGAGACCTGCATCAACTTCGCGATCGCCCCGACCGGTTGATGCTGGGCCGAGGCCATCACCACCACCGTCCGCCGCATCCGCACCGGCACCTTGCTACGCCGGGCGATCTGGGCCAGCTTGCGACCCTCCCTCCGGAGTCACCGCTCTGCCGAACACATCCGGCTTGCGAGCCACCGGCATCACCTCCACCGGCAGCATCGCCGGTCAAGGCCTCCGGTTCAACCCGCCACCCCGGCGATTACCGCATCAACCTTCCCGGACAAGGCACTAGCCCGCCAGCTGCCACGCTGGCGTGCTCGTTGCAGGCCAGCGGTTTCGGCCACGAATCCCCGAACTCGTGTCAGCCGCTGGGCGATTCCGCACGGTCCGAAGCGGCCAGCGCTGGGCTATGGAAGATCCACTGGCCCTACTCCTCTTGGTCGGCCAAACGCACCATATTGCCGATGATCGTGCATGTTCTTCGGCCGTTTTGGGACAGCTGGCAACCCTTGGCGGATGGATCCGGATGTCCCTGTAACGATCGAACTGTCGCCGGACGGCCAATAGCTCTGGTGTGGCTACGCACGACCGCGTCGTCGAGCCGCCGCTTCAGCCTTCGGCCCAGCCTTCGGCGTTGGAGAAGCTTTCCCGGGTGATTCCGGAGCCGGTGTCGGGGAAGTCCCCGAATCGTTCGTTATGGATGTGGGCGAAGAGGTAGCACATAGTCTCGCACTCCGCGTCGGGCACGGCCATCCCGGAATCCGCGACAACCGCGTCGTAGTAGTCCCGGCCCATCGCCACGATGAACCCGCGGCAGTAGAGGAACCCGTCGTCTGAGCCGTCGGTGATCTCGTGGATATCGGCCCGGTCGATGTCGTAGAGCTTGCGTTCGACCACCCGGTCCAACGCGGTCAGTTCCGCGGCCGACATCTCGCGCCCGAGTGTGCGCAAGCCCTCGAGAAATGCGCCCTGATGCTCGTGCAGCGCATAGGCTGCCTCATCGTTATCATTGTCCAGCAATGCTTTCCGCAGCTCGGCAGGCTCGCTGCCGACCAGCCCCCAAGCCGACTCGACAAGGCTCCAGAACTTCGCCTCGTCAGCGGCGGTCGGGAATTCACTCATTGCGCGGATGCTACGCGAGCATGCGATTCGATCTGATCCGATGCCGCCCTCAGCCGAGGGTCGCCAGCGGCCCTCTCTCTGTATCCAGGCTCTGAGCACTCGCCTCGAAGGCGAACTTGCTGCGACGAGGCCCTGCTGGTACGCACTGATCTGCCGATTATGGCCTTGATCGACGCGCCAGCCCGAACAAGATCATCGGTCTTATCAGTGACGCCTCGCGTTGGATTGGGCCTCGACAAGCGCCTGAAGTGCGGCATGGGGGAAGGGCCTACACCACTCCTTCAGGTAGCCGTCGTCGCCGTGTTGCCGTGCTACTTCCTCGAACGCTCCGATCACAGTGCACACGAGATGATCAAGAGTCTGGTTGGTGGACCACAGCTCTGTTACGGCGGAGTCCGGGTCGTCACTGTACTCCCGTCCCACCAGGCGGATATGTACCTTTGAGTCCGTGCTGTCGAACAGCCAGATGTAGGCATTCGGCTCGGCTTCGAAAAACACTTGGGCAGTAGCGTCCCCGCTCCGGAGGCTGGCCACAGCGTTGAGCATGTCTTCCGGGGCTTCGGTGAGATAAGACGCGATAGCTTCGGCCTCGTTGCCGTTGCCGTTGCCGTTGTCGGAAACGTGAACACGAACCCAGCCTGTGCCAGCGAGCTCCCAGGTCATGGTCATGTCTGCCATCTGCACTCCTTAACGCATCTCCGTCCCGGCTATTCGCGGTCGAGGAGGTGATTCTTCCGCAGAATGTCCGGAAATGCCGCTGGGCGGGCGATCTGAGGAGTGAGATCCACTGCGGTGCAGACCGTCCGATGATGCCGCGGGACGCGCGTATCCCTGGTGAGAGACCCGACCTCATGTCGCGTGGACGACAGAATCGCATCTCTGGATCGGCTCGGTGGGCCAACTGAACTGCATCCTGTCCGCCTTCACGGCCTCAGCCACATGACATCTCAACCATCCGCACATGCCGAGGTTCGTGCGTTTCACGCGGCCGCGGTACCGAAAGGCATCGAATACTGTTCGGTATCCGTCATGCTGTTGCGGCTGGGCATGATCCCGACTGGGCGAGCAGGTTGGTTGAAAAGTGGCGGCTTCGTGAGGGGTATGCGTGCAAGCTGATCAAATGGGTCACAAAACCGATTCTGAGGCGCGGCTCGCAGTGGTCGAAGAATGGCTCGCGTCACTTCGCCAGGGCCTGGTCATCGGCGACTTGACGTGGGAGGCCGTAGCAACACGGCAGCGGACCAGGAGAGCGAGTTGAAGGGTGAGCTGAAGAAGCGCGGCGAAGCTCTCGGGTGGGGGAAACGTGTGTCCCCGCCTGCGGACTGGGTCGCGGAGCGAACCGGCAGAGGGCCGCTCTATCGCTATCTTCACAGCGCTACGAGTAGGTCGCTGCATTTTTCGATGGGCGAAGCCATGAGGAACGGATGGGGTGAGCCCGGGGGGATACTCGCCACCATCAAGCCCGAGTTCCGGAGTAACCGAGCTGATTTCGCCCTCTATCAGCTTCCCCGACTGTTCCAGGACACACTGGTTACGTGCGACTCGCTGCATGAAGCGGCTGGGATCGAATTCGAGGTCGAAGATGAGGGGCAAGCGAAACGAATTCTCACCGCGAGTGAGAGCCTCGCAGCGTGCTGCGCTATACCGCTCATACACGCTCACGAGTGGAATCTGGGTCCTGACGGTCCGGTCGGATCTCGGGTCGAGATTGATGCCCCACTTCAAGGAGATTGACCGGACGGACGCGCCGTATGTCTGCGCTGTTCGTGCGGCCCGGAACTGCTGGTAAGACCCAATACCCAGCGCCCAGCGGAACATCCGCTACTGCCGCCTATCGCGCGGTCGGACAGCCTGTCTGGCACTCGAAATGCCTCCTGGGGCTGACTGAATCGGCCGACCCGGTTGGTGGTGGAACTGAGAGAGGAATTCTGAGCCGTTCTTCGCGCTGCTCAGGCGACATAGAGTACGTAGTGCGCACATCTGGCCGGGGTCAGCGCGGACTACTTCACCCGCCTCGAACAAGGCCGGGAACGCAGGCCGCCGAGGCGCTGGCCGCCGCGCTATAGCTGGACGAGGACGCGCGCGGGCACCTGTTCCGGCTTGCAGGACTCGGCCCGCGAGCGCGGGCGGTTTCCGACGACCGCGTCGATCCGAGCCTGCTCGAGCTGGTCGCCGCCTGGCCACATAAGCCAGCGGTCGTCTACAACCGCGCCTACGACGTCCTGGCCGCCAACGCCATAGCCGACGCGCTGTTCGCCGGTTGGCGCCATTTCCGCAATCTATAGATAGATGCGCATATCCAGATAGTGAAATGACGATCGCTCCACGCGCGCGTCGCCGAGGCGCGGCGACCTCGATGCTTACTTCCCGGTTAGTCCCAGACCGGAAAGCAACCTCTTGTCGCCTCTCGAGATGACGTGCGAATGTCTCTGCGGGTCACAGTGATTCACGATCGAAAGGCTGAAGTGACGACAGGCGCTGCGAGTGTCATCCGGACACCGGTGACGGTTATCGGGCTCGGGCTCATGGGGCAGGCGCGAGACGCCGCGGCGTGGTCCGGCGAGCACGGCGCGCACCTGCTGCACGAGAGCGCGGTACAAGGCGTCGACATGGAGCGGGCGATCGCCGCCGGGCACGGCACGAACTCCTACGCGGCGATGCTCGAGCTGTTTCGGAAGCCGTGAGGCCTGCTGCCGAAACGACGACTCCGACGTTCAGCTCGCCGCGGGCGCATAGGCTCGGAACATGGTGGATGATGCCGATCTCCGGTACCTGCGGCGTTGCGTGGACCTCGCGCGGGAGGCGCTCGACGGCGGGAACGCGCCGTTCGGGTCCCTGCTCGTCAGCAAGGGCCGGGTCGTGGCGGAGGAGCGGAACGAGGAAGGCGGTGGGGATCCGACGCGGCATCCGGAGCTCGCACTGGTCTATTGGGCCGTCGCCAACCTCGAACCCGCCGAACGCGCGGCCGCGACCGTCTACACCTCGGGCGAGCACTGCCCGATGTGTTCGGCCGCGCACGCCTGGGCAGGTCTGGGCCGGATCGTCTACGCCAGCTCGGCGGCACAGTTGACCGAGTGGCTCGGCGACCTCGGGGTTCCGCCCGCGCCGGTGCGGTCGCTGCCGATCAACGAGGTCGCACCGGGCGTCCCCACCGACGGTCCCGCACCCCAACTGGCGGGTGCGATGCGCGAACTACACCGACTCCACCGCACACCCCGGGGCTGAAACCCGATCGGACGCGCTACTGCGGCCGAAGCACCACGATCCCCGGCGTAGACCGCACGTAGTCGAGCAACGGCGAATCCACCACCTGGTTGTGCGCGGCGAGCGAGGACGCGTTCCGGAACACCGGACCGTTGGGCGTCATCACGAAGATGCCGACGTGAGTGACGTCCAGACCGGGCTGGTCGGCGTACGCCCCGATGTAGTCGCCGGTCCGCAGCTGGCCGATGATCTGCTGGTCGACCGTGGCGCTCGGAACGTAGGTGATGTCGCGGGCTACCACCGGCAACCCGGGAAGATACGTCCCCCCATCCCCTTTCGCATTGAGCTGCTTGGCGACGGTGACCGCGGCGGCGCTCAGCGACGCGGTGATGTCGGTCGCGGCGGTTCTCGGCGCGTGCGCCCAATCGGTGAAGAAGTGCTTGCGGTTGCGGAAGTCGACCTGACCGCCCGCGTAGCGGGTCTCGATCAGGTTCGCCACGAACTGATCGCGATCGGCGGATCTGGTCAGCGCCTCGACGTAGTCGAGATAGGTGAAGCAGTCGACCCGACGCAGATCGACGACAAGCTGCTCCGGCTGCGTCGCGGAGCCGACCAACATGTTCGCCTGGTACGGCGTGCCGAGGAAGCGGCTCGACAGCAACTCGATCAGCTCCCCCTTGGTCGCACCGGGAGCGCCTGCGCGCAAGGCCAGCAGCTCGTCGATCTTGCGCGCGCTGGCGTCGTCGATGGTCGCCGCGTTCGGCGCTCCCACCGCCGCGGGCAGCGTCGGCGCCATGCCGCATACGACGGCGAGCAGAACGAGCAGTACGCGGGCGATGGTGCGCAAGACGCCTCCCGAGAGTCGATCGGTGCACGAGTGCGGTAACCACCGTAGCCCGCTCCCCCGCCGGTTCGAAGCCGAGAATTTAGTTGCTTAGCTCAAGCAATTGAAATATAGTTGCTGACTGCAAGCAATTGATCTCGTGCGGGGAGCGGATATGCCGGTGTCACCCGATACGGCGCAAAGCCTGATCAAGGAGCTCTACCTGATCGGCAGAGCCATCCGGATCGCCCTTCTGCATCCGGAGGAAGGACAACTACTGCCCGGCGGCATCGGCGTGCTCGGCACGCTCGAATCCAAGGGGCCGTGCCGCCAGGTCGACCTGGCCGTCGACCTGTGCATCAGCGCGTCCGCGCTGAGCAGGCACGTCACCGAACTGGTCGGCGCGGGCTACATCAGCCGCCACGCCGACCCGAGCGACGGCAGGGCCACCCTCATCCGGGTCACCGACGAAGGCCGCGACCTGCTCGGCCGGGTCCGAGCCTCGCGAGCGCGCGGCCTGCAAACCGCCCTCGCCGACTGGAGCGAGGACGAGGCCGAGCAGGCCTGCGAGTCGGTACGCAAGCTCAGGAATTCGCTCGCCACGCACGCGCAGCACGCGGGAACGGCGCACCCCCAGCCGGTTTCGAAGGAGAGTCAGGGAGCAGATGTCTAGTTCAGTCGAGACGCCCACGCGGCGCGATCCGGCCGCGATGACCCATCGCGAGGTACTCGAGGCGATGACCGGTCTGCTGGCCGCGCTGTTCACCGCCCTGTTGAGCACCACGATCGTCGCCACCGCGCTGCCCACGATCATCGGCGATCTCGAGGGATCCCAGACCGCGTACGCGTGGGTCATCACCACGGCCCTGCTGGCCAACGCGGCGTCCACCCCGATCTGGGGCAAGTTCGCCGACCTGTTCAACAAGAAGCTGCTCGTGCAGTCGGCGATCGTCATCTTCGTGATCGGCTCGATCGTCGCCGGGTTCGCCCACAATGTGGCACTGCTGCTGGTCGCCAGGGTGATCCAGGGCGTCGGCATGGGTGGGTTGACCGCGCTCGCGGTCGCGATCATCGGCACCATCGTCGCGCCGCGCGAACGCGGCAGGTATTCCGGCTACATGGGCGCGGTGATGGCGGTATCGATGTCGGGCGGCCCGATTCTCGGCGGCGTCATCGTCGACAGCCCGCTCGGGTGGCGCTGGTGCTTCTTCGTCTGCGTGCCGCTGGCCGTGATCGCGCTGGCGCTGCTGCACCGGACCCTGCGGCTGCCCACCGAACGCAAGACGGGCGTCTCCATCGACTGGCTCGGCGCCGCGCTGCTCACCGCGGGCGTCTCTGTGCTGCTGATCTGGGTGTCGTTCGCGGGCAAGGCGGGCTACTACGAGTGGGTCTCGCGGGAGTCGGCGCTGTATGTGGGCGCGGGCGTGCTGCTGCTCGTGGCGACCGTGTGGGTGGAGGCGCGCGCCAAGTCGCCGATCATCCCGCTGCCGATCGTCACCGAACGCACGACCGGCCTGGCGATCATCGCCTCGATCGCCGTCGGCGTCGGCATGTTCGGCGCGACCACCTTCCTCGGCCAGTACTTCCAGACGGCGCGCGGCTATTCCCCGACCGCGGCGGGCGTGCTCAGCATCCCGCTGGTCGTCGGCATGCTCATCGCCTCGGTCGGCTCGGGGCAGCTGATCACCCGCTTCGGCAAGTGGAAGCGGTTCGTGGTCGCGGGCGGCGCGCTGCTCGTGGTCGGGTTCGCACTACTGTCGACCATCGATCACGCGACGAACCTGTGGCTGGTCGGCGGGTACACCGTCATCGTCGGTCTCGGCGTCGGCATGATGATGCAGAATCTCGTTCTCGCCGTGCAGAACACGGTGAGCGTGCACAACATCGGCGCGGCGTCCAGCAGCGTCGCGTTCTTCCGCACCTTCGGCGGCGCGATCGGCGTCTCGGTGCTCGGTTCGGTGCTAGCCACCCGGGTGAGCGAGCTGTCCACGGAGGGATTCGCCAAGCTGGGCATCCACACCGGCGCCTCCGGCGGCAGCAACCTGAATCTCGACGCGCTGCCCGGACCCGTCGCGGCGATCGTGCGCACCTCCTACGGCGACGCGACCGGCCGCATCTTCCTCATCGCCGCGCTGGCGACGTTCGTCGCGCTGATCGCCACCGCGCTGCTGCCGAATCGTCCGCTGCGCAACACGATCGACATCGATCCGGCGATGGATCCGATGCGTGCGAACGCCGAGGGCACTCCCCCGGCCGTCGAATCGACCGGCGACAAGGTTCGGGTACTCCAGAACTGAGCGACCAAGGGGCGGCTCCGAAAGAGTCGCCCTTCTCGCCGCGAGGCAGCCACTCGGTTCCGCACGGCAGGGGCGGCGCGGACGTCGTCATCGACAGTTGGCGCCCGCTCTGGAAGCCCCGTGCCTGCACGCCGAGCCGCGTTCTGTCACCTCCGCGACCGGGCACGAAAACCACAGAGTTCTCTCACGAGTTCTCGGAGCCAGAGCGCGACCCGGCCCAGTAGCATCCGCGGAATACGAGAGGAGATCGCGCATGGCTGGTGGGCGCAACGGATTCCTGCTGCTCGGCGGTGTGGCATCGGTCGGGGCGGGTGCGTTGCACCTGTTCGCCGCAGGACTGCACACCGAGCACGCCACCCTCGCCCGGCTGATGGTCGTGCTGGCGGCGGCACAGTGCGCGGCCGGGCTGCTGGCGTCGGTGAGTGCGCGAAAGGCCGTGCCTGCCACGGTGATAGGGGTGAACCTCGTCGCGGTGGCGATCTGGGGGTACACCCGTTTCGCGGGGCTGCCGTGGCCCGACGGTCTCGGCACGGCGGAGGCCCCGCAACTCCTCGACAGCACGTGCGCGGTGCTGGGGATGCTCGCGATCGCCGGTGCGGCCGTCGCCCTGGTGCGCCCCGGCGCGACCCTGCCCACGGCACCGACCGCGGTCGCCGCCGGTCTGGCCGGGATTCTCGCCGTCGCGGCGATGCTCGGCGGCGCCGGACATGTGCACAGCCACGGCGACGACCACGCCCATGCCGCCGGCGGGGATCACACCGATCACGACCACGGGACCGGCGCCGCGTGGCCGCGGCCATGGGATCCGGCGACGCCGATCGACCTGTCCGGCGTGCCCGGTGTGACCGCCGCGCAGGAGCAGCGCGCGACCGCCTTGGTTCGCAGCACCCTCGACCAGCTGCCCGCGTTCGCCGACGTCGGTTCCATCGGCGCACTGGGCTTCCGCTCCATCGGCGACTCGGCCACCGGCTACGAGCACTTCGTCAACACCGGCTACATCCGCGACGACCGATTCCTCGACGCCGCCTATCCGGAGTCGCTGGTCTACCGGGTCGACGGCGCGAATCGAACCCTGGTCTCGGCCATGTACATCGCCAAGGGCAAGAAGATCGACGACCCCGAGCTGGTGGACTACGGCGGGCCGCTGATGCAGTGGCACGTCCACGACAACCTCTGCTGGAAGGCCGGCGACAACGGTCCCCAGGTCGCCGGGGTCACCGACGCCCAGGGCAACTGCCCGCCCAACTCGGTCAACCCCGGCGCGGGCAATCCGATGGTCCACGTCTGGATCACCGCCCACCAGTGCGGACCGTTCGCCGCCCTGGAAGGTCATGGCGCGGGGCAGGCGGCCACCGGCGCCGACGGCCGTCGCACCGACACCTGTTCACACGATCACGGCGGGCACCGCTGAGCGCTGCGGCAAAGCGCCTGGCTCGCAAGGCAACTCGCCGACGACGTGCGCAAGGCGCGGCGAAGGGTCGGCAGCTACCTTTCAGCTCACGGGGAATGTAACTCTCGCCACGACGCGTGCCGGTTCCTACCGTCGGTAGCCGTGACAGCGAATGTGAGCACGTCGTTGAACGACATCACGGAAGCCACCGCGCGGGCGGTCGCGCAGGATCCCGCCAACGCGCGAGTGGTCTTCCGTGCGTCGGGTGTGCCGGAAGGCACGGTCGGCAGCGCGATCGCCTTGGGCGACTACACGATTCGGGTGGACGAGCCGCCCGCGCTCGGCGGTGCGGGCAGCGCGCCGAACCCGGTCGAGGTCTACTTGGCGTCGCTGATCGCCTGCCAGGTCGTCACCTACCGGTTCTGGGCGCAACGACTCGGCATCACCGTCGACGACATTCGAGTGGCGGCAGAGGGCGATCTCGACGTCCGTGGCTTCTTCGGCATCGACGACACCGTCCGCCCCGGCTTCCAAGCCGTGCGCGTCACGGTCCGCATCACCGGGCCGGAGACCGCCGAACGCTACGCCGAACTCCAGCGAGCCGTGGACGCGCACTGCCCGGTCCTGGATCTCTCGACCGCGCCGACGCCGGTCGAGACCACGCTGATCACCGCCTGACCTTCCGTCCGCCTTCGGGCCCTCTCGCACTGGAGCACTCGATGACCGAATCCCCGCAGCCCGCCGACCCCACCCAGGCGTGGAGCTTCGAAACCAAGCAGATCCACGTCGGCCAAGTGCCGGACGGCACGACCAACGCGCGGGCGCTGCCGATCTACCAGACCACCTCCTACACGTTCCGCGACACCGAGCACGCGGCCGCGCTGTTCGGACTGACCGAAGCGGGCAACATCTACACCCGCATCATGAACCCGACCCAGGACGCCGTGGAGCAGCGCATCGCGGCGTTGGAAGGCGGTGTCGCCGCGCTGCTGCTGGCCTCCGGGCAGGCCGCGGAGACGTTCGCGATCCTCAACCTCGCGTCGGCGGGCGACCACATCGTGTCCAGCCCGCGCCTGTACGGCGGCACGTACAACCTCTTCCGGTACTCGTTGCCCAAGCTCGGCATCGAGGTCTCCTTCGTGGACGATCCGGACGACCTCGACCAGTGGCGCGCGGCGATCCGGCCGAACACCAAGGCGCTCTACGGCGAGACGATCTCCAACCCGCAGAACCACATCCTCGACATCCCCGGCATCGCGGCGGTCGCGCACGACGCGGGCATCCCGTTGAGCGTGGACAACACGGTCGCGACGCCGTACCTGATCCAGCCGCTCGCCCACGGCGCCGACATCGTCGTGCACTCGGCTACCAAGTACCTCGGCGGTCACGGCACCGCCATCGGCGGCGTGATCGTGGACGGCGGCACGTTCGACTGGACCGGCGGCCGGTTCCCCGGCTTCACCGAACCCGACCCCAGCTACCACGGCGTCCGCTACGCCGACCTCGGCGCGCCCGCCTACGCGCTCAAGGCTCGGGTGCAGCTGCTGCGCGATCTCGGCGCGGCCATCTCGCCGTTCAACGCGTTCCTCATCAGCCAGGGCCTGGAAACGCTGAGCCTGCGCGTCGAACGGCACGTCCAAAATGCCCAAGCTGTAGCGGAATTCGTGGTGGCGCGCCCCGAGGTCACCTCGGTGTCCTACGCGGGTCTGCCCTCCTCGCCGTGGTACGAGCGCGGCCGCGCCCTCGCGCCCAAGGGCGTCGGCGCCGTGGTCGGCTTCGAACTCGCGGGCGGAGTGGACGCGGGCAAGCGCTTCGTCGAAGCCCTGACGTTGCACAGCCACGTCGCCAACATCGGCGACGTGCGCTCCCTCGTGATCCACCCGGCCTCGACCACCCACTCCCAACTCACCCCCGAGGAGCAGTTGTCCGCGGGCGTCACCCCGGGCCTGGTCCGCCTCGCCGTCGGCATCGAGCACATCGACGACATCCTCGCCGACTTGCGCACCGGTTTCGCCGCCGTCTGACCGAGTCCTGCCTGTCACGGCGGTCGCCCATGAACGTGACGGGCGGGTGTCCGGGCATGGCCCGAAGATCACAGCCGGGTCGCTCGAACAGCGCCGGGTAGGGAGCGGAACGCCCCGGGATAACTATCCCGGGGCGTATCCGGCCGAACACTCAGTCTCGCGACATCGCCGCTTCGTAGTGCGCTTCGACGTCTACGTAGGCGTCGTCGGCCACGTCGAAGATCACCTTCTCGATTTCACCGCCGGTGAATGCGAATTTGCCGCGGTAGTGGCCGGTTACGGTGTCACCGCCGTCGTAGCCGATGCACAGTCCTTCGCCGCAGAGTGCGAAATTCCCGGTCAGGGTGCGGATTTCCGCGTCGGCTACCGCCTTGTCGTCGATGTGGAGGGTCGCGGTGCCCCAGAACTCGCCGTGGTCACCGGGGCGTTCCTTCTGGAAGTCCACGCCGATGTTGCGACCGGTCAGGAAGGTCGATCGAGTCGGCGAGCACAGAGCGCTGGGGTGCCCTCGCGATTGGACCACTCCCCCGGCGGCCACGCGTCATCCGCAGTGGTGAGATCCGCTTCGTGCGCGAATACCAGCCGACATTCGGACATGAGGCATCCGGCGAACTGCGAGCTACTATCCTGACGACGTTGCTGTTTCGACGGGATTCACCTGATTCCGCCCGGTGTGGACCGGCCTTCCATGGCTCGGCCGCCGACCCGCGACAGTCGTGACGGGACGGCCTGGTCCGCGGAGAAGCGGGAGAGGACGGCCATGGAACATCGCTCCGAGAACCAGACCGCAGGTTGCTGCGCACCGACCGCTCGACGGTCGACCGAGACCATCGCACCCACCGCGCGAGAAGGCGGCGGCCGTCCTCCCGGTTCGCTCGCGCCGCTCCCCGGCGGAACGTTCCTCATGGGCGACGAAAGCCCATGGGCCTATCCGGGCGACGGTGAAGGGCCATGCCACGAGGTGACCGTCGACTCGTTCGCCATCGACAAATACGCCGTCACCAACGCCGGTTTCGCGGCGTTCGCCGACGCCACCGGCTACCGCACCGACGCCGAACGCTACGGCTGGTCGTTCGTCTTCGCGGGCCTGCTCCCGAAGGACACGCCGCCGACGAGGAGCGTCGTCGGCGCGCCGTGGTGGCGGCAGGTGGAGGGCGCGGACTGGCGTCACCCGTTCGGGCCGGATTCGGGCGTCGACGACATTCTCGACCACCCGGTGGTTCACGTGTCCTGGGACGACGCCCAGGCCTTCTGCGCGTGGTCGGGCACACGCCTGCCGACCGAAGCCGAGTGGGAGTACGCCGCGCGCGCCGGATCCACCGATCCGTTTCCCTGGGGACCGGACCTCGACCCCGGCGGGGAGCACAGGATGAACGTCTTCCACGGCCGCTTCCCGCGCACCGAGCCCGGAGCGCACCTGGGCACCATGCCGGTCGACGCCTTCGCCGCCAACGACTTCGGCCTGCACAACGTCACCGGCAACGTCTGGGAGTGGTGCGCCGACTGGTTCTCTCCCGGCTACTACCGGCACAGCCCGAGCCGGAACCCGGCCGGGCCCACCAGGGGAGCCGGGCGCGTCATGCGCGGCGGTTCTTACCTCTGCCACCTCTCCTACTGCCGCCGGTACCGCGTCTCCGCGCGCCAGGGCAGCGAACCGGTCTCCTCGACGGGCAATCTCGGCTTCCGCGTCGCGAAGGATTGAGCTGCGCCAACAGCGCGCTCACGTCTTCCCCTGCTCGGTGTCGTCCACCTCGGCGACGTCCGGCGCCTTCTCGGCGATCAGCACGTTCGCCCAGCGCGTGGCGGGGTCGATGTCGAGCAGGGCGGCCTTGGCCAGCAGGGTGAGCGGGATGGCGAGCAGCGCGCCGAGCGGGCCGAGCACCCAGGACCAGAACACGAGCGACAGGAACGTCACCGTCACGCTCAATCCCACGGCGTCGCCGACGAACTTCGGCTGGATCACCGACTGGATGACGAAGTTGATCACGGAGTACAGCACGATCACCCAGATCATCAGCCCGACACCGCCGTCGAGCAGGGCGAGCAGCGCGGGCGGCACCAGGCCGACGATGAATCCTATGTTCGGGATGTAGTTCGTGATGAACGACAGCAGCGCCCACAGAACCGGCAGCGGCACGCCGAGCAACCACAGCCCGATGCCGTCGAACACGGCGACGATGAGACCGAAGACCGTCGAGACGATCAGATACTTCCTCGTTCCCTGCGCGAAGGCCTCGATGGCGAAGGCGATCTCGGGCCGGACGCGTTCGACGACCGCCATCTTCGCGCCGATGGCCATGCCGTCCAGCGTCATGAACACCAGCAGCGCGAGCACGAAGAACAGATTGGAGAAGACGGCGAGCAGACCGCGCAGGGCCGATTCGAGCAGGTCGACGAGTTTGCCGATGTCGATCGAGCTCAGCACGTTCTGAATCTCCTCGGCGTTCACCCCGGCGTCGGCCAGCGCGCGGCGCACACCGTCCAGCAGCTCGTCGACCCGGTCGGCGTAGTTGGGCAGTTCGGTGGCCAGCTGCGCTGCCGACACCACCAACGCGCCGATGAGCACGATCAGGATCGACCAGACGGCGATCAGGGCAACGACCATGCCGACCCAGGGCCGCCAGCCACGCCGCCGCGCCCAGGACTGGAGGGGCTGGACGGCGATGGTCAGCATCAGCGCGAGGAAGACCGGGGCGAGGATGCTCGCGAAGATCTTGATGCCCGCGATGGCGCCCACGGAGCTAGCCGCGGCCAGCAGCACGATGAGGCCGCGCGGGATCGCCCAGGCTCCCGCGGTCGTGGCCGGTGGTTCGCCGTTCCGTGCCTGCCCGGTCCCGGGCGATCGCTCTGGCCCGCTTTCGGTCAACTCGAGACGACCTCGCGCGTCCTGGCGATCGCGGTCGGGTGTCCAGCCATGCGTGCTCCTCCGCTCTTCGGTGCGCCGCCGTGGTCGACGCTAAGTCCGCCGGCGCGGCGGCGCTTCACACGTTTCGGGTGAGATCGGCGCGATCGCCGGTGCCTATGCTGGCGCCATGAGCCTTCGGCACGGGGTCTATCTGCCGCCGTTCGGTGAGCTCGCCGACCCGCGGGTGTTGGCCGATCTCGCGGCGGAGGCGGAACAGGCCGGGTTCGACGGCGTCTTCGTCTGGGATCACGTGGTGCGTCCACACCGGCCGGGGCTCGCGGTGTGCGACGCGTGGATCGCGCTGGCCGCCATGGCTTTGGCGACCCGCCGTGTGACTATCGGGCCACGGGTCACGCCGTTGTCGCGGCGGCGTCCGCACGACGTCGCGCGGCAGGCCGTGGCGCTCGATCAACTCAGCGACGCCCGGTTCGTGCTCGGCGTCGGCTCGGGTGCGGACGCCGGTGGTGAGCTGAGCAAACTGGGTGAGGCCGCCGAGCCGCGCGAGCGGGCCCGGCTGCTCGACGAAGGCCTGCACGTGATCACCGCGCTGTGGAGCGGCGACCAGGTCCGGCACGACGGTCCCCGCTACCGCGTCGACGACCTGTGTTTCCTGCCCCGCCCGGTGCGGCGCCCCCGCATTCCGATCTGGGTGGCGGCGCAGTCCGTGCGCGGCGCGCCCTTGCGCCGGGCCGCGCGTTACGACGGTCTGTGCCCGGAAGCGTCGCCCGGCGAACTCACCCAGATGCTCGCGGTGATCGCGGACTACCGCACCGATCTCACCGGCTACGAGGTATCCGTCGCCGTCCCGCCGGAGCGCGACGAGGAACGGGACGCCTACGAGCGGGCCGGAGCCACCTGGTGGCTGCGCCAGCTGCCCGAGATCTGCACCCGCGCCGAAGCGTTCGCGCTCATCGACAGAGGCCCGTAGTGAACCGATTGCGTTGCGGTGGTTGAGATCTAGATGATCCGAAACCGTGCCCGCGCGGGTATGCGGCAATAGCGTCGGAAACCATGAGCGTGCGCGGGCGACGGCCTTTGAAACTCGTCACGGGGGTCAGTGGCTCGCCCGAGGTGTACGCCGCGGCGGTGGATCCGCGACGGTCCACCCTGGCGCAGGCGGTCGAGATCGCGAGAATCGCGGAGGCCGAGAAGTTCGACGCGCTGTTCGCAGCGGACCTGCTCAGCTTCGGCGCGCAAGGCGCGATCGGCGCGCAGGAGCCGCTGGTCTTCGTGTCCGCGCTGGCGGCGGTGACCTCGCACGTCGGGCTCATCGCGACGGTGACGACCACCTTCCACCACCCGTACAACCTGGCCCGCCTGTTCGGCACCCTCGACCACGTCAGCAACGGGCGCGCCGCGTGGAACGCGGTGACCTCGTCGGTGGGCGAGGAGAACTACGGCGCCCAGGAGCTGCCGAGCCCGGAGGAACGATACGCGCGGGCCGCCGAATCGCTCGCGGTGGTCAACGCGCTGTTCGACAGCTGGGCGCCGGGAGCGCTGACTCCCGACGGCCGCGGCGGCGCGGTGCTGCGGCCCGAGCTGGTGCGACCGATCGACCACGCGGGCGGGTACTTCACCGTGCGCGGTCCGCTGAACATCCCACCGCTGCCGCAGCGACGGCCGGTGCAGTTCCAGGCCGGTCAATCCGAGGGCGGCATCGAGCTCGGCGCGCGCTTCGCCGAGGTGGTGTTCACCTCGCTGCCCACCCTGGAAGACGCCGTCACCTACACCAAGCGAATCCGCGCCCGCGCCGCCGAACTCGGTCGCGCGGACGGGCTTCCGCTCATCATGAGCTCGTTCCACGCCACCTACGGCGCCACCGAGGCCGAGGCGCGCGCCGCGGTCCGGGAGCGCGAAGAGGCGACCGACTTCGAGGCCGGGCGAAACGCCTTGGCCGACATGCTCGGCGGCGGTATCGACCTGTCCGAGCTTCCGCTCGACGAACCGATTCCCGAGCGGCTGCTGCCCGACATCGGCGCGGTGCGCCGCCGGCGCGGACGCGTCGAGATCTTCACCAACTTCGCCCGATCGGGAAAGACGTTGCGGCAGTTGATCATCGCCGCCAAGGACACCGGCCACTGGGCCGCGGCGGGCACCCCGGAGCAGCTCGCCGACGCCATTGCGGAACGCTACGACGCGGGCGTCCTCGACGTCATCGCCCTCGGCGGCCTGGACGATCCGCGCACCGGCGACTTCCTCCGCAACGGACTGCTGCCCGAACTGCGCCGCCGCGGCATCGTCGGCACCGACTACGTCGGTGACACGTTCCGCGCGAATCTGGAACTGCCGCCGCTGCCGAGATGAACCCAGCCGCGCCCTCAACCGAGGGCGGCGAGTTTGTCTTCCAACACCGACCGTTCCCGTTCGTTGGCGCACGATCGCACCGCGCGCTTCAGTTCGTCGCGGGCCTCGTCCGTGCGGCCGAGCCGGGTGAGCAGTTCACCGCGCACGCTCGGCAGCAGGTGCGAATTCGCCAGCGCCCCAGCGGATACCAGTTCGTCCACGATCGGCAGCGCCGCAGCGGGTCCCTGCGCCATGGCGACCGCGACCGCCCGGTTGAGGTCGACCACCGGGGACGGCGCGAGTCTGCCGAGTGCCTCGTAGATAAGAACGATACGCTCCCAATCGGTTTCGTCCACCGACGGCGCGACGGCATGGCATTCCGCGATCGCCGCCTGCAAGCCGTAGGCGCCGAGACCGCGGCCGAGCTGCTCCGCACGGGCGAGGGCGGCGCGGCCGCGCCGGATCGCGCCGCGGTCCCAGCGGCGGCGGTCTTGCTGCTCGAGCAGCACCGGCTGCCCGTCGGGGCCGGTACGGGCGGGGAACCGCGCCGCGGTCAGTTCGAGCAGCGCGAGCAGGCCGTGCGTCTCGGGTTCGCTGGGCACCAGCCTGGCGAGCACCCGCGCGAGGCGCTGCGCCTCGCTCGCCAGGTCGAGCCGGATCAGATCGTCACCGGAGCTGGCCGTCGACCCTTCGGTGAAGATCACGTAGATCACGCTGAGCACCGATCCGAGCCGCGCGCGCCGCTCCTCGGCCGAGGGCAGCGCGAACGGCACCCGCGCCGCGGCCAGCGTCTTCTTCGCCCTGGTGATCCTGGCCTGCACGGTCGCGGTCGGCACGAGGAACGCCTTGGCGATCTCGTCGCTGGTGAGACCGCCGACCACCCGCAGGGTGAGCGCTATGCGCGCCTCCCTCGGCAGCACCTCGTGACACGAGATGAACATCAGCGCCAGCACGTCGTCATCGATCTGGTCCGGGTCCCAGAGCACATCCCCGGCCGGATCGGCCGGCTCGCCACCGGAGGCGGCACCGCCCTCGCCCAGCGCACCGGCGAGGGCGGCGTACCTCTCGTCGAGGGCGGAGCGCCTGCGAAACGCGTCGATGGCGCGACGCTTGCCGACGGTGAGCAGCCATCCCGCGGGCTTGCGCGGCACGCCCTCCCGCGGCCAGGTCACCAGCGCTTCGGCCAGCGCCTCCTGGGCGAGATCCTCGGCCAGCGCGAAATCGCCGGTGTAGCGCGCGAGCGCACCGACGATCCGCGCGGACTCGATCCGCCAGACGGCGGCGACGGCCTCACGGCCGGAGTGGTCGGCCATCGCCGGTCCGCCCGCTCAGAGCTGGCCGGTGGCTTCGCGCCACGCCCGCTCTTTCTGGATCCACACGTTGTCCTGCGGGAACTCGTCGATCGTCGGGACGCGGCGGATCTCGGTCTTGAAGCCGGAACCGAGGATCGGCATCCGCTTGGCCCACTCGATCGCCTCTTCCTTCGACGCCACGTTGAGGATGTAGAAGCCGCCGAACAGCTCCTTGGTCTCGCCGTAGGGACCGTCGGTGACCACGGGCGTCTCCGAGGAGTGGTCGACGACAACGCCTTCGGCGGCGTCCTCGAGGCCCTCCGCGGCCAGCAGCACGCCCGCCCGGATCAGCTCGTCGTTGAACCGCCCCATGGTCTCGAGCATCTTGTCGAAGTCGATCTCGCCCATCGCCGCGTAGGCCTCGTCGGTGGCGCGCATGATCAGCATGTACTTCATGGTTTGTCTCCCTGTGCTGTGCGGGTCCCTCGCGGACCCTCTCGCCCATAGGTCGAACGGGGATCGCCACGGATCGACACCGGCGCCGAACTTTTTTCCGGCGATCGCGGGCAGCATATGTCGCGCTGTCGATGAACGCGGTTCGGTCGGCGCTCATCGGCCCGCCGCGCGCACTGCCCGCGACGCCGACGAACTGGAAGCCGCCATCGGCCTGCCCGCAGAGGCGGCGCGGGAGGCGGCGCTGCGGACGCTCGACGTCCTCGCCGACGCAGTCGACCTCTCCGCGGCGCTGGGCACCTGGGTCCGTCGCGACCTTCCGCTGCACGACGAGTGGCTGAGCGCGCTGCCGGTCGGGATGCTCCGGAACCGAATTGGGAGCCGTGCCGGTTCCTCGACTCGCGCGGTGATCGGCACGTCAGCGGACGTCGCGCCGCTGGTCACGCAGGCGGCGCGCCCGCGCGGTGATCGTCGCCGACACCGTCCGTAGTTCCCCGGACAGGAGGAACGCCTGCACCAAACCCTCGACCTCGTCGAGGACCGTGCCGTCCGGCCCGCACACCAGGCAGTGATACCAGCATCGGCCCCGGTGCAGGCCGCCCGCGCCCGGCCCGAGCAGATCGCGGTAGATCCGCGTCGCCAACTCCGACAGCGCCGCCGCCGTCTGCGCGGGCGTGCCGGAGTTGCTGACCCGCCACCACCGTTCCTCCAACCGGCCAGGTAGCGAGATCTCGACCACGTAAGTCAGCTCCGACCTCGGATCTCCCATACCAGCAATGGTGCCCAGCGGAGCCCGTCCTATTCGTCAACGACGCGCCGGGGCCGAGTCGGCGACGACGCCGACACCGGCCCGGCCGCGAGCCCGACCACCTTGATCACGACTCCTGCCATGCGGGATTCCCGCGAGCCAGGGGTCGGTCGAGACGGCCTCGATCTCGGAGGCGCTGCGGACCGCGGCCGACGCCGTGGCGAACGGCCGCGTCGTACCGGCGCTGTCCGCGGCATCGGCCAGGGCCGATCGCGAGAATGTGACCCTTGCCACAGCCTGGTACATACGTGTACCGTGCGAATGGTACATAGATGTACCACGCTGGGAGATGGCGCATGAGCACCGTGACACTGCCCGAAGGACCATCCACGCCACCGCTCGTCCAGAGCCTCGCGATCGTGGCAGGCCGGACCCGCGCCTGGCGGCACTGGCGCCGCAAATACGGCTCCGCGTTCACGGTCTACATGCCCAGATTCGGTCGCACCGTGGTGATCTCGGATCCCGCCGAGGTCAAGGCGCTGTTCACCGCGGGCAGCGACGTCGCGGACAACCTGGACGTCAACCTCGGCCAATTCCTCGGTCCCGGTTCGCTTTTCGCGCTGAGCGGGGCCGAACACCGCAAGCAGCGCAAGCTGCTCACCCCGCCCTTCCACGGCAAACGACTCGCGGTGTACGAGGCGCTCATCGAAGAGGAAACCGAACGGGAGCTGGCGACCTGGCCCTCGGGCGTCGAGTTCGCGACGATGGACTCGATGATGCGGATCACCCTGAACGTGATCCTGCGCGCGGTGTTCGGCGCGGAAGGCCGGGAGTTCGAGGAGTTGCGCGATCTGCTCCCCCGGCTGGTTCTCGTCGGATCCGCGCTGGCGGCCTTGCCCGTACCGCGGAAGTTCCTCGGCCGCTACGGGCCGTGGGCCCGATTCGCCGCGCACCGCAAGAACTACGACGAGATCGTCGCGCGACTCATCGCCCGCGCCGCCGCCGATCCCGAGCTCGGCAATCGCGACGACGTGCTGTCGATGATGTTGCAAGCCCGCTACGACGACGGCTCCGCGATGACACACGGGGAGATCGCCGACGAACTGCTCACCTTGCTGACCGCCGGACACGAGACCACCGCGACGACGTTGGCCTGGACCGTCGAACGGTTGCGCAGGCATCCGGATATCTTGCGGCGCTTGGTCGCCGAGGTCGACGCGGGCGGCTCGGAGCTGCGGGAGGCGACACTGCTCGAGGTGCAGCGCGTGCGGCCGGTGATCGACGCGACCGCGCGCAAGGTGCGCGCCGAGTCGATGACATTGGGACGCTGGACGCTGCCCAAAGGCCAGAACGTGCTGGTGAGCATTCGGCTCGTGCACGACAACGAGGAGCTCTTCCCGAGGGCGCGCACCTTCGACCCCGACCGGTTCGTCGGGGTGCGACCGGGCACTTTCACCTGGATCCCGTTCGGCGGCGGTTCGCGCCGTTGCATCGGCGCTGCCTTCGCCACGATGGAGATGAACGTCGTCTTGCGCACGCTGCTCCGGGATTTCACGCTGGAGACCAGCACCGCGCCGGACGAGCGCGCGCACTTCCGCGGCGTGGCGCTGGTGCCCGCCAAGAAGGGCCGGGCGGTCGTGCGCAGGCGACCGCCACGCCCAGCGGTCGCGGCCGACACGCGCGCCGCCGAGGTGACGGCATGATCGACGGCCGCGCCGACGTCGGTCGCGGCGTCCACCTCGCCTACCAGCGTCTCGGCGGCTCGGAAGGGACGCCGATCGTCCTGATCGCCGGACTCGGCCAGCAGCTGCACGCGTGGCCCGACGGCCTGTGCCGCCTGCTCACCGAACGCGGTCATCCGGTGCTGCGCTTCGACAATCGCGATGTCGGCGAGTCGACGCATTTCACCTTCCCGCCGCCGGGCCCGCTCGACTTCCTGCGCAAGCGCTGGCATCCCGATCAGTACGAGCTGGGCGATCTGGCCACGGACACCGTCGGTTTGCTCGACGCGCTCGATCTCGGCTCCGTGCACCTGGTCGGCATGTCGATGGGCGGCATGATCGCGCAGACCGTCGCCGCGCGCCATCCCGAGCGGGTCGCCTCGCTGATCTCCGTCATGTCCACGACCGGTGCGCCGCGCGTCGGCCGCCCGGCGCTCTCGACCTGGCGCCGCATGTTCGGAAAACCACCGCGCACCCGCGCCGAGCACGTGGACGCCGCCGTCCGCATGTACCGGCACATCGCGTCCGCGGGCTATCCGTTCGACGAGGCGGCGGTGCGCGCGGCGGCGGCGCTCGTGTGGGATCGCGACCCGCTGCCCGCCGCGGGCGTCGGCCGCCAGCTCGCGGGAATCCTGAAGTCCGGCGACCGGACTCGCGAACTCCGCGCGGTGACCGCGCCGACACTGGTGCTGCACGGCGATCGCGACCTCATGGTGGCGCCGACCGGCGGCGCCGTCACCGCCCGCGCCATCGCGGGCGCGCGCCTGCACACACTGACCGGCCTGGGTCACGATCTGCCCGAGGGCGTTTGGCCGACGCTCGCCGAACTCATCGACGATCACATCCGCACCGCAGCCACCAGGAGCACCGATGCCCCGAACCGCTAAGCCCCTGTCCGGTCACCCGGCGATGATCACCGGCGCCGCCTCCGGCATCGGACGCGCACTCGCCCAGCATCTTTCCCGCCGCGGGTCGCCGGTGGCCATCGCCGACATCGACGCGGCGGGACTGAAGGAGACCGCCGCCTCGCTCGCCGGTCCTGTGCTGACCCGGGTGCTCGACATCCGCGACGCGGCCGATCAGCGCGCGTTCGCCGACGAGGTGCGGGACTGGCTGACCGCGCCCTTGGCCGCGGTGTTCAACAACGCGGGGGTCGCGGTCTCCGCGTCGGTGCTCGACGCGAACGCCGAGGACGACGAGTGGTTGCGCCAGATCAACTTCGACGGTGTGGTCAACGGGACGCGCGCCTTCCTGCCGCTGCTCGTCGAGCAGGACAGCGGCGTGATCGTCAATACGTCGAGTGTGTTCGGATTGGTCGGCATGCCGAACCAAAGCGCCTACTGCGCGGCGAAATTCGCGGTGCGCGGCTTCACCGACGCACTGCGCCAGGAACTTCGGGGCACCGGCGTCTCGGCGGTGAACGTGCACCCCGGCGGCATCACCACGAACATCGCGCGAAATGCCAGGGTGCGCAAGGATCCCGAGGGCCTCGGGCGCAGCAAGGAGCAGATGGCGGCCGATTTCGAAGCGGTCACCCTGACCTCGCCAGAGAAGGCGGCCGACATCATCATCCGGGGCGTCGAACAGGGCAAGGCGCGCATCCTCGTCGGGCCGGACGCCTACCTCTTCGACGCGCTGGCGCGGATCACGCCCACCCACTACTACGCCGTGATCGCGGCGCTGGAACGTCGCCTACGGGCCAGGGGTCGCGCCGCACGCAGGCCGGAGCCGAGCGCCAGTGAGGCGCAAGCATGAGCGAACATCTCGACGTGGTGATCGTCGGCGCCGGCCTCTCCGGCATCGGCGCCGCCCACCACTTGCAGACGGCTCTCCCCGACCGGACCTACCTCGTGCTGGAGGCGCGCGAGACGATCGGTGGCACCTGGGATCTGTTCCGCTATCCGGGCGTTCGATCGGATTCGGACATGCACACCCTCGGCTACCGGTTCCGTCCGTGGACCGACGCCAAGGCGATCGCCGATGGACCGGCCATACTCGACTACGTGCGCGCGACGGCGACCGAGGCGGGCATCGACCGGCGAATCCGCTTCGGGCACAAGGTCGTCGACGCGTCCTGGGACAGCGGGACGGCGCGCTGGACGCTCACCGTCGAGCACGCGGCCGCGACGGTCACCATGACGTGCTCGTATCTCTACGTCTGCGGCGGCTACTACCACTACGACCGCGGCTATACCCCCGAGTTCGACGGTATCGAGGACTTCGGCGGCCGCGTGGTGCACCCGCAGCACTGGCCCGACGATCTCGATCACGCGGGTCGGCGCGTCGTCGTGATCGGGAGCGGCGCGACGGCGGTGACGCTGGTCCCCGCCCTGGCGCGCGACGCGGCCCACGTCACCATGCTGCAGCGTTCGCCCACCTATATCCTGTCCGCCCCGACCGTGGACGCCGTGGCCACCCGCTTGCGCGCGCTCCTCGGGCCGCGCCGCGCCTACGCCGTCACCCGATGGAAGAACGTGCTCATCAGCACGCTCATCTACCAGCTCAGCCAGCGGCGGCCCGCGATGATGCGCAAGTTCATCCGCGAGCAGACGATCAAGCAGTTGCCCGAGGGCTACGAGGTGGACGTCCACTTCAACCCGGCCTACGGCCCGTGGGATCAACGGCTGTGCCTGGTGCCGGACGCCGATCTGTTCCGGGCGATCGGCGACGGCAGCGCGTCGGTGGTCACCGACCGGATCGACCGGTTCACCGAACGCGGGCTGCGGCTGGCCTCCGGCGCCGAGATCGAGGCCGACATCGTGGTGACCGCGACGGGTCTGCGATTGCTCGCGCTCGGGGGCATCCGGCTGGCCGTCGACGGGCGGGAGGTCCCGCTGCCGGAGACGATGGCCTACAAGGGCATGATGCTCGGCGGGGTGCCGAATTTCGCGTTCACCATCGGCTACACGAACGCCTCGTGGACGTTGAAGGCCGATCTGGTCGCCGAATACGTCTGCCGGCTGTTGCGGCACATGGACGCGCACAGCTACGACTACTGCGTTCCAGTGCCCGACCCGGCGATCGACGCCAGGCCGTTGCTGGACTTCCAGGCCGGTTACGTCCTGCGTTCGCTGGACCGGTTCCCGAAGGCGGGATCGCGAGCGCCGTGGCGGCTCGGCATGAACTACGCCCAGGACGTGCTCACCCTGCGGCACGGCCGGATCGACGACGGCACCCTCCGCTTCGCCCGAGCGACGCGGCACCGCGCCGGATCCGACGTGCTCGCGGAGCCGGGCGGTCACTAACCTGGTCGATGTGACCCGCGCCGAGCCCGCCACCACGACCGCCGCCGAGACCGCGCCGGAATCCGGTTTCCGCCGCAGGCTGCTCGACGCGATGGCGGAGGCGATTCGCGAGCGCGGGTACCGCGACGCCACGGTGGCCGACGTGGTCCGGGCCGCGCGCACCTCGCGGCGCACCTTCTACGAGCACTTCACCAGCAAGCAGGACTGCTTCATCGCGCTGCTGACCGAACGGAACAACGAGACGATCCAGCGGATCTACGACGCCGTCGATCCGCGGGCGCCGTGGCGAACACAGGTCCGCCAGGCCATCGAGGCATGGATCGACGCGTCGAAGACCGACCGGACGATCACCCTCGCCTGGATCCGCGACACACCGGCGCTGGGCGAGGACGCGCGGCGACTGCACCGCGAGGCCGCCGACGCGTTCGTCGGCCTGATCCAAAACCTCACCGCCACACCGGAGTTCGGAGCGCCCGGCGTGCACCGAGCGACCCGCCGGACCGCCACCATCCTGTATGGGGGCTACCGCGAACTCATCGCCTCCGCCGTGGAGGACGGCGAGGACGTCTCCGACCTCGTCGAGGTGGCCGTGGAGACCGCCATCGCCCTCCTCGGTCCGCGCTACGAACCCGAGGGCCGCGAGTAGGTTTGTCCCGAAGTCGCTAGTGGGTGGCGCCGCCACCTCGCCGAACACCCCGGCACAGCGCGGGCCAGCCCGCTGGTCGACTGTTCGGCCGCCATCGCCACCGAGGTGAACAGCCTTACCATCCCGCCTCGATGCCCTCGATGAGACGGGTCGACGTGAATGCGTGACATCGACCTCGGCCGCACCCGTCTGTTCGTGGCCGAGACCGTCACCCAAACCCGCGGACCGGCTCGGGCGCGCCGCCCACCTACATGACGGTCGCTACGGGGCCGGCGTCCAGGCGCTGCGCCCGCTGGGACGGGTGGGGAGTGAGAAAATTCAAAGCGGCGCCGACGAGACCCGGGCGGCTGTCCCGCATCCGGTGGTCGAAGTCGAGCATCATGCCTATAAGCGGTTGCCCCATCACCTCGACCATCCGGCGGTCCACCCGGTAGGCGAAGCGTCGGAGCCTCGCCATATGCGCTGCGACATAGCAGACCGCCCACACGACCAACGGCACTGGGATCGCCAGCCACGCCGGTGCGCCGCTCGCTATCGCGCCGCCACTGATGAACCCGAGCGGCAGTGCCACGGAAAGCGAAACGGTGTACGCGAACAGGAGCCGCCTCCTCATGGCGTAGTCCATGATCAGCATGGCACTTGCGAGAATGTAGTCCTGCTCAGCCCGCAAGTGATTGTCGAAGGCTGCACCGATCACCAGAACCGGCCGACCTTTGCGAACCAGTACCCGCGCACCTTCTGGCAGCGCCTTCGGCACCTTCCCCAGTTCGACTTCAAGAGGCTGCACACCGAACCTGCTCGCGAGGTCACTGATGCGTGTTCTGATTTGAGCAAGATCCACCCGCACATATTCTCGTACGCTTGCGCAGGATCCGGCCGGGGGGCGCAGGCGACGCTCGGGCCGAGCGCTACCCCGCTTTGATCAGCGGCGGTCAAGACGCTGCCATACTCGATCCAATCGACCGAAAGCAAACGGCGGTCTACCAACTGTCGTTTCGGTCGAGCTAGGGGAACTGCTGGTGCTGTCCGGCGGAGGACGAAACCCGTCGGGCCACCGAGTGTCCGCGGAGTAGATCACTCCAGTGAGGTCGGCACTTCGCAGATCTGCTCCGGACAAATCCGCTCTCGTCAGATCTGCGCCAGTCAACTTGGCCGCCAGCAGAGCCGCAGTACTCAATCGAGCTTCAGTCAGATTGGCACCTGAGAGATCTGCCTCCGACAGGTACGCACCACTCAGATCGGTCTTCTCGAAATTCGCCCCAGCCGCCGCAGCGTTTCGAAGGTCGGCTCCCTGCAGATTCACTTTTGTGAGATCCGCCCGTTCCAGTCGAGCACTGCGCAATATCGCTGCGGATAGATCTGCACCAGCCAAACTTGCCTCGGTAAGAACAGCTCCGGTGAGCTGCCATCCAGGCATCTTGCAGTCCTGCAGGGCGCACCCCGGGAGAATCGACCTCCAAAACGTTGTCTTGATCGACGACCATGACCGATCGTCACCCTGAGCGAGCTGTCGGCGGTAGGAGATCGACCGCACAATCGATTGACGCACTTCGCGTTCTCCCGCACCGCTGAGGCCGTCCGGCGCATCGACCGGTTCGGGCATCGGAACCCGTATGTAAGCACGGAGCAAATCGACGCAGACCCGACGCTCCTGATCATTTCCGAACGCATGCCAATCATCGGACAGCGCAACGAGGGCGTACACACCCGCCATGCGGACGGCGGGACTGTTGTCGGCAAGCTGGCCCGCGATCGATGTATAGCGATCCCGTAACGCGATCTCTCCTTCGCGTGCAGCCGTCTCGCGATGATGCTTGTCTTCCTGCCTGCGAACCAGATGGCCATTGAACAAGATGAGACAGGCGGCAGTAACCGCACCGGCGCCGGTGAACACGGTTGCGAGCGGTTGCGCCGCAATAGTCCAGAACGCGCGGGTGCTATAGGTCACCGACACCACCGTGACAGCAGCGGCGCCGCCCATCAACAGGATGCTCGCCGCTGCCACAATGATCAACCGCAGCTTCTGAACCCTTTGCGGCTTCAGCCTTTTCCCGCCACGCATGGACATCGTCTACCACGCCGATCGTGGGTCTGCCCAGCGAACGGCATCAACAACTCGACGGCACCACCACCCCGGCCACACCGATCAGCGAACCCGACACCGTTCCCCAGGTCCTGCCCTCGCCCCGCTGCACGACGGCCGGGCGTGCCGAGCGCCAGAGGAATTCGCGTCTGGTAAGTGTTCACGGTTTCACGAACACTGCTATTCGCAGAACCGGGTACTCGACTACCTTCCTCTGCGACAGCTCGTACCGAAAGGATCCACTGTGTCCGGACCGATCCGAATCGCGCTCGCGATCGTCAGCGTATTGGCTGGTGTCGCATTGACTTTCGTCCCTCGAACGCCCGCAGACGCGGCGGGCATCGTGCGCTGGGAGGCGCGGGTCAGCGACCGCGTCCTCGACATCGGCATCTCCTCGCCCAACCTGGAAGACCCCGACTGGTCGGTCAAGGTCGTCCGATTACTGCTGCCACCAGGCTGGTCCAAGGACGCGAACCGCACCTGGCCCACGGTGTGGGTACTGCACGGCGGCTTCGACGACCACAAGTCCTGGACCGACAAGGGCGACCTCGAAGCGCTCACCAAGGACGCGAACGCCATCTTCGTGCTGCCCGAAACCAGTTGGTGCAGTGCCTATTCCGACTGGTACAACAACGGCGCATGGGGCGCGCCCGCCTGGGAGAAGTACTTGCTGGAAGACGTGCGCACCATCCTGGAATCCACCTACAAGGCCAACACCACCCGCGCCATCGCGGGCAACTCCATGGGTGGCCTCGGCGCGATGAAGTTCGCGGCCGAGTACCAGGGCATGTTCCGCTCCGCGGCCTCCTTCAGCGGCAACGTCGACCCGCTGCACGCCTCCGGCGCCCCCGGCGACCCGGACAAGCCGGGCCAGGGCTGCGCCGCCGACTGGAAGCGCGTCTGGGGTGACTACAACATCCCCGCCCAGCGGGCGATCTGGGAGCAGAACAACCCCTACAGCCAGGCCGCGAAACTCACCGGCAAGCCCCTGTTCGTCTCCTACGGTCGCAGCGGCGCCGTCGAAGAGGCGGTCTACCAACAGAATTACCGCTTCGTCGACCGCCTCCAGCAGCTCGGCGCCACCGTCGACGAGCGCTACGTCGAGGGCCACGGCCATGACTGGCCCGCCTGGCGCGCCCAGATGCAGAACGCCCTCGGCATGCTGCTGACATCGGTAGGCGCCTGACCGACCGCACGGCCCCGGCGCCCGCCGGGGCCGTCGCGCTCGATCGCCCCCGGTACCGTCGAGCGCAGGCAGTGTCGCCGACGGAAGGACCTATTCATGACCGACGTCTCCCCCTTCGATCTCGGCGGCCACGTCGCCGTCGTCACCGGCGGCAACTCCGGCATCGGGCTCGGTTTCGCCCGCGGCCTGGCGCGTGCGGGGGCCGACGTCTGCATCGTCGGTCGCAATGCCGAGCGCAACGCCGCGGCCGCCGCCGAGTTGAGCGAGTTCGGCGGCCGTGTGCTTCCCCTCGTCTGCGACGTCGCCGAAGAGCAGCAGATCGTGGACACCGTCGCGCGCGCCGCCGCCGAACTCGGGCGCATCGACTCCTGCTTCGTCAATGCCGGTGTGGCACAGGGAATGACGCCATTCCTGGACACCGACTTGGCGGAGTTCCGCCGCGTCACCTCGGTCAACCTCGACGGCGCCTTCGTCACCCTGCGCGAGGCCGCGAAGGTGATGGTGGCACAGGGCGCGGGCGGCAGCCTCGTCGCCACCGCCAGCCTGGCGGCCAGGCAAGGTGTGCCGCGCGGCCAGTCCTACGCCGCGAGCAAGGCGGGCATCATCGCGGTGATCAACTCGATCGCCGTCGAACTCGGCAAGCACGGCATCCGCGCCAACGCCGTGCTCCCAGGCTGGATCGACACCCCGATGACCGAGCACATCTTCGCCTGGCACCGCTTCAGGGAACGCGTTCAGCCGCGAATCCCCGTGCGGCGCTGGGGATCACCCGGCGACTTCGAGGCGGTCGCGGTCTATCTCGCGAGCCCGGCCAGCGCCTACCACACCGGCGACACCCTGCTGATCGACGGCGGCTACAGCATGTTCTGACAGGCGGCCCCACCGCCCTAGGACGGGCCCGTCGGCACGACCGCCGACGGGCCCGGATGCTCGATCAGCCGATCACATCGGCGATGCGGTCGACCTGGCCGGGATCGGCGCCGTAGCAGTAGAGCATCACCTCGTCGGCGCCGAGATCGGCGAATTGCGTTACGGTCGCGCGGATCTCGTCGGGAGTGGTGCGCAGGCCCGCCACCATGTTGTCGGCCCAGCCGGTGAACTCGTAGTAGGCGCCGATCGCCGCGCGGGCTTCGTCGACCACGGGTTGTGGGCCGAGGGCGACATTGACCTGCGCGACGAGCCGGGGCTCACCATCGCGTCCGTGGTCGTGCCAGGACTTGCGGACGGAGTCGAACAACCCGCCCGCCCAGTTCGGCGGAACCGCGGAGAGGAAACCGTCGCCCCAGCGCGCGACGCGTTCCAGGGCGGCGGGCTTGAAGCCACCGAACAGGATCGGCGGACCTCCAGGACGCACCGGATTCGGGCCGATCGGACCGCACTCCGCGCCGAACGGCTCTCCCGACCACAGGCTGCGCAGGTGCGCGAGTTGCTCGTTCATCCGGCGGCCGCGCGTGCGCAGCTCGACGCCGGTGGCGAGATGGTCGTCGGCGCGTCCACCGACGCCGAGCCCGAGCACCAGCCTGCCGCCGGACATACGATCCAGTGTCGCAACCTGTTTGGCTAGCAGTGCCGTCTCCCGCAGCGGGGCGAGCAACACCTCGGTTTGCACCTTGACGCGACTGGTCGCTCCCGCGATGACCGACAGCGCGACCAATGGCTCGGGATTGTCGTAGACGAGGCGGTCGAGCAAGCCGAGCGTCGAGAACGGTCCCGCGTCGGCACGGCGCGCCCAATCGAGCAGAACAGTGGGGTCGGAGACCGGCAATCCGAGTCCGATATGCATGGATTCCTCCAGAAAAATGGGTGGGCAAACAACACCGCCCACTCCATCGCCTGGATCATCGAGGCGTGGTCTCCCATTCTGCGGCTGTACTTCTGGGGAGCACCAATCGGATTACGGCCACTATAGATTCGCCGCGCCACGCCACGCAAACGGGCACAGCTACTTCATGTACTGCAACAGGCCGAGGTTCGGTTCGAGTGCGCCGTCCTGACCGAGGGCCACGAAGTCCGCTTCCACGGCCGAGCGCTCGAGCTTCCCCGCGCGGACGGCCCGGTAGCGCACGAACGACCAGAGGAAGACGTCGAGGTTGTCGAAGCGGGTGCCGCCTTCGAGCACCTCCTCCTCGTGAAACCACACGGCCACTTGACCGTTGGTGAGCACGACGTACAGATTGCCGCCGCCGTCGGCGCCGATCGAGTAGACGTCGTCATCGGTGAGTTCCGTGGTGTAGTCGGAATCCAGCAACCCGCAGCCGTTTTCGCCGAAGTCGAAACCGTAGGACCAGGAGAAGATGTCCAGGAACTGCGGCAGGCGGCCCGAGCGCACCCGGCGGTCGAGCGCGGCCAGCGCCGCGGCGTCCGCGGGAGCGAGGCGCGCGAGAAACGGTGTCACCGGCCGGGTTTCCTCCGGTACCTGGACGGGAGTCGCATCGGAGAACCACCGCGCCAGGTCGGCGTCGAGGTCGCGATCGGTGTAGCCGACGAGGTCGGCGAGAGTGAGGGTCACGCGCGGATTGTAGAAGCAGCCTCGGACATACGATCAGGGGCAACCGGTGGCCAGGGGCCCGCCGCGCAGCGCGCTGTCGATCAACTCCTGGAAAGCGCCGTCGATCGGTTCGTCGGCGTGCGACACCCGGCGGCCCGGGCAGAACGATTGCACGCTCGCGTTGTTCGCGCCGGGCAGCGGTTCGCGCTCCTCGCCCGCGTCCTCGGAGAACAGGTGGTAGGCGGGCAGATCAGGGGGAATCGCCGGTGCGGTGTTGAGCGCGGTGAGGAACGGCGAACCCGGGCTCAGGTCGCGGCAGCCCGGATAGAAGGGGGAGCACAGCAAGGCCAGAACCACGCCGTTCTCCGGTGTGCCGAAATCGACGTAGGTGTCCACCGACTCTCGCCCATCGAGAAACTTCACGTAGTGGCGCTGGGCCAGACCGCCCATCGAGTGACCGACGAGATCCACTCGCGCCGAACGGGTTTCGCGGCGGATCTCGGCGACCTCGGCCGCGACGGCCGCCGCCGACTCGACCAGCGGTGCCGTCGCGGCGGGCGTGCCCGGCAGCACCATCGCGTACGCGGTGTAGCCGCGCGATTCCAGCCACGCCCGCAACGTCTCGAGCTTGCCGACGTTCGCGTCGAACCCGCCGATCACCAGGACCGGGTTCCGCGCGGAACCGGGAACCGGCTCGGCGGCGGCGGACCCGACCACGACGCCGAGAACGAGCACGACCGAAACCAGACGGGCGAGCAGCTTCCGCAGGGTATCCATCGACCTGCTTCCTCGAAGAGGCGAAATGTCGGTGGGGACAGTAGTGGACGCGCGCCGGTCACCCGCGGACGGCCCGCCCGAGCATCGGCTCCACGCCACAGCGCTCGTGCGGGGACAGCGGGCGGCCTCCGGCGAGGTCTACTTCTCGGCGATCCGCTGGGCGGTCGCGTACGCCAGGTGCAGGAAGTCGGCACCGGCCAGCACGGCCAAGGACTCCCCGATCATTCGGGTGGTGCGCGGCGCGAAGACGTGGCCGACGGTGAAGCCGGTGACCACCCACACGTCGAAGCAGAACGGGCAGGTCAGCAGCTGACCGATGCTGTGTGCGACGCCGTCGTCGGCTTTCGGCCGCTCCATCACCTCGCCGGGGCCACCGTCGCCCGCGGGCCGCGTGAACGGGGCCCGGAGCGGTGCGACCACAGCGTCTTTGGTGACGGTACGGGAGAGCTTGTGCGCCGCGAACGCGGTCGTCACCAAATCCTGCACGCACATGGCCTCCGGAAGCTTCCGGTGGGTGAGCCTGCCGAGGACAGCCACCGCGACCACGGTGATCGCGTAGATCACCAGGGTCGCGAGATAACCACTCCGCGATCGGTTGTCCTCCGTCATGAACGCACCATCCCGCAGCTCGTCGGATTCACACCGCCTCTATGGCCTACAGCCATGCTAAGCGCACAACCGGTCCCGATATCCGACGTTCGCCCCGTTGGTCTCCGGTCAGGGCGCGATGCCGGTGAGGGCGAAGAACTCCTGACGCGAGCGGGGATCTTCGCGCAAGCTGCCCAGCAGGGTGGAGGTGACCGTCGTGGCGCCGGCCGCTTGCACGCCGCGCAATGTCATGCAGGTGTGCTCGGCTTCGATGACGACCCCGACGCCCTTGGGTTGCAGGTGCTCGGCGAGCCAGTCGGCGATCTGTTTGGTGAGTCGT
Source organism: Nocardia bhagyanarayanae (assembly GCF_006716565.1). Lineage (NCBI taxonomy): Bacteria > Bacillati > Actinomycetota > Actinomycetes > Mycobacteriales > Nocardiaceae > Nocardia > Nocardia bhagyanarayanae. The sequence continues at coordinate 4,234,033 of NZ_VFPG01000001.1, read as the reverse complement.
TCCTGGACCTGCGGGCGGCGGGAGAAGTGCTCGACGATGCGGGCGAGCTTGGACAGCCCGAGGATGCGCTGGCCGGGTAGATACCCGACGTGGGCGATACCGACGAACGGCAGCAGGTGGTGCTCACACACCGACCGCAACGGGATTCGGCGGGCGAGGACGAGCTCGTCGTAGCCCTCGTCGTTGGGGAAGGTGGTCAGGTCGAACGGGCGAGAGGTGAACAGCTCGGCGTAGGCGCGAGCCATGCGACCGGGGGTGGCGTGCAGGTGATCGGCGTCGAGATCGACGCCGAGCGCGAGCAGGAAATCCCGGGCGGCGAGTTCGGCCGCGTCCAGATCGAGGGTGGTGTGGTCGTGAACGACGCGGAGGGCGGCGCGGGTCATGTCTAGTCGGCTCCGATGCCCAGGGCGGTGAGCAGGACCAGGACCACCGTGGTGACGGCCAGGACGCCGTGCGCGCCGACGATCGCGACCGGGAAGTGCCGTTCCGGCGGAGCGGAGTCGCCGGCATTGGCCGTGCGGGCGCGGTAGACCGGCAGCCAGCGCAGGAGCATGGCGAATCCGAGGGCGGCGACGGGGACCAACAGGGCGAACGCGATCCAAGCCAGCGCCGTGGCGTCCGCTACCAGGTAGACGATCCAGACGACGAGTCCTGCCGCGGCGAGCAGGAAGTGACCGAAGACGACCGGTGGCGGCAGGTGGCTGGCGGTTGGTTGTCGCGCGCCGCCTTTGGCGATCCAGGTGGCGAGCAGGACCGAGCCGCCGCCCGCGGTCAACAGCCAGGTGATCAGTGCTGCGATGCCCATGATGTGCTCCTGCGGATGAGGTGGGAAGGCGATATCAGCGTGGGAATCCGGCGGCTCGAGCGGTGTCGTCGACCATCCGGGCTCCCGTTCGTAGTTTCGCCAACGATTATTGGCGTTATTCGTGACGGAGGTCAAGCACCTGGATCATCGTGCTGCCTGCCCCATAAAAACTGCTCGAATTGGCGTATCGTGGTCGCGTGACCACTGAATCGGCCATCGGCGCGGTCGCCGTACTCGACGATGAGCTGCGGCGGCGCATGTATTGGTTCATCCGGCGGGCCCACCATCCGGTGACCCGCGACGAGGCCGCCGCCGAAGTCGGGATCTCGCGGAAGCTGGCCGCGTTCCATCTGGACAAGCTCGTCGACGCCGGATTGTTGCGCGCACACTACGAGGCGGTCGGCGGCGTTCGACGTGTCGGGCGCGCCCCCAAGGTCTACGAGCCCACCGACGTCGACGTTCGGGTGAGCATCCCGGAGCGCCGCTACGAAGTGCTCGCCGAGATCCTGATGGACGCCGTTCTCGGTGAAGGCGCCGACGAGACGGCCCGAGACGCCGCGATGCGGGTCGCCGGCCGTCGCGGTGCGGACATCGGGCGCGCCGAGCGGGATCGCGTCAAACCCGGTCGGTTGAGTACCGAGCGTGCGCTCACCCTCGTGCACAGCCTGCTCGGTGAGTACGGCTTCGAACCGAGCCGGGAATCCCCGTCCTGCGTCCGGCTGCGCAATTGCCCGTTCCATCCACTGGCGCAGACCGCGCCGGAATTGGTGTGCGGTCTCAACCATGCCTTCCTCTCCGGTGTCTTGACCGGGCTGGAGGCCGCGAGCGTGCGAGCCGCACTGGTGCCGCGCGCGGGCGAATGCTGCGTCGAATTGCACTCCACCACGGATTGACGGCCGTTCGGGCAACGACCTCCAGGGTGCTGATTCGCCCTGGAGGCCGATTCTTTCCAGTGATCACATCATCATCGGCATGCCGGGAAGCATGTTGAGCAGACCCATGAACATGTCCATCATCTGCATGCACATACCGGGCATCATCATCGCGATCACCTCCTCGGGTCCCGCGAATCGTCGATCAGATGCCGCCTACCCATGATCGCCGCGAATATGCGGCAAATTTCGGCGCCGAACTACCGGCTCGGGACTCCCGCAGTCAGTCGATTGGTGGGATGTTTGCGAGATGCGGCTCGAGGGATACGGCGGCTCCGATCCGGCGTGGGCTAACCGAACAGAAACGCCGCTACCATTTCGCTGGCGTCGCGCAGGCGGGTGGCGGCGTTGGGCGTGCGCTCGAAGACCCAGACGCCCTGGAGGAAGACCAGCAGGAACCGGGCCAGCGCACGTGGGTCGCGGTCGGCCGCCAGTTCGCCCTGCGCCTGGGCGCGCTCGAACGCCGAAGCGAAAATGGTTTCCCAGCTTGCCCAGCCGGATTCGACCAGTGCGGCGATCTCGGGGTCTCGGGCGGCGAGCTCGACGGCGGTATTGGACACCAGGCAGCCCAGGTAGCGGTGTTCGTCGCAGGCTTCGGAGACGAAACGGCCGAGGAGCGCTCGGATGGCGGGTACGGCCGGGCCCGGTTGGGAGAGCGCGCCGGTGATCCGCTCGTCGGCGAGTTGCAGATAGCGTTGCAGCGCCTTGCTGAACAGTTCGTGTTTGCAACCGAAAGCGGCGTAGATGCTGGCCTTGCCTATGCCGAGATGCTCGACCAGATCGGACATCGAAGTCGCTTCGAACCCGCGCTCCCAGAACAGATCCATGGCGAGCTCCAAGACGACATCTGGGTCGAATTCCTTGGTGCGCGCCATGTTTCGACATTCCTCCCTATTGCGACCGATCGGTCGATCATGTGCGCCTCGGCCGTCACGCCCAACCGTTGACATGTAAACCTACAGAACAGGCACTTCGTATCAGAAGTTCACTATCGGCCGTGCTCGTCGGACCGACCGGTTCGGCTACGACCCTGTTCGCGAAGGGTCCATGTCGGCGGCGCTCAGACCCTCGGGCCGCCGCCACCGTAACCGTGGTTCCCACTGCCCGCCGGACCACCCCCGCCGGGTCCACCCGGCCCCGGCGGGTGCGCGCCACCGTAGCCCGGACCCGGCCCGCCCGGCGCCCGACGGTTGGACCGGCGCGTCACCAGGACGACGATCAGCGGAATACCGATCACGACCACCGCGACCACGCCGATGATGGCGAACCAGATCAGATATCGGACGAGTTGCAAGGATTTGCCCGACTCGGGCGGCGGCTCCGGTGCGGGGTTGCCGACTTGCGCCAGAACGTCGAGGGCTGTCGCGAGAATCATTGTGGTGCTACCGATCTGCTCAGCGGGTCCTCGGCGAATCGTACGGCGTCCAGGAACGGTGTGGATGTCGTTCGGCCGTGGAGCTGAATCGAGCGGGGGTCAGGAGAGGAACGGCTTGGCCCAGTCGGCGAACCGCTCCCCCAGCTCCGCCTGTGCCGCCGCGAGTACAGCTGCCGGGTCGCCCGCCGGCGACAGGCCGAAGTTCTCGTCGAGCCAAGCGACGAACTCGTCGTGGCAGTCGCTGTGCGCCTCGTCCTCTCCGCGATAGAAATACACCTCTTCCCAGTCCACTCGGATCTCCGAGTCGAAGCCGAGGAGCTGGAACAACTCCCGCACGTGGCGGGCGACGACGTACTCCCCGCCTTCGTCCCCGAAGACGACGACGGGCAGCGTCGCCAGGTCGGCCCGGTCGTCGAGACGCCACAGCGCGTAGAACGAACCGGAACCGTTGGCCTGCGCGAAGGGAATCAGCCGGTCGGTGAACTCCGAGTCCTTGGACCAGCCCGCGACCAAGCCGGAGATGTCCCCGAAGTCCGTCAGACCGAATCCGTCGGCGTAATTCTCGTAGCCGAGCCTGTCCTGCAAACCCATCAGCAGGTTGAGCTCCTCGACAGGCGAGTACGGGCTGTTCAATGCGTTCTCCAAGCAGACACGTCGGGCAATGTCGTTGCGGCTCGCGGGGTTTCGATGCCGAGCGATCGCCCGTGGACCACGCTCCAAGATCCTAATCTCACTTGGTCCGGGACCAGCAGCGACGACCGGCCCGTGCGGAATGACGCTCCTCCCAACAAACGCATTCATGACAACGTCATTGACTGACGTCGCGACCACGGACATCACCACGACCGCCGTCGCGGTCGATAGCGCCACCGCGGGGACCATTCCGCTGTACTCGACCCGCAGCGGACGGCGCGGACGAACAGATGCCGAGCCCGACATCGGCACACTCGTCGTCCTGCTCCGGCTTCCCACCGCTGACCGCGATCGCACCGACAACGACATCGCCACGCCGGATCAAGCGAGAGCCCGCGCCCGCCACGATCGGCGTGCCCGCCAGGTGATCCATCTGCGCGAACAGCGCGGGCCATGCCTGCTGCAACCGCACCAGCTCGCTGCCGTCGCGGTGAAACAGCGCCACGCTCGACGCCTTCGCCGGGGCGATACGAGCCGACAACGGCGGCGCACCGTCCATGCGATCGAGGACCTGAAGGTGCCCGCCGTCGTCGACGATCGCGACGGTGATCCGCGCACCCAGTTCTGCGGCACGTTCGCGCACACGGGCGCTGACGACTCGGGCTTCGTCGAGAGTGAGTGACATCGATTCCGCTTTTCCTTGGTTCGACCAAACTTGGGCGGACCAAGAATACTTGGATTCCTTGGGAGAACCAAGGGAATGCCTACACTGCCTGCATGGCGATCGACGAAACACCCGCACGGCTACGAACCAAGCCGAGCTGGCTGATCAGCAAAGTGTCGGCTCGGGCGCATCGGCTCATCGCAGAAGCGATGGCCGATGCGGGCGGTCGCGCCTACCACTTCGCGATCCTCGCCGCGCTCGACGAATTCGGTCCCGGCAGCCAGGCGCAGATCGGCCAGCGGTGCGCGATCGACCAGAGCGACATGCACACCATGGTCAGCGAGCTGGCAGAACAAGGTCACGTCGAGCGGTTACCAGACCCCAGCGATCGACGCCGCAATCTGATCACCCTCACACCCGGGGGACGACGCCGACTCGACGAACTCGACACGGCCCTCTCGGCAGTACAGGCCGAACTCTTCCACGCGCTGTCGGCCGCCGAACGCGACCATCTCACTCTCCTGCTCGCCCGCGCCCTCGATTAGCACTCCACCGGTGCGGTTGTTCACCCAGCGCCGGCAATCGATCTCAGGCGCTCGTACCACCGCCCGTACGGCAGTCGGCTCGGACGTGTCCGCAGCGACCACTGGCGAATTAATTCAACCAAGTGGTTGACCATCAGACCTTGCGGGGCGCATACTCAACCATGTGGTTGAACAAGAATCCGAGCGGCTGGACGCGCTGTTTCACGCGCTGTCGCACCCCACCCGGCGGGCCATGCTGCGCAGGCTCGCCGAGGGGGCGCACAGTGTGGGCGAGTTGGCCGAGCCGTACGCGATGACACTGGCCGGGGCGTCCAAGCACATTCAGGTGCTCGAGCGCGCGGGGTTGGTGCGGCGGACGGTGCGCGGCCGGGTTCATGTCTGCCGCCTCGACGCGCGGCCTATCCGGGACGGCGCCGAGTGGATGCGCTTCTACGAGCGCTTCTGGACCGAGCGGCTCGACAGGCTCGAAGAACTACTCCGAACCGAGGATGAATCATGACGGCACAACAGATTTCCGGCTACGGCACGGTGACCGAACCCGGCGCGGTGCGCATGGAGCGACTGCTGCCCGGCCCCATCGAGCGGGTGTGGCGATACCTGACCGACGCCGAGCTGCGGCGCACCTGGCTGGCGGGCGGCGAGATGGCGGAGGCGGCGGGCGGCGAGGTCGAACTGATCTTCCGCAACTCCGAACTCACCGGCGCCGACGATCCGGCGCCGCCGCAGTACTCGAACGAGCACCGGATGCGGGGCGAGGTCCTGGCCTGGGACCCGCCGCGGCTGCTGTCGTTCACCTGGGGTGACGGGTCCGAGGTCACCTTCACGCTGGAGCAGGTCGGCGAACAGGTCCGCCTGGAACTCGACCACCGCAAGCTCCCCGACCGCGGCGCCCTGCTCAGCGTCTCCGGCGGCTGGCACAGCCACCTCGACCTGTTGGTCACCCGGCTCTCGGGCAGCACTCCGGAACCGTTCTGGCCCAAGCTCGCTCGGCTCGAGGCGGAGTACGCCGAGCGCATCCCGGAGTAGCGGGTCCGCGTTTCGCGCTCGAACGGACGCGCGCCGAGGTCGGCGACCTGTCGGCCCGGACCGATACCGCGGTCGCGACAACCGGTCACGACCGCGGCTCGGTGTGCTGATCGGGCTAGGACCAGCGACCGGTCCACCCGGCGTACTCCATCCACCGTTCGACGTAGGCGGCCGGTCGGTCGCTGGTCTTCGCCGGCCCACCGGTGTTGTCGGGCGCGAAGATCGGGCCGGGCAGGGCCGGAATGGCGAATGCGTCCACCATGCCCGGCAAATGGCCCGCCAGCTCGGCGTAGTGCCGTTGCAACTGGGTCTCGACTCGCGCGGCGCGCTCCGACGGCAGCAAGCCGCGGGCGGTGTACCACGCGCCGTGGGCGTCGACGCGTCCGAGCGCGTACGCCGTGGCGGTCGACTCGATCAGTCTCCTGGCGGCCGGATCGACCGTTCGGGCGGCGGCGATGACCAGGGCGGTCGTCGCGAGCCGATCTCCGGTAGCGGTGGCCAGCTCGATCGCCGCCGAGTCCCGGCCGAGGACGACGCCTGCCGATTGATAGCGGCCGTCTTCCATCGCGGCGGCGAGCGTGCGTTCACGATCGACGAGCAGATCGAGGTACCACGGCAGCTGTGCGGGCGTGTTCGGTAGTCGAAGTGCGGTCAGGCTCCGGGATAGCCCGGCCATGACCAGCAGGATCTGATTCTCACCCTCGGCGGTGATGATCGCTTCCAGATTGCCGAGCCAGTCCACCAGGTGGTTGACGCGTAAGGCGCCCTGCGCCGCGGCGCGCTGCCGGCAGATCCGGAGCACGTTGTCGGCGGTGTGGGACAGCAAGGGTTTGGCCAGCGCCGACCACAGCCTCTGGTCGGGATCGTCGGCGGTCGCGCGCATGTCCCGGATCTGTTGCCCCAGTGCGCTGGTCGCGTACACCGACACCAAGGCCGACACCAGGTCCCGTCGCACCGCGTCGCGGTCGGACATCCTCGTGCCGGATCCTGGACGTCGCTGGCGGCTGTAGTTCACCAGTCCGGCCAAGCCCGCGCGGGCACTGGCGATGGCCGCGGTCGCCAGGTCCAGGCGTCCGTTGTCGAGAACCGCGATCGCGCGATGGAAACGGCGGCGCGGCGGCAGCGCACACTCGAACCGGCCGTCCTCGCCGAACCGCGCCCACTCACCCCCCAACAGCGCCTCACGCGGCAGCCATACCCGATCGAACCGGAGCATCGCGTGATCCATCGGCGCGGATGTCTTGTCCGGCAGCGTGACCACCTCCACGCCGGCCGCGAGCCCGTCGGCTGTGCGCATCCGCAAAAGGAACGGCAGGACGCCCTCGTCGCGGCCGTCGATGACCAGCCGGGCGGTGATCACGACGATCTTCGGCACCCCGTCGCAACCGACATTCGGCATGAACTTCGCGGCTTCCGGTGACGGCGTGGTCAGCCAGAACCCCCTGGAGACGGGGTCCCACTCGGCGAGGGTCTGTTGGTCCGCTCCGTTCGTGCCGCCCAGTTCGGTCAGCGCCAGCACCCCCATCGCCGCGCCGGAGTCCAAGTCCGCCAGACACGCCTGTTGGTAGGGCGAGCCGTTGCCGTGGGCGAGGATCGCGCCGATCGCGAGGTCGAAGTGGCCGGTCAGCACCAGCAGCAACCGGGGTGCGGCGACCTGAGCCCAGTCGCACAGCGCGCCGCGCAACTGCGTGTCGGTCGCGATGTCGCGGGCGGGGCGGCCCAGAGCCGCGATGACCGCGCGCAGCAGATCGGGCGCGGCCTGGGTCTGCTGGGTGAAGGTGAGATCGGACCGCGCGACATCACCGAGGCCGGCGACGATGTCACGGACTCGCAGGTGCAGCTCGGTATGCGCGCCGAAGATCACCTCCCGCAACGCTCGGACGGTCGAGCCAGGATCATTCAGCTCCAGCAGGGATTCGGAGGATAGGTCGACGGGAAGTTCAGCTCTGGTCATTGCGCTCACCCTTGTACTGCCTGCCACCCGCGCGGTTGTCCACGACGTCGAGCGCGGACGCGCAGTCGCGGGCGGAACGAAAATGGAAACACCGGCCGGGCTGAGCACCGCGCTCAGCCCGGATCATCTGGTCGGCCTCAGTTCATACGCCTCACCCGACATTCAGTGGCGGCATCTTGGGGAAGGCGACCGGCAGTGCCGCCAGCGCTCGATGGAACGGGCCCGGACGCCACACCAGGTCGTCGGCCGGGATCGCCAACCGCAATTCCGGAAGCGCGTCCAACAGTTGGTCGATGGCGTCCTGGGCTATCTGGAACGCGGATGCCTGCGCCTGCCGGGGGCATTGGTGCGGGCTGGGACCGCCCCAACCCAGACTCCACGCCGCTCCGTGGCCGAAGTATTGGCCGTTGTTCATCGCCGGATCGTTGCTGCACGCCGCCATGCTGATGATGACCGGTTCGTTCGCGGGCAGCGATGCCCCCGCGATCATGACGGGGTTGGGCGGATAGGTGATGCAGTAGTTGGCCAATGGCGGGTCGGTGGCCAGGATCTCTTCCAGCGCCGCACGTGTCAGCGGCGCCGAACCGAGATTGTCCGTCTCCCAACGCCTGTCGGTGAGCATCAACCGCAACGTATTGCTGATCAGGTTCTGCTGCGGTTCGATGCCCGCCGCGTAACAGGTGACCAGCGCGTTGATCAGTTCCTTGTCGTCGAGGTCGGCCGGATGCTGGACGAGCCGGGTGGCGACGTCCTCGGCGGGATGGGCGCGTTTGAGATCGACGAGCTCGAGCAAAGCGTCGTCGAGCATCGCGTTGACCGTGGCCGTGTCCACGCCCTCGAACATCGCCGCCGACGCCGCGGCCACCCGCTCGCCGATCTCGGGCGGGCACCCGAGGATGTGGTTGAGCACGGAGAACACCAGCGGTTGCACGTACTGGCTGATGAGATCGGCCTCGCCCGCGCGGCAGAACGAGTTGATCAGCTGAACCGCGATCCGCTCGACGACCGCGTGCAGCGAATGCAGATCCACACCGGCCAGCGCATCGTTGGTCGCCGTCCGGTAGCGAATGCGCGTCGCACCGACATTGCGCAGGGCGTTGGGCCGCCACTCCACCATCGGCAGGATCGGCGAATCCGGATCGATGGTCTTCTGCCAGGCCCGCGGGTCGGCCGGAAAACGCGTTTCGTCGCCGAGGATCTTGACCGCCGTCGAGTAGCCGATGACAAGGGTCGCCGGAATGCCGGGGTCGATCTCGACCGGCACCAGCGGTCCGTAGCGGCGACGCATTTCTTCGTAGGCGCGGTGCGGATCGTGAGCGAACTCGGGGCTGTAGAGCGAGATTCGTGGCCCGATCAACTCGATGGGGCGTGGTTCGGCGCCCTCACGAAGTGGCGCCTGCTGCGGCTGCACGCGGCTTCTCCTTATAGATTCAGGGGTGGGGTTTTGGGAAAGGTCACCGGTAGAGCTGTCAACGCACGGTGGAACGCGCCGCGCCGCCATTGCGGCTGCTCGGCGAGCTCGATCTCGGGTAGGACGTCGAGTAGTTGTTCGACGGCCTCGGTGGCGATCACCATGGCCACCGCCTGAGCCTTGTCCGGGCACGTATGCGGTCCGGCTCCCCACGCCAGATGCGATCGGTTGCCGGTGCGATCGCCGCCGCTCGTCGTCGGATCGTTGTTGGATGCCGCCATGCTGGTGATCACCGGCTGATTCGGCGGGAGCATCGTGGCGCCGATGATCTGTGGCTGGCGCGGATAGCTGACGCAGCCGTTGGGCACCGGCGGGTCACCGAACAGCACGTCGTCGATCGCGTCTCTCGTCGAGAGGGATCCGCCGAGGAGGACATCGCGGAACGACACGTCCTTGGTCATCTCGAGCAATGTGTTGGCGATCAAGTTCCACGTGGGCTCGGCGCCGCCCTCGTACATCATGCCGACGGTCCGGGTGATCTCCGCGTCGCTGAACCGGCTGGGGTGCGTCAGCAGGGCCGACATCACATCCGAGCCGGGTCGCGCCCGCTTGTCCGCCAGAGTTTTTCGGACGACCGCGGCCAACTGCTCGGCAGCCGTCTCCGCCGCTGCCGCGTCGGCGGCGTCGCGCATGTGCGTCAACGCGGCGAACGCGGCGTCGTCCGCTTCCGGCGGGAAGCCCAGCAAGGCGTTGATCACCCGCACGGTCAGCGGTACGGCGTACTCGTTGAGCAGATCGGCGGCGCCTTCACCACAGAACGAGTTGATCAGTGGTACCGCGTTGGCGATGACGTCGGAGCGCAACGCGTGCAGATCGACCCGAGCCAGGCAGTCGTTGTAGGCCTCCCGGTGCCGGTTGGGGTCCTCGCCTCGGGCGGCGCTCGGCCGCCACTGCGACAGCGGAAGCGCAGGCCAGCCTGCGTCCGATGGAAGATCCGTTGGATCGGTCGGGAAACGCGCTGGATCGCTGAGGATCTGCAGCGCCTCGCGGTAGCCGAGCACCAGTGTCGCGGAGACCCCGTCGGCCAGCTCCACGGGGGCCAGCGGACCGTGTTCCTTACGGAGCGCGGAATACGCACCGTGCGGATCGGCGGCGAACGCCTCCGAATCCAGCCTCACTCGGTTCGGCCTTGGCCGTCGACCCGGGCTGCGGCATCCGCAGCCGCAGGCAGGGTCGGATTTCTCAGTGTAGACGTCACAGCAAAACCCCCTACAAATCGAATACTTCGATGAAAGCGACGTACTCACAACCGTTTTCAGGTTGCCTAGGTGAAGCGGTCGCGTGTCGACGCGTCCCGGTGGAGCGGAGTCGGCAATCCACTGGCGACCCCAAAACCCCGGTCGCCTTGTGCCGCAACGAACTCAGCCGCTGCGTAGACCCGCCGATCCCAGTTCGGTCCAGCGCCACGCTCGCCGCTCAGCAAACTTGCGGCAGTTGAAAAGTGTTCGACCAAAACAGGTTTCGATCACATCGGGGCATCATACCTATCGGAACCATCGCTCGCAGCCCAAGTGCCGGACAGGCAACTTCGGTCCACACAGCCGGAAAACGGCGCGGCACGGCCGATTCCGGTTCGGATCGGCCCCGGCCTGCCCTCGGCGCGGCACGCCGAGCGCGATTTCGGGGCAGCGGCCCGCTCAGCCGGCGGGCAGGGCGGCGGCGCGGGCGTACAGGTAGCGCTGGGTGGGGAGGCTGGTGGTCTGCCGGGCCGCGCGCAGGTAGGACTCGCGCGCGGCCGCGCCGTCGCCGAGCAGTTCCAGCAGGTGGGCGCGCACGGCGGGCACCCGGTGGTCGGTCCGCAGGCGCTCGTCGGCGGCGAGCTCGTCCAGCAGCCGCAGACCGGCTCGCGGCCCGGCCGCCATGGCGACGGCGACGGCGTGGTTCAGCGCGATGATCGGATTGTCGACCAGCCGCAGCAGCCACTCGTAGAGCAGCGTGATCTGCGGCCAGTCGGTCTCGGCGTAGGTCGGGGCCTCGTCGTGCACGGCCGCGATCGCCGCCTGCAACTGATACGGACCCGGCGCCCCCTTCGGCAGCGCCGCGGTGATCAAAGCGACGCCCTCCTCGATCATCGCACGGTCCCAGCGGGATCGGTCCTGCTCGGCCATCGGGACGAGTTCGCCGCCGGGACCGGTCCGGGCGGGCCTGCGGGCGTCGGTCAACAGCATGAGGGCGAGCAAGCCGGTCACCTCACGATCGTCCGGCAGCAGCCGGTGCACGAGGCGGGTCAGGCGGATGGCCTCGGCGGAGAGCTCGACCCGATGCAGATCCGGACCGGAGGTCGGCGCGTATCCCTCGGTGAACACCAGGTACAAGACGTGCAGCACGGCCGCCAGCCGGGCGTCGCGCTCGGTGGCCGAGGGCGGGGCGAACGTGGCGCCGGTGGCCTTGATCGCCTGCTTGGCGCGGCCGATGCGCTTGGTCATGGTCGCCTCGGAAACCAGGAAGGCGCGGGCGATTTCGGCAGTGTCGAGGCCGCCGACGGCGCGCAGCGTCAACGCCACCTGCGCGGTCGGCGACAGCGCCGGATGGCAGCACAGGAACAGCAGGACGAGGGTGTCGTCGGAATCGGCCGGGCGGCGATCGGCGGGCGGCGCGACCCACTCGCGCGGCGGCGACCAGCGCGCGACGGTCTCCTCCCGGCGCCTGCGGGCCTGCTCGTTGCGCAGCAGGTCGGTCAGCCTGCGGGCGGCCACCGTGATCAGCCACGCCCGCGGATCGTCGGGCACGCCGTCGGCGGGCCATTTGGTCGCCGCCGCGAGCATGGCCTCCTGCACGGCGTCCTCGGCGGTGTCGAAGTGGCCGTAGCGGCGAACCAGCGCGGCGAGGACCTGCGGCGCCGACCGGCGCAGCAGGTCCGCTACCTGGGAATCGGTCACCGGATCAGCCGAACTCGGCCGCGGACTCCATGATCGGCCGCACGTCGGCGTAGGCCGAGGCCAGGATGTGCGGCGGGGCCGGGCAGTTGTTCAGTTCCGCGGCGATCTCGGTCGCCCTGTCGAAACTCTCGCACTCCACGACCCAGTAACCGGCCAGTACCTCCTGCGTCTCGGCGTACGGTCCGTCGGTCACGAACGGCACGCCGTCCTTGGCCGAGACGCGCCGGGTGTGCACCGGCTCGGCGAGCCCGCGGGTCTCCACCAGCTCCCCGGACTCCTCCAGCTTCTTGGTGAACTCGCCCATGAACGCGACCATCGCCGCCACGTCCTCCGGCGACCAGGCCGGTTGCCCGGTCTCCTTGCCGACCATGCCGTCGTAGTCCACCTGCGAGCCGTAGCTCAGGATCATGTACTTCATGACAACTCCTGTGGTCCGTCGGCCCCTCGATGGCGCCGCTCATCCGAGACGTCGAAGCCACGACCCATTCTCGGACACCCGCCGCGAAAAAAGTTCCGGGTGATGCCGAGCCGCTGCCTTGCCCCTGGGGCGTGACACCATCGTGTGACTGCGGCGGTTCTGGGTATGGCGTGGGCATGTCTTACGCCGGGCAGAGCCTCGGAGGGGGCGGCTGGTGAAGGCTGTCGTCACCGGGGCCAGTGGGAATGTGGGGACCGCGCTGTTGCGGGCGCTGCGCGCCGAGGACTGGGAGGTGGTCGGGGTCGTTCGCCGGCCGCCCGCGGAGCGCGGGCCGTACGCGCGGGCCCGTTGGGTGCGGTGCGATGTCGGTGCGCCGGGGGCCGTCGGGGCGCTGTGCGAGGCGTTCGCGGGCGCGGACGCGGTGGTGCACCTGGCGTGGGCGATTCATCCGCGCGGCGGGGAGCCGCTGATGGAACGGACGAATCTGGCGGGTAGCGCGAATGTGCTGCGGGCCGTGGCGGACTGCGGCGTACCGCATCTGACGTGCGCGTCCTCGGTCGCGGCGTACGCGCCCGCCCCGCGCTGGCGGCGGGTCGACGAGGCGTGGTCGTCGAGCGGGGTTCCCGGCAGCGCCTACAGCCGGGGCAAGGCGGTGCTCGAGGCGCTGCTCGACAGTTTCGCGGCGGAACACCCCGACGTGCGGATCGCGCGGATCCGGCCGTGCGGCATCACGCAGGCCGACGCCGCCGCCGAACTCGCCGACTGGGCGCTGAGTCCGTGGCTGCCGCGCACGCTGATCGGCCGCCGCTGGCTGCCGGTCCCGCTCTGGAAGGACCTGCGGTTGCAGCTCGTGCACAGCGAAGACGTCGCCGCGGCCATCCGCCTGATCCTGACGCGGCAGGCGAGCGGTCCGTACAACCTGGCCGCGGAGCCGGTGCTGACAACCGCCGAACTGGCCGCGACCTTCGGCGGATTCCGTATCCCGGCCCCGCTGCCCGCGCTCACAGCAGCCGCGTGGGCGAGCTGGCGGCTCGGCGTCCAACCCCTGCATCCGGGCTGGCTCGAACTCGCCGACCGCGCGTGCCTGATCGACACCGCGCGGGCGCGCGGCGAACTCGGCTGGTCACCGCGCCATCGGGCCGACGCGGTCGCCGCCGAACTCGCCGCGGGACTTCGCACGGGTCGGACCGGAGACAGCCCGCCGCTCGCACCCGCCCGCGCACGATTCCGACTCGGGCAACCCACCCATCAGACCCAGGCGTTCCCCTCCCCCGCTCCCGCGCACAGCCGAAAAACCGTGCGCGCGCAACCGTCTCGCTCGTCCTCGAACCAGTAGCCGCTTCGGACAGCGGCGCACACCGGTCCAACCCGAGGTCTGAGTATTTCCAACCCGCAGGTGGAAGATCTTTCGCGGGCTCTGCGAGAAGAGTTGGGAGTGTCATCCGGGACGCCTTGCGGGGTGTCCCGAAAAGCGCTCAGTTGAAGGAAAGATCATGAAATCAACCAAAATGCGCGCAGCCGTCGCAGCGGTAGCGATCGCACCTATGATCGCCCTCGGCTCAGGCGTTGCAACCTCGGCCCCGGCCGTCGAACCTCCTGTGCCCGTTCAGGTGGCGCCCGCCTCCGATCAAGTTCCCGATCAGGTCGAGCCCGCCCTTCTGTGGTGGAATCCATTCCTGTGGTGGGTCTGCTTCGTCCCGCCGATCTTCCCGTTCGGGACGGGCATCTGCCTCGTCTGACCTAGGCGTATGCCGAAACCGCCGCGCGTCACACACCTGTTGGTGTGGTGACCTGTAGTAAAAGTGCTATCAACACAGCACGACCGACCGGACTCGATGCCAGAGCGAACACAACGACAAGGCCTGAAGCCGTCGCGCCGATAGGCCTTGCGCAATAGATGTGCCGACGTCATTCACGCCGCACGGGAGCGTCGCGGCTCCAGCGAGGGGATGGACATGTTCAGGAAGCTCGCAGTGGCCGTCTTCGCACTCGCGGCAGGCGTGCTGCCGGCCGGGGCGCAAGGCGGCATCGCGCATGCCGCTGCCCCGGCGGTGCTCGGCGGCGGCTCCGGCATCGTCGTCGGCGACCAGGGCGTCTGCACGCTCACCACGATCGGGCACGATGCCGCTGGTCGGCTGGTCGGTCTCACCGCGGGTCACTGCAGTGTCGCGGGTACCACGATCGGCGCCGAGGCCAACCGTGACGCCGGCGTCGTCGGCTCGTTCGCCTACACGAACGATGAGATGGACTACGCCGTCCTCGAGTTCGATCCGACCAAAGTCGTCCCCGTGAATCGCGTGGGGAACACGACGATCACCGCGTTGGGCGGTCCGGCGCGGTTCCCCGACATCGCGTGCAAGCAGGGCTACACCACGGGCCACACCTGCGGTCTGGCATACGGCGATGTGTTCCAGACCAACAATTGGGCTTGGACCCAGATCTGCGTCCTTCCCGGCGATTCCGGCGGACCTGTCGTGGTCGGGACAACGCTGGTCGGCATGGTCAACGGCTACCTGTACGTGCCGTGCCTCGGACCGCAGCTGGGCGGGAACATGGCCGCCATCATCGAGGACATCGACGCACGCGGTGGCATCGGCGCGGGCTTCCGCCCGATCTGACCTCCACCGCATCGAAAGGAGTCGCCGCGGCGCCGGGGCCGCGCACAGAGATCGACGAAACGGCCTGGAGCCCTACCGATCGTGATAGTCGATCACGCCGCTCTCCATGGCACGTTCGACCAGGAATACGCGTTTCTGATTCGGCGGCAGGGCCTCCACGTCGAAAATCTTGAACAGTGCTCGCATGTGAGTTTTGACCGTGGCGACGCTCAGGCACAGATCGTGGGCGATCTGCCAGTTCGACGCGGGGTAGGTGAACGCGGCCTCGGAGTCGTACGGGCGACACAGCGCCTCCAGAATCGAATACTGGGCGTCGGTCAGCGAATTCCGGGTCGGCAGCCCCGCCTGCATCATCGTTTTCTCGTCTTCGGACGGGCGGCCGTCGGTGAAGACGAACACCGATTTTCCGAGGCGCACCGTATCGCCGGACTCGAGCTTCCGAAATCCGCCGATGCGCTCGCCGTTGACGAAGGTCCCGTTCATCGACAGACCGTTGTCGATGACGACCCAGCAGCCGCCCACTCGCTCGATGATCGCGTGCAGACGCGAAACCGTCGCGTCGGCACTCACGACGATGTCCGCCGCGTGCGACCGCCCGATCGTCATACGGGTCGCGCCGTGATCGAGTGGAATCTCGCGCAAGCCCCCGTGGCGGTCCCGGTGGGACAGAGTGGCACAACCGTCCGACCGGTGCCGCGCACGATCGTATTCTGCCGAGTACGATCCGTTACCCAGCGCCTTCTGTCCGTATGGCGTGGACATGATGCGTAGTTCCCGTTCCGAAGTACGTCATGACTACGAGCACCCGACCCTTAACACAGAATGCGCTCTTTCGCGTCCGATTGCACGCGGCAAGCCGCTGACCTGCGACATTCGGGGGGAGACACCCTGCCGAAGGCCCGATTCCTACCCTCTGGCCGGACCGCGGGTGTGACGATCGTGCCGTCGTGCCGAACTCACGGACGGAAAACGGCTCGGACACAGCCGTCCCGCTTGTTCTTGAACAGGTCGTAGCCGGTCACCGCGTCCTCGAGCGGCATGTCGTGAGTGATGAGATACGTCGGGTCGAGTTCGCCGCGCTGGACGTAGTCGAGCAACCGCGGCACGTACCGCTGCCCGTGCTGCTGCGCGGTGCGGATGGTCAGGTTCTTGTTGGTCACCGCGCCCATCGGGAACTTGTCGGTGAGCCCGTAGACGCCGAGCACGGCGACGGTGCCGCCCTTGCGGCAGGCGAGGATCGCCTCGCGCAGCGGCGTCGCGCGATCGGTCTCCATGCGCAGCAGCTGCTTGGCGCGGTCGTAGATCTGTTGCAGACCCGTGCCGTGCCCCTCCATCCCGACGGCGTCGATGCAGGCGTCGGGTCCGCGGCCGCCGGTGCCTTCGCGCAGCGCGTCGAGCACGCTGTCCACCGCCGTGTAGTCGATGGTCTCCGCGCCGATATTCGCGCGCGCGAGGGAAAGTCGCTCGGGTAGCCGATCGATGACGATGACGCGTTCCGCACCGAGCAGCCGGGCGCTGTGCGCGGCCATCAGCCCGACGCCGCCGCTTCCCCAGACCGCGACCGTGTCGCCGGACTCGATGTCGCAGAAGTCGGCGCCCATGAACCCGGTCGGCACCGCGTCGGACAGGAACAGCGCCTGCTCGTCGGTCACCCCTTCGGGGACGGTGAAACAGTTGACGTCGGCGAACGGCACCCGGATGAACTGCGCGTGCGAGCCTTGATAGCCGCCGAACGGATGGGTGTACCCGTAGATGCCGCCGGTCGGATACCCGAGGATCGGCTGTTGCAGCTCGGCGTTCGGGTTCGTCGTGTCGCACAGCGAGTACAGGTCGTTGTCGCAGTACCAGCACGAGCCGCAGCCGATGAAGGACGGGACGACGACCCGGTCACCGACCGAACGCGCGGCGACCTCCTTGCCGACCTCCACGATCTCGCCCATGAACTCGTGACCGAACACATCGCCCTCGCGCATGCCCGGCAGGTAGCCGTCGATGAAATGCAGGTCCGAACCGCAGGTGGTGGTCAGCTGGACCCGCACGATGGCGTCGTGCGGATTGACCAGCCTCGGCTCGTCGACGGTCTCCACCGCCAGATCGTTGACGCCGTTCCAGCAGAGTGCGCGCATGTCGTCTCCTCGGTCAGCGGGCGCTCGGGTTGTGTTCGAGGGTGGGCAGCTCCCCGGTCTGCAGCAGTGCCCGCGCACGGTAGAGCGCCTTGAACGCCGCGGGTCCGATCAGGAAACCGGGGACCGGCGCCGACGCGCGCATCGTCACCTCGGTGCCGAGACCGTGCGGCGCGTCGGCGAAGGACAAGCCGATCTGCGGACCACCCTCACGAGCGGAGCCGTCATCGGCGACGCCCACGAAACGCAGGCCGTCCGCCTCGGTCACCAGCGTGGTCTGCCAGGTCAGCGCCTCGTCGTCACCGCGAAGCAGTGTCCATTCGTAGTCGGCGGGACCGGTCGCGCAGACGTCGCCGAGATCGCCGAGCACCCGGGACAGGTTGTCGGCGTCGCGCCAGAACCGTTCGACCTCGGCTCGCGGCCGGGCGATCGTCACGGTCCGGCTCGGTCCGGTCCGGCTGGCGGATTCGAGGAATTTCTCGACGAGATCGATCAGTTGCTCTTTGGCCGTGTCGACGTAGTGCATGGGACGTCCCTTCGAGCGGTCTGCGGGGCCACGGAAATCAGAATCCCGGGTGCGCTTCCCCGACCGCCTACCCGACGAGCCCTCGGGCAAACACCGCACGCCACCGTCCCCGGTCGTCTCCCGCGGCCGATGCGGACCGCCCCCTCACGGCGGTCCGCCGCCCGCCGCCGACGCGCGGAGTTCGGTTGACAGTCAAATTAGACGACTGTCCAACTTTGCGCGAGGGTTCCGCTCACCACTATCGAAATCCTTGTCGGCCCCCGCGCCGCACCGCTTGGATTGCCGGGTTCAGAAAAGGCGGGACGGCGGCAACGCGTCGGCCCGCCACCCTCGCGACGAGCATTCGGGAGCACGAGTGAAATTCCATCGGGTACTGGCGATCCCGGTCCTGGTAGCAACCGCGGCCCTCACCCTGACGGCGTGCGGCACCGACGACGCGTCCTCGGACAAAGTGGTGCGCATCGGCACCACCGACCGCGATCAGGTCTGGGACGTCTTCGAGCGCAAGGCGAAAGACCAGGGCATCACCCTGCGGATCACCAACTTCTCCGACTACCAGCAGCCGAATCTCGCGCTCGCACAGGGACAGATCGATGTCAACCTGTTCCAGCACCTGCAATTCCTCGGCCAGTACAACGTGTCCAACAACGACACGCTGACCCCGATCGGATCCACCTACATCGTGCCGCTCGGGCTGTATTCGAAGAAGCACCGGTCGCTGGCCGACATCCCGCAGGGCGGCCAGATCGCCATCCCGAACGACCCGACCAATCAGGCGCGGGCGCTGTTCGTGCTGCAGGCCGCGGGACTGCTGAAGCTGTCCGGCGACAGCCGCCAACCCTCCCCCGCCGACATCGACAAGGCCGCCTCCAAGGTCACCGTGACACCGGTCGACGCGGCGCAGACGGCGCTGTCGCTGGCCTCGACCGACGGCTCGATCATCAACAACACCTTCCTGGAACGCTCCGGCATCGACCCGAATTCGGCGCTGTACAAGGACGATCCGAAGAACCCGGCCGCCGAGCCGTACATCAACGTCATCGTCACCAGGGCCGCGGACAAGGACAACCCGCTCTACAAGCAGGTGGTCGACGTCTGGAAGGACCCGGAAGTGCAGGCGGCGCACGCGGAGTCGACGAAGAACACAGCGGTCGAGGTGACCCGCCCGGCGGCGGAGCTGGAGCAGATCCTGCAGCGGGTGCAGCAGACCATCCGCGACGGCAAGTGAGTTCGGCGACCGAGCCGGACGAGCGCGCGCCCGCGGTCGAATTCCGCGGGGTCACCAAGGTTTTCGGTAAAGGAGCCGACCGCCACGTCGCGCTCGACGGCATCGATCTGCGGATCGAACGCGGTGAGATCTTCGGCGTCATCGGCTATTCCGGCGCGGGCAAGAGCACGCTGGTACGCCTGATCAACGCGCTGGAGAAGCCGACGAGCGGCGCGGTCCTAGTCTCCGGCACGCCGATCACCGGAGTGCCCGAGACCGAAGTGCGGCGTATTCGCCGCGATATCGGCATGGTGTTCCAGCAGTTCAACCTGTTCCGCTCGCGCACGGTCGCGGGCAACGTCGAGTACCCGCTGAAAGTCGCCGGGTGGCGGCGGGCCGAGCGCAAGGCGCGGGTGGCCGAACTGCTCGATTTCGTCGGCCTCTCGGACAAGGCGCGGAGCTATCCGGATCAACTGTCGGGCGGGCAGAAGCAGCGGGTCGGCATCGCGCGGGCGCTGGCGACCTCGCCCGCGCTGCTGCTGGCCGACGAGGCCACCTCGGCGCTGGACCCGGAGACCACCGGCGAGGTGCTGCGGCTGCTGAAGAAGGTCAATCGCGAACTCGGCGTCACCATCGTGGTGATCACCCACGAGATGGATGTCATCCGCGCGGTGGCCGACCGGGTCGCGGTGCTCGCCGAGGGCCGGATCGTCGAATTGGCCGAGACCTTCGAGGTCTTCGCGGCGCCGCGCGCGACGCCGACCAAGTCGTTCGTCGGCACCGTGCTGCACAACCGGCCGGATGCCGGCGAACTGGCCCGGCTGCGCGAACGCCACGGCGGCACCCTGGTCACCGTCGACGTCGACGACGAGCGCGGGCTCGGCGCGGCGCTGGCCGGCGCGGCGCACGCCGACGTGCGGTTCGAGGTGGTGTACGGCGGGGTGAGCACGCTGCAGGACAAGACCTTCGGCAGCGTCACGCTGGCCCTGCACGGGCCGGACGACGCGGTGGCGAAGGTGATCGACGAACTGGAACGGAGGTGAGCGGACCGTGCACACGGATTGGGAGAGACTGCGGCCGGTGCTGACCGAGGCGATCGGCACCACCGTCTACCTCGTGCTGATCACCTTCGTGGTGGGCGGCCTGATCGGGCTCTTTCTCGGCACCGCCCTGTACACCACGCGCAAGGGCGGGCTGCTGGCCAACGCACCGGTCAACGTGCTGCTCAACGTGCTGGTCAACATCGTGCGGCCGATTCCGTTCATCATCCTGCTCGCCGCGCTGGGCCCGGTGACGCTGGAGGTGGTCGGCACCACGATCGGCACCGAAGCGGCCGCCTTCGTGATGATCGTGGCGGCCTCGTTCGGGATCGCCCGGATCGTGGAACAGAACCTGATCACCGTCGATCCCGGCGTGATCGAGGCGGCGCGGGCGGTCGGTGCGGGACCGTTGCGGATCATTCTGACGCTGCTCGTCCCGGAGGCGCTCGGTCCGCTGATTCTCGGCTACACCTTCGTGGTGATCGCGATCGTCGACATGTCCGCCATGGCGGGCATCGTGGGCGGCGGCGGACTGGGCGATTTC
Source organism: Nocardia bhagyanarayanae (assembly GCF_006716565.1). Lineage (NCBI taxonomy): Bacteria > Bacillati > Actinomycetota > Actinomycetes > Mycobacteriales > Nocardiaceae > Nocardia > Nocardia bhagyanarayanae. The sequence goes on along the minus strand of NZ_VFPG01000001.1, from coordinate 4,213,273 downwards.
GCCCTGGTGTACGGGTACCAGCGCTTCGACTGGCAGGTCACCTTGGTCGCCACTCTGATCATCATCGCGGGCGTGCAGGGCATCCAGTTCCTCGGCAACTGGCTCGCGCGCAAGGTGCTGCGCAGGTAGCCGGGTCAGAGGGCCTGGATGTACCAGTCGAGCGGACCGACGCCGGGTTCGTCGCTGCTGCGCAGGTAGTGGAACCTGGCCCGCCGGGCCACGCCCACCGAGGCGGCGTGCGTGGGATCGATCCGCAGCACGACCTCGTCGGCCAGGCCCGTGCGGGCGAGGTACCGGCAACCGAGAATGACAGCCCTGGTGGCCAGGCGCCTGCCACGCCAGGCCGGGTAGATGTCGAAGAAAAGATCGGCCTGGCCCGGAGCGAGGAAGATCCGATCGGTCCGGATCTCCAGGGTGCCGACCAGGGCCGCACCGTCCTCGGCCGTGATCGCGAACATCCGCTCGGGTCCCTCCGCGGCCCAGTCCGCCACGCACTTCTCGAAGTGGGCGGTCACGCTCTCGAGCGTGCCCGGACCGCCGTCGAGCCCGCGCACCCGCTCGGGGTCCGCGGCGGCCAGATGCGCCTCGGCATCGGCCACCGCGATCGGTCGCAGCGCGATCACGCCGTCGGATAGCTGCACAGCACCATAATCGTCAACAAGATCACGATTCGGCAACCGACATCCCGAAGATTTCGCCACAAATCGGGCGGCGGGCCTCAGCCGGCGTTGGACGTGCAGGCCGAGAGCACCGTGCTCGCCGGTCGCGGCGAGGCACTGCCGAGGTCTGGGAACGGCGGCGCGCTGAGGCCGAGCACCTGGATCGCGGCGCGCTCGGCGCCGCCCTTGGTGGTGTCCCACGCCCAGCCGACGCGTCCGTCGGCGCCCTGCGCCACCGCTCCGCACGCGTTGCGGAAGTGCACGACGACCTGGCAGTCGTACGCGCCGCACTCATCGATCGCGTTGGCGTCGGCCGCCGCGAGGCTGTTGTAGTTCACCGCGTACGAGACGGCACCGGTGCTGCGCGAAATGGCCATGGCGCCGTAGAGATCACCGATCCGGGTCTCCCACGGCTCGGCCTGCTCGGCGACCGCGGGCCCCGCACCGGCGACCACCGCGCCCACGGCGATCGCGCCCACGAAGATACTGCGCGACAACGACATTGAATTTCCTCCCCGTTTCAGAAACGATTCGGGTCAGATCATCGTCCACGAATTACGAAATGTCCAAATCGGCCGCGAAACACGATCGTGGCGTTGCTTGGCTCCGAATTCCGCCCTCGCTCTGCAAATTTCGATTCGAGTTTGTTCCAGGCCGGGCGAACGATGTTCGCCGGTCTCACCCGACGTTCTTCGTGCAGGCCGACACGGCGACCTGCGCGGCGCGCGGGGACGCGCTGCCGAGATCCGGGAAGGGCGGAGCGCTCTCGCCGAGGGAGGCGATCGCGATCTGTTCGGCCTCCTCGCGGGAACCCGCTGCGGCCCAGCCGAATCGGCCGTCGGCGCCGCGGGCGATGGCGCCGCAGCCGTCGACGACGTTCAGCACCAGATCGCAGTCGTAGACGTTGCACTCGCGGATGGCCGCGGCGTCGGCCTGCACGCGGCTGGGGTGGTCCATCGCGGCCACCACCCGGCCGGTGCTCGGCGAGAACGCGAGCGTGCCGTAGAGCTTGGGCGCCGCGTCGGCCGCACCGGCGGCGACGACCCCGAGGGCGGCGGTGGAGGACATGGCGACGGCAAGGACCGACTTGCGCAGCACAGACAACAGGATCTCCCCGTTTTCAGAAGCGATAACGGGGAGATCCTTGCCGAGCGTGCCCGGATTGTCCAGATATTCAGTGGATCGCGAACGTCAACGGCTCCAGGGGATCTGAACGTGCGGGACGATCACGGGCGAATCAGCGCGCGTTGGCCGTGCAGACGACCTCGACGATACGCACGCCGCTCAGGTTGGCGGAGCCGACGTTGGCCAGCAGCGCCGTCGGAGTGACCTCCGCGATCCGCTGGTAACCGGCGCGCTCGGCATCCGCCCTGGTCGGGCCGGACGCCACGACGGCGGCGTCGTTGCTCTCCATCAGCACGCCGCAGCCGTTCGCCCACGAGGCAGCCACCGCGCAACCGTTCGTACCGCAGTCGGCGATCGCCGCGGCGTCGGCATCGGCGGTGCTCGCCTGGTTGACGCTCACCCCGTACACCAAACTTTCGGGGTTCACCGCGATCGCCGCGTGCAGGCTGGCCGCGTTCGCGGAACCGGCACCCAGCACCGACCCCATCGCAAGGCTGCTCACCGCGACGGCGAAGCCGACCTTACCCATCAATCTCATCGAATTATCTTCCTGTTCGGATCGGCCCCGGAATCGGAGCCACCGCAATCATTGCCGACGGCATCGAAGTTCGGAAGTCGACCCTTCTCGGGGCAAGAAAAGAATCGGGCCCGGATCGTCGTGATCCGGGCCCGATATCGAACAGCGTTATACGGTGAAGCCGAGCGCGCGCAGCTGCTCGCGACCGTCCTCGGTGATCTTGTCCGGCCCCCACGGCGGCATCCACACCCAGTTGATCTCGAGATCCTCGACCAGACCGCTGCGGACCAGCGCGTTGCGGGACTGGTCCTCGATGACATCGGTGAGCGGGCACGCCGCCGAGGTCAGCGTCATGTCCAGCTTGGCGATCTCGTTCTCGACCTTGATGCCGTAGACCAGGCCGAGATCGACGACGTTGATGCCCAGCTCGGGGTCTACGACGTCGCGCATGGCCTCCTCGATGTCCTCGAGGTGCTTGATCTCCTCGGCCGAGAGCTCGACCTGCTCGGCCGATTCCGTCGTCGGCGTCGATTCACTCATGACGTTCCCCATTCTTCGGCAGTGCGCTGCCCATCGTGCGCTTGGTCTCTTCCGCGGAGGTTATCCGGACCACGGCGTCCTTGAACGCCATCCAGCCCAGCAGCGCGCATTTGACCCGCGCCGGGTACTTGGAAACACCGGCCAGCGCGATGCCGTCGCCGATCATGTCCTCGTCGCCCTCGACCGTGCCGCGGCTGGAGATCATCTCGTTGTAGGCGTCGACGACCTTCAGCGCCTGCTGCACGGGCAGCCCGATCACCTGATCGGTGAGGATCGAGGTGGCGGCCTGGCTGATCGAACAGCCCTGACCGTCGTAGGAGACATCGGCGACGTCGCCGTTGCCGTCCAGCTGGACGCGCAGGGTCACCTCGTCACCGCAGGTCGGGTTCACGTGGTGCACTTCGGCGCCGTACGGTTCCCGCAGCCCGCGGTGGTGCGGGTGCTTGTAGTGGTCCAGGATCACTTCCTGGTACATCTGCTCCATGCGCATGTCTTATGCAACTCCGAAGAAGCTCTGAGCCTTCCGCACCGCGGCGACCAGCGCGTCGACCTCGTCGAGCGTGTTGTACACCGCGAACGAGGCCCGCGCGGTGGCGGGAATGCCCATCCTGCGCATCAGCGGCCAGGCGCAGTGGTGGCCGACCCGGATCGCGACGCCTTCGTCGTCCAGGATCTGTCCGACGTCGTGAGCGTGGATGCCCTCGACGACGAACGACACCGCGCCGCCGCGATCCACGTTCTCGGTCGGGCCGACGATGCGCACGCCGTCGATCGTGCCCAGCCCTTCCAGGGTGGCGCCGACCAGCGTGTGCTCGTGGGCCGCAACGGCATCCATGCCGATCTCGTCGAGATACCGCACCGCCGCGCCCAATCCGACCACCTGCGAGGTCATCGGCACGCCCGCCTCGAACCGCTGCGGCGGCGGGGCGTAGGTGGTGACCTCCATGGTGACCGTCTCGATCATCGATCCGCCGGTGATGAACGGCGGGGTCTCCGCGAGCAGCTCGCGACGGCCGTAGAGCACGCCGACGCCGGACGGGCCGAGCATCTTGTGCCCGGAGAACGCGGCGAAGTCGACGCCGAGTTCGCGGAAGTTCACCGGCATGTGCGGCACCGACTGGCAGGCGTCCAGCACCACCAGGGCGCCGACTTCCTTTGCCCGGCGCACCATTTCCGTCACGTCGGCGACCGCGCCCGTGACGTTCGACTGGTGCGTGAACGCCACGACCTTGGTGGCGGGCGACAAGTCGAGCGAATCGAGATCGATCCGTCCGTACGCGGTGATGCCGTACCACTTCAGCGTCGCGCCGGTGCGCCGCGCGAGCTCCTGCCACGGAACGAGATTCGCGTGGTGCTCCAGCTCGGTGATGACGATCTCGTCGCCGGGGCCGACGTGGTACGGGAACCGGTCGTCGGCGAACGAGTAGGTCACCAGGTTCAGCGATTCGGTGGCGTTCTTGGTGAACACGATCTCGTCGGCATCGACGCCGACGAACCGTCCGATGTCGGCCCTGGCGCCCTCGTAGGCGTCGGTCGCCTCCTCGGCAAGCTGGTGCGCGCCGCGGTGCACCGCCGAGTTGCTCTCGGTCAGGAATCGCCGTTCCGCGTCGAGTACCGCGAGGGGCCGCTGCGAGGTCGCGCCGGAGTCCAAGTACACCAACGGTTTCCCGTCCCGAACCGTGCGGCTCAGGATCGGGAAGTCGGCCCGGATGCGGGCGACGTCGAGGGTGCGGACCGTAGCGGTCATATCAGGCTCCAGCGGTAGCGGCGGTCGTGAAGCGGACGTAGCCGTTGGCGTCGAGTTCCTCGGCCAGCTCGGGGCCGCCTTCGGCGACGATGCGACCGCCGACGAAGACGTGCACGAACTGCGGCTGGATGTAGCGCAGGATGCGGGTGTAGTGCGTGATCAGCAGGACGCCGCCGTTCTCGCGCTCCTTGTAGCGGTTGACGCCCTCGGAGACGATGCGCAGCGCGTCGACGTCCAGGCCGGAGTCGGTCTCGTCGAGGATGGCGATCTTCGGCTTGAGCAGGCCCAGCTGCAGGATCTCGTGGCGCTTCTTCTCACCACCGGAGAAGCCCTCGTTCACGCTGCGGTCGGCGAAGGCGGCGTCGATCTCGAGCTCGTTCATCGACTCCTTCACCTCCTTGACCCAGGTGCGCAGCTTGGGGGCCTCGCCGCGGACCGCGGTGGCGGCGGTGCGCAGGAAGTTCGACATCGAGACGCCGGGCACCTCGACCGGGTACTGCATGGCCAGGAACAGGCCCGCACGCGCGCGCTCGTCGACCGACATCTCGAGCACGTCCTCGCCGTCGAGGGTGATCGAGCCGGAGGTCACCGTGTACTTCGGGTGGCCGGCGATCGCGTAGGACAGGGTCGACTTGCCCGAGCCGTTGGGGCCCATGATCGCGTGCGTCTCGCCCGACTTCACGGTCAGGTTCACGCCCTTGAGGATCTTGATGGGCTCGCCGGTCTCGTCGGGGTTGGCGACCTCGACGTGCAGGTCCTTGATTTCCAGGGTGGTCATGGAGTTCCTTTGCGGGGTAAGAGTTTCGGTGATCAGGCGCCGATCGCGGCGAGCTCGGCCTCGATGGCCGTCTCGAGCCGCTCCCGGACCTCGGGGACCGCGATCTTCTGGATGATCTCGTGGAAGAAGCCGCGCACCACCAGGCGGCGGGCGGCGTCCTCGGGGATGCCGCGGGCGCGCAGGTAGAACAGCTGCTCGTCGTCGAAACGGCCGGTGGCCGAGGCGTGTCCGGCCCCGAGGATCTCACCGGTCTCGATCTCCAGGTTCGGCACCGAGTCGGCGCGCGCGCCGTCGGTGAGCACCAGGTTGCGGTTCACCTCGAAGGTGTCGGTGCCCTCGGCGGCCGCGCGGATCAGCACGTCGCCGACCCAGACCGTGCGGGCGTCGCCCTTGGGCGAGTGGGGATCGCCTTGCAGCGCGCCCTTGTACAGCACGTTCGACTTGCAGTGCGGCACGGCGTGATCGACGAGCAGGCGCTGCTCGAAGTGCTGGCCCGCGTCGGCGAAGTAGAGGCCGAGCAGTTCGGCGTCGCCGCCGGGGCCGTCGTACTTCACGGTGCCGGTCAGGCGCACCAGATCGCCGCCCAGGGTCACCGCGGTGTGCCGCAGGGTGGCGTCGCGGCCCAGCGTGGCGTGGTGGGCGGTGGCGTGCACGGCGTCGTCGGCCCAGTCCTGGACCGCGACGACGACCAGCTTGGCGCTGTCGCCGAGCACGAATTCCACGTTCTCCGCGTAGGTTCCGCTGCCGCGCTGGTCGATGACGACGGTGGCGACGGCGAAGTTCCCGAGGCGAATCTGCAGGTGACCGAACGCCGTCTTGCCCTCGCCGGGACCGGTGATGGTGACGGTGATCGGCTCGGCCACTTCGGTTTCCGAGCCGACCGACACGATGGTGGCCTGTTCGAAACCGGAGTACGCCTGCGCCGCGACGCGATCGGCGGGGACACCGCCCTGGCCGAGGCGGGCGTCGGCGCGGTCCACCGTCTCGACGGTGACGCCCTCGACCGGCGCGACCTCGACCTGCGCCTTGCCGTCACGGGTGGCGGTGCCGTCGTGCAGGCCGCGCAGGCGGCGCAGCGGGGTGAACCGCCACGCCTCGTCCTTCGCGTGCGGAACTTCGAAAGCGTTCACGTCGAACGAAGTGAAGACCTCGCCCTTGTTGATCGCTGGAGTACGAGCCTCAGCGGCTTCGGCAACGTTCTCGACGGCCATCAGCCGACGGCTCCTTCCATCTGCAGTTCGATCAGGCGGTTGAGTTCCAGCGCGTACTCCATCGGGAGTTCCTTGGCGATCGGCTCGACGAAGCCGCGCACCACCATCGCCATCGCCTCGTCCTCGGTGAGGCCGCGGCTCATCAGGTAGAACAGCTGATCCTCGGAGACCTTCGAGACGGTCGCCTCGTGGCCCATGGTCACGTCGTCCTCGCGGATGTCGACGTAGGGGTAGGTGTCCGAGCGGCTGATCGTGTCGACCAGCAGCGCGTCGCACTTCACGGTCGACTTCGAGCCGTGCGCGCCCTTGTTGACCTGGACAAGGCCGCGGTAGGACGCCCGGCCGCCGCCGCGCGCCACCGACTTCGACACGATGGTCGAGGAGGTGTGCGGCGCCAGGTGCAGCATCTTCGCGCCGGTGTCCTGGTGCTGGCCCTCGCCCGCGAACGCGACCGAGAGGACCTCGCCCTTGGCGTACTCGCCGGTCATCCAGACCGCCGGGTACTTCATGGTGACCTTGGAGCCGATGTTGCCGTCGATCCACTCCATGGTCGCGCCCGCCTCGGCCTTGGCCCGCTTGGTGACCAGGTTGTAGACGTTGTTCGACCAGTTCTGGATGGTGGTGTAGCGGCAGCGGCCGCCCTTCTTCACGATGATCTCGACGACCGCGGAGTGCAGCGAGTCGGACTTGTAGATCGGCGCGGTGCAGCCCTCGACGTAGTGCACGTAGGCGCCCTCGTCGACGATGATCAGGGTCCGCTCGAACTGGCCCATGTTCTCGGTGTTGATGCGGAAGTAGGCCTGCAGCGGGATGTCGACGTGCACGCCGGGCGGCACGTAGATGAACGAGCCACCCGACCACACGGCGGTGTTCAGCGCGGAGAACTTGTTGTCGCCGGCGGGGATCACCGAGCCGAAGTACTCCTGGAAGATCTCCGGGTGCTCGCGCAGACCGGTGTCGGTGTCCAGGAAGATCACGCCCTGGGCCTCCAGGTCCTCGCGGATCTGGTGGTAGACGACCTCGGACTCGTACTGCGCGGCGACACCGGCGACCAGCCGCTGCTTCTCCGCCTCCGGGATACCGAGCTTGTCGTAGGTGTTCTTGATGTCCTCGGGCAGGTCTTCCCAGCTCTCGGCCTGCTTCTCGGTCGAGCGCACGAAGTACTTGATGTTGTCGAAGTCGATGTCGCCGAGGTTGGAGCCCCAGTTCGGCATCGGCTTACGGTCGAAGATGCGCAGCGCCTTCAGCCGCTGTTCGAGCATCCACGGCTGTTCGTTCTTCTTGGCCGAGATGTCGCGGACGACAGCCTCGGACAGGCCTCGTTGCGCGCTGGCACCGGCCACATCCGAATCGGCCCAGCCGTAACCGTATTTGCCCAGCGAAGCGATGGTCTCTTCCTGGGTGAGCGGTTGCACCTGGTCGGTGGTCGTCGTCATTCGGCACTCCTTCCGGAGTCGTTCGTTCGTACCGTCGCGGGCTGTGCGGCGGCTGGGTGTGAAGCTTTGGAATTGGTAATCGGTAATACGAGCGGCACGTGCGTGGTGCACGCGCAGTCGCCGTTGGCGATCGTCGCGAGCCGCTGCACGTGGGTGCCCAGCAGATCGCGGAACGCCTCGAGTTCGGCCTCGCACAGCTGCGGGAATTCCTCGGCGACGTGCGCGACCGGGCAGTGATGCTGGCAGATCTGCACGCCCGCGCCCACTTTGCGGGTGGACGCGGCGAACCCGGCGTCGGTGAACGCCTCGGCGATCTCCTCGGCCTTGGCCTCGGTGGTCTCCGGGGTGTGCTCCCCCACGGGTTCGATCCCGGCCACGATAGTGCGTGCCCGTTTGCGAGCGAACTCGGCGATGGCCTGGTCGCCGCCGATCTCGCCGAGCTGGCGGATCGCCGCGCCCGCGAGGTCGTCGTACGCGTGCCCGAGCTTGCCTCGACCGGCCGCAGTCAGCTGATACTGCTTGGCCGGACGGCCGCGCCCCTTCTGCTGCCACGGCGCGGACCGGCTGGCCCTGGCCTGCCCCGAATCGATGAGGGCGTCCAGGTGGCGGCGCACGCCTGCCGGGGCGAGCCCCAGCCTGTTGCCGATCGCCGTCGCGGTGATCGGCCCCTCCTCCAGCAGCAACTGGACGATGGCGGCGCGGGTGTGATGTCCTTCGGCCCCGACCGTGGCGATGGCAGCGGACGGCGCGGCACCGGTCTTGCGACCGGACCTCTCGTCGTTCTTCCGCAAACCCACGGTTTTCACAACATCAGTGTGGCGGAATTCGTTCCCGAAATCTAATAAGGGTGCCCTGAGTGGAACAGGGCTCGACCTGCGTCGAGGGACGACCGGCAACGCCTCTTCCCGCACGAGACAAGAGTCGCGATTCAGCAAACCCGACGCCGCCGCGCCGCCGCCCCGGGGGCTCGAATCGCCTCGACCTGGCACTTCCCGCTGAGACCTGCGTCTACATCCGTCGGCCCGGCGGCGAGGACATCGCGCTCCCATGCCGCCGCACCGGCGCTTCGATGCGAGGACCGGCCCGGCTGCGACATTGGCCACACTCGCTTCGGGCACCTGGGAATTACGTACATACGGCTTTCGAGGCCGAGGTCAGCCTTCGCTCCGGCCGTGCGCGGACTATTGACGGACTGCCTCCGGCAGCGCCCACTAGGCGTACCTCCGCCTTCGCTCCGGCCATGCGCGGACTATTGACGGACTCCGTCCGGCAGTGCCCACTAGGCTGCGTCTCGTGGCGGTACTGGAGGGCGCGCGGCGCAAGGCAGTGGTATTCGGGCGCCGGGCACTCGGTCTCGATGTGCCCGCGGCCGATCACACCATCGCGGTGTTGCACCGCGACGAATCCGAGGTGCCCGAACTCGACCGCAGAGAGCTGGTCCAGCTCGACCGCATCCGGCTCATGGGCGCGACCGGCACGGTGCTGATGGCGATCAGCGCGCTGGGCATCGGCGCGCAGCCGGTGCAGCAGAATCCCACCTCCGGCATGCGGGTGCTCGGTATCTTCGCCAGGGCGCACACCGGATCGCTGGCGATGTGCATGATCGGCGCCGTCGTCGTGGTGCTCGCGTGGCTGCTGCTCGGCCGTTTCGCGGTCGGCGGCATCGGCGGCTCCCCGCGGCACCGGCTGACCCGCTCCCAGCTCGACCGCACCCTGCTGCTGTGGATCGTCCCGCTCAGCGTCGCACCGCCGCTGTTCAGCAACGACGTGTACTCGTACTTGGCGCAGAGCGAGATCGCGGCGCGCGGCATCGATCCCTACAAAGAGGGGCCGGTCGCCGGTCTCGGGATCGACAACGTCCTCACCAACAACGTCCCGACCATCTGGCGGGACACGCCCGCCCCGTACGGGCCGCTGTTCCTCTGGATCGGCCGCGGCATCGCCGAATTGACCGGGGACAACATCATTCTCGGCGTCTGGGTGCACCGGGTGCTCGCGCTGGCGGGTGTGGCCCTGATCGTCTGGGCGCTGCCGCGGCTGTCCGTCCGCTGCGGCGTCGCCGGGGTGAGCGCGCTGTGGCTCGGCGCGGCGAATCCGCTGGTGCTGTTCCACCTGGTGGGCGGCGTGCACAACGACGCGCTGATGATCGGCCTGATGCTGGCGGGACTGGAGTTCGCGCTGCGGGCGATCGAGGACACCCACCCGTTCGACGGCCGGGCCTACGCGCTGCTCATCGCGGGTGCGCTGCTCATCTCGCTGTCGTCGACGATCAAGATCACCTCGATCATCGCGATGGGCTTCGTGGGGATGGCGCTCGCCCGACGCTGGGGTGGCGGCTGGCGACCCGTGCTGGCGGCGGCCGCGATGCTCGGCGCGATAGCCCTCGGCACCACGCTCGTGATCAGTTCGGCGAGCGGTCTCGGCTTCGGGTGGATCCACACCCTCAACACCGCGAGCGCCGTGCGCAGCTGGATGTCGTTGCCCACCGCCCTCGGCATCATCACCGGCTTCGGCGGCGTGCTGCTCGGCCTCGGCGATCACACCACCGCGCTGCTCAGCATCACCCGCCCCATCGCCGCCGCGGCCGCGGCGTTCGTGACGCTACGCATGCTCGTCGCCACCGGCACCGGACGGCTGCATCCGGTCGGCGCGCTCGGCGTCTCCCTCGGCGCCATCGTGCTGCTGTTCCCAGTCGTGCAGCCCTGGTATCTGCTGTGGGCGATCGTGCCGCTCGCGGCGTGGGCGACCCGGCCCGTGTTCCGTGTGCCTGCGGTGGCGTTCTCCGCCGTGGTCAGCGTGCTGCAGATGCCGCGCGGCGCCGATCTAGAGGTGTTCCAGATCGTGGGCGCCGCCATCGCCACCGTCATCGTCGGCGTGCTGTTCATCGTGATCACGCGTAACTCGCTGCCGTGGCGCGCTCAGCCGGGGGTGTCGGCTCCGTCACAGCAGCCGACGTCTTACGGTGTCTCTTCGTGACCGCTGCCTCCGGACCCGCCGTTAGCGTCGACGGCGTCGTCAAGCGTTATGGCGAGACCACCGCGGTCGACGGCCTGACCTTCGATGTCGAACGGGCGCAGGTGCTCGCGCTGCTCGGGCCAAACGGCGCCGGGAAGACGACGACCGTCGAGATGTGCGAGGGTTTCGTGCGCCCCGACGCGGGCGCGGTGCGGGTGCTCGGACTCGATCCGATCGCCGATTCGGACCGGCTGCGTTCCCGCATCGGCGTCATGCTGCAGGGCGGCGGCTCCTATCCCGGCGCGCGGGCGGGCGAGATGCTCGACCTGGTCGCCGCGTACTCCGCCGACCCGCTCGACCCGCAGTGGCTGCTGCGCACCCTCGGGCTCCAGGACAATCGCCGCACACCGTACCGGCGGCTCTCCGGCGGCCAGCAGCAGCGCTTGGCGCTGGCCTGCGCGCTGGTCGGCCGGCCGGAGATCGTGTTCCTCGACGAACCCACCGCGGGCCTGGACGCGCAGGCGCGGCTGATCGTGTGGGAGCTGATCGACGCGCTGCGCCGCGACGGCGTCACCGTGGTGCTCACCACGCACATGATGGACGAGGCCGAGCAGCTCGCGGATCAGCTCGTCATCATCGATCACGGACGCATCGTCGCCTCCGGCACGCCCGCCGAGGTGACCGCGCACGGCGCCGCCGGGCAGTTGCGCTTCACCGCGCCGCCCAAACTGGACCTGAAACTGTTGAAAACCGCGCTCCCCGAGGGTTTCTCGCCGCGGGAGACGTCGCCGGGCTCGTACCTGGTGGAGGGCGAGATCGACCCGCAGGTGCTGGCCACCGTGACCGCGTGGTGCGCGCGGCTGAACGTGCTTGCCACCGACATCCGGATCGACCAGCGCCGCCTCGAGGACGTCTTCCTGGAACTGACCGGACGGGACCTACGCGGATGACTCAGCCAGAACCGACCGCCAACCGCTTCGCGCCGGGCACCTTCGCGCCCGATCCGCGTCCCACCACCCGCACCGCCATGCTCGCCGCGCAGACCCGGCTCGAGCTGATCCTGTTGCTGCGCAACGGCGAACAGCTGCTGCTGACCATGTTCATCCCGATCACGCTCCTCGTCGGGTTGACGCTGCTGCCGTTCGGCGGTCTCGGTCAGGACCGGGTGGACAAGATCGTGCCCGCCGTGATGATGGTGGCGGTCATGTCCACCGCCTTCACGGGGCAGGCCATCGCCGTCGGTTTCGACCGCCGCTACGGCGCGCTCAAACGCCTCGGCGCCACCGCGCTGCCGCGGTGGGGCATCATCGCGGGCAAGAGCGCCGCGGTGCTGATCGTCGTTGTCCTGCAGGCGATCCTGTTGGGCGCCATCGGTTTCGCGCTCGGCTGGCGGCCGGGTCCGGCCGGGCTGCTGCTCGGCGCGGCGGTGATCGCGCTCGGCACCGCCACGTTCGCCGCGATGGGCCTGCTGCTCGGCGGCACGCTGAAGGCCGAGATCGTGCTGGCGCTGGCCAACATCCTGTGGTTCGTCATGCTCGGCATCGCCAGCGTGGTGTTCGCCTCCGACGACCTGCCGACCGCCGTGAACGTGCTCGCCAGGCTGGTGCCCTCCGGCGCGCTCGCGGTCACCCTGGAACACGCGCTGCGCAGCAGCGTCGACTGGTTCGGCCTCGCGGTGCTCGCGGGGTGGGGCGTGGTCTCGGGCGTACTGGCCGCGCGCTGGTTCCGATTCGAGTGAGCGTCGGTACAAACGACGGTATGTAGTAGTCCGGGTGCGGTGGCCCGATCGCCGGTCGCTACCATCGTTGCGTGCTGTATCGCGCATTCCTGCGACTCGTCGACAAGCTCCCGCTCCCCTCGCTGCGGGCGCAGCGGCTGATCGCGCTCGCGGTCGTGCTCACCCAGGCGGGCATCGCGGTCACCGGCTCGGTCGTCCGGGTCACCGCCTCCGGCCTCGGCTGCCCGACCTGGCCGCAGTGCTTCCCCGGCAGCTTCACCCCGATCGGCGTGTCCGAGGTGGCGGTCGTGCACCAGGCCGTCGAATTCGGCAACCGGCTGCTGACCTTCGTGGTCTCGCTGTTCGCCGGGCTGATCGTGCTCGCGGTGACGCGCGCGCGGCGCAGGAACGAAGTGCTGCTCTATGCCTGGCTGATGCCGGGCGGCACCGTGGTGCAGGCGATCATCGGCGGCATCACCGTCCGTACCGGTCTGCTGTGGTGGACGGTCGCGGTGCATCTGCTGGCGTCGATGCTGATGGTGTGGCTGGCCACGGTGCTCTACGCGCGCATCTGCGAGCCGGACGACGGCGTCCAGACCATCCAGGCGCCCGCGCCGCTGCGTTGGCTGACCGCGTTGAGCGGTGTCGCGCTGGCCGGTGTCCTGATCGCGGGCACCCTGGTCACCGCCGCCGGACCGCACGCGGGAGACAAGAGCATCGAACGACCGGTCGAGCGGTTGCAGATCGAGATCGTCACGCTGGTGCACCTGCACTCGCAGCTGCTGATCGGTTACCTGGCGCTGCTGGTCGGCCTCGGTTTCGGACTGTTCGCCGTCGGCATCTCCCGCACGGTGCGCACCCGCCTGTTCGTGCTGCTCGGCGTGGTCTGCGCGCAGGCGCTGGTCGGCGTCGTCCAGTACTTCACCGACGTTCCCGCCGCGCTGGTCGTCACCCACGTGGCCGGGGCCGCCGCGTGCACCGCGGCGACCGCCGCCCTGTGGGCCGCGCTGCGCACCCGCGAACCGGTGCCCGCCGTCGCGCCCGACCCGGCGATTCAGTCCGCCTGATCCCGTGCGGTTCCCGACGGAACCGCACGGAAACGGCGTGGGTGATCAGATCACCGACGGCCGCGTCAAGCTGGACCAGAGCGGATCGCCTTGGGCGGCGAGCCGATTCGCGATCTCGGCGCGCGCGTCGGTGACGCCGCTGGTGCCCGAGACGCAGAACGCGGTCTCGGCGACGGTGAGCAGCTTGATGTTGACCATGCGGATCCCCGACAGCGGACCCGCGACGGCGTCCGGGAAACCTTCGTCTGTCAGGCCCAGTAGCACGGTGACCAGCCCGTTCTCGTCGACGTAGCTTCCCGCGGCCTCCGGAGGAAAATCCAAGCCGGGTAGCGAGATCGACAGCGTCCCATAGTGTTCCAGGTTGCTGGTGAAGCGGAATCCGTGCTGGGAGGCGGTGTGCGCGACCGCCGTCACCACCTGCCCGAGCCAGGAACCCATCACGTCGGCGAACGGCGCGTCCGCCGGAATGCCGGTGGCTGCCGCGTAGACCTCGACCTCGATGCCGTTGGTGGGCTCGGCGTCCGACCAGGTGGTGGGGAACGACAAGCCCATGCTGGTCACCACCAGCCCGTACTGGCGGCGCACCACCCGGTAGCTGGGGTGATCGATGCTGGGCGGCTCCGGCTCCTGCACGCCCATCTGGGCCCAGATCTCGGCCGGGATGAATCTCGATTGGTAGCGCGGGGCCGACACCTCCGGATCGAGTCGCCCCCACGCGTTCCAGACATCGTCGTGCAGCGCCCACATCTGGGCCTCGTACCGCTCGTGGATGTCCGGTTCGTCCATTTCAGTCACGCCGCGACGCTACCGACGCCCCCGGACACGGGGCAAAACCGCGCGGCGCGCCTCGATGGGCGACTCGGCTGCCACGATGGAGGAGCGGAGCGGACACAGCCGAGACGACCACCGACGGAAGCCCAGCGCCTGAAGAAAGACACCGCGTCCTGAAAAAGACCAGCGTCGATACCACCGGAGGGCAGCGAGATGACCAGGTTCGCCTATCAGCAGTCCATCGTCGTCGGCGTCGACGGCAGCCGATCGGCCCTGGCGGCCGCGCGCTGGGCGGGCGCCGTAGCCGCGCGCGAGGGCGTGCGGCTGGTCGTCCTGAGCATCGTGCCGACCATCGACTACCGGATCACGGCCGCGATCGTCGCCGACGCCGACATCCTGCCGACGCTGCGGTTCGTGGCGAAGAAGCACGCCGCGGCCGCGGTCGACGCGGTGCGCGCCGATCAGCCCGACTTGGAGATCACCCAGACGGTGGTGGAGGGCGTGCCGGGCGACGAACTCGTCGAGGCGAGCGCGACCGCGCTACTGCTGGTGGTGGCCGCCACCGCCGACGACCGGATCACCACCCTGCTGCTCGGTTCGACGGCGCTGCGGGTCGCCAACAAGGCGCATTGTCCGGTGGTGGTGTGGCGCGGCGACGTGGACAAGCCGCTGCCCGACGACCGCCCGGTGCTGGTGGGCGTGGACGGCAGCCCCGGCGGCGAGGCCGCGGTCGGACGGGCCTTCGAGATGGCCGCACTGCTCGGCGTGCGGGTCGTCGCGCTGCACGCCTGGAACGACCCGGATCTGTTGCAGTGGACGCCGGTGCCCGACGCCTGGGAGGTCCTGGCGCAGCAGGAGCAGAAGCTGTTGAGCGAGCGGCTCGCCGGATGGTCGAGCCAGTTCCCCGACCTCCAGGTCGAGAAGCTGGTGTTGCAGAGCCCGGCGACCCGCGCGCTGCTCGAGCACGGCGCGGACGCTCAGCTCGTCGTCACCGGAAGTCAGGGCCGCAACCGGCTCACCGGCCTATTGCTCGGCTCGACGAGCCAGAACCTGCTGCATCACGCACCGTGCCCGGTACTGGTGGCCCGCGCCGCGTCCTGAGACGGGCCGGGCCGCCGCGTCACTTCTCGTTGCGCGCCTTGGGGAAGCGGGTCTGGCGGGCGACCCAGCCCGCCATCTGCGCCCAGTGGCTCTTGCGCGGGGTGACGACGGAGGTGAGCTCGCGGTCCCACTCGTCGGCTTCGGTCAGGCCGTCGACGACCTCGACCAGTCGCTTGGCGGTGGGCAGGTCGGCGACGACGCGGTCGCCGAGGATGCCGTCGGCGCCGACCAGGGTGACGCGCACGCCGATGCGGCCGATCGGCTGCAGGACGGCCGTGGCCGAGCCACCGTGATCGGCGAGGAATCCCTTCACCGAGTCGACGAGGGAACTCGACACCTTCACGGGGGCCGGGGCGGTCTCAACGCTCATGCGTGCGAGTTTACCGACCGGTAGGACGCCGTCCAGACGCGGCGGGTGTAGAACTGAATGTCATGCGCGCCATTCAGGTTTCCGAACACGGTGGTCCCGAGGTCCTGCGGTACACGGAGGTCGAGGAGCCGAGCATCGGGCCGGATCAGCTGCTGGTGACCACCGAGGCGATCGGCGTCAACTACATCGATACCTACATTCGCACGGGCACCTATCCGCAGCCGGTCCCCTACGTGCCCGGCTCCGAGGGCACCGGCGTCGTGTCGGCGATCGGCTCCGGCGTCACCGAGTTCGCGGTGGGTGATCGGATCGCGTGGGCGGCCGCGCCCGGCAGCTACGCCGAGCGGGTCGTGGTCCCCGCCGCCGTCGCGATCCCGGTGCCGGACGGCGTCGATCCCCCGGTCGCCGCGTCGGCGCTGCTCCAGGGCATGACGGCGCACTACCTGATCGAGTCGATCTACCAGCCGGAACCCGGTGAGACGGTGCTGGTGCACGCGGGCGCGGGTGGTGTCGGCCTGATCCTGACCCAGTTGGCCGCGGCCCGGGGCGCGCGGGTCATCACGACCGTGTCCTCCGACGAGAAGGAGACGCTCTCCCGCGAAGCGGGCGCGGCGGAGGTGCTTCGCTACGGCGACGACCTCGCCGATCAGGTCCGCAAGCTGACCGACGGTGTCGGTGTGGCGGCGGTCTACGACGGTGTCGGCAAGTCCACCTTCGACGCGAGCCTCGCCTCGTTGCGCGTGCGCGGCACGCTGGCGCTGTTCGGCGCCGCCAGCGGCCCGGTCCCGCCGTTCGACCCGCAGCGCTTGAACGCCGGTGGCTCACTGTTCCTGACCCGTCCGTCACTGGCGCACTACACCCGCGATCGCGCCGAATTGCTGTGGCGCGCGGGCGATGTTCTCGCGGCGCTGGCGAACGGCACGCTGCGCATCCGGGTCGGCGCGACCTATCCGCTCGCGGAAGCCGAACGGGCGCACCGTGATCTGGAGGGACGCAAGACCACGGGCTCGATCGTCCTGCTGCCCTGAGTCGCCCGCCGAGACTTCCGGGCTCAGTAGTCCCGGCCGGTCAGCCCGCGGTAGACGAAGCGGGTCAACCCTTCCACGGCTTCGTCGTCGTCCAGCTCGACGTTGCCGTCCTCGACCGCACCGAGCAGCGCCTGGGTGAGCAGGAACATCATGGCGAGACTCGCGTCCGGCGTGCTCGGCAGCCGTAACCCCGCCGCGGCGATACCGTCCAGATGGTCGGCTATGTCGGCGCGCTGATCCTTCGCGAACTGCCCTGCGCTGCGGCCGAATTCGGCGTCGACGAGGGCCGCCTGCTCGACCGCGCGCAGCACCGCGACGTGCTCGCGCGCGAAACGCCAGTACCCCTCGATGTGATACCGGACCGCCTCGGGACGGCTGAAATCCGGTTCGTGGCCCTCCGCTTCGGCGCGCTCGTCGCCTGCCTCCGCCATATCGCGCAACAGCGCCGTGAGCAGGTCTTCCTTGCTCGCGAAGTGGTTGTAGAAGGAACCCGCCGCCCGTCCGGCGGCGGCGGTGATGTCGGTGATCTTGGTGTTCAGATATCCGCGTTCGGCGAAGACCCGCAGCGCGGCCGCCTTGAGCGCCTGCTCCGTCTCGGCCGACCTCTCTTTGCGGCTCGTCGCCACCGTGCCACCTCCTTGACAGCACAACGTACCAACACCAATACTGAATACCGATTCAGTGAATTTCAATTCAGTTATGGAGCCATCGTGCACGTACTCATCGCGGGAGCCGGACCGACCGGCCTCACCCTCGCCATCGACCTGGCCCGCCGCGGCGTGCCGGTGCGCATCGTCGACCAAGCCGCCGAATTCTTCGCGGGGTCCCGCGGCGACGGCATCCAGCCGCGCACGCTGGAGGTGTTCGACGATCTCGGCGTGCTCGACGCCGTACTCGCTGCGGGCGCGCCCATGCCGGTGCTGCGCGCCTACCTCGGCGGCGAGTTCGCCGGGGAACGCCGGATGGCCGAACCCGTCGCTCCGACGCCGGCTGTCCCCTACCCGAACGGGTGGACGCTCGGACAATCACGAACCGAGGCGATCCTGCGCGACCGGCTCGCCGAGTTCGGGGTACGCGTGGAGACCGGCACCCCCCTGGTGTCGTTCGAGCAGGACGACGACGGCGTCACCGCGCTCCTGGACCGCGACGGCGCGCGGGAGACCGTGCGTGCGGCGTACCTCGTCGGCGCCGACGGCGGCCGCAGCACGGTGCGCAAGCGATCGGGCATCGCGTTCGAGGGCAGCACCGACGACTCCCTCCGCATGCTGCTCGGCGACGTGCGCGCCGACGCCCTCGACCACGCGTACGGCTACTGGTTCGCCGCCGACGCCGAGCGTCCGATGGAGGGCATCGTGCTGTCGCCGCTGCCCGGCGGCGCGCACTTCCAGGTCGCCGCGCCACTGACCGAGAACGCCGAGCCGACGCTCGCGCTGCTCCAGCGCTACGTCGACCACCACAGCGGCCGCACCGATATCGTGCTCACCGACTTGGCCTGGGTGACCGTCTGGCGACCGAACATCCGGCTGGCCCAGTGCTTTCGGGACCGGAGGGTGTTTCTCGCCGGCGACGCCGCGCACACGCACCCGCCCACCGGCGGCCAGGGCATGAACACCGGCATCCAGGACGCCTACAACCTCGGCTGGAAGCTCGCCGCCGCACTCGACGGCGACGAATCCGCGCTCGACAGCTACGAATCCGAACGTCGGGCGGTGGCGGCGCGGGTGCTCGGTCTCAGCACCGCGCTACTGGACAAGCTGACCGAGGGCGACGACGACGCGCTCGAGCGCGGCGAGGAGACGCGGCAGCTGGACATCAGCTACCGCGCGCCCGGCGATCACCGGGCATTGGCGGTGGGCGACCGCGCGCCCGACGCGCCGGTGAAGGACGCCGACGGACACCAGGTGCGGCTGTTCGATCTGTTCCGCGGACCGCACGCGACGCTGCTCTGCTTCGGCGCGACCGGCCCGCTGCCCATCGAGCCGGGCGCGCGGAGTTACGCCGTGCTGCGCCCCGGCGCCACGACCGCCGAACCGCACGTGGTCGATGTCGACGGGCACGCGTTCTCCGCGTACGCGGCCCTCGACGGCGAGCGCGTCCTCGTGCGTCCCGACGGATATCTCGGCCGCCGCGACTGAGCGCACGAGTCCGGGCGCTTACCCGAAGAAGCTTCCGATGGTCTCCCAGCCGAGCACCGAGTCCACCGCCAGACCGCAGAACACCACGGCCAGGTAGTTGTTCGACTGGAGGAACAGCCGCAGCGGCTTGACCGATTCCCCGCGCCGCACGCCCGCGTACAGCTGGTGCGCCATGAGCAGGAACCACGCGCCCGCCACCAGCGCCACCGCGGCGTAGAGCACGCCGGTGGCCGGCACCAGCGCCAGCGTGGTGAGCACGGTGAGCCAGGTGTAGACGACGATCTGCTTGGTCACCGTGCGCTCGGTGGCGACCACCGGCAGCATCGGCACGCCGGCCGCGCGGTAGTCCTCCTTGTAGCGCATGGCCAGCGCCCAGGTGTGCGGCGGCGTCCAGAAGAAGATGACGCCGAACAGCGCGATCGCGGGCCAGCCGATGCCGCCGGTGACCGCCGACCAGCCGACCAGAGCGGGCATGCAGCCCGCCGCGCCGCCCCAGACGACGTTCTGCGAGGTGCGCCGCTTCAGGCCGAGGGTGTAGACGAAGACGTAGAACAGGATGGTGACGACGACGAGCGCGCCTGCCAGCAGGTTCGCCTGCCACCACAGCCAGGCGAAGGAGCCGATGCCCAGCGCGACGCCGAAGACGAACGCGTTGCGGGTCGGCACCGCCTCCCTGGCCAGCGGGCGCTTGGCGGTGCGCTTCATCACCTTGTCGATGTCCGCGTCGGCCACGCAGTTGAGCGTGTTGGCGCTTGCGGCGCCCATCCAGCCACCGAACAGGGTGGCCAGGATCAACGGCATGTTCACGTCGCTGCCGCGATCGGCGAGCAGCATCGTCGGAATCGTGGCGACGAGCAGCAGCTCGATGACGCGCGGCTTGGTCAACGCGATGTAGGCGAGCACCCGTCGCATCAGCCGGGACGGTAGGCCGGGACCAGTGAAACGGTCGGCAAGCACCGTCGCGGAGGAGCCGTGTGCGCCATTGCCACCCGGCTGTTGCCCAATCCGCACTGTCTCTCCTCGCACGCTGTGCATCGCATCCGGCAATGGAACGAGCAGCTCGCTCGAACCCGCTGTCACGGATGCGCGAGCGCCGGACGTCCGTCCGCCTCGGCGCCCTACAGCCGAATGCGGCGCGGCTACTACTACAGAGGATGGTAGACCCCCGCCGACATCGCTCCGCCGCGAGCCCCGCCCGGCGCGAGGCCCCGGCGCCCCGTCGGTGCGCCAGGACACAGTCCGCTATCAGCCCGCGCACTGCCGCGGCCGAGTCCTGGATGCGCCGTTAAAGCGGGTTCCCGGCATGGCGCCCAGCGGGCACATCTAGGGTGGTTGGATACACAACCGGTATGCATGCCACAGCTGCCGTGCGTTCCCACCGCCGCTACCAACACCGCCGTCGACGAGACCAATGTCAGGAGAACCTCGGTCGTGTCAGTCACAGACGACATCCGCGCCCTCACTCAGCCGAACTACCCGGACGACTGGACGGATCTGGACACCAAGGCCGTCGACACCGTCCGCGTCCTAGCCGCCGACGCGGTGCAGAACACGGGCAACGGTCACCCGGGCACCGCCATGAGCCTGGCCCCGCTGGCCTACACCCTGTACCAGCGCGTGCTGCGCCACGACCCGAGCGACCCGAGCTGGGTCGGCCGGGACCGTTTCGTGCTGTCGTGCGGCCACTCCAGCCTCACCCAGTACATCCAGCTCTACCTGACCGGCTTCGGTCTGGAACTGGACGACCTGAAGAACCTGCGCAAGTGGGGCTCGCTCACCCCGGGCCACCCGGAGTTCCGGCACACCGACGGCGTCGAGATCACCACCGGCCCGCTTGGCCAGGGTCTGGCCTCCGCGGTCGGCATGGCGATGGCGGCCCGCCGCGAGCGCGGCCTGTTCGATCCGGCCGCCGCGCCGGGCACCAGCCCCTTCGACCACTTCATCTACGTGGTGGCCTCCGACGGCGACCTCGAGGAAGGCGTCACCTCCGAGGCGTCCTCGCTCGCGGGCACCCAGCAGCTGGGCAACCTCGTGGTGATCTACGACGACAACCGGATCTCCATCGAGGACGACACCACCATCGCCTTCACCGAGGATGTTGCCGCGCGCTACGAGGCCTACGGCTGGCACGTGCAGACCGTGCAGGGCGGCGAGGACGTCGTCGCGATCGAGGCCGCCATCGAGGCCGCCAAGGCCGAGACCGGCAAGCCCTCGATCATCGTGCTGCGCACCGTGATCGGCTACCCGGCCCCGAACAAGATGAACACCGGCGCCTCGCACGGCGCGGCGCTCGGCGCGGACGAGGTGGCCGCCACCAAGAAGATCCTCGGCTTCGATCCCGAGCAGAGCTTCCAGGTGGACGATGCCGTCATCGCGCACACCCGCAAGGCCGTCGAGCGCGGCAAGGCGGCGCACGCGGCCTGGCAGCAGCAGTTCGACGCCTGGGCCGCCGCCAACCCGGAGAACAAGGCGCTGTTCGACCGCCTCGTCGAGCGCAGGCTGCCGGAAGGCTGGACCGCCCACCTGCCGGTGCACGAGCCCGACCCCAAGGGCATGGCGACCCGCAAGGCGTCCGGCAAGGTGCTCGCCGCGCTGGCCGACGTGCTTCCCGAGCTGTGGGGCGGCTCGGCCGACCTCGCCGAGTCCAACAACACCACCATGCCCGGCCAGCCGAGCTTCGGCCCCGAGTCGATCTCGACCGGCATGTGGAAGGCCAACCCGTTCGGCCGCACCCTGCACTTCGGTGTGCGCGAGCACGCGATGGGTTCGATCCTCAACGGCATCGCGCTGCACGGCCCGACTCGCCCCTACGGCGGCACCTTCTTGGTGTTCAGCGACTACATGCGCCCGGCGGTCCGCCTCGCGGCGCTGATGCGGGTGCCCGCGATCTACGTGTGGACCCACGACTCCATCGGCCTCGGCGAGGACGGCCCGACCCACCAGCCGATCGAGCACCTCGCCGCGCTGCGCGCGATTCCGGGCCTGAACGTGGTGCGTCCCGGTGACGCCAACGAGACCACCTACGCCTGGCGCACCATCCTCGAGCGTGAATCGGCCGAGAACGCCTCGCACTTCTCGGTGTCGGAGATGCCGCACCAGGACGGCCCTTCCGCGTTGGCGTTGACCCGTCAGGATCTGCCGATCCAGGAGGGCACCAGCTACGAGGGCGTCGCCAAGGGCGGCTACATCCTGGCCGAGGCGTCCACCGGAACCCCGCAGGTGATCCTGATCGCCACGGGCTCGGAGCTGCAGCTCGCCGTGGCCGCGCGCACTACGCTGGAGGCGCAGGGCATCGGCACCCGGGTGGTCTCGATGCCGTGTGTGGAGTGGTTCGACGCGCAGGACAAGGCTTACCGGGACGAGGTGCTTCCGCCCGCGATCCGCGCGCGCGTCGTCGTCGAGGCCGGTATCGCGATGCCGTGGCACCGGTTCGCCGGTGACGCGGGCGAGATCGTGTCCATCGAGCACTTCGGCGCCTCGGCCGATTACAAGACCCTGTTCCGCGAGTTCGGTATCACCGAAGACGCGGTCGTTGCCGCCGCGCAGCGCACGCTCGACAACGTGAAGGGATAAGACCTCATGGCACAGAACGAAAACCTCGCCGCGCTGGCCGCGGCGGGCGTCTCGGTGTGGCTCGACGATCTGTCGCGGGACCGGATCCAGTCCGGCAACCTGGCCGAACTGGTCGCGACCCGCAGCGTCGTCGGCGTCACCACCAACCCGACGATCTTCCAGGGCGCGCTCAGCCAGGGCCACGCCTACGACGCGCAGGTGAAAGCGCTTGCCGCGCAGGGCGCGGACGCCGACGCGGCGATCCGCACCATCACCACCGACGACGTGCGCGCGGCCTGCGACGTGCTGGCCGGGGTGTACGAGTCCTCCGGCGGCGTGGACGGCCGGGTCTCCATCGAGGTCGACCCGCGGCTGGCCTTCGACGCCGAGAAGACCGTCGCACAGGCCATCGACCTGTGGAAGACGGTGGACCGCCCCAACCTGTTCATCAAGATCCCCGCGACCGAGGCGGGCCTGCCCGCCATCACCGCGGTGATCGCCGAGGGCATCAGCGTGAACGTCACGCTGATCTTCTCGGTGGCGCGCTACCGCTCGGTGATGGGCGCCTACCTGGACGGTCTGCGCAAGGCCAAGGGCGCGGGCTACGACCTGGCCAAGATCCATTCCGTCGCTTCGTTCTTCGTGTCCCGGGTGGACACCGAGATCGACAAGCGGCTGGAGGCGATCGGCTCCGAGGAGGCGCTGGCGCTGCGCGGCAAGGCCGGTGTGGCCAACGCCCGCCTGGCCTACGCCGAGTACCAGGACGTGTTCGCCGGCGGCAAGCACACCTCCACCTACTCGCACCTGGCCTCGGTCGGCGCGAACCGGCAGCGGCCGCTGTGGGCGTCGACCGGCGTCAAGAACCCGGACTACCCCGACACCCTCTACGTCACCGAGCTGGTCGCCCCGAACACCGTGAACACCTTGCCGGAGAAGACGCTCGAGGCGGTCGCCGACCACGGCGAGGTCCGCGGCGACACCGTCAGCGGCACCGCGGCGGAGGCCAAGGAGGTCTTCGACAAGCTCGCCGCGGTGGGCGTCGACCTGGACGACGTGTTCGACGTGCTCGAGCGCGAGGGCGTCGACAAGTTCGAGAAGTCCTGGGAGGAACTGCTTTCCGCCACCGCCGAGGAGTTGGGCGCAGCGTCGTCGGCCGGGGGCAACTGAATCCCATGGCAGGCACGGCCACAACGTCGGCAGTCTGGAAGAACCCACTCCGCGACGAGCGGGACAAGCGGGTGCCGCGGATCGCGGGACCCTGCAGCATGGTCATCTTCGGTGTCACCGGTGACCTGTCCCGCAAGAAACTGATGCCCGCCATCTACGACCTGGCGAACCGGGGGCTGCTGCCCCCGGGTTTCGCGCTGGTCGGTTTCGCGCGGCGCGACTACGCGGACGAGGACTTCGCCGCGGTCGTGCTCGACGCGGTGAAGGCGCACGCCCGCACGCCCTTCCGCCAGGAGGTCTGGGACCACCTGGCGGAGGGAATCCGGTTCGTGCAGGGCACCTTCGACGACGACGCCGCCTTCGCCAAGCTCGCCGACACCCTCGGCAGGCTGGACAAGGAGCGCGGCACCGGCGGCAATCACGCCTTCTACCTGTCGATTCCGCCGAACATGTTCCCGGTGGTGCTCGACCAACTCTCCGAGCACAAGCTCGCGCAGCCGACCACCACCGACATCGCCGGGCGCAAGCCGTGGCGGCGGGTGGTGATCGAGAAGCCGTTCGGGCACGACCTGGACAGTGCCGTCGAGCTCAACGCGCTGGTCAACCGGGTGTTCCCGGAGGAGACGGTGTTCCGCATCGATCACTATCTCGGCAAGGAGACGGTGCAGAACATCCTGGCGCTGCGCTTCGCCAACCAGCTGTTCGACCCGATCTGGAACGCCAACTACGTCGACCACGTCCAGATCACCATGGCCGAGGACATCGGCCTCGGCGGCCGCGCGGGCTACTACGACGGCATCGGCGCGGCCCGCGACGTCATCCAGAACCATCTGCTGCAACTGCTCGCGCTCACCGCCATGGAGGAGCCGATCAGCTTCGAGCCCAAGCAGTTGCAGACCGAGAAGATCAAGGTGCTCTCGGCGACCAAACTGGTGGAGCCGCTGGAGGAGACCACGGCGCGCGGGCAGTACTCGGAGGGCTGGCAGGGCGGCGAGCACGTCGTCGGCCTGCTCGACGAGGAGGGTTTCGACCCGCAGTCCAAGACCGAGACCTACGCGGCGATCACCCTCGAGGTCGACACCCGGCGCTGGGCGGGCGTGCCGTTCTACCTGCGCACCGGAAAGCGCTTGGGCCGCAGGGTGACCGAGATCGCGGTGGTCTTCAAGCGGGCGCCGCACCTGCCCTTCGATCAGACCATGACCGAGGAACTGGGTCAAAATGCACTCGTGATCCGTGTGCAGCCGGACGAGGGCATCACCATGCGCTTCGGCTCGAAGGTGCCGGGCTCGGGCATGGAAGTGCGCGACGTCAACATGGATTTCAGTTACGGCGAGGCGTTCACCGAGTCCTCCCCCGAGGCCTACGAACGCCTGATCCTCGACGTGCTGCTCGGGGTGCCGTCGCTGTTCCCGGTGAACGCGGAGGTCGAATTGTCCTGGCGCATCCTGGATCCGGTGCTCGAGCGGTGGGCGGCGGACGGCACACCCGATCCGTATCCCGCGGGCACGTGGGGTCCGGCCTCGGCCGACGAGATGCTCGAGCGCACCGGCCGGGAATGGCGGCGCCCGTGATCATCGACATGCCCGACACCACGACCGGCGCGGTCACCAAGCGCCTGGTGCAGCTGCGCGAGAGCAACGGCGTCATCACCATGGGCCGGGTGCTCACCCTGGTGGTGTGCACGCTGGACAGCTCCGAAGCCGAGGACGCCATCGACGCGGCCAACGACGCCAGCCGCGAACACCCTTGTCGCGTGGTGGTTCTCGCGCGCGGCGACCGCGAGGCCGAGACCAAGCTCGACGCCCAGATCCGGGTGGGCGGTGACGCGGGCGCGGCCGAGGTGATCGTGTTGCGTCTGCAGGGCGAGCTGGTGAGCCACGAGAGCAGCGTCGTCATCCCGTTCCTGCTGCCCGACACCCCGGTGGTGGCGTGGTGGCCGCGGGGCGCGCCGGAGTTCCCGTCCAAGGACTCGGTGGGACGACTGGCGACCCGGCGCATCACCGACGCCACTTTCGCCGCCGACCCGCAGGCGACGATCAAGAAGCGGCGCGGCTCCTACGCCTCGGGCGACACCGACCTGGCGTGGAGCCGGATCACCTACTGGCGGGCGCTGCTCGCCGCCTCGCTGGACGAGCCGCCCTTCGAACCGGTCGAGTCGGTGACCGTGTCGGGGCTGCGCGACGAGCCCGCGCTGGACATGCTCGCCGGCTGGCTGGCCGCCCGGCTGGGCTGCCCGGTGCGCAGGCGCACGGGCGCCCTGCGGGTGGAGGTGAACCGACCGTCGGTGTCCATGGCCATCGAACGCCCGCAGACCGGGCGCACCGCGACGCTCACCCGCACCGGTGATCCCGATCAGCGAATCGCCTTGGCGCGGCGGGAGACTCGCGACTGCCTCGCCGAGGAACTGCGTCGGCTCGACGCCGACGAGATCTATCACGAAGCCCTCGCCGGAATCGAGAAGGTGACCTATGAGTGAGACTCCCAGCGACACCGTAGAGGTCCACCCAGACGCCGACACGCTCGTCGCCGCGGCGGCCGCCCGCTTCGTGCAGGTGGTGACGGCCGCGCAGGCCGAGCGCGGCTCCGCGTCGGTGGTGCTGACCGGTGGCGGCACCGGCATCGCGATGCTCGAGCAGGTGCGCAAGTCGCCCGGCGACATCGACTGGTCGCGGCTCGACATCTTCTGGGGGGACGAGCGTTTCGTTCCCGCGGGTGATCCCGAGCGCAACGAGTTGCAGGCCAGGCAGGCGCTGCTCGACCATGTGCCGGTCGATCACGCCAGGGTGCACCCGGTGGCGACGTCCGACGGCGAGTACCCCGATCCGGTCGAGGCCGCGGCCGAGTACTCGGCGGCGGTGCACGCCCACCTCGCCGAGCACGGCGCGTTCGACGTGCACCTGCTCGGCATGGGCCCCGACGCGCACATCAACTCGCTGTTCCCGGGCACCGACGCGGTGCGCGAGGAGCACGAACTCGTTGTCGCCGTGACGAATTCCCCCAAGCCGCCGCCGGTCCGCGTCACGCTGACGCTGCCCGCCGTGCGGCGCTCGCGGCACGTGATGCTGGTCGTCGCCGGGGCCGGCAAGGCCGAAGCGGTCGCCGCGGCGGTCGGCGGCGCCGAGCCGATCGACATTCCCGCCGCGGGCGCGGCCGGGCAGGAATCCACCACGTGGTTACTGGATAGAGAAGCCGCGAGCGCGCTGCGCTGAGTACATTCGAACGCTGAGTACGTCGAACGCCGAGCGCGTTCATCGCACTCAGCGCTTTCGACAACGGAGGTCGGGTGCCGCACCTGCTCGTCGACGACCCCACCGGTGGCTCGACGCACCGGCGGCGTGGCCGCGCGGCCCGCGCCGGTCACCCCTGCTCGCCGCGCACGGGGCAGCGATGAGCGGGGTGTCGCCGGAATCCGGCGCGAATCCGGCACGAGCTTTGGACGAGCGGTTCCGCGCCGAGATCGGCACGCTGGCGCCGCGGCATGTTCGCGACGAGAACCTCGGACCCGGCATCTCCCCGGACATGCTGTGGGAGCTCTTCGACGCGCAGGCCACGAGCAGGCATCTCGATCTGGCGGCGCGCGCGCTCGGCGTGGCCAAGCGCGGCTACTACAGCATCGGCTCGTCCGGCCACGAGGGCAACGCGGCGCTCTCGGTCGCCACGCGGGCCACCGATCCGGCGCTGCTGCACTATCGGTCGGGCGCGTTCTTCGTGCACCGCGCGCGCCGGGTGCCGGGGCTGGATCCGATCCGCGACGTGCTGCTCGGCGTTGTCGCCGCGGCGGTCGACCCCATCTCCGGCGGCAGGCACAAGGTCTTCGGCAGCAAACCGGCGCACGTGATCCCGCAGACCTCCACCATCGCCTCACATCTGCCGCGGGCGGTCGGGCTGGCCTTCGCGATCGACCGGGCGGCGCGGCTCGGCATCCCCTCGGAATGGCCGCGGGACTCGGTGGTGCTCTGCACTTTCGGCGATGCCTCGGCCAACCACTCGACGGCCGCGGGAGCCGTCAACACCGCGATGCACACCGCGCACCAAGGGATTCCGGTGCCGATCCTGTTCGTCTGCGAGGACAACGGTATCGGCATCAGCGTGCCGACGCCGCCGGAGTGGATCGAGCACGCGTACGGTACACGACCCGGCCTGGCCTACTTCGACGCCGACGGCTGCGATCCGATCGACGCGCTGACCGCGTCCGAACGCGCCGTGCGCTGGGTGCGCGAGCAGCGCAAGCCCGCGTTCCTGCGGCTGCGCACGGTGCGGTTGCTCGGCCACGCCGGTTCGGACATGGAGACCGCGTATCGCCGTCCCGCCGACATCGCGGCCGATCTGGTGCGTGACCCGGTCGTCGCGACGGCCCGGGTGCTCGTCGAACGGGGGCTGTCCAAGCCGGACGAGGTCGTCGCGCTCTACGACGAAATCGGGCACCGGGTGACCGCCATGGCCGAATTGGTCTGGCGCGAACCCAAACTGACGTCCGCGGCGGCCGTCACCGCGCCCTTGGCGCCCGCGCACCCGGAGGCGGTCCGGGCCGACGTGCTGCGCGCCGGGACGTCCGGGGCGCCGCAGCGCGCCGACCACGCTTCCGATGCACCCCCTGGCCGGACGGCGGTGCACGACCAGGCGGATTCGCGGTCCGAGGCGCCCGGCACGGCATCCCGGTACGGCGCGCGTCTCACGGGTCCGGACCGTCGCACGACCCGCACCACCGCGTCCGCGAGCGAACCCGCGACGACCGTCGCGCAGGCGATCAATCACACCCTGGCGGACCTGCTCGCGCGCGACCCCGACGTGCTGGTGTTCGGCGAGGACGTCGGCCGCAAAGGCGGCGTGTACGGCGTCACCAAGTGCTTGCAGAAGCGTTTCGGCGCGCGCCGCGTCTTCGACACGCTGCTCGACGAACAGAGTGTGCTCGGCACCGCGCTCGGCGCCGGGCTCGCCGGTTTCGTCCCGATTCCGGAGATCCAGTACCTCGCCTACCTGCACAACGCGGCCGACCAGTTGCGCGGCGAGGCGGCCACCCTCCAGTTCTTCTCGCACGGCCGCTACCGCAATCCGATGGTGGTGCGGATCGCGGGGCTCGCCTACCAGAAGGGCTTCGGCGGACACTTCCACAACGACAATTCCGTTGCGGCGCTGCGTGACATCCCCGGGCTGGTGATCGCGGTGCCGTCTCGCGCCGACGACGCGGCGGCGCTGCTGCGCACCTGCGTCTCGGCGGCGCGGGTGGACGGACGGGTGTGCGTGTACCTCGAACCCATCGCGCTGTACCACACCAAGGACCTGCATCCTGGAGACGGTGCGTGGTCGGCCCCCGCCGCCGGGCCGCACGTGGAGATCGGCCGCGCCCGCGTCTACGGCGACGGCGGCGACCTCACGATCGTGAGCTTCGGCAACGGCGTACCGATGAGCCTGCGGGTGGCGGACCGGCTCGCGTCGCGCGGTGTCCGAGCCCGCGTGCTCGACCTGCGTTGGCTGAGCCCGCTGCCGGTCGCCGATCTGCTCGCGCACGCCCGCGCGACCGGCCGCGTCCTCGTCGCCGACGAAACCCGCCACAGCGGCGGCGTTTCGGAATCGGTGTGCACCGCGCTGATCGACGCCGGTTTCGCCGGTCGCGTCGCGCGGGTGACCAGCACGGACAGCTTCGTCCCGCTCGGGCCCGCGGCGGACACCGTCCTGCTGGACGAGACCGGCATCGAGAAGGCCGCGGCGGAGCTGCTCGCCGACTAGACAGGTTCCGGGCGGATCCGCGTGTTCGCGGTTCGACTGGCGGCGGCGGGAAATACCCTGGACAAAGCAATGGTGACCGCGGCGAAAGGCAGGACGATGACCACGATGTCCATCCTGGGCGAGGTGCGACCCGAGCACGACGCGACCGAGGGCGACGATCGCGTGCTGCTGCACTACCTGCGGTCCTACCGTCAGCCGGTGCTGGACGTGTGGTCGGCGTGCACGTCGCGGAGCCAGCTCGAGCGTTGGCTGGGCGCGGTGTCGGGCGGCAACGGCAACTACACGATCGAGCCGGTGGACGGTCCCGTCGCTGGTCCGATCGCGGTCCGTGTCGAGCACTGCGTGGCGCCCCACGAACTCGTCGTGCACATCGACGGCTGCATCGTCGAGCTGCGCCTGACCCAGGTCGGCGTCGTCACCAATCTGGAACTCGTCCGCCGCCACCTCTGTCACCCCGAAGCGAGTTCCGTCGGGCCGCGCTGGCAGTACCTGCTGGACCGGCTCACCGCCTACCTGGAGTACCGGCCGCTGCCGAACTGGGCGGACTATCCGGAACTCGCGGCGGAATACCGCTGAACGACCTGCCGTTCCCCAACGCCGGACCGCTGATTCAGTACCGGTACCACGGACCGTCGTACGGTTCGAAGCGATAGTCGTACTCGCCCTTCGGCTGCGGCGCTCCGTTCGGCATGTAGGCGAAGCCCTTCTTGGTGAGCCAGCCGCGCCCCGTGCTGAACAGGCAACCGCCTTCGTACGGCTCGACGCTGACGACCGTGTACGTGCCATAGCGCGCGCTCGTTTCGGATGGGACGCATTCCGTGGCCGCCCGGTCGAGGCTGCCCTTCGACAGCCACCACCCGAGGTGTGCCGGTAGCTCCCCCCAGAACAGCGCGACCGCGAGAGCGACAACCAGCGGCGCGATCAGGCTCAGTCGCGCGTTGTCGTAGGCGATCAATCCGATCACGCCGCAGACCATCCACAGCACTCCGGCCGTGAGCAGCCCCAACAGTAGAAGCATCGTGCCGTCGTCGCTGTCGCTGTCGGTCACCTCCTGGACGACCAGACCGAGACAGCAGACCGCGGCGAGCCCCGCGGTGCCGAGCGCCGTGACGACCCACCACCGTGGCGCCCCACGCCGCCAATCGATTCCCCCGATTCTCATGAGGCCACAGTACCGACCGCTCGGCCCGGTCGGTGAGCGGACGACATTCCGAAAACCCGGTCGCCACACCGCGACTCACCGAATGCGCGACACGCCAAGGGATCTCATCCTTCCGGAGCACCGCCCCGAATCACTGACGATCGCTGCTGTCCGCGATCACGCCACACGCCGGGGTGTCACCCCGGCGGCCCAGTTGTGCGGAAGGCGGTGCCCGATATGGCCTTGGAATTGATCTTTCCGGTTGCCGCGGCGGTCTCGGCGCTGACGGTGTTCGTGGTGGGCGACCGTCTTCGCCCGGAATCGTGGCGGCAGACCAGCGACGAGGCGTCCGGAACCCTGGTGCTCGACCTCATCAAGACGTTCTTCACCGCTGTCGTCGCGTTCGTCGTGGTGATCTGCTGGCAGCAGTACCAGAACGCGCACAATCACACCGTCGCGGAATCGAAAGCGCTGGTGGACACCTACCTGGCCGCGGAGGGGCTGCCCGACGACGACCGGCAGCGCGTCCAGGGTCTGGTGCGCGCGTACACCGAACAGGTCGTCACCGGGGAGTGGGCGGTGATGGACGCCGAACGCAAGCTGAGTCCGGTCACCCAGGATACTTTCGACACGCTGCGCGCCAGCGTCACCGCGGTGCCCTCGAGCGATACCGCGACGAGCGATACGCGCGCGGCGGCGCTCGCCGGACTCGACCAGGTCGCCCAGTCACGGCACGACCGGGCCGTCGACGCCGACCGCAGCGTCCCTCGATTCCTCTATGTCGCATTGTTTTTCGGCACGGTTCTGCTGCTGCTCAGCCCGGTGCTGTCGGGCCTGCGGGTGACCAGGCGCAGCGTCGCGATGACCGTGCTGCTCGGCGTGGTGGTCGGCGCCGCTGTGCTCGCCATCCACAATCTGGACCGCCCGTTCTCCGGCGGCAACGTCGTCCCGAGGGACGCCTACGAATACGCGCAGTCCCGCTTCGAGCAGATCGGTGATCGATCGGCGAGTTCCGCACCGGCCACGGCGATCGGCGCAGGCGATGTTCCGCACCGGTAGATCGGGTCGCGCCGGCGCGACAGGGAACGATCCCGGCGCGAAAAGGCGTTGCGCGAGGGCAGGACTCGCCATTGTGCCGGTAGCCGCGGCACTGTTGACACAACCGGTCCCGGCGCTCGCCGAGCCGCTGGTGCCGCCCGGCATCGCCACCGGCAGCACAGGCGGAGCGCTTCGCGTCGGCGAACAGCCC
Organism: Nocardia bhagyanarayanae; assembly: GCF_006716565.1. NCBI lineage: Bacteria > Bacillati > Actinomycetota > Actinomycetes > Mycobacteriales > Nocardiaceae > Nocardia > Nocardia bhagyanarayanae. The sequence goes on along the minus strand of NZ_VFPG01000001.1, from coordinate 4,181,280 downwards.
GCAGTCGAGCCCGATCAGCCGCTCGTGCCGCTGGGCCTCGGCGCCGGTGGCACCGCGGGCGGATCGCCGATCGGCAGCGGCAGCGCCTCTGCCGGGCCGCTCGCGGCGCCGAGGACCCACTCGGGTAGCGCCATCACGGATCTGACGGCGATCGATACCGGAAGCGCTTACGCCGCAATACCTTTGGCTCTCACGCCGAAGGACTCGCGCGAGTCCGCTGCTGTCGCGGGCGCGCCGGGCCACGAGCCGGAGCCGGTTTCCGGCACGGACACCGACTTGGCCCTCGAACCGGCCGCCACCACCCCCGCGGAAGCCCTCGGCCTCGACGTCGGAAGCGTCCGCACGGCCTGCACCGGCAGCGCGGCGGCGGGCAGCGCGGCACTCGCACTGGGCAGCGCGACAGGAAGTGGTCTGCTCGGTCCCGGCTCGAGCGGGTCCGCTCTGGGCAGCGGTCTGGTGGGCCCCGGTCTCCTCGGCTCCGGCTCGGCGCTCGGCAGCGCCACGGGCAGCGGCCTCGTCGGACCAGGTTCCAGCGGTTCGGCCCTCGGCAGCGCCGCGGGCTCGGCACTCGGTGGCAGCGCACTGCTCACCTGCCTCCTGCTGCTCCCGATGACACCCCCGACGCCCGGCATTCCGCTGCGACTCGAGCCGCCGCTGCCCGCCCCGTCACCGCAGGCCGCGCCCGAACCCCTTCCGGCGCAAGCCCGTACACCGGAGCCCGTGCCGCAGCCGCTCCCCGCGCGACCACCGAAAGCGGCGGATCCGCAGCCCGTCGAACCCACCGTCGACCCGCTCGCCTGGAACCTCCTGGAGCTCATGACGGTCTTGGTGATCACGGTGCTCGCCGCCGTCCGCACCCGGGTCGTCGCGACTCGCGTCCCGAGGCTGCCGGGATGACGTCGCGGTGTCAGACCGGGACGTCGGCGGTGGCCGACGTCAGGTCGGCCAGGTGCGCGGTGATCAGCGCGTTCACCTCGTCGGCGCGCTCGAGCTGGACGAGGTGGCCCGCGTCGGGAATCTTGGTCACCGCGCGCAGGTCCGGCACATACGCGCGTAGGGTGCCCAGCGGATCGCGCCCGCTGAAGCCCTCCATATCCGGATCGCGGTCACCGTAGAGGAAGTACGTGGGCACGCTCACCTCGGCGTCCGCGTAGTCGGCGGTCAGCGTCCAGTTCCGGTCCAGGTTGCGGTACCAGTTGAGGCCGCCGGTGAAGCCGGTGCGCTCGAAATCGGCTGCGAGCGTAGCGAACTCGTCCTCGGACAGCCAGCGCCACGGCAGCGCCGGAGCCTCGGGAAGCACGTCGAGATAGCCGGTGCCCTCGGCGGGGAAACGCCAGGTGTCGAGGTAGTGGTAGTCGGCGCTGAGCGAATAGTAGACGCGGGCGAGGAATTCGCGCGGACGGGCCGCGAGCTCGGCATCCGCGACACCGGGCCGCTGGAAATAGTCCAGGTGCAGGAAATGGCGCGCGGCCGCCTTGGCCCACAGCTCGGAGGGCGCCCGCGGCGGGCGCGGCGCGTAGGGGTTGTTCAGCACGATGACGCCCGCCACCCGCTCGGGTGCGCGCAACGCCAGCTCCCACACCAGCGCGGCGCCGAAATCCAGGCCGACGAACACCGCGCGCTCGGCGCCGATGTCGTCCAACAGGCCGAGAAGATCGCCGATGACGGCGCGATTCGTGTACTCGGCTGGATCATCGGGAGCCTCGGTCCGGCCGTATCCGCGCAGGTCCGGGGCGATGGCGTGATGCCCGGCGGCGGCGACCGCGGCGAGCTGCCGATGCCAGACGAACCAGGTGTGCGGGAAGCCGTGACAGAACACCACGGGATGGCCGCTACCCTGTTCGGCGATGTGCATCCGGATGCCGTTGGTGGTCAAGAACCGATGCGTCAGCTCCACTATCGCCTCCAAATCTAGAACGCGTTCTACAAGTAACGGTAATGTCCGAGAGTCGTGAGCGGAATACCTCGAGAACTCCACGGCCGGGTCGCGGTCGTCACCGGCGCGAGCCGCGGCATCGGCAAGGGCATCGCGCTGGAATTGGGCGCGGCGGGCGCGACGGTCTACGTCACCGGGCGGTCGGCGACGGCGGGCCGACTACCCGGCACCGTGCACGACACCGCGGCCGAGATCGACGCGCTCGGCGGGCAGGGCGTCCCCTTCGTCTGCGATCACCGCGACGACGACGCCGTGCATCGCCTCTTCGAGCGGGTGCGCGCCGAACACGGCCGCCTCGACGTGCTGGTGAACAATGTCTACAACTCCCCCGCCGCGGCCCGCTGGCTCGGCAAACCGTTCTGGGAGGTGCCACCGAGCGCCTGGGACGAGACCTTCGACGTTGGCGTCCGATCCCATTACGCGGCAAGCTTCTACGCCGCGCCACTGCTGATCGGCTCGGGCGGGCTCGTCGTCAACGTCTCGTCGCCGGGAGCCCGGCGTTACATGCACAACGCGGTCTACGGCGTGGCCAAGACCGCGCTGGACCGGCTCACCGCCGACATGGCCAACGAACTCGCCGACACCGAGGTCACCGTGGTCTCGCTGTGGCCGGGGATCGTGGACACCGAACTGCTTCAGCTGGTCCCCGCCGACGCCGAGGGACGCCGCCTGGTCACCCTGCCCGGCGAGGGCACCTTCGATCTCGGCGCCGCGGAGACGCCGCGCTTCCCGGGTCGCGCCGTCGTCGCGCTGGCCGCCGATCCGCGGCGGCGCGCACGCACCGGAATGGCCTGGCGAGTGGCCGATCTCGCCGACCAGTACGGGTTCACCGACGTCGACGGGCGGGTGCCGCGCAACGACTGACCGGAGCGCGGTACCGTCAGGTCACGTGACCAGTTGCGCCGTCGCCGCCCCGCCCACCTCGCTGCGTCCCGCGCTCGCCGCCGCCGCGGGCCTGGCCGCCGCGATGGGCGTCGGGCGTTTCGTCTACACGCCGCTGCTGCCGGTCATGGTCGACGCGCACCGCATCAGCGCGAGCGACGGCGCGGTCATCGCCACCGCCAACTACGCGGGCTATCTGCTCGGCGCGGTACTGCTCGCGCGCAGGCCGCAGGGCAGCAACCCCCGATCCTTCCGCGCGGCCGCCGTAGCCCTCGTCGCGAGCGAGGCGCTGATGGCGGTGCCCGCGCCGACACCGGTCGCCGCCGCGCTGCGGCTGATCGCTGGGGTCGCGAGCGCCGTCGTCTTCGTCGGCTGCGCAGGCGCCATGGCCAGGCACGACGGGTCCGGCCGCGCCGCCGGAATCGCTTTCGGTGGTGTCGGTTTCGGCATCGCGCTGACCGGCGTCCTGGTGCTCGCGGCGCGGCCCGTGCTGTCCTGGCAGGGCATGTGGCTCGGCGCGGCCGCGCTCACCGCGATCCTGCTCGCGCCCGCGCTGCGCCTCGACATCCGTCCCGGCCGAGCCGCGGGACTGGCCGCGGCGGCGCCGAGCCGGGCGTGGCGGGCGCTGCTCCCGGCGTACTTCCTCGAGGGGCTCGGTTACATCGTCATCGGCACCTTCCTGGTGGCCGCGGTGAGCGAGCAGCGCGGTCCGGTGCTCGGCTCCTCGGTGTGGATCGTGGTCGGCGCCGCCGCCGCGCCCGCCACGGTGCTGTGGGCGGCGGCCGCGCGCCGCGTGACACCCGCCCTCGCGCTGCCGATCGCGTTGCTCGCCCAAGCCTTCTCGGCGCTGCTACCGGCGGTGACCGGCGCGACGTGGGCGGTGCTGGTCTCGGCCGCCCTGTTCGGCGCCACCTTCATGGGCATCGTCATGCTCGCCATGCGCGTCGGCGGCGAGCTGTCCGGCGCGGACGCCGCCGCACCGCTCACCGCCGTCTACGGTGCGGGTCAGATGCTCGGCCCGCTGGTCGTCGCGCCGGTGCTCGGCGAGGGTTACCGAGTCGCGTTCGCCATCGCCACGGCGGTGCTCGGCCTGGCCATCGCCGCGGCGCTGGTCGTGACGCGCGAGCGGGCGCGCGCCACGACGCGCCGCGGCGCCGAAATCACTTCCGGGGGAACGGAGTGTTGATCGTCGTGAAGTACTGGGTCGCGGCCAGGACTGCGACGGGGGCGGTCACCAGCAGCTGACCGGCGACGGTGCCGAGCGCGCCGATGGCGACGATGCCGCCGAGGCAGCCCACGGCCGCGGCCGGGATGAACGGACCGAACAGCCCGAGGATGGTCGCCGAGGCAACGGTCGCGCCGACGACACCGCCGAGCACGCAGCCGACGGCCGCGCCGCCGAGCCCGCCGACCAGCGTTCCGATGGTGGCGCCCATCGAGATGGTGGAGGTCATCCGGCTCCACGCCGCCTGCTCGCGCTCGTACTCCGTCTTCCACGGCGCCTGATCCTCGAAGGGCAGCGCGACCGGCCGGTAGACGGCGTGCGCGAGGTCGAAGCGCGGGGTCAGCGTGGCCGAGCGTCCGGCGATCTCGGCGGCGATGGGGAACACGAAATCGTCTACCCGAAAGGACAATTCGGTGCCGGCGAGCACCGTTCCGTCCGCGGCCCTGATCTCGAACTCGCCGTCGTCGACCACCATCGAACCCGAGTCGACGGTGATCACGGCGGACGTTTCGGTGGCGGTCGCGGAAAATCCGACCGCGCCGGATTCCGGCGCCGCGCTCGCCGTTGCCGCGCCGAAAGCGAGCGCGGCGGTCAGTAGCGCGCAGGTCGCGATGGTGCTTCGCATGGAGGTCTCCTCTGTTCGTCGGGTCGGCGCCCGGCGCGCCGACGTCGGCGAGAAGACCGTCCCGTCGCGGCGCGCCCTGGACGCGGTCGATGGCGGGACATGATTCGCGCGATCGGCGTTTCCTATCGCCCGCCGCGACGCCCGCCCCGCCGCCCGACACTCGACAGGTCTCGGTGCGAGAGGAGGATCCGGATGGCCCGGCTGCAGATCGACGCGGTGACGAAACGTTTCGGCGCTACCGACGCGGTGCGCGAGGTGTCCCTGGACATCGCCGACGGCGAATTCATGGTGCTGCTCGGTCCGAGCGGCTGCGGCAAGTCGACGCTACTGCGGCTGATCGCCGGACTGGAGACGCCGACCTCCGGACGCGTCCTGCTCGACGGCCGCGATATCACCGGATCGGCGCCGCAGCAGCGGGATCTGGCCATGGTCTTCCAGAGCTACGCGCTGTACCCGCATCTCACGGTCGAACGCAATATCGCGTTCCCGCTGCGGGCCAGGCGCCGGTCCCGCGCCGAGATCGCCGAGCGGGTGGCGGAGGTCGCCGCGGCACTGGAGCTGACGCCCCTGCTGCGGCGGCGCCCCGCCGCGCTCTCGGGCGGTCAGCGGCAACGAGTCGCGTTGGCGCGCGCCATGGTTCGAGATCCGGGGGCCTTCCTCATGGACGAGCCGCTGTCGAACCTGGACGCGAAGTTGCGCAGCGCGACGCGCGCCGAACTCATCGCGCTGCACCGCAGGCTCGGCGCGACCTTCCTGTACGTCACGCACGACCAGGTGGAGGCGATGACGATGGCCACCCGCATCGCGCTGTTCGAGGACGGCAGGCTGGCGCAGGTCGGCCCGCCCGAGGAGCTCTACGACCGGCCCCGCTCGACGTTCGTCGCGGGGTTCCTCGGCGCACCGCCCATGAATCTGCTGTCCGCCACCGTCACCGAGCGCGACGGTCGACTGCGTGTGGTCGCGGAGGGGCTCGACGGCGCGCTCGGCATCGCGGGCGCGCACGGTGACGTCGCGGTCACCGTGGGCGTCCGCCCGGAGCGGTTACGTGTGGTCGCGGAGCGGGGCGCGCTGCGCGGCCGCGTGACGATGGTCGAGAACCTCGGCAGCGAGGAGTTGCTGCACGTGGACCTCGGCGGACAGTCGGTCTGCGCGCGCGTCGCCCGGCCCGCCGCGGTCCGCCCCGGGGATGCCGTCGAACTCGACGCCGCGCCCGCCGATCTGCACCTCTTCGATCCGGACTCCGGGCTGCGGCTGAGTTGGCGAGAGCCACAACCTCTTTCGACCACCGAGACCACCGCGCTGTCGGCGGTCTGACGCGACGAACACCGAACACGAGGAGCGACCCGTGAAACGCATGATCTCCGCCCTGGGCATCGCCCTGGCGACCACCCTGGCGGCCGGCGCCTGCGGCGGACTCGGGAGTACGGCGTCCGACGCGCCGTCGCCTATCGGTCCCGTCCCGGAACTGGCGCCGGATCAACAGGTCTCGATCGTCTTCGAGTCCTACAACTACGGCATGGCGGGTGCGTGGACCGACACCTTCGACGCGCTGCTGACCGAATTCCGCGCCGCGCACCCGAACATCTCGGTGACGGCGCAGAAACCGCAGGGCAACAGCCCGAATCCGGCCACCGACACCATCTCCAGCATCCAGAACCAGCTCGTGGCGGGAGCGCCGCCGGACGTGGCTCAGCTGGGTTTCAGCGATCTGGATTTCACCGTCAACGCATTGCGCGCCAAACCGCTCGACGCGCTGGTCGGCAGGGACGCGGTGCGGCGGAACTTCGACGGCGCCGAGCACGGCTACGCGCCGCGTGCGCGCACCCTCGCCGACTGGAACGGTCAGACCTACGGCGTCCCGTTCGTCTTCTCCACGCCCGTGTTGTATTACAACGCCACGCTTTTCGCGCAGGCCGGGCTCGACCCGGACCGCCCGCCCACGACCTGGCGGCAGGTGGCCGAGGCGGCCGAGGCGATCACCGCGGCGACCGGCAAGGACGGCGTGTACATCGATTGCCTGACCAAGACGGCCAAGGACTGGTGCTTCCAGTCGCTGGTGCGGTCCAACGGCGGCCGGGTGCTCACCGAGGACCGGCGCACCCTCACCTACGCGGAGGATGCCGCGGTCGAGGTGACGAAGATGGCGCAGGACCTGGTCCGCGGCGGCGCCATGCCCGCGCTGAACCAGAAGCAGGGGTACGAGGCGTTCGGCCGCGGCGAGATCGGCATGATTCTGGAGACCAGCGCGATCCAGGGGCAGTTCGTGAAGGGCGCGCAGGATCGCTGGGATCTGCGTTCGGCCCCGATGCCGAGCTTCGGCGACAAGCCGACCGTGCCAACGAATTCCGGTGCCTCCCTGTACATTCTGTCCGACGACCCGGCCAAGCAGCGCGCGGCATGGCAGCTGATCGAATTCCTCACCAGCGAGCGCGCCTACGTCCGTATCGCGCAGGGCATCGGGTATCTGCCACTGCGCACCGGCCTGCTCGACGACGAGGACGGCCTGCGGGACTGGGCGCGCCGCAATCCGCTGCTCGCGCCGAACGTCGCCCAGCTGGCGACGATGGAGCCGTGGATCTCCATGCCGGGCAACAACTATCTCCAGATCCGTGACGGCATGATGGACGCGGTCGAGGCCGTCGTCTTCCACGGCGCCGATCCGAAGTCCACCCTGACGGCCGCGCAGGAGCAGGGCCGCAAACTGCTCCCGGTCGCATGAACGCCGTCACGGTCGTCCAGCTCACCGATCTGCACCTGCGTGCGGAGGGTGAGCTGGTGCACGGCACGGTCGACACGTTCGCGACTGTGCGCCGGACCCTGTCCCAGCTGGTCGCCGCGGGCCGTCCGATCGACGCGCTGGTGCTCTCCGGCGACCTCGCCGACAACGGCGCACCCGAGGCGTACCAGCGGTTGCGCGCGGTGGTCGCGCCCGCGGCCGCCGCGCTCGGCGCCGAAATCGTCTACGCCATGGGCAATCACGACGAGCGTGTCGCGTTCGCCGCGGGGCTGCTCGATCGGACCGTGGATCCCGAGACCACGATCGATCATGTCATGCGGGTGCGTGGGTTGCGAATCATCGTGTTGGACAGCACCGTTCCCGGCCGGCACCACGGCGGGCTGACCGGACCGCAGCTCGACTGGCTGGCATCCGAGCTGAGCGCGCCCGCGCCGCGCGGAACGCTGCTGGTGTTGCACCACCCGCCGATTCCCTCTCCCGTCGCCGGTCCCGACCTGCTGCGCCTGCACCGGCCGGAACTGCTGGCCGAGGCGGTCCGCGGTTCCGACGTCCAGATGATCGTGTGCGGCCACAACCACGCGACAGCGGCCGGTGCGCTGGCGGGCGTTCCGGTGTGGATCGGCCCCGCGCTGGCGTATCGGGTCGACCCGTTCGCGCCCGCGGGCAGGCACCGCGGCTTCGCCGGGTCCGGTTTCAGTCGTATCGATGTGATGGACTCCGGCACGGTGGCGACGGCGGTGGAGACCACTCCGGCGCCGTCGGTCTACGACCGCGACGAGCGGGAGGTGCTCGATCAGCTCGCGGCGCTCGGCGCCGGGCGAGGGTGAGGCGATGTTCGTCGTCGAGTCGCCGTCGGCAGCTCCGGCGGTCGATCAGCCGCCGGTCCGCCGCCGGTCCCGGGAAAAGATCCGCACCGCAACGCGTTTCGCCGTCCCCTATCTGTATCTGCTGCCCGCCCTGGTGCTGCTCGTCGTGTGGACCTACCATCCGCTGGTGCAGGCGGTCGAATTGTCCACGTACTCCTGGAATCTCCTGCCCACCTCCCCGATGCGGCCGGTGGGCACGGCCAACTACGAGCGGCTGGTCGAGCTGCCCGCCTTCCGGGATTCGCTGGCGCGCACGGTGTTGCTGATCGCGGGACTGCTGCCGTTCACGGTCCTGCTGCCGCTGGCGCTCGCCATGACCGCCCGGCGGGTCGGGGTCCGGGCGCGCACGGTCTACCAGGCGCTGGTCTTCCTGCCGTTCCTCGTCGCCCCGGTCGCGGCGGCGGCGGTCTGGCGCTGGCTGCTGCATCCCGGCGGCGGTGCGATCGACCGGATGCTCGGTTCGGGGCACAATTGGGTCTACGACGCCGCGACCGCGCACCCGGTGATCATCGTCATCACCGGGTGGCAGCTGCTCGGCTTCGCGACGCTCGTGGTCTCGGCGGGATTGGCGGGCATCGATCCGGACTACACGGAAGCCGCTCAGGTCGACGGCGCGAGTCCGCGGCAGATCCGCCGGTGGATCACCATGCCACTGCTGTCGCCGACGCTGCTGTTCCTGGTCCTCACCACCGTCCTGCTCACGCCGACGCTGACTTTCCCGCTCATCGACTCGATGACCCAGGGTGGTCCGGCGCAGGCCACCACGAATGTCTATTACCTGCTGTGGGATTACGCCTTCCACAGTTTCGACGCCGGGCTCGGCGCGGCGGCGGGCGTGCTGCTGTTCACCGGTTTCGCCGCCGTCGCGGGATCGCTGGTGTGGCTATCGGAAAGGCTTGCTTATCACGATGATTGAGCGTCTGCGCGGCGTCGGCCGCCATCTGCTGCTCGGCGGCATCGCGACGGTCTGCGCGTTCCCGGTGTACTGGTTGTTCGCGACGGCGCTGCGCCGACCGGCCGACGTGATGTCACTTTCGCCCATCCCGTGGCCGCTCTCGCTGGACAGCTACGCCGACGCGGCCGAGAAGGTCGATCTGGCGGGGCTTTTCGTCAACACCGCCGCGGTGGCGCTGTGCTCGGCGGCGGCGCAATTGCTCGTCGCGCTGCTCGCCTCCTACGCCTTCGCCATGTACTCCTTCCCGTTCCAGCGGGTGCTGTATCTGGCGTTCGTCGGCACCTGGCTGGTGCCCTTCCAGGTGACCATGCTGCCGAACTATGTGCTGCTCAACCGTTTCGGGCTCATCGACACGTTGATCGGTGTGGTGCTGCCGACGCTGTGCTCCGCGCTTGCGGTGCTGCTGCTGCGCCAGCACATGGCGAGCTTCCCAGCCGAGCTGGTCGCCGCGGCGAAGCTGGACGGCCGTTCGTCGTGGTCGATCCTGTGGACCGTCGTGGTGCCGAATCTGCGGCCCGCACTGGCAGCGCTCGGCATCCTGTTGTTCGTCAACGCGTGGAACGAGTACTTCTGGCCGGCGGTCGTGCTGCGCCGCTCCAACGGCGTGCTGCAACTGGGCCTGCGCAGCTTCATGGGCACCGAGGGAGAGGACTGGGGACCGATGATGGCGGTGGCGAGCCTCGCCTGTCTGCCGGTGCTGCTGCTGTATCTGGTGTTGCAGCGCCAGATCACGAACGCGTTCGTACGCTCCGGGCTGAAATGAGCTAGACCGGCACCGTCTGCGATGCCTCGATCGCGTCGAGGAACAGTCCCACCGCGGGGTTGGTCTCCTCGGCGCGCCACACCGCGAACAGATCGAGGGTCGGCACCGGATCGAGCAGCTTGACCGCCACGGCGCTGCTGTCGGGGCCGCCCATGTTCATCGACTGTGCCCTCGGCAGCGAGGCGAATCCGACGAACGGCCGCACCGAGACCATGTGCGCGGTCGCGCCGGGATCGTCGGCGGTCTGCGCCACATCGAGACCGATCCGGTTGTCGGCGGCCGCACGAAAGATCGAGTCGTACATCGCCGGGCACTGCTCACGGGCGAAGAGCACGCACCGCTGCTCGGCGAGTTCCGCGAACCGGACCCCCGAGCGCCCCGCCCAGCGGTGCGTCCGCCCCACCACGGCCACCAGCGGAATGCGTTGCAGCAATGGGCGATAGCGGAACGCGGCGGTGTGCGGATGGCCGTAAACCAGGCCGACGTCGAGCGTCCCGTCGCTCAGCGCGGCCAGCTGCGGACCGGTGCGCTTCTCCCACAGCGAGACCGTGACATCCGGGTGGTCGCGCGCCATCCTCGCCAGCGCGTCGGGCAGCACGTGCCTGCTCGCGGGCAGGTTGTATCCCACATTCAGGCTGCCGGAATGCCCCGCGGCGGCGGCTTTGGTGACCTCGGCGGCGCGATCCAGTTGCGCGACGATCAGCCGGGCCTGTCCCTCGAACTCGCGTCCGGCCGGTGTCAGCTTCACTTCGTGCGAGTTCCGGGACACCAGTTGCACGCCGAGGGATTTCTCCAGTTTCCGCAGTTGCGCGCTGAGGCTCGGCTGGGTCAGATGCAGCCGCTGCGCGGCGCGACCGAAGTGCAGTTCCTCGGCGAGCGCGAGGAACGACATCAGATGCCGGAGTTCCATACCGACTCCTTCCCGTGCTCGTCACGCTAACGGTGTCGAGTAACGGGAAGTGAATCGCGCGCCAACGTTCGCGGCAGGCCCGATGACCGGGCCGTTGCCCGCTCAGGCGAACTTGATCTCCAGGCCGATGCCGAGGATGGCGATGACCCAGATGAGGCCGGTGAAGATCGTCACGCGGTCGAGGTTCTTCTCGACGACGGTGGAGCCGGACAGGCTCGACTGCACGCCGCCGCCGAACAGGCTGGACAGGCCTCCACCCTTGGCGCGGTGCAGCAGCACCAGCAGCACCAGCAGCACGCTGGTGACGATCAGGAGGATATCCAGGAACATCCGCATGGCGACCATCCTATGGGGTGCGCGGATCCCGCGCCTAATGGGGCTCGGCGGTGATCGACGCGGCCGGGATGCAGGGCCGCGTCATCGACGGTCCATCGCGACCAGATGGGTGATCTGATCCTCGCCCGCGTCGAACTCCGCCACCGCGTGCTCGCGGATCCGGTCCTGCGCGGTGAGCCGCACCTGATGCTGCTGCATGTGCTCGGCCCAGGAGCGCACCACGAAGGCCTCGACGTACCGATCGACCACGCCGACGTCGCGATACAGCCGCCATTCCATCGCCCCCGTGCGCTGGCGTGAGCGGCCGACGTACGCCATCGCGCCGAGGAATTCCTCGACCTTGTCCTCCGGCACGTCGTAGCCGCGCAACACCAGCACGGGCCCGTCGTCGGGCTCCGGTTCGACCACCAGCTGCGGCTCCGGCCAGAACGCCGACGGGGTGAGATCGAGTTCCTCGGCGTTGTGCCGGATCGGCAGCCACACGCTGCTCACCGCGCTTGCGGCCAGCAGCGCCGCGGCGACGAGCAGCGCGGTGACCGGGGCGAGCGCACCGGCGACCAACCCCCAGAGCAGCGAGCCGATGGCTTGCCCGCCCATGAAGACCAGCATGTAGACCGAGAGCCCGCGGGCGCGCACCCAGGCGGGCAGCAGCAGCTGCATGGTGGAGTTCATCGTCGACATGGCCAGCAGCCAGGCCAGACCCGCGCCGACGAGCAGCACCAGCACCACGGCCACGTTGTGCAGCAGTGCCGCGCCCGCCGAGGCGATGCCGAACAGCACGGCGGCCGCGGTCAGCCGCTGCGTGGGCGTCAGCAGCGCGCGGATCCGCGACAGGCCGAAGGCGCCGAGCACGGCGCCGACGCCGAGCGCGCCGAGCATCAGGCCGTAGCCCGAGGAGGACAGGCCGAGCGAGTCCCGCGCGATCACCGGAAGCAGCGCCCACAGCGCGCTGGCGGGGGCGATGAACAGGATGGACCGCAGCAGCACCCGCCGGATCGCGGGCGCGGCGCGGATGAACCTGGTGCCGGCCTGGAGTGCCGCCAGCGGTCGCTCGGTGGGCAGCTGCCGGTCGGTGACCGGCCTGCGCCACACGGTCAGCACGGCGACGATCCCGGCGAAGGACACCGCGTTGAGCGCGAACACCAGCGTGGGCCCGGACAGCGAGACCAGCACGCCCGCGACCGCGGGTCCCACCGCGCGGCCGATGTTGATGTTCATGCTGCCCAGTGCCGCGACGGACGGAATCTGTTCGCGCGGTACCAGTTCCGGCTGGATCGCCTGCCACGCGGGCGCGGTGAGCGCCTGTCCGCAACCGAGCAGGAACAGCAGGGTGAGCAACACCGCGGGCGTGGTGTGGCCCGTCGCGGTGGAGATCGCCAGCAGCGTGGCCAGCACCGCCATCGTGGACTGCGCGCCCAGCAGCAGGCGGCGGCGGTCGACCAGGTCGGCGAGCACGCCGGAGGGTATGGACAGCAGCATGACCGGCAGCGTGATCGCGGTCTGCACGAACGACACCAGCGTCGCCGCGTTCGGCTCGTCCACCAGAATCCACTGCGCGCCGACCGTCTGCATCCACGTGCCGAGATTGGACACCAGCTGCGCGATCCACAGCGCCCGATAGATCGGCGACCGCAGCGGCGCCCAAGTGGAGAGGGGGGTCGTCGCGTCGGCGGTGGTCACTCGGCACAGCATATCGCCGAGCGCCGGCCCCGCTCCGCCAATACGTCGGCGGCCGACGCCGCCTGGTCACCGCAGCCGGCGCGGTCCGGCTCTCGCCGACACCACCATTCGCATCGAGGAACTGTCGTCCTACGGCACAGCGCAGCCCCGGACTACGCGAGTCCGGGGCCGTGGGACCCAACACCCGCGGATTCGATGCGCGCCACGGTTTCGGCTCCCGGCGGGTAGCGACGGACGTCGATCAGCCATTCGCGGCGCAGCTCCGGGAGAACGATTTGTGTGGCGTCCCATGCGTCGACTGGGACGCCGCGCCAATCCATCGCCGCCTCGTCGGGCCCGGACGCGGGACCGTCCGATCGTCCCGCCGCCGCGAGCAGGGCCATCGTCTCCCCCAGGTAGTCGTTCCAGCGGGCGTAGGACGTCGTCAGTGTCGCCGAGGGCGGAACGGTCAACCGCAGCAGGCACACGCCGTGCGCCCATTGGTCGTCGCCGAGCAGCAGGTCCGCGGTCGTGCGCACCCGGCTGGGGCGCAGCGCCCGCCCCGGCCAGCACCAGACCGGCGGAGCGCCGCCGCAGGCGATGCCGTTGCGCTCCATCTGCGCCACCATGGCGCGATAGGCGGGCCGCCAATTCACGATCACCCGCTCCCACGACGCCCGATACCGCCCCCGGTCCCGCAGCGCCGCAACGACTTCCGGCGCCTGCAAGGTCCAGACTCGCACCCACACCCTCCCCGCATCGTCGACTCCGAGCGGCTCGGCGATCACGTCGCCCGGTCAATGGAATTGTGCCCATCCCGCCGGAAAAGCCGAAGTCGATTTCGGCGGCGGCCCCGCTGAAGCGGGCAATCGCCGGCCCCGGACGCCGCGTGAAGGGCCGACCGGCCGGAATGGGTTGCCGCGCTGCGGGACGGGATCTCGGTAGCATCGCGCGCATGCCGTCCTCACTCGTGCGCTTGGTTCCGGTGTTGCTGCTCGCCTTCGGTGTCGCCGCCTGCGGGAACGGAGACGAGAGCGGGCCGAGTGAGCCGGAGGCGACGCCGATGGGGCGGACCTTCCTGTCGACCGAGGTGGAAGGCGCGCCGATTCCGGGTGGCGGGCCGCTCAGCTTGCGGTTCGCCGACGGCATCGTGACCGCCTACGCGGGGTGCAACACCATTTCCGGAGCGGTGACGCTGACCGAGCACGTGCTGCGGGTGGACGAACTCGCGAGCACGCTGATCGGCTGTCCCGGCGACCTCGCGGACGCGGATCAGTGGGTGGATACCCTGCTGACCTCCGCGCCGACCTGGCAGCTCGAAGGCGACACCCTGACGTTGAAGAACAACGAGCAGACCGTCACGCTGCTGGACAAGAAGGTCGCGCAGCCGGACAAACCGTTGCGCGGCACCACGTGGGTGGTGAACGGGCTGATCACGCCGGACGCGCAGATCCAGTCCCAAGCCATCGTCGACGCGAAGCCGACGCTGGTGATCGCCGAGGACGGCTCGGTCTCCGGTTCCGCGGGCTGCAACCGGCTGACCGGAACGGCGACCGTCGAACCGAGCCAGGACGCCGCGAACGTCACCTTTCAGGTGGCCACCACCAAGATGATGTGCCCGCCCGAGGTGATGGAGGTCGAGGCCGCGGTGCTGCGGGTGCTCGACGGCCAGACCACCGCCACCATCGACGCCGACGTGCTCACCCTGCGCAACGCGAACGGGCACGGCCTGACCCTGACGGCCCGGTAGTCACTTCCTGGTGAGAATCACCCGGTCGGCGATCATCTCCGCCTCGCCCGGCGGGGTGAAGTAGAGCTCCATCACGACCCGGTCCGCCGATTCCAGGCGAATCGTGGTGCGCATCGGAATCGTCTTGCCGACGAAGCGTTCGCCGAGCACGCCCGGGTCGGTGAACTCGCCGAGCACGGTGATTTCGGTGTCGCTGCCGCCGCTGTCCTTGGCGCCCTTGTAGGTCATCATCATCGGTGTCACGCTGTCCACGGTCGACCACTCGTACCGGTTGTCGGTCGGCGAGTAGCCGAGGGTGCCCTGCCGGTAGTAGGGCCGGTCGCCGAAATCGCCCGTGGCGACCTCGCGGAGGAAGTTGTTGCCGGTCTCGGCGATCCACTGCCACCGGGAGACGATCTCGGTCCGGAGCGGCTTGTCCGGCGTGCCGCCCGCGACGTAGGTCGACTTGTCACCGCGCCATTCGCCGACCAACTGGTTCAGCCTGCGATGGCCCGGGTCCTGGGTGCTCGGGTCGATGGTCGCCGCGGACGTCGTCGGCGACGCGGCCGCGGTGCTGGTCGTATCGTCGGAACACCCGGCGCCGAGCGCGGCGACGGCGACCAACGCGAGGGAACTCAGGGCACGGGAAAGAGTGGAGCGCACGGAAATCCTTGTCGGCCTTGGTGATCGGAATCAGCCCATCATCACACAAGGCGCCGTGCCATCATCCGGCGCGCGGTTTCGCCTTGAACGAAACAGGCGCCGCCGAAACGGAAGCGGCCCGGTATCGCACGCGCGATACCGGGCCGTTCATGCGGCGTCAAAGCGACGCCGTCGACCAACTCAGGGCAGCGGACCGCCCGCGGCGATCGCCGAGAGCGTGGCGAACTCGTCACCCTTAAGCGACGCGCCGCCGACCAACGCACCGTCGATGTCGGGCTGAGCGACCAGCTCGCCGACATTCTTGGCATTGACCGAACCGCCGTAGAGCACCCGCACCTCCATGGCGACCTCGGGCGAGGCCAGCTCGCCGAGCTCGGCGCGGATGGCGCCGCACACCTCCTGCGCGTCGGCGGGGGTGGCGACCTTGCCGGTGCCGATGGCCCAGACCGGCTCGTAGGCGATGACGACCTTCGAGATCTCCTCGGCCGTCAGGCCTTTCAGCGAACCGCGCAGCTGCTCGAGGTTGTACTCGACGTGCGTGCCCGCCTCCCGGACGTTCAGCCCCTCGCCGATGCAGACGATCGGCGTGATGCCGTGCTTCAGCGCCTGCTTGGCCTTGGCGAGCACGGTGGCGTCGTCCTCGTTGTGGTACTGCCGCCGCTCCGAGTGTCCGACCACCGCGAAGGTGCAGCCGAGCTTGGCGAGCATGCCGCCGCTGATCTCACCGGTGTAGGCGCCCGAGTCGTACATGGAGACGTCCTGCGCACCGTAGGTGATCAGCAGCTTGTCACCCTCGACGAGGGTCTGCACGCTGCGGATGTCGGTGAACGGCGGGATGACCGCCACGTCCACCTTGGCGAAGTACTTCTCCGGCAGCGCGAAGGCGATCTTCTGCACCAGGGCGATGGCCTCGAGGTGGTTGAGGTTCATCTTCCAGTTGCCCGCGATGAGCGGTTTACGTGCCATGGATCAGTCCTCCAACACGCTGATGCCGGGGAGTTCCTTGCCCTCCAGGTACTCCAGCGACGCGCCGCCGCCGGTGGAGATGTGCGAGAAACCGTCCTCGGGCAGGCCGAGCGCGCGCACGGCCGCGGCCGAGTCGCCGCCGCCGACCACGGTGAACGCACCCTTGCCGGTCGCGGTGACGATGGCCTCGGCGACCCCGCGGGTGCCCGCGGCGAAGTTCGCGAACTCGAACACGCCCATCGGGCCGTTCCAGAACACCGTCTTCGCCTCGGTGAGCAGCGCCGTGAACCGGTCGACCGACTCCGGGCCCACGTCGAGACCCATCCAGCCTTCGGGGATCTCGTTGGCGGGCACGATCTTGGAGTCGGCGTCGGCCGCGAACTTGTCCGCCACCACGATGTCGCGCGGCAGGTGGATGACGTCGCCGAAGCGCTCGAGCAGGCCCTTGCAGGTCTCGATCATCTCTTCCTGCAGCAGCGAGGAGCCCACCGAAAGGCCCTGTGCGGCAAGGAAGGTGAAGCACATGCCGCCGCCGATCACCAGGGTGTCGACCTTCGGCGCCAGCGCTTCGATGACCGCCAGCTTGTCGGAGACCTTGGAACCGCCGAGCACGACCGCGTACGGCCGCTCGGGGTTCTCGGTCAGCTTGGCCAGCACGTCGACCTCGGCGGCGACCAGCGTGCCCGCGTAGTGCGGAAGCAGCTTGGCCACGTCGTAGACCGACGCCTGCTTGCGGTGCACGACGCCGAAGCCGTCGGAGACGAACGCGCCGTCCTCGCCGACCAGCTCGACGAGCGCCGCGGCGAGCTTGCCGCGCTCGGCGTCGTCCTTGCTGGTCTCGCGGGGATCGAAGCGCACGTTCTCCAGCAGCAGCACGTCGCCGTCGGTGAGGCCTTCCGAGCGCGAGAGCGCGTCGTAGCCCACCACGTCACCGGCCAGCTGGACGTTGCGGCCGAGCAGCTCGGCCAGCTTCGCGGCGACCGGAGCCAGCGAGAACTTCGAGTCCGGCTCGCCCTTGGGACGGCCCAGGTGCGCGGTGACGACGACCTTGGCGCCGGCCTGTACCAGCGCCTCGATGGTCGGCACCGACGCGATGATGCGGCCGGGGTCGGTGATCTCGCCGTTGTCGTCGAGGGGGACGTTCAGGTCGGAGCGCACCAGCACGCCCCGGCCCTCGACGCCTTCGTTCAGGAGATCCTGGAGTGTCTTGACTGCCATGCCGGTCAGAGGGACTTGCCGACGAGGCCGATGAGGTCGGCGAGGCGGTTGGAGTAGCCCCACTCGTTGTCGTACCAGGACACGACCTTCACCTGATCGTCGATGACCTTGGTCAGCGGCGCGTCGTAGATCGACGAGTGCGGGTCGGTGACGATGTCGCTGGACACGATCGGGTCGGTGTTGTACTTCAGGATGCCCTTCAGCGGGCCCTCGGCGGCCGCCTTGTACGCGGCGTTGATCTCGTCGACGGTGGCCGACTTGCGCAGGGTCGCGGTCAGGTCGGTGACCGAGCCGGTCGGGACCGGAACGCGCAGCGCGTAGCCGTCCAGCTTGCCCTGCAGTTCGGGCAGCACCAGGCCGATGGCCTTGGCGGCGCCGGTGCCGGTGGGCACGATGTTCAGCGCGGCGGCGCGGGCGCGGCGCAGGTCGCTGTGCGGGCCGTCCTGCAGGTTCTGGTCCTGGGTGTAGGCGTGGATCGTGGTCATCAGGCCACGCTCGATGCCGAACTCGTCGTTGAGGACCTTGGCCAGCGGGCCGAGGCAGTTGGTGGTGCAGGACGCGTTGGAGATGATGTTCTGGCTGCCGTCGTACTGGCTGTCGTTGACACCCATGACCACGGTCAGGTCCTCACCCTTGGCCGGGGCGGAGATGACGACCTTCTTGGCGCCCGCCGCCAGGTGGCCCTTGGCCTTGGTGGCGTCGGTGAAGATGCCGGTGGACTCGACGACCACGTCGACGCCCAGGTCGCCCCAGGGCAGGGCCGCCGGGCCTTCCTTGATGGCCAGGGCCTTGATCCGCTGGTCGCCGACCACGATGGTGTCCTCGCCGTCCAGCGAGACATCCTGCGGCAGACGGCCGAGGATCGAGTCGTACTTCAGCAGCGTGGCCAGGGTCGCGTTGTCGGTGAGGTCGTTGACCGCGACGATCTCGATATCGGTGGTGCCGAGCGCCTTCTGCGCCTCCACCGCCCGGAAGAAGTTACGTCCGATACGACCGAAGCCGTTGATGCCTACCCGGACTGTCACGTTATCGCTCCTCAGCTTTCAAGCGGATTCATTCCGATGCCTTACTCACACTAGTGCCCTGTGGTCACCTCTCCGACACGCACCTGGCATGGTGAGGACCGCCCGAGGGCCGTGACCGGTCACGATCCGGCGCCCGACGGCCCAGCACCGGGCCACGTCGCAGCCGATACGAACGACTTCCGCCGGGCGTGCCGTCCAGAGCCGATCATCGACAAGCCCCCTCGACGGAATACCGCGTGTCGCGAAAGCGCAGCGCCGCAAAGCCTTTCGCCATCGAGCCACCCGAAAACGCGCCGACGCCCCCGTCCCGCACCGGCCGAGGTGGCCGACGGGCGACCGCTCGGGCGGGGCCGAATATTCGCTGGCGAATCCCGCGTGGCGCGGCAGGATGGATCGAGTGCGTACCGAACAGTCGTCTCAGCCCGCTCCCCCGACCGTGCGATCGGCGACGCCCGCGGACATCCCTCGTGCCACCCGGACCTTGGGCCGGGCCTTCGCCGACTACGCGTGGACCCGCCACACCATCGACGCTCGCGACCACGAGCAGCGGGTTCGCGGCATGCAGGAACTCTTCCTGACCCACATCGGCCTGCCACACGGCCGGGTCTGGATCGCCGACGAGGGCGCGGCCGTCGCGGTCTGGACCACGCCGGCCACCGACGCCGGCCCGGCCTTCGCCGAACTCGCGCCTCGGTTCGCCGACCTCGCCGGCGATCGCGCTGCGGCATATGCCGCAGCGGACGCCGCGCTCGCGCCGCACCGCCCGGTCGAACCCGTCTGGTTCCTCGGCACCGTCGGCGTCGACCCGGACAGTCAGGGCCGCGGGCTCGGCGGCGCGGTGATCCGGCCCGGTCTCGCGGCCGCCGATCGCGCTGGCGTGCCCGCTTTCCTGGAGACCTCCGAGAAACGCAACGTCGGCTTCTACGAGCGGCTGGGCTTCCGCGTCACCGCGACCGTGGACCTGCCGGACGGCGGCCCCACGACTTGGGCCATGCTTCGCGATCCCGGCGCGTGAACTCCGCGCGGACGAAGAGCTCCCTCGGACACCTGAGAACACGCAACACGCCCCGAGCGCCGGAGGTCGGCGCTCGGGGCGTGTGGTGAACCGAAGGCCGTCAGGCCTCGTCGAGAAGCTCTGCGGTCACGGCGGATTCGGTGTCGGGCACGCCGAGTTCCTTGGCGCGCCGGTCCGCCATCGACAGCAGACGCCGAATGCGGCCCGCCACAGCGTCTTTCGTCATCGGCGGGTCGGCGAGCTGGCCGAGTTCCTCCAGCGACGCCTGGCGGTGCTGCACGCGCAGCTTGCCCGCCGCGGCCAGGTGATCGGGCACTTCGTCGCCGAGGATCTCCAGCGCGCGCTCCACCCGGGCGGCCGCGGCGACGGCGGCCCGCGCCGAGCGGCGCAGGTTGGCGTCGTCGAAGTTGGCCAGCCGGTTGGCGGTGGCGCGCACTTCGCGGCGCATCCGGCGCTCCTCCCAGGTCAGCCGGGTGTCCTGGGCGCCCATCCTGGTCAGCAGCGCGCCGATGGCCTCGCCGTCGCGCACCACGACGCGATCGGTGCCACGCACCTCGCGCGCCTTGGCCGTGATGCCGAGCCTGCGGGCCGCGCCGACCAGCGCCAGCGC
Source organism: Nocardia bhagyanarayanae (assembly GCF_006716565.1). Taxonomy (NCBI): domain Bacteria; kingdom Bacillati; phylum Actinomycetota; class Actinomycetes; order Mycobacteriales; family Nocardiaceae; genus Nocardia; species Nocardia bhagyanarayanae. The sequence continues at coordinate 4,161,160 of NZ_VFPG01000001.1, read as the reverse complement.
CGCCTCCGGGCCGGGGCAGCTGACCTCGAGCGCGGACGAGCGACCGGGCTCGGTGAGCGAGCCGTGCGCGAGAAACGCTCCGCGCCAAGCGGCTTCGGCGTCGGCGATGCTGCCGCCGACCACCTGGGCCGGCAGTCCGCGCACCGGACGGCCGCGCACGTCGAGCAGGCCGGTCTGCCTGGCCAGCGCCTCGCCTTCCTTGGACACCCGCACGACGTAGCGGGAGGTCTTGCGCAAACCGCCCGCGCCGAGCACGTGCACGTCGGAGCCGTAGCCGTACAGCTCGAAGATCTCCCGGCGTAGCCGTCGGGCGATGGATCCCATGTCCACCTCGGCCTCGACGATCACCCGGCCCCCGACGATGTGCAGGCCACCCGCGAAACGCAACAGGGCGGAGAGTTCCGCCTTGCGGGAACTCACCTGGGACACCGTGAGCCTGCTCAGCTCGTCTTTCACTTCGGCTGTCATCGCCACGAGACGCGCTCCTTTCCACCCAACCCGGACCGCACATCCGCGCCCATGTGCCGTCCCTCGACTCGAAGCCCTGCCATTTGCGGCCGAGGTTGCCGGATCATCTGATCCAGGGCGGCGGCAAGCTTTCCGGGGTGATGCCGGTCAGTTCCCGCTTCGGCGACATCGGAGAAGGTTACTCGCGCCCGCAACTGTTCGGCAGCCCTGGCCACATGTTCGCGTTCCCGGCCCTCCGGCACCGAGCCGGAATCGACCAACACCTCGTCGACGACGAATTCCGGTGCGTGCTGGGACAATACATGCAGATGACGCTCGGCGGAGAAACCGGCCGTTTCCCCCGGTTCGGCGGCCAGGTTGAGCACGAGCACCTTCCGCGCCCTGGTGTAGACCAGCGCGTCGCGCAGTTCCGGCACGAGGACGTGCGGAATCACGCTGGTGAACCACGAGCCCGGCCCGAGCACCACCACGTCGGCGTGTTCGATGGCCGAGGTCGCCTCCGGGCTGGCGGGCGGATCGGACGGGATCAGCCGCACCCGCCGCACCTTGCCCGGCGTCGTGGCGACCGCGACCTGGCCGCGGATGCAGCGGCTGACCCGCGGGTCCGCTTCCAGACCCGAGACATCGGCCTCGATGTCGAGCGCGATCGGCGACATCGGGAGCACCCGGCCGCTGGCGCGCAACATCTTGGCCACCTCGTCCAGCGCCGCGACGGGATCACCGAGCACCTCGGTGAGCCCCGCGAGAACGAGGTTCCCCACGGAATGGCCCGCGAGCGCGCCGGTGCCGCCGAAACGATGCTGAACGGTCTGCGTCCACACGCCTTCGGGGTCCGCGGCCAGGGCCGCCAGCGCCATGCGCAGATCCCCCGGCGGCAGCACCCCCAGCTCGGCGCGCAGCCGGCCCGAGGACCCGCCGTCGTCGGCGACGGTCACCACCGCGCAGATCTTCCTGGTCAGCCGCCGCACCGCCGTCAGCGTCGCGTACAACCCGTGCCCACCACCCAGTGCGACGATGGCGGGATTCGATTCCCACCCGGTCATTCGCGCCCCAGATCCCGGTGCACGACCCGCACGACGTCGGCGGAGCCGTCGGACTCCGGCCCGATGAGTTCGCCCAGCGCCTCGGCGATCGCCACGCTGCGGTGCTTGCCCCCCGTGCAGCCCACTGCCACCGTCATGTATCGCTTCCCCTCTTGGCGGTAACCATTCGTCGTCAGGTCGACGAGGTGGCGGCAGGTGTGCAGGTAGTCGGTCGCCCCGGGGCGCGACAGCACGTACTCGCTGACCACCGTCTCCTGTCCCGTGTGTTCCCGCAGTTCCGGTATCCAATGTGGATTGGGTAGAAAACGCACATCCAACACCATGTCGGCGTCCAACGGAACCCCGTACTTGAAGCCGAAGGACTGCACGGTCAGCTGCAACGCGGCGGGCGCGCCGCCGCCGTACGCCTCCTCCAGCTTGCGGTGCAGCTGGTGGATGGACAACTCGGTGGTGTCGATCACCAGGTCGGCGGCCGTCTTCACCGCCGAGAGGCGCACCCGCTCAGCGGCGATGCCCGCGGACAGCGTGCCGTCCGCGCTCTCGCTCTGCAGCGGGTGGCGGCGGCGGGCGAACCCGAAGCGGCGGATCAGCACGTCGTCGGAGGCCTCGAGGAAGAGCACCCTGGTCCGCACGCCGAGCGCGCGCAGCTGTTCGGTGACGACCGAGAGATCGCCGGTGAAGAACCTGCTGCGCACGTCCATGACCAGCGCCAAGCGCCGGATCGGCGGCTCGGCGGACGCGCCGAGTTCGACGAGTCTGCCGATCAGCTCGGGCGGCAGGTTGTCGGCGACGTACCAGCCGAGATCCTCCAGCACCCGCGCGGCGGTGCCGCGGCCCGCGCCGGACAGGCCGGTCACGATGACGACCTCGACCTGCTGACGCAGCTGGTTGCCCGCGCGCTGGCCGCCCGCACTGTTGTTCGATTCGACGCGTGTCATGTCCTACCGGAATCCGTGTCTAGGTGCCTCTCGATCATCCCGCACCGGATTCGGTATCGGGCACGCACGCTCACCCTCCGTGGTGCACGAGGACGGTTCACGAACATGTGGAAACGCTAACGAGGATATATGCAGGTCGGACCGGAGCCGGAGATTTCGAGATCACTCACTCGTCCCGCAGCGCGGCGAGCACGGCTTTCGCGGTGGCCACGCCGATGCCGGGTACCTCGGTGATCTGCTCCACCGTCGCCTCCTTCAACTTGGCCACCGAACCGAAATGAGTGACCAGCGCGGTCCGGCGCGCCGCGCCGAGCCCGCGCACCGAATCCAGCGCCGAAGCCGTCATCCGCCGCGAGCGTTTGCTGCGATGGAAGGTGATGGCGAAGCGGTGCGCCTCGTCGCGGACCCGTTGCAGCAGGAACAGCGCCTCGCTGTTGCGCGGCATGATCACCGGATCGGGTTCGCCGGGCACCCACACCTCCTCCAGGCGCTTGGCCAGGCCGATCACCGCGACATCGGTGATGCCCAGCTCGTCGAGCACTTCGGCGGCGGCGGCGACCTGCGGCGCGCCGCCGTCGACGACGTACAGGTTCGGCGGGTAGGCGAACTTGCGCGGGCGCCCGGTGCGCGGGTCGATGCCGGGCCGCGAGGTCGGTTCCATCTCGTCGGCGTCGTCCAGCGGCATCGTGGCCACCGCGGAGGCTTCGACGACGACCGTCGAGTCGCCCGCGCCTACCGGCGACGCCCCGGCTTCGGTCCCGGCCGACGGTGCCGATCCTTCGGTTCCGACCAGCGGCACGGCGACGCTCGCACCGTCGAGTTCTTCGCGCTCGGCCTCGTCCCGCTCCTTGCGCAGCCGGTAGAACCGACGCCTCGTCACCTCCGCGATGCTGCCGACGTCGTCGGAACGTCCGCCGCCCGCGGCCTCCTTGATCGCGTAGTGCCGGTATTCGGACTTGCGCGGCAGTCCGTCCTCGAAGACGACCAGCGAGGCCACCACGTCGGTGCCCTGCACGTGGCTGATGTCCACGCACTCGATGCGCAGCGGCGCGGTGTCCAGATCGAGCGCGTCCTGGATGTCCTGCAGGGCCGCCGAGCGCGAGGTCAGGTCGCCCGCGCGTTTGAGTTTGTGCTGGGCGAGAGCCTCCATGGCGTTGCGCTGCACGGTCTCGGCCAGTGCCTTCTTGTCGCCGCGCTGCGGGACGCGCAATCGCACGGCCGAACCGCGCAGCTTGCTCAGCCACTCCTGGATCTGCTCGTGGTCGGCGGGCAGCTCGGGGACGAGCACCTCGCGCGGGACGACGGTGGCGGGCTGCTCGTCGGGGCTCTGGTCGGCGTAGGCGACCTGTTCGCCGTAGAACTGGGTGAGGAACTGCTCGACCAACGCGGCCATTTCGCCGCCGGAGTCCGCGGTGTCGACGGCGTCGCCGGACTTGTCCACCACCCAGCCGCGCTGACCGCGCACGCGGCCGTCTCGGACGTGGAAGATCTGCACCGCCACCTCCAATTCGTCGGTGGCGAAGGCGATCACGTCGGCGTCGGTGCCGGTGCCGAGCACCACGGCCTGCTTCTCCAGCGCCCGGCGCAGCGCCTGCACGTCGTCGCGCAGCCGGGCCGCGGTCTCGAAGTCCAGGTCCTCGGCGGCCTCGTGCATGCGCCGCTCCAGCTCGCGCACCATCCGGTCGGTGCGCCCGGCGAGGAAGTCGCAGAAGTCCTCCACGATGCGGCGGTGCTCGTCGGCGGTGACCCTGCCGACGCACGGCGCGGAGCACTTGTCGATGTAGCCGAGCAGGCACGGACGGCCGATCTGGTTGTGCCGCTTGAAGACTCCGTTCGAGCAGGTACGGGCTGGGAACACCCGCAGCAGCAGGTCCAGCGTCTCGCGGATCGCCCAGGCGTGCGCGTACGGGCCGAAGTACCGCACGCCCTTCTTGCGCGCGCCGCGGTAGACGAACAGGCGCGGGTATTCCTCGTTCAAGGTCACCGCGAGCACCGGGTAGGACTTGTCGTCCCGGTAGCGCACGTTGAACCGCGGATCGAATTCCTTGATCCAGTTGTATTCCAGCTGCAGCGCCTCCACCTCGGTGGAGACGACCGTCCACTCCACGCTCGCTGCGGTGGTGACCATCTGCTTGGTGCGCGGGTGCAGCGAGGCGACGTCGGCGAAGTAGGAATTCAGCCGACTGCGCAGGCTCTTGGCCTTGCCGACGTAGATGACCCGCTTGTGCGCGTCCCGGAATTTGTAGACGCCGGGTTCGACGGGGATCGTACCGGGGGCGGGCCGGTACCTCGCTGGATCTGCCACTCGAACAGCCTATCGACTCTGTCGGACACAGTCCGTCCGCAGCCGCGCCTGGCCGAGCGCAGGCAAGGCAGCCGCCTATCGAGGCGGGGCGACAAGGTTGGTGTCCGTCCTGGGCGTGCGCCGGGCAGCGGCGCGGCAACCACCTGGAGCCGGGTTCGTGTCGGTCCTGCGGTGAGGACCGGCGCTCACCTGGGAACGGCCAACCCGTGCGCCCGTAGCGCGTCGACGAGTGCGTCGGGCCGCTCCGCGGTGGGCAGCGGATCGACGAGAGCGAAACGCGAGCCGAGCGCGGTCGCGCCGCCGTCGGCCTGTGCGCTGTCGCCGACCATCAAGGCGCGCGCCGGGTCGACGCCGAGTTCGTTCAACGCGGCGAGGAAGATCCCCGGCTCCGGTTTGATCACGCCCACCTCGAACGAGAGCGCCACCGCGCCGACGAGCCGGTCCCAACCCCTGGTGCGGAACGCCGGGCGCACGTCGAACGCGATATTGCTCACCACGCCCACCGGAACGCCCTGTGCCGCAAGGAACTCCAGCACAGGACCGGTATCGGGATACGGCGTCCAGGCGAGCGGATCGATCAGCCTGCCGTAGAGCCGTTCGGCCTGCTCCTCGGTCGGCACGCCGGAGGAACGCAGCACCTCCAGGTACGCGTGCCGGTGCAGCGCCGGGTCCAAATCCCTGTTGTCCCAAGCGTGCTGGCCCGCGGCGTCGAAGGTCATGAACTGCTCGACCGGCGCCGTCATCCGCCGCAAGATCTCGGCCTTGGCCTCGACGTCGAAATCGGCGCCGTCGGCGCCGACCAGCTCATCGCCCCACGACTCGTCTTCCTCCAATCGAAAGATCGTCCCGGAGAAGTCGAACAGCACGGCCTCGATATCCACCCGACCAGCGTACCGACGCCGAGGCGAACGGTCCGGTCGAGCGCGGGCGGGCCGCGCGTCGTAGATTTGCCGAGCGCCGGCCACGGCGGCGCCGGATCCGTTGGCAGGCAATGTGATCTACCACTACCGCTTCGCCTACGACTGCGGGGCCGGCTTCCGCTACGACCTGGCCGACTGTCGGAGCCGGTCAGGGTGGACTGATCGCCGAGCCGACCGACGGCCTCGCCCGAAAGCCGCACCGCTGTCGGCCCCGAGGGCTACAGTCCAGGCCATGACGCGCGCGCGACACATCTGGAGCGGAGCCGCCGCGGCCACGATGCTCACGGTCGGACTTCTCACCGGATGTACCTCCACCGACGAGACGACCACCGCCGAATGCACCAGCGCCCCCAACGGCACGCCGGTCGTCGCGGCGCCGCCGACCGCGGCGGGCACGGCGACCACCCAGAACCTCAGCACCAACCCCGAGATCGCCTCCGGCTACCGCAGTGGGATGACCGCGGTGCGCACCGGCTCGTACGCCGTCTCCACCGCGAATCCCCTTGCCACCGAGGCGGCCTGCCGGGTGCTGCGCGACGGCGGCACCGCGGCCGACGCGCTGGTCACCGCGCAGCTCGTGCTCGGCCTGGTGGAGCCGCAGGCGTCCGGCATCGGCGGTGGCGCGTTCCTGCTGTACTACGACGGCGCCACCAAGACGGTCGAGGCCTACGACGGCCGCGAGGTCGCGCCGGCCGCGGCCACCGAGAACTATCTGCGCTGGATCAGCGACACCGACCGCACCGAGCCGCAGCCGAACGCGCGCGCCAGCGGACGCTCGATCGGCGTGCCCGGCGTGCTGCGGATGCTGGAGCTCGCGCACCGCGAGCACGGTAAGACCGGCTGGCGGGAATTGTTCGATCCGGCCGTCGCGATGGCCGACGAAGGTTTCACGATCAGCCCCCGGCTCGCAGGACAGATCGCGGAATCGGCGCGGGATCTGGCCAGGGACGAGGCCGCGAAACAGTACTTCCTGAATCCGGACGGCTCCCCGAAACCGGCAGGCACCAAGCTGACCAACCCCGCGATGTCGAAGACGTTGAGCGCCATCGCCTCCGAGGGCGCGGACGCCTTCTACACCGGCGCCATCGCCGAGGACATCGTCGAGGCCGCCACCGCGGGGTCCGGCGGGCGCACTCCGAGCCTGCTCACGGCCCAGGACCTGGCGAATTACCAACCCAAGAAGCGCGCCGCGCTGTGCGGCGGCTACCGCGGGCACGAGATCTGCGGCATGCCCGCACCCTCCTCGGGCGGCAGCACCGTCGCGGCAACGCTGGGCATTCTGGAGAATTTCGACCTGGCCGCACTGAAGCCGGACTCCGTCGATCGCAACGGCGGCAAGCCGCGAGCCGAGGCGGTGCACCTGATCTCGGAGGCCGAGCGGCTCGCCTACGCCGACCGCAACAAGTACGTGGCCGACACCGATTTCGTTCCGCTGCCCGGCAATTCGGCGCAGACCCTGATCGACGAGAACTACCTGAAGCAGCGCGCGTCCCTGATCGATCCCGGCCGCAGCATGGGCACCGCGAAACCGGGCGACTTCGGCCCGGTTCCGGTGGGCGTCGGTCCGCAGCCGCCCGAGCACGGCACCAGCCACATCTCGGTGGTGGACGAGTACGGCAACGCCGCGGCCATGACCACCACGGTCGAGTCCGCGTTCGGTTCCTTCCACCTCGTCGACGGCTTCGTGCTGAACAACCAGCTCACCGACTTCGCCGCGGACCCGATGGACCCGGACGGCACGCCGGTGGCGAATCGGGTGCAGCCCGGCAAGCGTCCGCGCAGTTCGATGGCGCCCACCCTGGTGTTCGATCGCGCGCCCGACGGCGCACGCGGCGAGCTCACCCACGTCACGGGCTCGCCGGGCGGTTCGGTCATCATCCAGTTCGTGGTGAAAACGCTGGTCGGCATGCTGGACTGGGGCCTCGACCCGCAGCAGGCGGTCTCGGCGGTCTCGTTCGGCGCGGGAAACACCCCCACGACCGGCGTCGGCGGCGAACACCCGGCCATCGACGCGAGGGACAACGGCGACCACGACCCGCTCGTGCTACGTCTGCGAGAACTCGGCCATCAGGTATCCGTGGCGCCCCAATCCAGCGGGTTGAGCGCGCTGCGCCGCGACGGGACCGGTCTGATCGGCGGTGCGGACCCGAGGCGCGAGGGCGCGGTCCTCGGCGACACCCGCTGATAGCGGCGGCAGGTGCGTCCGTCCGGTCAGCGCGACAGCGTCATCGGATACAGCACCGGACCGCCCGGCAAGCGCAGGTCTTCGTCCCGCGCGAAACCGAAACGCTCGTAGAACGCCACGTTCGAGAATCGGGTCGCGACCAGGAAGACGCGCTCAGCGTCGGATCCAAGCCGCTGCTCGAGCAAGCCGGTGGCGTATCCCTTCCCCTGCGACTCGGGCCGGGTGCCGATGGCGGCGAGGTAGAGGTGCGGTTCGGCGGGCCTGGTCGCGTCGATCCTGCGGACCGCGGGCAGCGCCTTGACCAGACCACGCCCGAGCGCGCGCACCAGGGTGAACGGCTTCGCGATCGGTGACTCGACACCCGCGGGCTCCCAGAGCGCGACAGCCGCGATCTCCCCGGCCTCGTCGTGCGCGAGATCGACCAGACCGCGCCGGTGCCGGGACGCGATGCGGGAATCCCAGAAGCGCGGCAAGGCTTCTCGGCGGCGCACGGGATCCGGCCAGAACAGGCTCATGAGGGGATCGTCGGCGAAGGCGGCGGCGAGGACGTGCGAACCCGGCGTCATGCCGCGAGACTACCGGCCCGCCGCGGGGGGCGACGGGTGGCGAAAGTCAGTCTCGCTCGGGCTCTTCCGATCCCGTGTACTTCGCGCCGAGTTCGCGCAGCCGATCCATCGCGCGCCCGGCGTGGGCCTTGTCGTTGGAACGGATCGCGAGCAGCGGCACGTAGTCGTCGTCGACCAATTCCAGTCGCGCCCAGGACTTCTTGTCCGGGAAGGTCACGCCACGGATGTGCTCCCAGGCGAACAGATGGTCGCCGAGAATGTTGCGCACCGAGACTCCACGGTGCCCGACCCGCAGTCGCGGCCGGGTCAGCATCAGTACTCCGCCCGCGATGAGCACGCCGATGGTGACCATCGCGATCTGGTCGGCGAGCCGGAAGTTCACGCCGGTCGAGCCGGTGCGCAACCAGATGCCGCCCACCGCGAACATCACCACGATCACGGCGGCGACGATCCGCGCGGTCAGCACCGACCGGCGCGGGCGCACCTCGAAGTCCCAGTCGCCCTCGGCCGGGGCACCGGCCGGCGGCGCGCCGTCGTTTCTCCTCCAGATGCGGACGACCGGCATGACTACACGGACTGCCGCAGCGCGCGCAGGGTGAGTGCGGCGTCCAGCGCCGCCGCGCAGGCCTGCTCGCCCTTGTCCTCGGCCGAACCGGGCAGCCCGGCGCGATCCAGCGCCTGTTCCTCGGTGTTGGTGGTCAGCACGCCGTTGGCGACCGGGGTCGCGGCATCGAGCGAGACCCGGGTCAGGCCCGCGGTCACCGCGTCGCAGACGTACTCGAAATGCGGTGTGCCGCCGCGGATCACGACCCCGAGCGCCACCACCGCGTCATGGGTGCGGGCCAGCTCCTGGGCGACCACCGGCAGCTCCATGGCGCCCGCGCACCGCACCACCGTCACCTCACGGACACCGGCCTGCTTGGCCACGCGCTCCGCGTTGGCCACCAGCGTGTCGCAGATCTTGGTGTGCCAGCGCGAGGCGACGATGCCGAGCTTCAGGTCCTTGGCATCCGACAGTTCGAAGCTGGGTACGCCGGTGCCGCTCATCGTGTTCCGCCTTTCCGAAGGTGGTGGTTCACTGCGCCGTCTCGCCGAGATCGAGTTCGTCGAGACCGATCAGGTCGTGGCCCATGCGGTCGCGCTTGGTGCGCAGGTAGCGCAGGTTCTCGGCGTTGGCGCGCAAGGGCATCGGGACGCGCTCGGTGATGCGCAGGCCGTAGCCGTCGAGGCCGACGCGCTTGGCCGGATTGTTGGTGAGCAGGCGCATGGAGCGGATGCCCAGGTCGACCAGGATCTGCGCGCCGGTGCCGTAGTCGCGGGCGTCGGCGGGCAGGCCGAGTTCCAGGTTGGCGTCGACGGTGTCGTGCCCGGAGTCCTGCAGCTGGTAGGCCTGCAACTTGTGCATCAGGCCGATGCCGCGGCCCTCGTGACCGCGCATGTACAGCACCACGCCGCGGCCCTCCTGGTCCACCATCTCCAGCGCGGCGTCCAGCTGCGGGCCGCAGTCGCAGCGCAGCGAACCGAACACGTCGCCGGTCAGGCATTCCGAGTGCACCCGCACCAGCACGTCCTCGCCGTCGCTGATGTCGCCGCGCACCAGCGCGACGTGCTCGACCTCGTCGTAGATGCTCTGATAGCCGACAGCCGTGAAATTGCCGTGCGCGGTGGGGATGCGCGCCTCGGCGACCCGCACGACCTGCTTCTCGTGCTTGCGCCGCCAGGCGATCATGTCCGCGATGGAGATCAGCGCCAGCTCGTGCTCGTCGGCGAAGACGCGCAGCTCCTCGGTGCGGGCCATGTGGCCCTCGTCCTTCTGGCTGACGATCTCGCAGATGACGCCCGCCGGACGCAGACCGGCCATCCGGGCCAGGTCGACGGCCGCCTCGGTGTGACCGGGGCGGCGCAGCACGCCGCCTTCCTTGGCGCGCAACGGCACCACGTGGCCGGGGCGGGTCAGGTCGTCGGCCTTGGCGTCGGCGTCGGCGAGCAGGCGCATCGTGGTGGCGCGGTCGGCGGCCGAGATGCCGGTGGTGATGCCCTCGCGGGCGTCGACGGACACGGTGTAGGCGGTGCCGTGCTTGTCCTGGTTCGTCGCGTACATCGGCGGCAGGCCGAGACGGTCGCAGTCGTCGCCGGTCAGCGGCACACAGATGTAACCGGAGGTGTAGCGGATCATGAAGGCGACCAACTCGGGGGTGGCCTTTTCCGCGGCGAAGATGAGGTCGCCCTCGTTCTCGCGGTCCTCGTCGTCGACGACGACTACGGCCTTTCCGGCCGCGATGTCGGCGACTGCGCGCTCGATGGTGTCGAACCTGGTCACGTCTGCTGTGCTCCATCTCGAATTAGGTGCCTCACTACAGTAAGGCCTGTCCCGTGCGCCCCCGGCGGCGCACCCGCACGCGTGGGCTCAGCCGCGCTGCTGGAGGCGTTCGACGTACTTGGCGATGACGTCGACCTCGAGGTTCACGGTGGTCCCGGCGGCCGCGAAGCCCAGATTCGTCAGTGAGAGCGTGGTCGGGATCAGCGACACCTCGAACCAGTCGCGGTTGCCGTCGGCGGCGGGCTCGTCGGCGATGCCGAGGCCCGAGACGGTCAGCGAGATGCCGTCGACGGTGATCGAGCCCTTCTGCACGACGTAGCGGGCGATCGAGTCGGGCAGCGAGATGCGCACGACCTCCCAGTTCTCCGAGGGCGTGCGCGAGAGCACGGTGCCGGTGCCGTCGACGTGGCCCTGTACCAGGTGTCCGCCGAGGCGGCTGTTCAGCGCGGCGGCCCGTTCGAGATTGACGCGCGAGCCCGCGCCGAGCCCGCCGATCGAGGACCGGTTCAGCGTCTCCTGCATGACGTCGACGGTGAAGGAGTCGCCGTCGACGACCTCGACAACGGTGAGGCACACGCCGTTGACCGCGATCGAATCGCCGTGTCCGGCATCGGAGGTGACGAGCTTGCCCCTGATGGTCAGTCGCGCGGCGTCGGCCAGCTGCTCGGTGGCGACGATCTCGCCCAGCTCCTCGACGATGCCTGTGAACATGCGTGACTCCCTGTCGCGTGTGTACGTACGGTTGCGGAACAGCCGTGACCCCGGCCGCTATTCCCGCGTCCGGCGCCCCCCAGGGTAACGACGCAGGTCGTAGCGAACCCGGCGCGGCTGGTCTCCCGGCAGGTGCTCATGTGCGTAGCAGGCGCACGGAGAACCCGGTCTTATCCGTTGGCAGGTACTCACGCCGAGAACCACACCATGAGCAGGCACACCTGCTCCCGGCATCGGAAACCGCAATTCTGCGACACACCGGGAAAACATCCCGGCGGACTTTTCCGGTCGACCTCCGGACCGTATGACGACATTATTCGCAAACAATTCTGTACGGTCATACCGGAATTTCCCGGTTTCCCCGTAGACGACAATTGTTCAGTCGGATTTTCCGGGTATCCCCCGGTCCTTTCAGGCCCGTCCGCGTAACCTCGAACTCGGCCTGATACCCAGCTCGCAACACAGATACACCAACTCTTGCGCGCGGCCGAAGATGGAACCAATATTGTTATGTAGCTGATTCCTACCGTTCAACTTCTGTTCCGAGCAGTTCGCCGTCGAAAGCCTCGATCAGGCCGACGCCCGCGTCGCCTGGTAGCGCTCGAGGAGTTCGACACCGGGAAATCCACCACTCGAGGAAGTCGGAACAACACAGTGGGTCAACACGAGTTCGACACAGATGGGGGTACCGCGTGACCACGCTTCTCGATTCGACACTGGAAGTCCGCTGCGTGCAGTACCGGCGCGAGTTCCACATGCCCGCATCGATCGATCCCACGTCACGCCGCATCCTGCTGCACATCGGCACCCATTTCGGCGCCATCACGATGCCCGCCGATCTCGGCGAACAGGTGCAACTCGAGCTCAGCCGTGCGCAGATCGCCGCGCCGGTCGTCCACCATCCGCGCGCCCGACGCTGGACGTTCATCACCGGCCCCGCCCGGCCCGATTCGCTCACCGTCGCCGTCTCAGCCGAACTCTTCCGGCTCTACGCGACGGTCGCCTGCACCGGAAGCCAGGTCGTGCTGCCTTCGCCCGACGACGAGCGCACCGGCTACCGCGTCTGGGTACGGCCGCCGGAGAGCGCGACGACGCTGCCGCCGCTGAACGTCGTCATCGAGTCGACGCGGGCCCTCGGAGCCCCGAAAACCCGAATGTCATAAGCGAATTCGACCAAGCGGCACTTGCCCACAGGTGACGCGAGTGCCGCGGCGTCCGCTCTCAGTGCCAGACAGCGGCCGCCTGCCGCCGCAACTTCTGCACCGTGGCGCCGGGATCGGCGGTGTTGTAGACCGCGGAGCCCGCGACGAAGCAGTCGATGCCCGCCTCGGCCGCCTGCTCGATGGTGTCGGCGTTGATGCCGCCGTCGATCTCGACGATCAGCCGCAGCTCACCGGCATCGACCAGTCTGCGCACCGTGCGCGCCTTGTCCAGCACGTGCGCGATGAACGACTGGCCGCCGAAGCCCGGCTCCACGCTCATCACCAGCAGGGTGTCGAACTCGCGCAGAATCTCCAGGTACGGCTCGATCGGCGTGTTCGGCTTCACCGAGAGGCCGGCCTTCGCGCCCGCCGCGCGGATGTCACGAGCCACGGCGATCGGGTCGTCGGTCGCCTCGGCGTGGAAGGTGACGTTGTGCGCGCCCGCCTCCGCGTACGGCGGAGCCCAGCGGCCCGGATCCTCGATCATCAGGTGGCAGTCCAGCGGGATGTCGGTCGCCTTCAGCAGGCTCTCCACCACCGGAAGGCCCAGCGTGAGATTCGGCACGAAATGGGCGTCCATCACGTCGACGTGCAGCCAGTCCGAGCCTTCCACCCGGCGGGCCTCGTCCGCGAGATGAGCGAAGTCGGCGGACAGGATCGACGGTGCGATCATCGGCTGGACAGGGCGGGAAAACGTCGGAGAGGACACAGCCCGGGAGTGTACCGAGCCCGGATCACATGCCGTACCGCAGGGAATCGTTGATTGTCGGCGGCCTCCAGTGGGTAGCCTGGGCAGAGTGATCAACATTTCGGCGGAACAGGGGCTCTACAGCACCCCGGTGGAGATTCGGGTGGCCGCATCGGTCACACAGCTGCCCATCGTTCGCGGGCTCGCCGAAACTCTAGTGCTGCTCAGCGATTTCACCCTGGACGAAGTGGCCGACATCCGGTTGGCCGTTGACGAGGTGTGCTCGACCCTCATCGCGCTCGCCGCGCCCGGCACCAGCCTGGACTGCCGATTCACCATCGGGGAGACCGAACTGCGGGTGGAGGTCACCGGCGTCGCCGGGTCCGAAGGGATGCCGGACCAGCGCAGCTTCGGCTGGCATGTGCTGCGGACGCTCACCGACGCGGTGGAGGCGACACAAAGTTCGTACGATTCGGCGGTCTCCGGATATCCGACGACGGTGGAGTTCCGTCGGGTCCGGGGGAAGGCGTAGTGGCGGACGAGGACACCGTGTTCGACCAGGAACGTGATGAGGACGCCGAATCCGAGCCCACCGACGCCGCCGAGGACGCGGAGGCGGTCGCCGAGGCGGGATCGGTCACCGGATACGACGATCTGAACGCGCTGTTCGAGCGGCTGGCCGGGTGTGAGCCCGGCACGGCCGAGCACGCCGCGACGCGCGCCGAGCTGATCAGCCGCTGCATCCCGCTCGCCGACCACATCGCGCGCAAGTTCAGCGGCCGCGGCGAACCGTTCGACGACCTCACCCAGGTGGCGCGAGTCGGGCTGGTGCACGCGGTGGACCGTTTCGACATCTCACGCGGATCGAACTTCCTGTCGTTCGCGGTGCCGACCATCATGGGCGAGGTCCGCCGCTATTTCCGCGACAACACCTGGGCCATGCGAGTGCCGCGCCGGGTGAAGGAAACCCACCTGCGCATCGGCGCGGCCATCGACACCCTTTCGCAGACCCTCGGCCGCTCCCCCACCGCCAAGGAGATCGCGGCCGAGCTGGACGTGGATCCCGACGAGGTGACCCAGGCGGTCATCGCCGGCAACGCCTATCAGCCCAGCTCCATCGACGCGGCGGCGCTCGGCCGCGACACCGAGGCCTCGCTTTTGGACACGCTCGGCGAAGAGGAATCACAGTTCGACCGGGTCGAGGAGTACGTCGCCATCCGGCCGCTGCTCGCCGGGCTGCCGGAACGCGAACGCCGGATCCTCACCATGCGGTTCTTCGAATCCATGACCCAGACCCAGATCGCCAAGCAGATGGGCATCTCCCAGATGCACGTCTCCCGGATTCTGGCGAAAACCCTTGCCCGCCTGCGGGAGCTGTCGAGCCGGGACTGACGGTCAGCCCGCCGCGCGCTGTTTGCGGACCTTCGCGGGCGCCGAGAGCCACCAGGCGGCATCGATCAGTTCGCGCAGGTGATCCGGCGCGACCCGGTCGAGATCTATGAGGATGTACGGATAGCCGTCGTAGTGCGGCGTGGTGTAGAAGGCGGGATCGCCCGAGGCGAGCAACGCCTCCTTCTCCACCATCTCGCACAGCAGCACGAGCCCGCCCTCGGCCTCCGAACGCAGCCGCGCGAACCCCTTGCCGCCGACCTTCAGCGCCGGGCTGCGCCACCAGGTCGACTCCTCGACCGCCGGGAGTTCGGTCGCGATCGTCACCACGTCTTGCCACGTCAGGGTCATGCGAACAGTGTGCGCCGGTGGGTGGCGCCGTGGATTGGACGGATGGAACCGCTCGGCTCCACCAGGACCACGGTGCCGCCGCCGGGAACCGTGCTCAGGTCGGTGCGGGCAGCTCCGCTCGACCCGAGACCACCGTGCCACCGCGCTCACGTAGCCACCGCAGCTGCATCGGCGGCCGTCGCGGACCATCGCGATTACTTGGCCGGGCACATAGCGATCGCGATTACGAGGTAGCCGGGCGCGGGCCACCCTGATCCCGTCCCCGCCGGACGCGGGCCATCCCGATCGCGAGGCGGTCGGGGGCACCCATCCCGGATTGCGAAGCGCTAGGCGCGGACCGTCCCGAGCCGGTTGGACGGGCGGGCTGGACACGGCCTACGCAACCGGCTCGGCGGACGTTCAGCTCGGCTTACCCAGCGCCGCCATAAACGTGGTTCGGGGCCGTGGCGGCCGCCCGCCTTCGGGCACTGTGCCGCCACGCAGCTCGGTGCCGGACGGCACGGACCGGGACTGCGCCGCCTCGGTTGCCCGGCGGCCGCTCGCGAGCGTCGCCGAGCCGGTCGCGCTGACGCGTTGGCCGCAGTCGACGCAACCGGCTCGGCGGACGTTCAGCTCGGTTTGCGCAGCGCCGCCATGAACATGGCGTCGGTGCCGTGGCGGTGCGGCCACAGCTGGGCGGCGGGGCCGTCGCCGACGTCGGTGACGCCGGGGAGCAGGTCGCGGGTGTCGAGTTCGACCGCGCCCGTGCGACGGACGTGGTCGGCCACGATCGACACGGTCTCGGCCAAGTGCGGCGAGCACGTCGAGTACACCACCACGCCGCCGGGGCGGAGCAGATCCCATGCGGCGGTGAGCAGTTCGCGTTGCAGCACGACCAAGTCGCGCACGTCGGCGGGGCTGCGCCGCCAGCGGGCCTCCGGCCTGCGCCGCAGTGCGCCGAGGCCGGTGCACGGTGCGTCGACCAGGATGCGGTCGTAGCCGGGCTCGAGTCCGCTGTCGCGGCCGTCGACGACGTGCACCCGCACCGGCAGGTCGTGGGTGGCTTTGCGCACCAGTTCGGCGCGGTGTTCCGCGGGTTCGACGGCGTCCACCTGGAAGCGGTCGATCGCCGCGAGCGCGCCGAGCAGCGCGGCCTTACCGCCCGGACCCGCGCACAGGTCGAGCCAGCGGCCACCGTCGGGCCCCTCCAGCGGTGCCCGCGTCAGACTCAGCGCGACCAGCTGACTGCCTTCGTCCTGCACCGCGGCCATGCCCTCGCGGACCGGCTCCAGCTTGCCCGGATCACCGCCCTCGAGGTACACCGCGTAGGGCGACCAGCGCCCCTCCTCGCCGCCCGTGACCAGTGCCAGCTCCTCGGCGGTGATCTCGCCCGGCCTGGCGACCAGGTGCACGACCGGCCGGTCGTCGTCGGCGGCCAGCAAGTCGCGCAGTTCACCCGCGCGGGCGCCGAGCGCGTCGGCGAACGCCTGGGCGATCCACGTCGGGTGCGCGTACTCGAAGGCCAGCCGTCCCACCGGATCCTCCGGCGCCAGCTCCTCGACCCATTCCTCGGCGGTCTTCTCCCCCGCGCGCCGCAGCACGGCGTTCACGAAACCGGACTTGCCCGCGCCGAATTCGGCTCTGGCCAGCGCCACGGAGGTATCGACCGCGGCATGCGCGCCGATGCGGGTGCGCAGCAGCTGGTAGACGCCGAGGCGCAGCACGTCGAGCAGCGGTCCGTCGATCTCCTCGACCGACCGGCCCGCACCGTGCGCGATCACCGCGTCGAGCAGACCCTGGGTCCGGCAGGCGCCGTAGGCCAGCTCGGTCGCCAGCGCGGCGTCCCGTCCGGAGACGCGCCGGTCGCGAAGCAGGCCGGGCAGAACGAGATTCGCGTATGCGTCGCGTTCTCGCACCGCGCGCAGGACCTCGAGCGCGACCTCGCGTGCGGGGTCGACCGAGCCGGTGCGGCGGGCCCGCTTGCCGGAGGTCTTTTCCGCCCCAACGGGTTTCGCCGCACTCCGGGCGGACCGCTGTGCGCTCGACGGCCGCTCGGGGCGCCCGCCGACGTCGTCCGCTCCCCGCCTGCGGTGCGATCCCGAACCCGGGTCCGCGCCACGGCCGGAGGCGTCGGACCGGTATCCGCCGCTGGAACGCCCCGCGTCGCTCGACCGGCGGCCGCCGAACGAGTCCCCCTCCGACGACCGGCGACGGCCGAAGTCCTCCGCGTCGGACTTGTACCCGCGCCCTTCCGGCCGTCCTGTCCGCTTGTCGTCCCAAGCCCGGGCGCCCTTACCGCCGGGCGCCTGCGCCGACCGGTCGGCGCGACCGTAGCCGGTCCGACCCGACTCGGAACGCCCTGCGCCATAGCCGGATTCGCGTGACGTGCGATCGACCGGCTTCTCCGTCCGCCGCGGTTTGCCCTCGAAGCGGCGGTCGGCTCGTCCCCGGTAGCCAGTCGTATCCCGATCGGAACGGTACGGCTGGCGTGACTCCGAATTCCCTTGTCCGCCACGGTTTCCGGCCGACGCCGAGTCTCGGTCGGCCGACTTCCCCGACGCGGCGTCGCGCCGGGTCTCCTGCTTGCGGGCGGCGCGTTTGGCCCACCCGCCGTCGATGTCGTCGGATTTACGCGGGCGATCCGCGGGGCTCATTCGACCACCGCGCCGGGCTGCAGACGGGCGCCGCGCGCCCAGTCGAGAGCCGCCATCATCCGCTTGCCTTGCGGCTGCACCTGATTCAGGCGCACGGCGGTGGTCGCGGTGCCGACGAAGACGCCGGTCTTTCGCACCTCGATCACGCGTTCGGGCAGCACCTCCTCCACCATCTCGACGGGGCCGAGCTTGAGGCGGGTGCCGTTCACCTCCGTCCAGGCGCCGGGCGCGGGGGTGACGGCGCGGATGCGCCTGCTGATGGCCAGCGCGGGCAGATCCCAGCGGATGTGACCGTCCTCCGCGGCCACCTTCGGCGCGTACGAGACGCCATCGGTGGGCTGTGGCACGGCGTGCAGGGTGCCGTCCTCCACGCCGTCCAAGGTGGTGGCGAGCAGGTGGGCGCCGGTCTCGGCGAGCTTGGCGAGCAGCGAGCCCGCGGTGTCGGTCAGCGCGATCTTCTCGGTGACCACTCCGAACACGGGCCCGGTGTCCAAACCCGCCTCGATCTGGAAGGTGGATGCGCCCGTGATCTCGTCACCCGCGTCGATGGCGGCCTGCACCGGCGCCGCGCCGCGCCAAGCGGGCAGCAGCGAGAAGTGCAGATTGATCCAGCCGAAGCGCGGGATGTCGAGCACTTGTTGCGGCAACAGCGCGCCGTAGGCCACCACCGGACAGCAGTCGGGCGCCAATTCGGTGAGCTGCTCGATGAATTCGGGTTCGCTGGGGCGGCGCGGGGTGAGCACGGGGATGCCGTGCTCGTCGGCGAGCATGGCGATCGGCGACCGCGTCACCTTGCGGCCGCGGCCGGCGACCGCGTCGGGCCGGGTCACCACCGCGACCACCTCGTGGCGTTCCGACTCGATCAGCTTGCGCAGCGAGGGCACGGCGGGTTCGGGGGTGCCTGCGAAGACGACGCGCATCAGCGACCCCGTCCGAACGGTCCGGCCTGACCCGCACCGCGCGACTCGCGCACGGTGACACCCGCGTTGAACCAGTCGGATTCCCGAATGGTGCGCATCGCCTCCTTGCGGGACGCCGGGTCGAGCCGGTCGATGAAGAGCACACCGTCGAGGTGATCGGTCTCGTGCTGCACGCAGCGCGCCAGCAGCTGCTCCGCGACGAACTCGACGGGTTCGCCGTGCATGTCCACACCGGACGCTCGCACCCGCAGCGCGCGGCGGGTGTCGTAGCGCAGCCCGGGAATGGACAGGCAGCCCTCCGGACCGACCTGCTCCTCGTCACCCACCACGGTGTAGGTCGGGTTCACCAGGTGCCCCGCGGCGTCGCCGGTGTCGTAGACGAACACCCGCAGCCCGACGCCGATCTGCGGCGCGGCCATGCCGACACCGCCGTCGTCGTGCATGGTGTCGGTCAGGTCGGCGACCAGCTGGCGCAGCTCACGATCGAATTCGGTGACCTCCGCCGCACGGGCGCGCAGAATCGGATCGCCGAACAGGCGAACGGGCTGAATGGTCACGGCGGCTCCCCGAAGCGGATGAATACGGTCGATTCATTCTAGAGAGCGGCGCCGATCACCCCGATCTCCCCGACCCAACCCGCCCGACCTGGTACAACTCACATGCGGACCGGGCGGGGTGTTCAGTCCCCCCGCCCGGCCGCCCGGAAAGGTCTGGTCAGCACTCGACGACTACCCTGACCCGCTGCTCAGCCGCCGATTCAGGACACATCGTTGCATTCACGGCCGAATGCAGCCGTTCTCTGCGACCCCGTCTCGACACGCAGGTCACTGGAGGGCACACCGACGGATTAGTGACGGCGTCACCACCAAAACTGCAGGTCGTCAGGAATGGGTGGCGCCCTGCCGCCCCTGCGAGGTCTTGAAGTCGCCGTACTACTTCGTCCGTCGCGGTGGTCAGCAGCCTGGTTGCCAAGGAAGTCAATCGGTCTTGGCCGGGTGAGGCGCGCCGTGGGGCGGCACACACCATGAGGAAATGGCACAGCGAAACCCGCGCCAACCCGCGGGCAGCGTTTGCGCCTTCACTCGCCGCGCTTTGGTCGGGGCGTGGCGGCCTACCTCGGTTACGGCTGGACTGCTTATCGTTTGGTGTCGCCAGCCGCCTTCTGGAGAAGCCAACGGTGGTAGGTTTCGTGCCGGAACTGGTAGGCGGCACCGGTCACGCGTAGCAAACCGCTGCGGCGGGCCCAGTCCAGGAACAGCGCGGGGCGACCAGGAAACGCTTTCGTCACACGAAAAACCAGCGTGGCAACGAAATGTCGCTGCCACACCACGCCGCGGATGATTCCGTAGATCAATCCGCCGATGAGTCCTATAGACATGGTCGGGAGCATCACAGCCAACTCTCCGCTGAAAAGCTCTGGTCGTGCTGGTGCTCCGTCGATCGATACCCATACGACCATCGGTAGCACCAGGCAGGCCCCGAATCCGGTGATGAGGCTGTTCACGACAGTGGACTCGAGATCGTGGCGAATCAATCTGGTCTCGTTGGTGACGAGACCGAGCTGGGTGCGAGTGCTGACGTTGAGCCATGCGGGTAGCCCGATCCATAGACCGACCACCACTGCGCCCAACAGCGCACCGGGAACAACGCCAAGCAATCCGCCGAGCGTCCACCCGGAAAGACCGCCGATCAGCGCGCCGACACCGACAGCAGCGCCGGCTCTGTCGTCGCCTACTACCAGCTTCAACCTCTTGAACGCGGAAAGCTCGGGGACAATCCACGCCATCCGCTTCGCGGTCAACACGCGACTCGAGATATCAGAGGATTGGACGACGAAGCCGATCACTACCGCTGCACAGGCCAGTCCCCCTATCGAGCTGCCGATCCCGCGATCCGGACCGGTTGTTGCGGAGTCCACTACCACCGCCAACCCGATTGTCAGTAGGAAGGTAACTGCGACGGTGTGCAGCATCCGACACAACCGTGAGCCCGCGATCTCCCAGACTTCATCGAGACGAACCGCAGTTTCCCCGTCTGGGTTCCCATGTCGCCGTTCGATGCCGACGGCAAGCGATTTCATCCATTTCTCTACGTTCTCGACAGTGTAGTCTTCGTATCGGTCGATTCCTTTGCTACTCTCCACCGCTGTTCGTATTTGAGCGTCGAACAACAACTCGGTGACAGAGCCCTCGTCGGTGCAATCGGCAAGTCGTCGTGCGGTACGAGGGTCATGTTGCAGCGTCGTCATTGCCAGTCCCAACAGCCACGGAGTGGCGAGAGCCTTGGCGAGAGGGCCATCGGGTTGGTCGGCGATCCGATCGAGGACCACAGACCAGGCGGGTCCGGGATCGCCGAGGCGATCCCTGCGCTCGGTGAGGTGATCCAAGATCTGCGCAGGATCGAATGCGTGCAATGCGATCGCTGCTGATCCATGCAGCCCTCTATCGCCGGTAAGGCGCACCAGTTGATCGAATACTTCGCTGCGAGATACAACGACTACCGGTCGATCACGCCAAGGGCCTTCGTTGAGACGATCCAACATCGCACGAGCCCTCGATACCCCGGTCTCGACAGTGTCCATTTCATCGAGTCCATCGATCACCGGCAGGATGAGTCTGGCGTCGACCAATGCTTGCGCCAGCCGAGTGTTCACGCCGTAGTCGTAGCCCAGACGGTTCGTCAGCCACTGGCGGAAATCTCGCCTGCCGTCCCACCCTGCCGCGTTGACCCGCACGGGCACTGGCTCCTCGGACCGACGTCCGCGAGCCAAATCGCGACGCGCCCGCAATCTCCCCAGAACCAAAGTCGCGGCGGCCACGGTCTTGCCGCTGCCCGCCCCACCGATCATCACCATCCTCTGCGGCAATTGCGCGAGCTGACCGTAGTAATCGGGAATATCCGCGATCGGGATGAGGCGAGGCTCGCCTCGATCCATTGTGCGACATTCCACGTTCATCAACGAGGATCGACCGGCTCCTAACCCTTCGAGGAGACGCTGCTCACCAACTCTGACCTGTTCGGCTAGTTGATCTGCCGCGACCGCGAGTGCCGCCTTGTCGGTACTAGGCCTCCACCACCGCCACAACGCCGTCAACGGGGTAACCACCGCTGCACCCGCACGCACTGCTCCAGCAGCTTCGAAACCTGACACATGAATAGACTGCCAGCCCGTACATCTCGACATGCGGTTGTCGACAGAACGACCGCAGAAGAACCAGCCACCGGTCGTGTGGCCAACTCGGCAGATCTCTGACAGAAGTCGACCAACGGTCCAGATAGGTCCGCGCCAAACCGCATCCACGCCCACTCCGATGACCGAACGGCCGCATCCAGTGACAACGAGGTCGCCGAATTGGTGACAGTAGCGCTGCCGCGCTACCAGAAAATGCCAGTTCGGCGCCGCCTATCGGTGAAAGGTATGGCGCTTTGTCACAGACATTCCTATCCCGAGTCTGTGGTGGAGGGCGCCTGCGCGCAGGTCGGAATCCTGGGCCCCGCTATGGAACTGGCGGCCTACTCCATCGTGGTGGAGAGGCAACATCGACGCGATCGCTGGCCGTTCTCCCCCGCTGTGATCAGCGTCGAAACAAACGGCGGATGCGCCCGCGGATGCCGAGGGCGTCCCGAGATTCTGGCGCGGCGGTTTCGGCGGCCGCTTCGGACGAGGTCGCCTCCGCGAGTCGCCTGTGTAGTTGTTCGCGGACCTGGTCCGGAGTGTAGGCACGGCGACGGCGCTCGGCGCGCACGATCACCACACCGGTCGCGACCACACCGGCCGCACCCGCCAATCCCACTGCCTTCCACCACCTCATGCCGAATAGGCTACGTCCATGACGGGTACGAGCATCAGTCTCGATCGAGCGCTCGAGATCACCAGAACCGGCGACATCTGGCTGTTCCGCGGCCATTCGGCAGCCGACCGTGCGATTCGCATGACGACGAACAGTCCGGTGAACCATGTCGGCATGTCGGTCGTGCTCGACGATCTGCCCGCGCTGATCTGGCACGCGGAACTCGGCCGATCGCTGCCCGACATGTGGACGGGGGCCGCGCACCGCGGCGTCCAGTTGCACAACCTGCGCGACGCGGTACTGGTGTGGGCACACCGCTACGGTCAGCAGGCCTGGTTGCGCCAATTGAACCGTCCGGCAACCAGAGAGATGGAAGACAGCTTGCTGCGTACCATCGCCCGGCTCGACGGAACGCCGTTCCCTTCCACCGCGGGTCTCGCCGGTCGCTGGCTACGCGGCCGAGTACGGCTCCCGCGACGCCGATCGAGCCGAGCGGCCGCCCCGAATCTGGAAAGCGCGTACTGCGCGGAGATCGTGGCCGCGACCTACCAGTCGATGGGACTGCTGCCACCATACCGAAGCCCCAATTGGTATGACCCGGGTCGGTTTTGGAGTGGTGACGGACTGCAGCTGAGCGGCGGCTACGAACTCGGCGGCGAAATAGCCGTGCAGACTCCTGCGGGATGAGTGATTCGCGTCATATGTTGTCATGTTTCTCGGTTCCCCGGTGTCTTGTGGTCGAGCGCTTCCATCCCTGTGACAGTGATGGATTCAGCGCCACGGACAGCTTCGACATCACCGACGGCCCGATCACGCGGGCCGGTCGGCAGCGCCCCTGAGGAGGAGCCACGTTCATGAAGGTTCGATTCGACAGCGACGGTGTGGAACTCACCGGCAATCTGTTCCTGCCCGCCGATCGCGACCGGGCGCCGGGTGTGGTCGTGGCCGGGACGTGGACCAGTGTCAAGGAGTTGATGGCCGACCGCTACGCGCAGCGGCTTGCCGAGCGCGGGTACGCGGCATTGTCGTTCGATTTCACCGGCTTCGGTGAATCACAGGGCGAGCCGAGAGATGTCGAGAACCCGGCCCGCAAGGTCCGCGACATCCACCACGCGGTGAGTTTTCTGGCCGGACATTCCGCAGTCGACGGAAATCGGCTCGGCGCGCTCGGTATCTGCGCGGCGGCGATGTACATGTCCGGCAACGCCGCGACCGACGGACGGGTGAAATCCCTTGCGCTGGTGGCACCGTGGCTGCACGACGCCGCCATCTGCGAGCAGGCGTACGGTAGCGCCGACGCGGTCGCCGACAAGATGAAGATCGGACGCGAGGCGCGCTCACGGTTCGACGAGACCGGCGAGGTCGACTATGTGCCGGTGGTCAGCGCCACCGACGAGCGCGCGGCCATGCCCTACGACATCGACTTCTATCTCAATCCCGCGCGCGGCGGAATTCCCGCCTGGCCCAATCGTTTCGCGCTGATGTCCTGGGTCGACTGGTTGACCTACGACTCCATCGCCCTGGCCCCGAGCATCACCCAGCCCACCGTCCTCGTGCACAGCGAGGAGGCGGCGATTCCCGACGGTGCGCGTCGTTTCCACGCGGGACTGGCCGGGCCCAAGGACATCGTGTGGACGGAGGGCACTCAGTTCGACTTCTACGACCGAGAACCGCAAGTCACCGTCGCCCTCGACACCGTCGCCGCGCACTTCGCCAGGACCCTGTGAAACCCGCGCGACGACAGCGAGAGGAATCGACGCGACGTTTCTCGTGACCGGATCGACCGGCAAAGGTCGGCGCCGAAGTCGTCCCGGCCTTGGCCGCGACCGGAGAACCCGTGCGGGGAATTGGTGCGCGACCCGTGAAACGCCACAGAACCGCCTCCGGTTCAGCGCGCGATCGAAGTCATCGGCCTGGACAAGCAGATCGCACTGCGGTCGACCGTGGCAGAGGCGCTCGAGACCTTGCCCGAGCGACTCGGCTGAACCGTCACGGCCGGTCGCGGCGCATTGCGCAGCTCCCACCAGCAGGCGAGCAAGATGGCGGAGTACGCGGCGGTGGCCGCCGCGAACGGTAGCCCGACCACGATCATCAACAGCGGCAGCAGCGACATCAGCGTTCCCCTTCGTCGATCGACAAGCCGTCCCGAGCTCGTTCACGTCGCTGTGCACCGCAGCCCCCGGCCGGATGCGGCATTACCCAGAACCGCGGCGTTGTAACGCGGTTCGATCGAACACGTCTCGCCGACTCGACCACTTTCCCAGCGGTCGGCTTCCCAGGCGTCGTCGCGGCCCTCGGCCATCGAAGCGACCGATGTCAAAGACCGAGATAGAACCGAATCGCCGTGCCGCCGCCACCGGTGTGCACGCGCACCAGATCCGCCATGTAGTGGACCAGAATCAAACCACGGCCGCCGACCTGTCCGGGCCGCGGTGGCCTGCGACCGGCCAGCGGATCGGTCAGCCGCCCGCCATCGCGAACCTCGCACACCAGCTGTCCATGCTCGGCCCAGATCGCGCAGGTCCCGCTGCCGCCGCCGTGCACCACGCTGTTGGTCGTCAGCTCTCCGACCGCGAGCTCGGCATCTTGCAACCGTTCTCCCCGCAAGCCCAGCCTCCCGGCCTGCTCGACGGCGAAGTGCCGGACCGCCCGAAGCTCGTCCACGCCGAAGGGAAAGACGGCGGCATCCGGCGCCACCGGCAGTGACTCGTTGTAGCGGGCGACGATCGCCTGCCAGTCGTAGACGTCGCTGGCCGCCTCCCGCCCGTCGCTGATGAGGGTGGGGTGCGTGATCCGGGCGTCGGCCAGCACACCCGCGTCCAGCCGGACCTCGTCGTAAGGGCACAGGATCGTCACCGCCCGGCCCTCGAAGGCCGCGTTGATCAACGCTTCGTGCTGCGCGCACGCGGGGTACTCGACCGCGCTCCGCCCAGCCCAGATCGGCTCGCCGATGATGCGCACCCGTCCCTCGGGGTGCGCGTCGGCGAAGCCCCTGAGCACCTTGGGAATGATCCGTCCCGGATTGCGACCGGCCTCGGTCATGTCCAGGAACAAGATGCCCTCGGCGTCCGCGCCCAAGCCGTTCCTGATCAGTTCCAGGTTGGGGCCGGGTACCGCGACTGCCATCGGCTCGCCCGCCGCGATGCCCGCCCGCAGGAACGACACCGTCTGCTGGGTGTACTCATGTGCCGTGCGATAGAACAGGGCGGGATGTTCGAACGCCTCGGTTGCGGCCACTGCGCTCATCGCGGCGTCACCTCGATTCGGTTCAGGTTGGGCCAGAACATCTCCAGTACCCGCGGCAGCGACGGCGGTGGGGATTCCACCACCACCCGCCCGGCGGGCAAGCGCATCGCGGTCACCGCGAGCGCCGTCGCTCCGGACACATCGATGTAGGCCACATCCGACAGCTCGACGTAGGAGACATCCGTGTGGCGCCGCGCCAGCTCGGCCAGGGCATCTTCCCAGGACGAGAGCGTGACCGCGGTGATCTCGCCGGAAGCGCGTACCCCGGGCCGATCTGGTAGCGGGCTCACGTCCAGCTCGGTCGTTCCGGCCGGCGCTCCATTGGACTCACCCACCGCGAGTGGGGCATCCACGTGCGGACTCCTTCGTCACCGTCGGCCGCCTGCTGACCGTCACAGCCAGGACCAGCGGAAGGACGATCCTTCCAGCGGCACAGTGTATCCGGTTGGGACAGGCGGCGGGCATTCCCCTGCTCGCGACGATCAGGCGCTGTCGTGTGCGGTGCCATGGCTCACTTGGATGCCGACCACGCAGGTGTCGTCGTCGGTGTTGGCGTCGCTGCCGTCGAGCAGGTGGTCCAGGCGGTCGTCCAGGGTTCCGGTGAACTCCGCCGAGATCGCGAGCAGTCGTTCCACGCAGTCGTCCAGATACCGGTCGCGGCGCTCGATGAGACCGTCGGTGTAGAGCAGGAGGGTGTCGTCCGGTTCCAGCTGGAGTTCGGCTTCCTCGTAGGCCGCCTCCGCCACCGCGCCGAGGATCATGCCCTTGATGGTGGGCAGGGACGAGGCTCGGCCCGCGCGGATGAGCACCGGGGGGAGGTGCCCCGCGCGAGCCCAGCGCAGCACCTGTGTCTGCGGGTCGTAGAGACCGCAGACGGCGGTGGCGAAGATGTTGTCGGTGAGATGGTGGGCGACCAAGTTGAGCCAGGTCAGCATCTGGCCCGGCCCGGCGCCCGTGGCGGCCAGACCGCGCAGAGCGTTGCGCAGCACCACCATGCCGGTGGCCGCTGCGATGCCGTGACCGGTGATGTCGCCGACCGAGACCAGAATCTTCTTGGACGGCAACACGATCGCGTCGTACCAGTCGCCGCCGACCAGATGGTCTTGCTCGGTCGGCTGGTAGCGCACCGCGATCCGCAGACCGAATGCCTCGGTGGACGGCTGCGCCTCGGGCATGATCGCCTGCTGGAGTTGCCGCGCGAGGCGGCTCTGCTCGGCGGCGTGCTCTTCGGTGTGTGTGAGCCGGTCGCGCGTGGCCGACAGCGCGATCTCGGTCCAGTGTTGCGACGAGATGTCCTGGTAGGCACCGCGAATTGCGAGCAGGTGCCCGGCCGCGTCGGCCACCGGTTCGGCGATGATCCGGATGTGCCGAATCACGCCGTCCGGCCGGATCAGGCGGAACGCCGCGGAAGCCGGGCGGCGATAGCGCAGCAGGGTCCGCAGGAACCGTCGCACCGCTTCGGTGTCGGCGTCATCGACGTGCCCCGGCAGCTGCGCCAGCGGGATGGGGTCCGCCGTCGGCGCCAGCCCGTGCAGGGCGAAAAGCTGGTCGCTCCAGGTGATTTCGCCGGTGGCCGCGTTCTCCTCGAACCCGCCGACCCGGCCGAGACGCTGGGCGTGCTGCAACAACGCCGCCAGCCGCGCCGCCTCGTCCTCCACCCGCCACACCATCAGCACGGCGTCGCCGTGCCTGCTGATACTGAGCGCGGCCGAGACGGTCAGCGGTACCTGGTCGACCAGTTCGGTCAGCGTCATGCGCTCGGCGCGGTAGGTCTCGCCGGTGGCGAAGACGTGCTCGATCCGCTCGAACAGCTGCCCCTCGCTCGCGGACATCGGGTACGACTCGAGCAGCAACTTGCCCCTGATCAGGCCGCGGGCTCGACCGGCCGGGTCGACGAAGCAGGTGTTGACGTGGTGGACGCGGAAATCGGCGAGGGCGCCGTCGTCGTCGAGATGGGGCAGCAGCACCAGCGCGGGGTCGAACAGGCCGTCGGACAGCCGCACCAGATCCGCGATGTCAGGCCGGTCCGACGCGTGCACCGCGGCCAGATCCGATTCCAAAGTGTGCGCGCACAGCTCGGCAAGCGCTTCCAACTGCCGGTGCACCTGGGGCGGCTGCGCCTCGAGCGGCTGCGGCCAGCACACCTCGAGCACGCCGAGCAATTTGCCGCCCGCACCCACCGGGATCGCCGCCCGGCCGCCGCCGCGATGGCCGATCGACGGCAGACCGGCTTCACTCAGGTTCTCGATCCACTGCGCGGCGCGATTCACCAGTGCCTGCCGGGCCGGGGTGGCCAGACCGGGCGGCACGTAGCGCCACCGCTGGGCCTCGTGCGGGCTGATCCCGGCGAAAGCAACCAGTGTCAGCGACGCGTCGGTGCCCGCCGCCCAGATCGCCACGGCCGCGGCGCCCAGCGGCGCGACGGCGTGCTCGAGCACCGACTCCGCCACGCGCTGGGTGTCGCCAGCCGCGAGCAGTCCGCTCTCGGCCGTGCGCAGTCGCACGGCCGCCGTCGGCTCCCCCGCTGTGGCGGTGCTCAGCAGGAACTGGCCCACCGCCGCGCTGACCTTGTCCTGCGCCGCCTGGTTGACCAGGTCGGCGGCCAACTCCAGTGTCGTCACACCGGCTTGCTCGGCCAACGTGTCCAGCTGCCGCGCCGCCTGCGCGGGCCCGCACCGAAGCCGTTCGATCAGAACGCCTTTGGCCATCTCGATCAGCGCCCGCCCGTCGGCGGTGGCATGGGCCCGCTGGACCTCCTTGCTCAGCCGCTCCACGGTGGCCGCGAGGCGGGTGACGGTGGGCTGCTCGGCCGGACGACCGTCCTGGATCACGGAGTCGCTGATGTCCGATTCGGTCATCAGGCACGCAGCCAGTGCTGGATGCGGGCGAGCAAGGCGTCCGCGTCGACGGGCTTGGTGACGTAGTCGTTGGCGCCCGACGCGAGGCTCTTGTCCCGATCGCCCAGCATGGCCTTGGCCGTCACCGCGATGATCGGCAGGTTCGCGTACTGCGGCATCTCGCGGATCGCCGCGGTCGCGGTGTAGCCGTCCATCTCCGGCATCATCACGTCCATCAGGATCAGATCCGTCTCCGGGTGGGCGAGCAGCTTGTCGATGCCCTCGCGCCCGTTCTCGGCGTGCAGCACGCCGATTCCGTGCAGTTCCAGAATGCTGCTGAGCGCGAACAGGTTACGGGCGTCGTCGTCGACGATGAGCACGGTGCGTCCGGCGAGTTCGCCGAGCGGCTGGTGCGGCGCGGCGGCCGGTGTCTCCTCGCGGCGCACGAGGGCCAGCACGTCGCCGGGCGCTTCCGCGGTGACGTGCAACGCGATGCGCTCACGCAGCTCGTCGAGACTCGACAGCAGCTCGAGCGGTTGACGCGAGATGCGCTCGTGCAGCAGGCGTTCCTGTTCGGCGTCGAGCCTGCGGTTGTGGGCGAGCACCGGGACGCTGCTCAGCGCGGCGTCCCCGTCCATCGTCTCCAGGAACTGCAGCGCGGCGCCGCCGGGCATGTCCAGCTCCAGCACCACGCAGTGGAACGCCTCTGCGGCCATCGCCGCCGCCGCTTCCTCCACGCCGTTGGCGCTGACGATCTGGACGGGACCGCGCGGATCGTTGCCCGCGGCGAGGTCGGCCACCGCGCTCTGCGCGACCAGCGACAACAGGCCCTCCGGGCGTTCCTCCACGACCAGCAGCCTGCGCTGCGACTGCGGCGTCGTGGAGTTCGGCGTGTGCTCGGGGCGGCTGCCGTCCGGCTGCGTGTCCTCGCGGTCGTGGTAGGGCGCCTCCTGGAAGTCCGGGCGGGCAACCGGCAGATACAGGGTGAACGTGCTGCCCTGGTCGAGCTCGCTGTCCGCGATGATGGCGCCGCCGAGCAGGTAGGCGATCTCCCGGCTGATCGACAGACCGAGCCCGGTGCCGCCGTATTTGCGGCTGGTCGTCCCGTCGGCCTGCTGGAACGCGCCGAAGATCGACTCCAGCTGGTGCGCGGCGATGCCGATGCCGGTGTCGATCACCCGGAAGGCGATGGCCGGGCCGTGCCTGCGCACGGCGGCGGGCAGTTCCCGCGCCTCCGACGGCTCGATGCGCAACTCGACCGATCCGGTCTCGGTGAACTTCACCGCGTTGGACAACAGATTGCCGAGCACCTGGCGCAACCGCGAATCGTCGGTGAGCAGGTCGAGGGGCAGGCCGGGCGCGGTGGTGATCCGGAACCCGAGGCTCTTCTGCGTCGTCATCGGCCGGAAGGTGGCCTCGACGTAGTCCAGCAGTTTGCGCAGCGGCACCCGCTCGGGCGTGATGTCCATCTTGCCCGCCTCGACCTTGGACAGGTCGAGGATGTCGTTGATCAGCTGCAGCAGGTCCGAGCCCGCCGAGTGGATGATGCCCGCGTACTCGACCTGCTTGGACGTGAGGTTGCGAGTCGGATTCTGGGCGAGCAGCTGAGCGAGGATCAACAAGCTGTTGAGGGGCGTGCGCAGCTCGTGGCTCATGTTGGCCAGGAACTCCGACTTGTACTTCGACGCGAGCGCGAGCTGCTGGGCGCGGGTCTCGAGTTCCTGCCTGGCCTGCTCGATCTCGAGGTTCTTGGCCTCGATGTCACGGTTCTGCCTGGCCAGCAGCGCCGCCTTCTCCTCCATCTCGGCGTTGGACGACTGGAGTTCTTCCTGACGGATCTGCAACTCCTCCGAACGGGCTTGCAGTTCGGTGGTCAGGCGCTGGGATTCGACGAGCAGTTCGTCGGTGCGGGCGTTGGCGATGATGGTGTTCACGTTGACGCCCACCGTCTCCATCAGCTGGTCGAGGAAGTCCCGGTGGATGCGGGTGAAGCGGTGCAGTGAGGCCAGCTCGATGACGCCGAGCACTTGGTCCTCCACCCCGATCGGCAACACGAGCAGGTTGACCGGCGCGGTCCGCCCCAGCCCGGAGGAGATGGTGACGTAGTCGCCGGGCACGTCGTCGACGGCGATCGTGCGGCGGCTGCGCGCGGCCTGACCGACCAGCGACTGACCGAAGGTGAACCGTGTCTCCCCGCCCGGCTCGTCCGCACTTCCGTAGGAGCTGATCAACCGCAGCTCGGGCCGCTCGGCAGTGTCGTCGGCCAGGTAGAACGCGCCGAACTGCGCCGAGACCAGCGGTGCGAGTTCGTCCATGATCAACTCGGCCACCACGTGCAGATCGCGCTGGCCCTGCATCAAGCTCGAGATGCGAGCCAGATTGGTTTTGAGCCAGTCCTGGTCCTGGTTGGCCTTGGTGGTCTCGCGCAGCGACTCCACCATCGAGTTGATGTTGTCCTTGAGTTCCGCGACCTCACCGGACGCTTCGACGGTGATGGATCGGGTCAGGTCGCCCTCCGCGACGGCGCTGGTGACCTCGGCGATGGCGCGGACCTGCCGGGTCAGGTTGCCCGCGAGCTCGTTGACGTTCTCGGTCAGCCGCTTCCAGGTGCCCGAGACGCCCTCGACCTCGGCCTGACCACCCAACCGGCCCTGCGACCCGACCTCGCGGGCGACGCGGGTGACCTCGGCGGCGAAAGCCGACAGCTGGTCGACCATCGTGTTGATCGTGGTCTTCAGCTCGAGGATCTCCCCGCGCGCGTCCACGTCGATCTTGCGGGTCAGATCGCCTTGGGCGACCGCGGTGGTCACCTGGGCGATGTTGCGGACCTGGTTGGTCAGGTTGTTCGCCATGGAGTTGACGTTGTCGGTCAGGTCCTTCCAGGTACCCGCCACGTTCGGCACGCGAGCCTGGCCGCCGAGCATGCCCTCGGTGCCGACCTCGCGGGCGACGCGAGTGACCTCGTCGGCGAACGCCGACAGCGTGTCGACCATCGTGTTGATCACGCCGGCGAGTGCCGCGACCTCGCCCTTGGCCTCGACGGTGATCTTCTGGCTCAGGTCGCCGCGCGCCACCGCCGTCGCGACCTGGGCGATCGACCGCACCTGGTTGGTCAGGTTGGAGGCCATGACGTTGACGTTGTCGGTCAGGTCCTTCCAGGTGCCCGACGCGCCGCGCACCGTCGCCTGGCCGCCGAGGTTGCCCTCGGTGCCGACCTCGCGGGCGACGCGGGTGACCTCGTCGGCGAACGAGGAGAGCTGATCGACCATCGTGTTGATGGTCTCCTTGAGCTCCAGGATCTCGCCGCGCGCGTCGACCCGGATCTTCTGGGTCAGATCGCCGCCCGCGACCGCGGTGGTGACCTGGGCGATCGAGCGCACCTGCGCGGTGAGGTTGTCGGCCATGACGTTGACCGACTCGGTGAGGTCCTTCCAGGTACCGGAGACGCCCTTGACGTCGGCCTGCCCGCCCAACCGTCCCTCGGTGCCCACTTCACGGGCGACGCGGGTGACCTCGTCCGCGAACGCCGAGAGCTGGTCGACCATCGTGTTGATGGTGTTCTTCAGCTCGAGGATCTCCCCGCGCGCGTCGACCCGGATCTTCTGGGTGAGATCACCGCCCGCGACCGCGGTGGCGACCTGGGCGATCGAGCGCACCTGCGCGGTGAGATTGCCCGCCATGAAGTTCACCGAGTCGGTGAGATCGCGCCAGGTACCGGAGACGCCCTTGACGTCGGCCTGACCGCCGAGGATGCCTTCGGTGCCCACCTCGCGCGAGACGCGGGTGACCTCGTCGGCGAAGGACGACAGCTGGTCGACCATCGTGTTGATGGTGTTCTTCAGCTCGAGGATCTCCCCGCGCGCACCGACCGTGATCTTCTGGCTCAGGTCGCCGCGCGCCACGGCGGTGGTCACCTGCGCGATGTTGCGGACCTGGTCGGTCAGGTTGCCCGCCATGAAGTTCACCGAGTCGGTGAGGTCGCGCCACACGCCGCCGACGCCGGGGACCTCGGCCTGGCCGCCCAACTGGCCCTCCGACCCTACTTCCCTTGCCACTCGGGTGACCTCGTCGGCGAAGGACGACAGCTGGTCGACCATCGTGTTGACCGTGTTCTTCAGCTCGAGGATCTCGCCTCGCGCGTCCACGTCGATCTTCTGCGACAGGTCACCCTGCGCCACGGCGGTGGCGACCTGGGCGATATCGCGCACCTGGCTGGTCAGGTTGCCCGCCATGGCGTTCACCGAGTCGGTGAGGTCCTTCCAGGTACCGGACACCCCCGGCACCTCCGCCTGACCACCGAGCCGCCCGTCCGTGCCGACCTCGCGCGCGACGCGGGTCACCTCCGAGGTGAACAGCGACAGCTGGTCCACCATGCCGTTGAACACCGTCGCGATCTCGCCGAGCAGCCCGTCGGCGTCGGTGGGCAACTGGGTGCCGAAATCGCCGTCGCGCACGGCCGTCAATCCGGCCAGTAGCTGGCGCAGCTCGACTTGTTCGGTGGCCGTAGCAGCCTGCTTCGGCGCGCGGGCCGGTGCCGCGGTATCCGTCATTGCCATCCTCGCTTCGTCCCGGTTCGGACCGTATGAGGTCCGACTGGGCACGCCGACTCGCGCGGCACCGCACACGGCGGGTCGCTGACGAGCGGCGAGGTGCTGGCTGTTGAACACCCGCCCGGCGGTACTTTACGTCCCCGAGTGCTCGTGGGCGAACCCATTGGCGCACAGTTGATCAGAACCGTCGCCGCGGCGGTGGCCGTCAGCGGGATACATATATCGAGCGAACCGGGAACAAAACCGTTTACCTGAACACATATAGTCGTCATACTGTGGAAATACGACGAGTGGAGTGTCAGTGACGGAGCCGGGTTCTGCGCTGCTGGTGCGGGCGTTGGAGGCGAACGCGTCGCATACCTCCGAGTCGGTGCGGGCGGTGACCGCCCAGCTGATCCGTGAGGGCGCACTCGCGGCGGGTGCGCGCTTGCCGACCATCAGAGAGCTGGCACAGCATTGCGGGCTGAGCACCCGCACGGTCGTCGCCGCCTGGGGTGAGTTGCGCAAGGAAGGTCTGATCGCCACCAACCGGCGCGGTGGCACGGTGGTGGCCGAACTCGACGAGAGACCCGCGGGCCGCGCGCTCGCGGACCGGGACCTGCTGACGGGCAGTCCCGATTACGATCTGCAGCCGGATCTGGCACCGGCGATGCTGGCCGGGTTGCATACCGACCGGCTCAACCGTCCCGGGCGCGATTACATCACCGATCGGCTCCGCGACGCGGTGGTCGACGGCTGGCCCTTCGCGGCCGAGGCGTTCGTGGCGGCGGGTGGCGGTTCCGAGGGATTGTTTCTCGCCGTGGACGCCGCCGCGCCCGCCGGCTCGCTCGTCGCGGTGGAAGAGCCGGTGATGCCGGGCTTTCTCGACACCCTTGCCGATGTCGGATACGAGGTGGCCGGTATCGAATCCGACGAGCACGGCGCCCGTGCGGATTCGCTTGCCTCGGCCCTGCGGCGGGAACCAGCGGTGGTGGTCCTCCAGCCGGAGGGCGGATATGCCGCAGGCGGGGCGCTGTCGGAGCACCGGGCGGCCGAGCTGGCCGAGGTGTTGTCGTCGGCGAAGTCGATACCGTGGATCGTCGAGGACGACGCGGTGGGTCCGCTGGCCCGCACGCAGGCGCCGTCGCTGGGCAGCTTCTTTCCCGAGCGCAGCGTCCGTGTGCGTAGCTATTGCAAGGCCTACGGGATGGACATCAGGACCTGCGTCATCGGTGGGAGCGCGGAGCTGGTCGAGCGAGCCATTCGCGCGCGGGTGCACGGTATCGCCGCCAACAGCCGAATCCTGCAGAACGCGCTGGCGCATTTGATCGGCGACCGCGATACCGCGGCATTGATCGACACCGCGCGCGGGCGCTATGCGGCCAGGCGGGCGGGCTTGCTCTCAGCGCTGCGCGAGCACGGCGTCACCGCACGGTCCGGGGTCAACAGCCTGGTGGTCTGGGTCGAGGTCGCCGACGAGCAGGGTGCGCTGCTCAGGTTGGCACGGCACGGGATCGTCGTCGGGTCGGGCGCGAAATCCCATGTGACGCCGCCGCGGCCGGGCGCGGTGCGAGTGGCGGTACCGCAGCTACCCGACGACGACGCCTCGATCGCCGAGCTCGCCCGCCTGCTCGCCGAAGCCGCCGGCGCCGCGCATCGGGAGTTCCTGGACTGACCGGGCGATCACCGAGTCGGCGGCGAGGTCGACTGGCGAGAGAGATCACGGGGTCGGCAGTGGGAGCAGATGCGGGGCGATCTCGGCGCTGATGCGGTGCAGGCAGTCGAGATAGCGGGGATGGTCGACCGCGAGCGGGACGTAGAACAACACATCGGTGGCGGCGGCGCGGTCCCGGTCGGCGCGTAGCCGATCGACGATCTGCCCGGCCGAGCCGAAGTAGATCCGGTTGTCCGCCAAGAATCGCCGCCGGTCGGATTCGCCGTGCAGCTCCGGGTAGAAGGCAGGACTCGAGCGAATGTCGGTGTCGAGCAAGGCAAGTGCGTCGCGTTCACTGTCGGCGGGCAGCACCGCCACGCTCGACCCGATCCGCGGGGTGGTCCGGCATTCGGCCAGGTAGGCGTCGACGAGCTCGCCGACGCTGCCACCGGCCCGCGCCTGCGAATTCCCGTGTGGCAGTAGGCCATCGCCCGCGGCGCCCGCGCGGCGAGCGGTGTCGATGTTC
Source organism: Nocardia bhagyanarayanae (assembly GCF_006716565.1). Taxonomy (NCBI): domain Bacteria; kingdom Bacillati; phylum Actinomycetota; class Actinomycetes; order Mycobacteriales; family Nocardiaceae; genus Nocardia; species Nocardia bhagyanarayanae. Next base: position 4,125,938 of record NZ_VFPG01000001.1, on the reverse strand, counting down.
CCGGTGGACTGCCACATCCGAGAGCGCAGCGTTCCGGGTGGCGGGTACAGGGCGATGTCCTCGGTGACGCGGCCGTCGGCCAGTACGCGTTGCAGGTCGGCTACCCGCTCGGCGTAGAGCGATTCCCGGTCGGTGTCGGGGACACCGAATCCGGCGTGGCTGGCGGCGGAATGCCCGAATCCCAGACCTTTGCCGAGGCCGAGTTCGAGTCGTCCGCCGCTGAGCGCGTCGGTGACGACGGCATCCTCGGCCAAGCGCACCGGGTGCTCGAACGGCAGCGCCACCACGCCGGTGCCGAGCCGAATCCTGGTGGTGTGCTGGGCGGCCGCGGCCACGAACGGGAAAACCGAGGGCAGGGCCGCGTGATGCGCCTCGAAATGGCGAGTCGCGAACCAGATCGTGCGGTAGCCGAGTTGTTCGGCCCGCACGGCGATCTCGATGGTGCGCCGGTAGACCTCGGCGGCCGGTGGGCCGCTGCGCAACTGCACGAACAACGATGGCGCGGTCATAACCCGTAATGCCCTCTCAGCGTGGCGGTTTCGTACTCTGTGCGGACGATGCCGCGCCGCCGCAACAGCGGGACGACGTGATCGACGAATTCGGCCAGCCCGCCGGGCAGTTCATCGATCATCAGATTGAATCCGTCGCAGGCGCCGGACTCGAACCAGTCCGCGATGAACCCGGCCACCTGATCGGGGCCGCCGACAACCTTCGCGTGCACACTGCCGGAGGCGAGCAGCCGTGCGGCGCCCCGTGTATCTGCGCCGCTGGATCGGACGTATTCGAGCAACACCGCGCGCTGCCCACGCGAGCCTGCGTCGGCGTTCTCGTCTGGGATCTTGTCCCACGGGAAGGGAGCGTCGAGATCGAGGGCGTCGGGTTCGACGCCGAGCCGTTCCGCGAGATTGATCAGCTGGACATCGTCCGGGATGAGGTCGATGAGTTCGCGTTCGCGTCGCCGGGCCGCCGCTTCGGTATCGGCGAGCACGATGATCAGCCCCGGAAGCAGTTTCACACTGTCGGGCTGACGCCCAGCGGCCTGGGCTCGACTACGCAGATCGGTACGGCGCCGGGCCGCGGACGCGGGATCGACATGCGCGGAGTAGACCGCGTCGGCGGTCCTGGCTCCTAATTCCACACCGTGTGTGGAGGCGCCCGCTTGGATCAGCACCGGCCTGCCGTGGGTCAGCGGCGGTGTCTTCAACGGCCCGGCCACTCGAAAGAACTTGCCGTCGTGATCGATCGGCCGCACGATCGCCGGATCGAGGTAGCGACCGGTCGTCTTGTCACCGGCGATCGCGTCGGCGGGCGCCGAATCCCACAGCGCGGTGACCACATCGATGAACTCGGCGGCACGGGCATACCGCTCGGATTTCGGCAAAGCCTGATCCATCGAGTAGTTGCGCGCCGCGGCGTCGCCGCCGGTGACCACGTAGTTCCAGCCCACCCGTCCGCCCGATACCGCGGACAGTGCCGCGAACGAGCGGGCCAGATTGTAGGGGTCGTTGTAGGACGTGGTCGCGGTGACGATCAGGCCGATATGGCTGGTGTTCGCCGCGATGACAGCTTGGGCGACGAAAGGGTCGAGCAGCCTGCTCGGCGCATTCCAATCCTTGGCCTGGAGATCCGGCGAATCGGCGAGGAACACGGCATCGAGCAGGCCCCGTTCCGCGGTGCGCGCCACATCGAGATAGTGCTCGATGCCGACGAAATGCGCCGCGGGCTCCGGCGCTCGCCGCCAAGGGCTGCCGATCGTGCCGCCGGGTATCAGGTTGGCGTTGAGGATGACATGTCGTGGATGGTCGGCCATCGAGCTCTCCAGGCGATCAGGGTGACGGGACGGGTCGCGGCGCGGCGGATGCGCCGCGGACGAGTGGACGGGCCGGGTCGGCTGCCCATTGCGACAAACCTCCGGGATACAACGCGATGTCGAGGCCGAGGGTCGCGAGGACGAATACCTGCAGGGCCGCGGCCATGGCGCTGCCGCAGTACGTCGCGGCGGCCGTCCCCGCGGTGAGGCCGAGATCCCGGTAGCGGGTGCGCAGGCTGTGCTCGTCGCGCAGTAGGCCACGCTCGTCGAAGTCGTCGAACACCGGTGCGCTGATGGCGTCGGGAATGTGACCGGCGAACTCGCCATCGCCGCGAAAGTGTTCGCGTGGGCGGGCATCCAGGAGCACACCGCGTCCGGGCAGGGCCGCCACGGCCGCGGTATCGACGACCGGGAGTCCGGCCGGTTGTGCCGCCTCGGTCCCCGGTACGGCCGGTTCGGCGCCGGAAACGAGGGCGCCCCCGGCCTCGCGCCACGCCCGCAACCCGCCGTCCAGAATCCGGACATCGGGCAGTCCCGCCCACCTCAGCACCCACCAAGCTCGGGCGGCGGGCACCGCGCGGGAGTCGTCGTAGACCACGACCGTGCTGTCGGAATGGATGCCCCAGCGGCGTAGTGCGGCGGTGAGGGTTTCGGTGTCCGGGAGCGGGCGGGCGCCGGAGTGCCGGGTGGCGGCGCCCGCCAGATCCGCGTCGAGGTCGACGAACCGCGCACCGGGCAGATGTCCGCGCCGGAAACTCGTCCGATCCGGTCCATCCACGCCGACCCGGACATCGAGCAGGACCAGCCGCTCAGGCGGATCGTCGCGCAACCGACGGACGGATATGAGGTGGGCGGCACGTTCGCCGGACATCAGGCCCCTTTCGGCGGATCGGGTGAAGCGCGCTGCCGAGGATATGTATCCGGACGCGGTGAACACATAATTCGAGTCTCGGTGACTTTTTGTGTTCACGGCAGCGTGTTGCCGCTTTTATGTTTTCCCCGCCGGGTCGTCGGACCCGGCATGTTCGAGCGGGAGGGCTGCTGTGGGAGTCGTGACGAGCCGCATAGTCGACGCCGGATGGTTACGGTCCCGTCTGTCGGACCCGGGCGTCGTCGTCATCGAGGTGATCAACACGCCGGGGTTCGAGCCGGATCAGAGCACCATCGCGGGTGCGCGCACCGTGTACTGGAAGGATCTGCTCTGGCATCGCTCGCGCCGCGAGTTCGCATCGTCGCGGGTACTGGCCGACCGTCTGCACGCGCTGGGCGCGAACGCGACGTCGACGGTGGTCTTCGCGGGTGAGCCGACCCAATTCGCCGCTTACGCGATCTGGGTGGCCGCGGCCGTCGGTGTCGGCGGCGACCTCCGGTACTTGGACGGCGGGCTACCGGCCTGGCGCGACAGCGATCCGAAGTTCGCTCCCCTGGCGGCCGTCGCCGGGTCGCATGCGCCCGTCGACGCGCCGCTCCCCCAGATTCCGCCGCGCCATGACGAACTCGTCGTAGGCCGCGACGAGGTGCGCGCCGCGATCGAATCGCCGACCGCGATCGTGGATCTGCGTTCTCCGGAAGAGTATTCGGGCCTGCGCGTCGCGCCGCTCACCGAACCGATCGATCACGGCGCCGAACGGGCCGGGCACATTCCGGGCGCGCTGAGTCTTCCGGTGCGGGATCTGCTCGACGAGCACGGTCTGCTGCGGCCGGTAGCCGAGATTCGCGAGCGTGTGGCGGCGCTCGGCATCGAGCGAGCCGAGGAGATCATCGCCTACTGCAGGTTGTCGCATCGCGCCGCGCTCGGCTGGCTGGTGTTCACCGACCTGCTCGGCGATCACCGGGTCCGCGTCTACGACGGTTCCTGGACCGAATGGGGCAGCCTGGTCGGCGCGCCCATCGAGGACTGAGCCGTGAATACCTACCGGCACATCGTCTTCCGTCGCATCGCGAGTGTGGTCCTGTCCGCAGTGGCGATGATGTGGGCCGCGATCACCTTGGCATTCCTCGCGGTGCATATAGCTCCGGGAGATCCGGTCACCGCGATCATGGGTGAGTCCAGCGATCCGAGCTTGCGTGCGCGAATCGAGCAGGATTGGGGTCTGGATCGCCCGCTGGTCGTGCAGTACGGCCGGCACCTCGCGCGACTGCTGCACGGCGACCTGGGCTACTCGTATGTCCGCGGCGAACCGGTGACCGACATCTTGTTCGGCGAGCAATTGCGCACCAGTGCCCAGCTCGCCGGGTTCGCCTTGCTCATCTCGGTCGTGCTCGCACCGCTGCTGGCCGTCCTCACCGCGGGCCGGCGCGATGTGTTCAGCCGGTCGGTCGCCACGGCGGAGATCGTGGTGGCCTCGGCGCCGCCCTTCTGGACCGGCCTGATCTTGATCTGGGTGTTCGCCTTCACCATGAAGGTACTGCCGGTGACCGCGGGAAACGAGTTCCAGCGCTTGATACTTCCCGCCGTCACCCTGGCCCTGCCGATCGCGGCGGTCCTCGCGCAGGTCATGCGGGAGGGTATCGAGCGCGCGCTCGAGCAGCCGTTCGCGCTGACCGCCCGAGCACGGGGAATCGGCGCCACTCGCCTGCGCCTACGGCACGGACTGCGGCATTCGCTGATACCGGCCGCGACCCTGGCCGGGTGGGCCGTGAGCGGGCTGCTCACCGGAACCGTGGTGATCGAGGAGGTCTTCGGCCGGGCCGGGGTCGGGCGGGTCACCGTCGAGGCCGTCACCTACTCCGATGTCCCGGTGGTTCTGGGTGTCGCGCTGCTGACCGCCGCGGTCTACCTGACAGTCACGGTGATCGTCGATATCGCCTATCTCTGGATCGACCCGCGCCTGCGAGAGGCCGCCGCATGACGACGACAGCCGCGCTGCGGCAACGGTTTACCGCGCCCTCGGCCACATGGCCCGCCGGCGTGTGGCTCGCGGCAGCGGTGCTCGCCTTGGCGGTACTCGCCGCGATCGCGCCCGCGCTGATCGCCTCCGGTGATCCCTTGCAAACCGATCTGGTCTCGGCGCATCGGCCGCCGTCGGTGCCGCACCCGTTCGGCACCGATCGACTCGGCCGCGACGTGTTCACCCGCGTCGTGCACGGCGCGCGGTTGTCGCTGTTCATCGGGGTGTCGGCGACGGCACTGGCCGTGGTGATCGGTGTGACGCTCGGCCTGGTGGCCGGTATCGGCGGACGCGCCGTCGACGCGATCGCCTCGCGCGCCTTCGACCTGCTCGGCGCCTTCCCGGAAATTCTGCTCGCCTTGGTGCTCATCACCTTCACCGGCACCGGCACGCCCAATCTCGTTCTCGCGATCGGGATCGCCGCGGCGCCCCGATTCGCGCGGGTGATGCGCGCGGAAACCCGTGCCGTGCGCGGCAGCGAGTACGTCGCGCAGGCGGGCCTGCTCACCAGGTCGCGGTCGCGGATCGTGATCCGCCACATCCTGCCGAATGCGCTGCGCTCGCTTCCGGTCGTGGTCACCCTCGGCCTCGGCACCAGCATTCTCGGTGCCGCGGCATTGAGTTTCCTTGGTTTCGGACCGAAACCCCCCGAACCGGAGTGGGGATCGATGCTCGCCGAGGCGCACGGCGATCTGCGTATCGCGTGGTGGTCGGTCGTCTTCCCCGGCGCCGCCGTCACTGTCGTCGTCCTGGCGACCACGGTGCTCGGCCGATACGCCGGCCACCGCTTCGAACGAAGGGCACAGCCATGACGCTCACGGCCACCGCCGCGCCCCCGAAGGGCACGGGCACCGACATCGTGCTGCGGGTGCGGAACCTGCGTGTCGGCTTCGCCGGGAGGGCGGGCGACATCGTCGACGGGGTCGGCTTCGACCTTCGGCGCGGCGAGATCCTGGCCATCGTCGGCGAATCGGGATCGGGCAAGTCGGTGACCACGCGCAGTCTCGTCGGGCTCGCCGGCGACGGCGCCAGAGTGCGCGCCGACCGATTCGAATTGTTCGGTAGCTCGGCCCTGGCACTGACCGAACGACAGTGGCGCCGAATCCGCGGCGCGCGAATCGGTTTGGTGCTCCAGGACGCGCTCGTCGCGCTCGACCCGCTGCGCACCATCGCCGAGGAGATCGGTGAATCGCTGCGGGCGCTGCCCCGCGATCGACGCGAGGCTCGGATCGACCAGTTGCTGACCTCGGTCGGTATCGCCGATCCCGAAGCGCGCAGGCGTCAGCGGGCGTTCCAGCTGTCGGGCGGCCAGCGTCAGCGAGCGCTGATCGCGTCCGCGCTGGCCGGTGATCCGGACATTCTCATCGCCGACGAGCCGACCACGGCGCTCGACGTGACCGTTCAGGCGCAGGTGCTCGATCTGCTGGTTCGGCAGGTCGAAGGTGGTAGGTCGATGATTCTGGTCAGCCACGATCTGGCCGTGGTCGCGTCGGTGGCCGATCGCATCCTGGTGATGAAATCGGGTCGCGTCGTCGAGGCGGGACCGGCCAGGACGGTCATCGAGAACCCCGAGCACGAGTACACCAGGCACCTGATCGCCGCGGTTCCGCACGGCCGGGCCGACGCGCCGCCCGCGCCGCCCGGTGACCCGGTTTTCACCGCCACCTCGCTTGCCAAGTCGTATCGGGTGCGCGGTCGTACGGTCCCGGCGGTCACCGGTATCGGGTTCGATGTCCATGCCGGTGAAGTGCTCGGTGTGGTCGGCGAATCCGGTTCGGGAAAGTCGACGGTGGCCAAGATGATCACCGGGCTTGTCGCGCCGGACGGCGGCGAAATGCGTTTCGCCGGAGCGCCGTTGACACGCGCGACGCGCCTGCCCGGCCAGATCGGCTTGGTGGCGCAGGATTCGGTCGGTTCGTTCGACCCCCGCTACCGCGTCGGCGAGATCATCGGCGAGAGCGTCGCGCTCCGCGTCGGCAGGCACGAGCGCCGCGACGAGGTCCGGCGCTTGCTGGCGGCGGTGCACCTGCCCGCCGACAGCATCGACCGCCACCCTCGGGAACTGTCCGGCGGACAGCGCCAACGCGTCAACATCGCCAGAGCGCTCGGTAGCGAACCGCGGCTGGTGGTGTGCGACGAACCGGTCTCGGCACTCGACATTTCGGTACAGGCCCAGATCCTCACGCTGATCGCCGAACTCGCGCGGACCCGCCGGGTCGGCATCGTCTTCATCTCGCACGACCTCGCCGTCATCCGGCAGATCTGTCACCGCGTGCTCGTCCTGCACGACGGCGTGATCGTCGAATCCGGCTCGGCCGACGCGGTTTTCACCGCCCCGACCTCCCCGTACACCCGTGCCCTCCTCGATTCCGTTCCGCGCCTTCCGGCGCGGGCCCCCACAGAAAGCCATTCGCGTGCGTAACCGCATCACTCGACTGTTCACCGTGCTGGTCGCCGGCATGGCCTTGGCCGCAGGCGCCTGCGCGGCGGACCCGGAGCCCGGCAGCGGCAACGGCGGACCGACATCGCCACCGCAATCCGGCGGGACCTTCACCATCGCCTTGCCGAATTACCCTCAGCGCGGCCTCAATCCGCATTACGGAGCCGCCTTCGACGCCTCCCAGGTACTACGCAACAGCTACGACAGCCTGGTCGCCGAGGACCGGAACGAACAGTTCCACCCGTGGCTCGCCACCGAATGGACCGTCTCCCCGGACGGCACGGTCTACGAGTTCACCCTGCGCACGGACGTGACCTTCCACAACGGGGAGAAGTTCGACGCGCATGCCGTCAAGGCGAACATCGACCTCCTCCGTAATCCGGACTCCCCGTCCTGGACCGTGCTCGGCCTGCTCCAGTACTCGAGCGTCAGCTCGGTCGATGTGCTCGACCCCTACAAGGTGCGGATCACGCTGAGCACACCCCGCGCGGACTTCCTGTCCACGCTCGCCGGACTCAGCGGCGCGATCGTCGCTCCCAGCACCCTGACCGCCGACAAGCAGACCGTCACCAGCGGGACCGGGCTGGTCGGTACGGGCCCGTTCATCCTCGACAAGGCGGTTCAAGGCCAAGAGCTCGAATTCCGTAAGAACCCCGACTACCGGTGGGGCCCGGCCACCGCCCGGCACCAAGGCGCCGCATACGTCGACAAAGTCGTCGTCAAATACATCCCCGAGGCATCCACCAGGGCGGGACTGCTGCGCAGCGGGGAGGTCGATGCGATCGGAACCGTCAAGGCCACCGATATTCCGCTGTTCGACGGAATCGACGGCTTCCAGTACGAGCAGATCGGCTCGGCGGCCGCGCCGACGGTGATCATGCTCAACCTCACCAACGGCCCCACCACAGATCTGCGGGTACGGCGGGCCATCGCCAAGGGCGTCGACATCGCCGCGGTGGTGGACAGTCTGACCAAGGGTTCCCAGAAACGCGCATGGAGCCTGATCTCGCCCGACAGCGCCTACTACGACCCGAAATACGAGAACAAAGGAACCGCCGATATCGCCGCTGCCGACGCTCTGCTCGACGAAGCGGGCTGGACCGGCACGGACGCCGACGGGTACCGCACCGACAGCGCGGGCCGCCGGTTGACCATCCGCTTGCTCGCGACCGTGCCGACCTATCCCGAGGACGATTTCCTCGAAGCCTGGCAGGCCGAACTGCGCCAGAACCTCGGTGTTCAGGTCGAACTCCAATTCGTCGAGAACGCCCAGGTCTACGACTTGCTCGCCCGCAACCAGTACGAGGCGTTCCCCCGCCAGGTCGGCGGTCTGGATCTGTCGCTGCAGTTCAACCGCGCCTACGGCTCGACCTCGCCGGATCTGAAGTACGGACAGATCGACGGGATCACCATCGGGTCCATCGTCGCGGGGTCCAAGCTGGCCGATCCGGAAGTGGACCGATGGCTCGTCGAATCGACGAAGGCGACCGACCGGGAACAACGCAAGCAGCTGTTCGACAAGATCACCGGCTACCTGCTCGACAAGGCCGTCGCGATACCGCTGTACACCGACCGCAACAGTGTCGCAGCCAGTTCCGCGATCCACCACGTGACCTCGCTGTTCGATCCGCCTCGCAACAGCGTCAACGCCTGGGCATACGACATCGCCGTCCGCTGACCAGTCTGCCCCGAAAACACCGCCCCAGGAAGGCTCGATCATGACCGCCGCAACGCAAACCCTGACCTTCGATCGCAATATCCCCCGCGGCATAGTGCACCGGGAATCGATCGCCGAGGTGTTCCTCACCGACGCGCATCCGAGACCCGACGGCGCTGTGTTCGCCGCTCAACTACCCCGCAATCACTCGTATTTCAGTGATCACCGGGGCACCTCGACGACCTACGATCCGCTCCTGCTGATCGAGGTCTTCCGTCAGGTGGCGATCTATTACGCGCACACCTTCGTCGGTGTCGCCCGGTCGGAGAAGTTCATCTTCGGTTCGGCGGATTTCGCGATCATCGATCCCGACACGCTGCGGATCGGTAGCTGCCCGGGACACTGCGTCATCGAGGCGCGGGTGATCGGCGAGAAGCGCCGTGACGATCAGATCATCGGGCTCTCACTCGAGATGGTCGCCGAGATCGAGGGCCATCCAGCGGCCAGAGAGGTGATGGTCTACCAGTGGATGCCCGCTCCGGTGTGGAACCGGATCCGGGTACGCGGGCGCGAATCGCTGGGTCTGCCCGCGCAGCACGCGATTCCGGAGCAGTTGCCGGTCGCCCGGATGCGGCCGGGATCGATCGGCAGGCACAATCCGCGCAACGCCATCCTCGCCAACCCGGTGCTGTCGGGGGACGAACTGACGGCGTTGACCATCATCGACACCAATCACCCCTCGCTGTTCGATCACGCCCTCGACCACGTGCCTGGCATGTTGCAGTTCGAGGCGGCTCGGCAGGTCGCGATGGCCGCCGCGAACGCGATCCTCGGATTGGACACCAGCCGCATGGTGATGCATCGGCTCGGCATCGCGTTCAGCAAATTCGGTGAGTTCGAACGCGACACGATTGCCAGGGCCACCGTCGCCGCCGTTCCCGGCAACCTCGGTGGCGCACTGGCACAGGTGAGCCTCGCCCAGGGCGAGGATGTGATCGCCGCCGGTGAAGTGGAGCTGCGGTTCCGCCCGGCCGACGTCTGGACGATGGTTCAGTGAGCGCGGCGGACACGGCGGTCCCGTTCGTCTGGTTCGACTTCGGCGGGGTGCTCTCACCGCCGCTGGATGAGCTGTTTCTCCGGTACGAGCAGGTCGCGGGCATTCCGGTGGATCTGTTCAAATACGCGATCGCCGAGGTGGGAAACCAGTACGGGCTCGCGCCGCTGGCCCCGATCGAACTGGCGTTGCTCGACGAACGCGCCTGGGTGAGCAAGCTGCACGCCGTCCTGCGCGCCAAGGCGCCCGAGCTGGATCTGTCCCGCAGTGAGCCGGATTTCGGCAAGCAGTGGTTCGCCGGCCATCGGGTGAACGACGCGGTGCGCGAGTTCGCGATCGAGCTCGCCGAGGGCGGCACCCGCGTCGGGGTGCTGAGCAACAATGTCGTCGAATGGGAGCCGTACTGGCGCGCCATGATCGATCTGGACGATGTGCTGAGCGCATTGATCGATTCGTGCAAGGTGGGGTTCCGCAAGCCCGATCCGGAGATCTTCGCCATCGCGGCCGAGACCGCGGGCGTCGAGCCCGGCCAGTGCATCCTGATCGACGATCTCGCCGAAAACTGCGCGGCGGCAAAAGAATCGGGATGGACAGCGGTGCGCTTCCGCGATGCCGGGCAGGCGATCGGCGAGGTGCGTGAGGCGCTGGAGCGATGGCCGGGCTGAGCACCGGATCAGAGGGTGGCGGCAAGGTAACCGTCCGGCCGGACCAGCGCGGAGGTCCACGCCTGGTCCGGGGTCACCTTGCCGGTCACCACCACGGCATCGGCCGGACCGTCCGGTGTCGGCGTGTGTTCGTCGGGTCGGATCGCCACGAACCGGCCCGCGCGCAGCAGTTCGGCGAGGGTGTGCTCCCGGCCCCCGGCCTCCGTCACCACCAGATCGTGCTGGAAGCCGCATTGGAACTGGCCACTGATGAGCTGGGCGAGGGCATCGTGGACCACCGGAACCGCGAGCATGGCCACCACCGCGTCCCGCAACTCCGGCGTCCGCGGGTTCATCATCCGCGACTGCAGCACGGTATTGCCGACCACCGCCGAAGCCGCGGCGACGCGTTCGCGCGAATAGTCGTCGAGGATTTCGGGCCGGTCGTGCCCGGTGATCACGCGGGCGAGCCGCCAGCCGAGCGCGAACGCGTCCTGCATACCGGTGTTGAGGCCTTGGCCGCCGAGCGGATAGTGACTGTGGGCGGCATCTCCCGCCAACAACAGTCGTCCGTCCCGCATGCTGGTGCGGAAGCGGCCGTGATCGCTGAATCGAGTGAGGTGGCTGACGCCGCTCAGCGCGGGCGCTGCACCGAGCACGTAGCCCAGGCGCTGCCGGTACTCGGTCACGGAGGGTTCCGGCCGGTGGTCGAGGGGACCGCTGAAATCCATCGCGATGATCCGTGCTGGACCGTACGGGTTCGGATTGTGCATGGTCCATCCGGTGGGCGTCGGGTTCCAGCCCTGTGGTATCTGACCGGGCGTATCCGAAAAGGCCAGGCCCGCAAGGGCATTCATGGTCGCAGGATAGACGCGTGCCGGGAAGTCGCCGGTGCGTGCGACGAGGCTGCGGGCGCCGTCGGCGCCGACGACGTATTCGGCGCGGACGCGAAGCGCACGCTTGCCGTCGAGGGCGTCGACATCGGCGACCACCGCGTGGGCACCGATGTCGAGCGAGGCGACGGTGTGACCACGCAGAATTCGCGCGCCGAGGGCGCGGGCTCGTTCCTCGAATGCCGCCTCCAGCCGAGCCTGCGGAATGCCCGCGATCGGACCGGGCTCGACGCTCGGCGCGCTGATGGTCAGCACCGGCTGCGCCGCGAACTGGAACGGGGTCCGGCGCTTCCCGTGCGGGTCACGTCGAATCACCTCGGGGGCCGTCGCCGGGATGTATCCGCGGCGCGCCAGCAGCGACAGCGAGCGGGCGTGCACGGTGCCCGCGCGCGGACGAATGTCGAGTTCCGTGCGGGTTTCGATCACGACGACCCGAATCCCTTGCAGCGCCAGTTCGGCGGCCACCAACATGCCGACCGGGCCACCGCCGACCACCAGAACATCGGTGTCGACGACGGAATCGGTAGTGCTCGAGTGAGTCCGAGACGCCGTGGTCATCACATTCTCCTGGGGCGAGGTGGTCGGGGGCCGGTCCGCGACAGCGGTTGTACGACAAGCAGCGTAGCTACTAACGTCATAGTATCTACTAGCCGGGTAGTACCTGCCGCAAAAGTCATCTCACCCACCGTCACAGGGGTATTCATGTCGACTGTCACCGCTGAGTTCGAAACCCAGAGCGCACCACCCAGTAGCGCGACGCTTCCCGTGGTGCTCGCCGCTCAGTTCGTCACACCCATGGCCATCGCGGGCACCGCCATCGCGCTACCGCGAATCTCGCACGATCTCGGCTCGAATCCCACCGCTCTGCAATGGGTTGTCAACGGATTCAACATCGCCTTCGCGCTCACCACTCTGCTGTGGGGCGCGGTCAGTGACCGCATCGGGCATCGGCGCACCTTCGAGATCGGCGCCGCGCTCGTCGTCGCGGGCAGCGTCGGTAGTGTCGCGGCTCCGAACTTGCTCGTACTCGACGGGGCCCGGGTGATCGCCGGTGTGGGCGCCGCGGCGATCCTCACCGGCGCCACCGCCTTGTTGTCGACCGCTTACCAAGGAGCGCAACGTATTCGAGCCTTCGCCGTCTTCGGCACGGTGAACGGATTGGGTCTCGCGCTCGGCCCGACCATCTCCGGCGTCTTGATCTCGCTGCTGGACTGGCGGGGTGTGTTCGTGGTGCACGCGGTGATCCTCGCGGCCGCGGGCCTCGGTACGCGCCTGCTGCCCGCGGCGAAGCCCGCCGCCACCGAACACGGCCCGATCCTCGACCTCGGCCTGCTGCGCAATCGGGAATTCCTGGCGATGTGCCTGGTGCCGGTCGCGGGCTCGATCGGCTTCGTCACCCTGCTGACCTACCTGCCCTCGGCGCTCAGCGGCATCACCGATCTGTCGGCGGGCACCTCCGGGTTGCTCATGCTCGCCATGACGATCCCCGTCTTCGTGGCACCGGTCGCCATCGGACAGCTGGTCACCCGCTTCCCGTCGCTGACCATCGGCAAGGTCGTCCATCTGAGCCTGGCCGCCCTGATTCTCGGCAACGCGGGCGTTCTCGCGCTCTCACAGGACCGTCCGGTGGCCTGGATCATCCTGCCGATGGTGCTGCTCGGCCTCGGCTTCGGCCTGCCCATCGGACTGGTCGACGGGCACGCGTTGTCGGTCGTGCCCGCCGAACGCGGCGGGACCGCCGCGGGGGTGCTGAACTTCTTCCGCATCGGCAGCGAAGCGGTCTTCGTCGCCGGATACGCCATCGTGCTTTCCGCGGTCGTCGGCAGCCGGCTCAGCGGGTCCGCCGCCGACGACACCGCCGCGGGCCAATACGGGCACCCCGACGTCTACCGCTCCGCCTTCACCACCACCGTCGGCGTGCTCATCGCCCTGCTCGTCGTGCTCACCATCCTCATCGTCGTGGTGCGCGGCACCGCGCGAGTCACCGAGAACCGGGAAATCGGTTCCACCCCAGAAGGAGTCAGCTCATGACCCACGCACTCGACGCCGTCCGGGTCGATCTCGACGGCATCGCGAACATCGCACCGCCCGCCATGATCCAGCCGCTGCGGCAGCGCTCCGCCGGTGGATTGCCGCAGGTGAGATTGCCCAGCGGACATACGGCCGTGCATGTGACCTCGTACCGTGACGTGCACACGGTACTGACCGACTTGAGTTTCGCGCGCGCGGAGACCAACGTCGAGGACGGACCCAGCTTCCTGCCGACGATCATGCCGACGGAAATGCTGCTCAATCTCGACCATCCGGGGCACGGGCGGCTCAAAGGCTTCGTGGCATCCGCCTACAGCGCCGCCACGATGACCCGCCGGGTGCCCGCGGTCCACCGGGTCCTCGACGACGCGCTCGCCGAGCTGCGTGCGCAGCGAGCGCGGGGGTCGGCGGATCTCGTTCGCGCGCTGCTGGATCCGGTGACCATCGGCGTCAATGTGGACTACCTCGGCATACCGACCGCCGATATCGCCTATTTCCGGCATCTTTCGCGGGAGATGCAGCTGGCCCACGACACCGATATCGACCAACTGCTCGCCGACTTCTGGACGCTCTTCCACTACATCGAGGATCTGATCGCCCGGCGGCGCGAGCTCCGACCCGGCCTGATCATCGACCTGCTCGAGGCGCGCGATTCGGTCTCGCCGCCGGTGTCCGACGCGGAGTACGCGGCCATTCTGCTCGGCTCGTTGGTCGGCGGTGATCAGAACATCCTGTCGGTGATCACCAAGATCGCCTATGTGGCGCTCGCGAGACCGGAGCTGTGGCAGTACCTGGTGCACAACCCGGACGCCATCCCCACCGCGGTGGAGGAGTTCTTGCGGTTGCTGCCGCTTGGCCGGATCTCGACTTTTCCCCGGGTCACCACCCGCGAGGTCACACTGTCGCACGGCGTGTTGCACCCCGGCGACATCGTGTATGCCGACGCGCACGCGGCGAATCGAGACCCCGAGGTGTACCCGGATCCCGCGGTCATCGATCCCGCGCGCAACGGGAAGCGGCACCTGCAGTTCGGGTACGGCATGCACCACTGCATGGGTGCGGCCATGGCGCGGATGGAGATCACCGAGGTGCTGCGTCGGCTGGTCACCGAACTACCGACGCTCGAGCTCGCCGTTCCGGAGCATGAGATCCGCTGGGAGACCGGCGTTCTCGTACACCGCCCGATATCGCTCCCGGTCACCTGGTAGCCGGCTGGGCCGGATGACGACCGCGGTCGGCGTCGAGGATCGCCCCGAGCAGCCCGGGGAACACCCGCTCCATATCCTCGCGCCGCAGCTTCGTCATCCGGCCGTTGCCGACATCCCGCTGCCAGATCAACCCGGCCTTGCGCAAGACCCGGAAATGATGCGTTCGGGTCGAGGGCGCCCAGGGCATCCCGAACACGCTGCAGAATTGCTCGGTGCCGTCCGGCTCGGCGTACAACTGCGCGATCACACTGCGCCGATTGTCGTCCGCGAGAGCAGCCAGCACCGCGGAAAGATCGAATTCCTCGAGATCGGGATGTCCATCGGCATCGGCCACGATCCCATTCCTTTCCGCCGCGGCAGATTTGATAACTGCCATACCTACGGCAGTCATAGTACCTACGTCACAGCCGCGGCCGCACCATGACCTCGCTGTCGGTCATCAGTTGGGTGCCTAGGACCGTTCGGCCGTTCCCCCGCCGTTGTCGCGAGCTTCCACGGCTTTGATCGTCTTGCTGAAGGCCTGCGTCAAAACGGGCCTGCCGAGGGTTCCGACCAGGACTCCGAGGATCCGTCCCTTGAGGTTCTTGCCCTCGCGCACCACTACGACATCCACATCGGTGGCCCCATCGGGCCGGCGCGTGAAGGTATAGGTGTGACCGGAGTGACCGCCCCAGACGTTCGAATCGGTGGTGGTCATGACGACACGGTTGGGGTCCGACCAGTCGTAGTGCAGTCGTTCCCAGATGCCACGGGAGCCTTCGGTGACGTCGGCCTCCTGCCGCCCCCGGTCGTGTACCTCGAGGTATTTGTCGGCGCTGTTGCCGAACAGCTCCGAGCGACCCGGCCCGAAATCGGTGAGCGCCGCCAAGAACTGCTCGGGTGTGGAACTGGTCGTCTCCTGGAAATGGATGGTGGACATTGTGTGCTCCTTCGCTCGAGAGATGACCGCTCGAAGGTGGGCGGTTGAAGGCGCGGATCGGGCGTCGAATCCGTGTGATTCGAGCCCCTGGGCGCCGCAAAGTGCGCTGCCACCGCCCCTGGAACCGTCCGGCCGAGAGAGTCCGGACCGAACGATCGCCCTAGCGCGCTGTGTTCTTCTCGTTGAAGCATGAGCTTCGATGCGCGGCGGCGCAAGGCCCGGCCGCGATCGGCAAACTACGCCACGCGTGACCCCCGTCGAGCTTCGTCGCTGGTCGGCACGGTGGGCGAGCGGGCGAACTCCGGTGCGCGGATACCGCGAGATATACCCTGACCGGGTGGAGGTCAGCCGATTGCTGGAGATCCGGGGCGTCTTCCAGGTGGCCGCCGAGCACGTCGTCCACGCGCCACCTTCCTTGTTCGGGGGGCTGGGGGTCCGGCGTGCGTTCGGGTTCGATGTCGCCGAACCGGAGCCGGTGCGACGCAACAAGATTCCCGGCGGCACTGTGAAGATCGTGTTCGCACTCGACGGCACCGTCGACGGCGTGCGCCGTGATCCGTCGGTGCTGGTGATCGGCATGCACGACCGCGGAACGACCGCCACGCATGTCGGCCGGATGCACAGTGTGCAAGTGCAATTGGGCCCGCTCGCCGCTCGGCGGCTGCTCGGCGTCCCGTTGTCGGAGTTCCGCAACAGCGCGGTGTGCCTGGACGATCTGTTCGGTCCGTCGGCGCGCGGGCTCGCCGAGCGCCTTGCCGAGACGGCGCGCTGGGACGAGCGATTCGCCCTGGTCGCCGACTATCTGCGAACCCACGGCGCGCACGCCGACATCGACCCGATCGTCGCGGCCGCCGTCGACAGCCTGCACGCCACGCGCGGTGCGGCGACGGTGGCGGAGCTCGT
Source organism: Nocardia bhagyanarayanae (assembly GCF_006716565.1). Lineage (NCBI taxonomy): Bacteria > Bacillati > Actinomycetota > Actinomycetes > Mycobacteriales > Nocardiaceae > Nocardia > Nocardia bhagyanarayanae. The sequence continues at coordinate 4,109,488 of NZ_VFPG01000001.1, read as the reverse complement.
CGCCGAGACCGGCTGGAGCCGAAGGCATTTCGCCCGGCGCTTCGGCGACCAGGTCGGGCTGTCGCCGAAAGCCTATGCGTCACTGACCCGGTTCGATACGGCACTGGCGTGGCTGACCGCCGCGGACCGGGATCGGGCACCCGACCTCGGACAGCTCGCCGACCGCCTCGGCTACTACGACCAGTCTCACCTCACCCGGGACTTCCACCGGTTCGCCGGAACGACGCCGGGCCGCCTGCTGTTGCGGCACATGTCCCCTTCGTCCAAGACGACACCGGCCGCGGACTCCTAGCCTTCTCGATCGACAGGAGTAAGCGGTTCGGAAGGGGACGACACGATGCGTGCCTCACCAGCAGCCGTGCGGATCGCCGTGGTCGGCATCGGCATCCATGCGATCAACCACGTGGTCGTGCCACTGCTCCCACCGACGAACTGGAACGTCGGCACCGTCTATCACCTGATCGCCGCACCGGTGTACGCGGCACTGATCCTGCCGCTGCTGGCGGGCAGACGCTGGGCCCGCGTCGTCATCACCGTGCTGCTCGGCTGCCAGTTCGCAGGCCGCTTCGTCGTCTGGGCGCTGTTCCCCGAGACCGGAGCGCGCCTCGCCCTCATCGCGGGCTGGGCGATCTCGGCCACGGTGCTGGCGCTGCTGTGGATTCCCCGCCCGGCCCGGCGGCACTTCCGGGCCTCGGCGGAGCAGCCGTCCGCGCACTCCTCGGCGCCGCTGGAACGGTAACCAGCGCAGGGCATACCGGAGCCCCCTACCGGGCGACCCGTCGCTCGCTGAAGTCGCCGTCACGGTGACTGCGGGCCACCATCGCCGAGCGCAGGTACCAGAGACCCGAGGCCTGGGTCGGGTCGAAGTCGATGAGCTGACCGATCCGCTTGAGGCGGTAGTCGACGGTATTGGTGTGCACGTGCAGCAGGCGCGCGGTTCGCTGGCGATTGAGGTTGGTGGCGATGTACATCTGCAGGGTCTCGAAGAACTCCGGATATTCCTCCAGAGGATCCAGCAGCGACCCGAGGAAATCGCGGGCCGGGCCGGGGCGGGTCAGCTGATATTCCAGCGCCATGTCGTTGAACCGATACAACCCGGAGTCGAAGCGCAATCGCTGCACGATGTCCAGTAGCTCGTGCGCCTCGTCGGCGGCCTCCGGGATCCGGCGAAGGCCGGCCTCCACCGCGGTCGCCCTGATCGGCACCTGGGCCGCGTCCGACAGCCACTTCACAAGGAAGTCCAGTGTGGGGTCGTCGAATTCGTTGGCGGGCAGCAGAATCGTCCCGCCGTCGATACTCAACAGCGACAGCGCGCGTTCCCCGCACCGGGTCGCCAGTTCCGCCTGCACCCGGCGTAACTTGCGCCGCGCCACCACCTTCGGATCCAGCTTGGGATTCGCTTCGTCGCGGTGCGGCGGAATATGCAGCGCCAGAACGTGATAGGCGTCCGCGATCGGGACGCCGCACTCGCGTGCCATGGTGGAGGTGCTGTTGCCGCCGAGCAGGGCCGAGGTGAGCGTGTGCACCGCCGCGTGATGCTCGCTGACCACGGCCTTGAGCTCTCGCACATAGGCGACCGACACGGTCGCGCCGATGGTGTCCAGGATGTCCATCAGCCGCCGTGCCACATTCAGCAGACTCTGCTGGTCGCTGGTCGTCGCGTTGGCCAGGACCAGGTCGAAGCCAAGTTTGACACCCTCGTTGATGGCGTGCTGGATCGTGTCGATCGGGATCCCCTCGCGCGCCCACTGCGCGGCCGCCACGCCGACCCGCCCGATCTCGGCATCGATGTCCTCACCGCCGTCGAGCATCCGTGTCGCCAGCTCGAGACACACGCGCGTCACCGCGGCGACGTCGCCGCCCAGCGCGTCACCTGGCAGCGTGTTGCACGGCGCGACGGTCTCCAGGAAGTGACCGACCATCCGCTCCGAGATCGTGCGAACGTCCCGCAAATGCGTCGATACGGGACGGCCTGACACCGTTAGGTCCTCGGCGACCTGCTCTGCGGACATCGAACCTCCCGCTGGTGGAACACGTTTCCCCACCGTATCCCCGCGAAACCCCGCTCCCCGCACCTCACAACCGACTTTGTGGCAGCTGGGCGACTTCCCGACTTCCTTTGTCCCCCAGGACATATTAGTAGGACGACCAGTCCCAGTAACTGCTTCGGCAAGACACCGCGGGCCAGCGCCGACATATTGAGGCGCACGTAACAAGGCCTGTGCTGGGCCCGAATAGGACTGCAACGCAGTCGATGTCCTGCGTCTACGGTGGCCGGTCTTAGGGGTCTTTACCGACCGGGCCGAGATCTTTGCCGACCATGCAAGTCGAATCATGAGAGGGAGGCCGTGAGTTCGCCGAAGCTGTCGAAAGGACAGAATCTTCCATTGCCGGATGGCTTAGCCGGCATCGACATAATCATCGGGTGGGCGAGGCCGGAGATCGAGGTCGATGCGTCTGCGTTGCTACTCGGCGCCGATGGAAGGGTCGGTTCCGATGGCGACTTCGTCTTCTACAACCAGCCGCAGTCACCGAATGGCTCCGTCCGATTCCTCGGCGTCCGCGCGACCGAAGACGGTGCGGAGGCTCGCATCGCCATCGACCTGTCCGCGATTCCGGCCAACGTTCGAACTGTGGCATTGGCCGGTAGTGTTGTAACCGGGAGTTTCGGCCAGCTAGGCGAACTCACGTTCCGGATCGTCGACCAGGCCGGGCATTTGTTGGCAGTCTATGCGGCTGGCGACGCCGCCTCGGAATCGGCGTTCCTGTTCGGCGAGGTCTACCGCCGGGACGGCAATTGGAAGGTTCGAGCGGTCGGTCAGGGCTGGGCGACCGGCTTGGCGGGTCTCGCAACGGATTTCGGAGTGGACATCGACGATGGTGGCGATGCCGAACCTAGCGAAGAAGGATCCGGAACGGAAACATCGCCTGCGCAGGACTCGAACAGCAATGTCGATCGGGCTCGCGGCACCGGCGCACCCGCAGTCGGCTCGCCGTACCGGCTCTGGACCCAAGCACGAGGGTGGTGCGACTACGAACTCGCCGTCGACAGCGAGCACCTGCCGGCGATTCGAAGCCTTCTGCCACAGGATTTCCTCGACGGCAGCGCTGAGTTGACGCTTGACGTCGAACTGGTTCCGGAGCCGGACGGGACCCGAGGCCCTTGGGCGATATCGGTCCGCGCGCGAGGCCGAACGATCGGGTACATAGGCGCGGAAGATGCGCCGAAATGGGCGGGCGTCGTCCGACGCATCGTCGCCTCCGGATTCATTCCCACAACCGCCGGCCGAATCTGGGTCCGGGAGTACGACGGCTGGGACGGTGTCGACTTCAGCGCGTACGTGCAGATAGCCCTCGGTGAACCCGGCGAAGCGCTTCCGGTGAACGAACCACCCACTGTGCCGTACACCATGTTGCCGAGATCAGCGTTCGTGCAGGTCACCAAGGAAGACGAACACTTCGACGTACTCCTCGACTTCGTACCCGCGGGTGGATACGGCCTGCTGTTCGCGACTCTGCACGAAATCGTTCCGGCAGGAGGTCGGGCGAAGCCCCACGTCGAGGTGCGCATCAATGACCAGAGGATCGGTCAGCTCACTCCGCAGATGAGCCTGCGCTATCTGCCGATGATCCGACACCTGGGACAACGCGGGTTTGTCGCCGCCTGCTGGGGCGACATCAAGGGCTCGACCGTCGCCGCGAAGGTCCGCATCGACGCGATCAAAGCCAACGAGGCCACCACGGACGTACTGGACGGGCCACCTGCCACCATCCCGTCGCTTCGGTCCGCACTGCCGGATCCGCTGGCGTACGACCTGACACCGATGCGGTCGCTGCTCATCCCACTTCCAGAGGTGCGTCCTGCCGCGCGGCTCCGACCGGCGGAGCCGCCGGATGGCTCGGTCGTGCGATTCGACAAGAGCCGGGGCCGCTACAACTACGTCGCGGTGCGTCGAGGCAACCACTGGGAAACCACCGCGTCCGGTGACTGGGGATCGATCGACGAAACGATGTCGTGGACCGACCTGGCAGCGCGCGTCCGCAAGTTCGACATCGCGACCGCATGGGATTCGGTACCGCGACATGGCGACCCGCGAGTTCGCGAGTACCTCTCAGTGGTGCAATTCATGGTGGGACACAGCTACTTGGCGGCTGTGAACATCTGCACCGACGGTAGTCAGCGCGGCGACTGGTACACCACGGTGACCGACCAGAACGGGCGGCAATTGCCCGTCGGAGGCAACGTCGAATGGTCCGAGATAGTGAGTAATGGTGCGGATGTTCAAGTGGCAACCGCGTGGGAGCAACTCACTTAGCGCTGTCGATGAATCTGCAGGTCGAGGCGGTGCTCGGGGTGGTGGCGACCGACCCTGCGGAGATTCGAAAAGGCACGACCGAAAGCCTCCGGCACAGGGAAAGCGGTGGCGCGACGAGCTCGCCGTGCGCGGCGGGCGGCGCTTCGGGACGTGATGTCACACCCGGGGAGGCTGCGTCGTCGATAGGGCAACGGAGCAAGTGAGGAAGGAAAGGGATTGCGATGAACGTCGCGTATCACATCGTCGGAGTCGTTGCCGCGCTGTGGATCGGGTTCTCGGGGTACTCGCTGTTCTCGCGGCAGCAGTTCGTGGTCGAACCGCTCGAGCAGTACGGGGTGCCTCGGTCGTGGTGGAATCCGCTGGCGTTGGCCAAGTCGGCCGGGGCGCTGGGACTGGTGGTCGGATTCTTCGTGCCGGCCGTGGGGATCGCGGCGGCCGTCGGGCTGATCCTCTACTTCCTGGGCGCGGCGGCGACCACCATTCGGGCGCACTCGTACAAGACCACCGTGTTCCCGTTGCTGTACCTGGCACCGGCCGCCGCCACGCTGGCGCTGCAACTGGCGGCGTGAGCAGACCACCGAACGCGAAAAGGGAGCCGCGGGTGCCGCGGCTCCTTTTTCAGCGCTATTGACTTTACGGGTACTCTAATCAATATATGAGGCAGCAGATCGGAGTACACCAGTGACAGATCCACCCGCGCGGCGCACCTACGATTCCCTGCGGAGACACGCGCAGGCACAGCGCACGCGGGTGGAGATCGCCGACGCCGCTCGCCGGTTGTTCGTCTCGCAGGGCTGGGCGCCGACCACCGTGCGCGACGTGGCGCGCGAGGCGGGCGTCTCGGTGCCGACGGTCTATGCCGCGTACGGCAACAAGGCGGGCCTGGTCTGGGCGCTGGTGGACGCGGCCGACCTGTCCGCCGACCTTCCCCGCCTGCTCACCGAATTGGACGAATCCCCCACGCCCGAGCGGCAACTCGCCGCGATGGCGGGTTACGACCGGCGGCTCCTCGAACGCGCCGGTGACCTCGTCGCGCTGATCCGCGAAGCCGGTCGCACCGAGGCCGATTTCGCCACCGTCTACGAGCAGGTACGCCGCGCGGCCGACCGAGTCCGCGCCGAGGTCTTCGAGGCTTGGCCGGAGGACGCCTTGCGTCCCGGCGTCGACCGGTCCACCGCCCTCGACGTCTACGCCGCGCTGTGCAACATCGACGTCTACACCACGCTCACCGTCGAACGCGGATGGCAACCCGACCGAGTCGAACGGTGGTGGAGCGAGGCGCTGACCCGTCAGCTGCTGCGCGAATGACATCCCCTACTTCGACCGAAATCGCCGAACCCGAAAGGACATTCACCCATGCCTGACCAGGGCGTCACCTTCATCAATGTGATCGAACTACCCGCCGACCGCATCGATGAATTCGTCGAGCAGTGGCGCGAACGCGCGTCCCTCATGCGGAAAGCACCGGGATTCCGCGATGTGCGCCTGCACCGAGCGCTGTTGTCCGACACTCGATTCCAGCTGGTCAACGTCGCCCACTGGGACAGCGTCGAGGCGTGCGAGGCGGCCGGGCTGAACAAGACGGTGGTGGCCTCGGTGGCGGAGGCCGAGAAGTTCGCCGACGCGAACCCCGGCCTGTATCACGTTGTCGCCGAATACCTCTGAACTCACCGGCCTGCGGTGGTTTCGCACGCGGGATAGTCGCCCGAGGGTGCGCGTTCCTCGGTGCTCTCGATGTAGTCGAGCAACGCTTGCCGGGTCCGGGTCAGCGTGGCGATCTGCTCGTCGAGTCCGGCGAGGCGGGCGCGCAGGGTGTCGAACAGCTCCGGGCACGGTACGAGATCGGCGTCCGCGCCGGTGATGCACGGCTGCAGGTAGCCGATGTCCTCGGTGGACAGGCCCGCGTCGAGGAGCTTCCTGATCTGCGTCACCGTCACCACGGAGTCGTCGGCGTACTGCCGGTAGCCGTTGCTGCCGCGTTCGGGTTCGAGCAGACCCTGGGCTTCGTAATACCGCAACTGATGGGCGTGGACTCCGGTTCGTCTGCTCAGTTCGCCGATCAGCACGACGCGCGCTCCTTGACCTTCATACCGGTATGAACGTTGAGGATCGTGTCATGACGATCAACTCGACACAAGAGCAGGCGCCGACGAACGAATCCGGCAGCGCGACCGTGACGGTCCTCGGTCTCGGCATGATGGGTCACGCACTCGCGAAATCGTTCCAGCGCAACGGATATCGGACCGTGGTGTGGAATCGTACGGCGGCGAAGGCGGCGGATCTGATCGAGGACGGCGCCACACTCGCGGCGTCCGTCGGCGACGCGGTCGCGGCCGGTCGGCTTCTGATCGTGTGCCTGTCCGACTACGACTCGGTGCACGAGATCCTGGATCCGCTGGACGGAGCGCTGGACGGACGCGTCCTGGTGAATCTGACCTCGGGCACCTCGGCGCAGGCCAGGCAAACCGCCGAATGGGCGGCGCGGCAAGGGTGCGTGTATCTCGACGGCGCCATCCTGGGCGTCCCCGCGGCGATCGGGTCGACGGATGCCGAGATCATCTACAGCGGCCCGCGCGGGGCCTTCGACACGCACGAGGAGACCCTCCAGAAGCTCGGTCGTGCAACCTATCTCGGCGAGGACCACGGTCTGTCGTCGTTGCACGACGTGGCGATCCTCACTCTGATGTGGGGAATCCTCAACGCGTTTCTGCACAGCGCCGCACTGCTGGGCGCCGCGGGTGTGCGCGCTGATGCTTTCGCGCCCTTGGCGACTCGCGGCGTTCGCACCGTCAGCGAGTGGCTGACCGGATACGCGCGGCAGATCGACGCGCGCGACTACCCGGTGCTCGACGCCACCATCCACACCCACCTCGCCACCATGGCGCACGTCGTCGAGGAGTGCGAGGCCGCGGGCGTCAGCGCCGAAATACCCAGTTTCGTCAAGGCATTGGCGGATCGGGCCGTGGCCGCCGGACGCGGTGACGAAGGCTACGCGGCCTTGATCGAGCTGTTCCGCGCCGACTCGGTGACGCCGCGGTGAGCGTCGAACCGTTCGACCCTCGCGCGCTGCTGGCGGAAAGCAAGCTCGGTGTGCTCGCGACCATCAAAGCGTCCGGACGCCCGCAACTCTCGCCCGTGACGCCGTACTACGACCGCGCGGCCGATCGGATCTACATCGCGACCGACGAGGGTTCGGCGAAGACGGTCAACCTGCGGCGCGACCCGCGGGCCGGCCTGGAGGTCACTCGACCGGACGGCTGGGCGTGGGCCACCGCCGAGGGCACCGCGACGCTGACCGGGCCAGGAACGGATCCGCACGGCCCCGAGGTGGAGGCCCTGGTGGAGTACTACCGCGCCGCCGCGGGCGAACATCCCGATTGGGCGGAGTACCGAGCGGTGATGGTCGCCGAGCGCCGGGTGCTCGTCACAATCGCTGTCGATCACATTTACGGCGCGCGACTGCGGTGATCGGGCCGGGCGGTGTGTGAACCGCCCGGCCGACCCGTTCAGGAATTACCCGCGATGATCACCTGCGGGATTCCGGTGCCCAGCGGCACCGCCTCGCAGGTCGGCGTCGGCGCGTGCACGGGATCGAGCGCCCGCAGCACCAGCTGCTGCACGAACGGGTCGTAGACCATGTGGAAATGACCGGTCAGGTTGGCCGGGCACATGTCCTGCACGACGATGTTCTCCGCGCCCGCCCCGCGCAGCGCGATATTGCTGAACGGCTGGATCATCTCGTCGACCCGGCTGCCGATGGTCACGTAGCGGACACCGGGCACGGTGTCGCCGCCCGCGTTGAGTTCGAGCATGATCGGCGAGCCCTGCGCCTGCTGCACCGCCGCGGTCGAGGTGACCCTGGCGAACACCTCGAGCGCGCCCGGGATCACCTGCGCGACCGGCACCAGCCCGTACATCACCCCGCCGTAGCTCGGGGACGCCACGCCGATCCACTGGGCCACCTTCGCGGCGCCGCCGAGCTTGTTGATGTAGAGCCGGGTCACGTTGGCGCCCTGCGAGAATCCGACGATATCCACCTTCGCGGCGCTGGTCGCCTCCAGCACCCGGTCGACGAACTGACCGATCTGGTAGGCGCTCGCGCGCAGGTCCTCGGTGCCGTAGGTGTCGGCGCCCGGCGCGCCGCCGTAGTTGAGCGCGAAGACGCAGAATCCGGCCGCCGCCAACTGCGGGCCGATCGCCGACCAGTCGGAGTAGGCGGTGGAGTCGGTGCCGTGCGCCAGCACGACGGGACGGGGGTGGGCCGCGGTGGGACGGCAACCGAAATCATTGGTGCCCAGCGGCGTGGCGTTCTTGTTCCCCTTCAGATGCCGCGCGGCGGCCAGGTGGTCGGGCTGCGGCGGCGCGTCGACGGTCGGCACGTCGGGCGCCCGGACGACGAGCGGTTCGGCGATGTCCCCCGGTTCGGCGGCGGCGGTGGTCGGCCCGCCGACACCCGAGCCGACCAGCACCCCCGCGACCAGCGCGAACGCCATAGCGCCGCGACAAACCTGTGATCTACCCCAACCCCACATACCAATCGGCTGTTCCATATCACAATGATCTACCCGATCGGCTCGAAAAACGCACGCCCAAGCGATGTTTCGTGATCGTTACTATTCGGTAGCTTCGTCCTCGGCGAGGATTCGGTAGAGCGAACGGCGGGTGTCGTTCAGGATCTCGGCCGCCTTCGCCGCCTGCTCGGGGGTGCCGACGGCGGCCACCTGCGCGACCGCGCCCATCACCCCGCCGACCAATCCGCGCAGGTCGATGGCCTGCGCGCCGACGTCCGCCTTGACCTGCGCCCAGGGGTCCCCGAGCTCCTCACGATGCGCGGTGACGTACTCGCCGCCTGCCTCGGTGAGCTTGGCGGTCTTGCGACCGGCAACCTTCTCGATGAGGACCAAGCCCTCGTCCTCCAGCTGCGCGAGCGCGGGGTAGATCGATCCGGGACTCGGCCGCCAGATGTCGTCGCTGCGCTCGCGGATCTGCTGGATCAACTCGTAGCCGTGCATCGGCCGCTCGGTGAGCAGCAGCAGCACGGCGGCGCGCACGTCACCGCGCCTGCCACGGCCGCCGCGACCGCGTCCACGGCCGAACTGCGGGCCGAAACCAGGTCCGAAACCGGGACCGAAGCCGGGCCCGAACTCTGGGCCGAAGCCGTGCCTGCCGCCGTGGCGGTGCGGTCCGCGACCGGGACCGAACTCTCCGCGGCCGGGCTTACGCCAGCGGCCGCCGCGTCCGAACTCTCTGTTCTGCATGTTCTCGATGTTTTCCATGTCGGCCCTCCTTGGGCTCTCGCGTGTTCATTTCACGTATCGACGATATATCGACAATGCATCTAACGCAAGGAGGTCTCGGACCATTCCCCCGAGAAACGCTTCGGGCGCGCCTGTGCACCACAGGCGCGCCCGAAGCGAGTCGCTACAGCGAGTCGATCCAGTCCTGGAGCCGCTTCCCCTCGGCGGCCATCAGCTCGGGATCGCGAAAGGTGTTGGTGAGCAGTGAGATTCCCTGATAGGAAGCGAGGAGCGCCACCGCGAGGTCCCGCGCGTCGGCGCGGCCGATTTCCACGAACTGCCGCTCGACCCAGTCCAGCAACGTCCGCATCACCTCGGCCGCGCGACCGTCCAGCGGGTCGGCGCGCTTGTGCAACTCGGCGGTCAGGGAACCGAACGGACAGCCGAATCGGACGGCCATCTCGCGCTCGTCGACCCAGCCCTGAATCAGCGCCCGCAGCCGCTCCCTAGGCGTCGGCAGGGCGTCCAAACCGCTGGTCAGTTCGTCGAGGCCATGGGCATGCGCGCCGATGGCCGCCTCGATCAGCTGGTCCTTGGTCTTGAAGTAGTAGTACACGTTGCCGACGGGCACCTCGGCGGTGCGCGCGATGTCGGCGATGGTGGTCTTCTCGACGCCGCGCTCGTAGAACTCGCGCACCGCCGCGTCGACCAGCCGCTCGCGCTTGCCCGCTTTCTCGACTGAGTTAGTCACACAACTGACTATAGACAGCCGCGCCGTTCTCGACTACGTTCGATTAAGTCAGCCAACTAACTAGGAGTGCACATGATCGTGGTGACCGGGGCGACCGGCAACATCGGAAGCTCGCTCGTCCCGCTGCTCGCGGCGTCGGGGGCGCAGGTCACGGCCGTCTCGCGGAGAGCCGGGTCGATGGCCCTGCCGGACGGAGTCCGTCACGTCGCGGCGGATCTCGCCGATCCCGCGAGCCTCTCCCCCGCGCTCGCGGGCGCCGACGCGCTGTTCCTGTTGATCAGCGGCGAGCAGTTGATCGCGGGACCGGAGCCGGAGGAAGTTCTGGGCGTCGTCGCCGAGGCCGGCGTGCGGCGGGTGGTCTTCGTGTCCTCGGTCGGCACACAGACCCGGCCGGAGGCCGCGGGCTACGACCGCCTGCGGGCCTACGAGAACGCGCTTCGCGCTTCGTCTTTGGAGTGGACCATCCTGCGGCCGGGCGGCTTCTTCAGCAACACCTACGCGTGGGTGGAGTCGGTGCGCGGCGAGCAGACCGTCGCCGCGCCGTTCGGGTCGGTCGGCCTGCCCTCGGTGGACCCGGCCGACATCGCGGCCGTCGCCGCCGCGGCGTTGCGCGAGGATGGGCACGCCGGTCGGATCTACACCCTGACCGGACCCGCGCTCAGCACCCCGCGCGAGCAGGCGGCGGCGCTCGGCGCGGCCCTCGGCACCGAAGTTCGCTTCGTCGAGCTTTCACCGGCCCAGGCGCGCGAGGGCATGCTCCGCTTCATGCCCGAGTCCGTCGTCGACCACACGCTGGAGATCCTGGGTTCGCCGACCCCCGACGAACTGCTCATCAGCCCGGACATCGAGAAGGTGCTCGGGAGGGGTGCGGGCACGTATGCCCAATGGGCGGAACGCAATCGGGCGGTCTTCGCCTGAACCGGTACTACGTCGACGCTCCCCCGGGGCAACCCGGGGGAGCGAAAGCGGGAATCGAGTAGGGCCGTGAATCGCCGGACATCGAATCCTGAATGGAACCCTCAGACGAGGTGGAGGTAGGTGTCGCCACTGAACACCGCATCGTAGATGTCCCAACCGCCACTGATCTTCTTCCCACCGGCACCGGCCGTCCACGTGGCGGCGCCGTCCCGCCAGCCATTGTGGCGATACCAGTGCAGATCGCCGTTCGGCTTGATGCCGTAGATCGCGCCGTCGTAGCCGCCGAAGACCGTGTCGTAGATATCCCAGCCGCCACTGATCCTGATGCCGCCCGCACCGGCCGTCCACCTCGCGGTGCCGTCTTGCCACCCGTCGTGGCGATACCAGTGCAGATCACCGTTCGGCTTGATGCCGTAGACCACCCCGAGGTAGCCACCGAACACCGTGTCGTAGATATCCCAGCCGCCACTGACTCTGTTACCGCCCGCACCGGCCGTCCACCTCGCGGTACCGTCCTGCCAACCGTCGTGGCGATACCACTGCAGATCACCGTTCGGCTTGATGCCGTAGATCACGCCTTGGCCGATGCTGAACACCGTGCGGTAGATGTCCCAGCCGCCACTGATCCTGTTTCCGCCCGCACCGGCCGTCCAGAAGGCGCCGCCGTCCTGCCACCCGTCGTGGCGATACCATTGCAGATCACCGTCCGGTTTGATGCCGTAGATGACTCCGCTGTCACGGCCGCTGACCACTTTGCTGTAGATGTCCCAGCCGCCACTGACCTTCTTCCCACCTTCGCCTGCTGTCCAGAAGGCGCCGCCGTTCTGGACACCGTCGTGGCGATACCACTGCAGATCACCATCCGGCTTGATGCCGTATATCGCCGTGCCGACAACCCGAGTCATTTCTGTTTCCTGCCTTGTCTGTCGCGAGATACTTCTGTCGTCATTCGGCCGCTCGGCCGATCTCCTGGCGATGGTTTCAGGACGCTGGATGGGCGACGCCAGTAGTCGACTACTCGTTTTCGGCGCGTAGCTGACGAATTGCCGTATGCGGTGCGCGACCGCGTCGCGGCAGCTCGGCTCCCTGACCGGCCCGTTGGCTCGCGGCCAGCGCGCTCAGCCGATGTCGATGGGGTCGATTTGGACGCGGAGGGGGGCGTCGGAGCGGTGGGTGCTGCGGATCGCCTGGGCAGCGGTGAGGGCGCGGGAGAGGGCGGCGCCGGTGCGGCGCGGGACGCGCAGGAGCATGCGTTCCACTTCGGCCGGGGAGTCGCCGGAGAAAGGTTTGCGTGCGGTGGCGGGTAGCGGGACCGGGCCGAGCACCTCGACGTCGGCGGGGAGGTCGGCGGCGGCGAGCAGTTCGTCGATGGCCTCGGTGGCGCCGTCCACGGCGGCCAAACGGACGGCGGGCGGGAAACCGACCTCGGCGCGGGCGTCGACCTCGGAGCGGGCGTGTCCGAGCGGATCCCAGCGGACCAGCGCCTGCACGGTCGGCAACGACGGCTCGGCCATCACCACGACCTGCCCGTGCGGGCGCACCAACGCCGCGGCCGACATCCAGCGGCGCAGCGCGTCCTCGGCGGCGCGCAGGTCGGCGCGGCCGAGCAGCGCCCAGCCGTCCAGCAGTAGGGCGACGCCGTACCCGCCGCGCACCACAGGTTCCGCGCCGACGGTGGAGACGATCACCTGCGGCCCCGGCTCGACCGTGTCGAGCACCGCGCCGCCGCCGGAACCGCGGATCGGCACCCCCGGAAAGGCGCGGCCCAGTTCCTCGGCGGTGCGAACGGCGCCGATCACGACGGCGCGCAGGGCGCGGGAGCCGCAGGCCGAGCAGCGGAACGCGGTCTCGGTGATGCCGCACCACCGGCAGCTCGGACTGTGCGCCTCGTTGGCGCCGCCCGGCGCGCTTTCCGGAAGTGCCAGCGGGCCGTTGCAGTGCCTGCACCGCGCGGGCGTGCGGCATTTCGCGCAGGACAGCGCGGGGACATAGCCGCGGCGCGGTACCTGCACCAACACCGCGGCACCTTCCTTCAGCGCGGCTCGCGCGGCCGCGAACGCGACGCCCGGGATGCGGACCGCGCGCGCCACCGGATCACGCTCCATCGCCATGTCGCTGTCGCCGGGAGCGCTGATCCGGGGCGCGGCCTTGCGGAGCACCGAGCGATCGGCGACGAGGTCGTGCGCCCACCCGGAATCCACCACCGCTTGGATCTCCGCCGTGCGGGCGAACCCGGCCGCGACGAACGCCGCCCCGGTCTCGTGCGCTCGCAACATCGACACCTCCCGCGCGTGCGGGTAGGGCGCGCGGGGCTCGGCGTAGGTGTCGTCGCCGTCGTCCCAGATCGCGATGAGACCCAGATTCGCGGCGGGTGCGAACACGGCGCTACGCGTGCCGACGACGACCCGCGCGCTGCCACGCAACACCGCCAACCATCGCCGGTACCGCGCGGCGGGCCCCAACCCCGCCGTCAACCCGACCGCTGAATCCCCAATCAGCCGAACACATTCCGCGAGGACGCGATTCAAGTCCCGTTGATCGGGCACCATCAGAATCGCACTGCGCCCGGCCCCGACCACTGTCGCGGCGAGTTCCGCGAGTCGCCGGGCCCAGTCCTCGCCCGGCATCGCCTGCCAGGCCGCCCGCACCCCCTTGCCCTGCCCGAGCGCCGCGAGGAACGCCTCGCCGTGGACGTAACGCCCCCACGGCGCGGCATCGAAGTTCAGCTCCGAATGCACCCCGGATGCGCGCTGCGGCAACGTCTTCGGACCGGATGCGTCGTCCGCATCCGGGACCGCTGCGGCCGCGGCCGCACGGGGCGCGGCCTCGCCACTACGGCCGCCCGTTTCGCCGTCGCCCGCGTCCGCTCGGCTGACCGCGGCAACGGCCTCGTCCGCGCCGCTTTCGGCCACGTCATCCGCCGGTGCGGCGCTGTGGGGCGCAGCGCCGACATCGTTTGTCCCGCCTTCACTTTCGTCTGTACCGCCTTCGGCGGGTGCCGCATCCTGCACCGCGCCGCTCGCAGCCGCAGCGAAGGCATCGTCTCCGGCCGCGGCCATCGCCGATCGTGGAGTGCGAGAATCATTCTCGCCGACGGACGAACGAACTGCCCCCTTCTTCGTTCCACCGTTCTCCGTCCGCGCGTGCCGCGGCGGGATCGCCAACCGCAGCACATCCGCGCGGGTCCCCGCGTAACGGGCGGCGATGGCGGTGGCGAGATCCAGGATCTCGGGGGTGAGGACACGTTCCGCGGAGACGACGCGCTCCAGCTCGACGAGTTTGCCGCCGTGCTCGCTGTGCGTGAGGCGGGCGAGCAGATAGCCGTCGACGAGGCGGCCCGCGAAACGGACGCGCACCCGCACGCCCGGTTGGGCGATCTCGTCGAACTCGGGCGGCACCAGGTAGTCGAAGTCGCGGTCGAGGTGCGCGGGCGTCAACAGCGGAAGCACCCGCGCGATGGGTCGCGCGGATGCTTCCGCTGTTGTCGTCGGTTCCACGGACACATCATCCGTGGGAGGGGCGGACGAGTCCGCCGCGGGTCGGCTCACTCCGGCCCGGTCGGCCTACAGGCCGGCGGCCGCGCGCAGCTTGTCGGCGCGGTCGGTGTGCTCCCAGGGCAGATCGACGTCGGTGCGGCCGAAGTGGCCGTAGGCGGCGGTCGGCGCGTAGATCGGGCGCAGCAGGTCCAGGTCGCGGATGATGGCGCCGGGACGCAGGTCGAAGACCTCGGTGATCGCGGTCGAGATGCGCTCCGGGTCGACCTTCTCGGTGCCGAAGGTCTCGACGAACAGACCGACCGGGGCGGCCTTGCCGATGGCGTAGGCGACCTGTACCTCGACGCGGTCGGCCAGGCCGGCGGCCACCACGTTCTTGGCGACCCAGCGCATGGCGTACGCGGCCGAGCGGTCGACCTTCGACGGGTCCTTGCCGGAGAACGCGCCGCCACCGTGCCGGGCCATGCCGCCGTAGGTGTCGACGATGATCTTGCGGCCGGTGAGGCCCGCGTCGCCCATCGGGCCGCCGAGCACGAACTTGCCGGTCGGGTTGACCAGCAACCGGACGTCGGAGATGTCCAGGGTGGGCAGGTTCAGGTCGGCGAGCACCGAGTCCAGGACCTTCTCGCGGATATCCGGCGCGAGCAGGTTGTCCAGGTCGATGTCGGCGGCATGCTGGGTCGAGATGACCACGGTGTCGAGCCGAACCGGCCGGTGGCCGTCGTATTCGATGGTGACCTGGGTCTTGCCGTCGGGACGCAGGTACGGCAGCACGCCCGTCTTGCGGACCTCGGTCAGGCGGCGCGAGAGCCGGTGCGCGAGCGCGATCGGCAGCGGCATCAGCTCCGGGGTGTCGGTGTTGGCGTAGCCGAACATCAGGCCCTGGTCACCCGCGCCCTGCTTGGCGATCTCGTCGTCGGAGCCGCCGACGCGCGCCTCGTGCGAGGTGTCGACACCCTGCGCGATATCGGGCGACTGGGCGCCGATGGCGATGTTGACGCCGCACGAGTTGCCGTCGAAACCCTTTGCGGACGAGTCGTATCCGATCTCGAGGACCTTCTCGCGGACGATTCGCGGGATGTCGGCGTAGGCGGAGGTGGTCACCTCGCCCGCGACGTGCACCTGACCGGTGGTCACGAGTGTCTCCACCGCGACCCGGCTGCGCGGGTCTTCCGCCAGCAACGCGTCGAGGATGGAATCGCTGATGGCGTCACAGATCTTGTCCGGATGACCCTCGGTCACGGACTCACTGGTGAATAGGCGGCTGCCAGACGTGCGCACAGTTGTTCCCTCTCCCTCAACGGGTTTCTCGTATCGGATGGCCACAGCGACAGTAATGCGATACCGCCGTCGCGCAACCCTTCATCTCAGACTATTCCAAACCCACGACGCGACGAATCCGCCGGTTATCGCCGTCCCAGATTATCCGCACCCGCGGCGGCAGCGGCGCACATTCGCGCACCGCACCGCGGTCGGCGTCCGGATCGAGCGGCACGCCGATCGCTCGGCGCGGCAACGGAATTCGATCGGGCCAAGGTTACCCGGCGCGCAGCAGCGGGCCGAGCGCGTCCAGCACACGGCTGGCGAGCAGCGCCTTCGACCCGTGGTCGAGGGCCTGTTCGGTGCCGTCGGCGCCGAGCAGCCAGCCGTCGTTGGTGTCGACCTCGAAGGCCTTGCCCTCGCCGACCGCGTTGACCACGAGCAGGTCGCACCCCTTGCGGGCCAGCTTGGCGCGCGCGTGGGTGAGCACGTCGCCGTGCTCGTCACCGGTCTCGGCGGCGAAGCCGACGATGGCGGTGCCCGCCAGCTGGCCGTCGCGCCGCGACTGCACCAGACCGGCCAGGATGTCGTCGGTCTTGGTCAACGGGATGACGTCCGGCTCGCCCGCGCCCTTCTTGATCTTGGCCGCGGCCACGTTCGTCGGCCGGAAATCGGCCACAGCGGCGGCCATGATCACGGCGTCGGCGCCGACCGCGTGCTTCTCCACCGCCGTCTTGAGCTGTTCGGCGGTGGTGATGTGCACCAGGTCGACGGCCGCCGGAGCGGCCATCTCGATCGTGTTGCCCGCGATCAGCGTGACGTGGGCGCCGCGCTGCGCGGCGACCCTGGCCAGCGCGTAGCCCTGCTTGCCCGAGCTGCGATTGCCCAGGAAGCGCACCGGATCCAGCGGTTCCCTGGTACCGCCCGCGGTGATCACCAGGCGGCGGCCGACCAGGTCGCGCGGGATGGCGTCGGCGCGCTCCAACAGCAGGGCGGCGAGCCCGAAGATCTCCTCGGGCTCGGGCAACCTGCCCGGACCGGTGTCGGCGCCGGTGAGGCGTCCGGAGGCGGGCTCCATGACGGTCGCGCCGTGCCTGCGCAGCGTCTCGACATTGGCGATGGTGGCCGGGTGCTCCCACATCTCGGTGTGCATCGCGGGCGCGAAGAGCACGGGACATCGCGCCGTCAGCAGCGTGGCGGTGAGCAAGTCGTCGGCGCGGCCGTGCGCAGCGCGCGCCATCAGGTCCGCGGTGGCGGGGGCGATGACCACGAGGTCGGCCTCCTGCCCCAGGCGGACGTGCGGGACCTCCGGCACGTCCGTGAACACGTCGGTGTGCACCGGGTTCCCGGACAGCGCCTCGAAGGTCGCCTTGCCGACGAATTGCAGAGCCGACTCGGTCGGGATCACCCTGACCTCGTGCCCCGTCTCGGTGAAGCGCCGGACGAGCGCACAGGCCTTGTAGGCGGCGATCCCTCCGCTGACGCCGACGACGATGCGTGTGGTCACTACGCCTCCGTGGGCTCGTCCCCGGCCACGCGGGGAGTTCGATACTGCGGCATCACGCGCGGACGCGGGATGGGTTACTCGCCCTCGGAGTGCTCGAGCAGGTCGGAGTGGATTTCACGCATGGCCACCGACAGCGGCTTCTCCTGCAGGCCCGGCTCGACCAGCGGACCGACGTACTCGAGGATGCCGTCGCCGAGCTGGTTGTAGTAATCGTTGATCTGGCGGGCCCGCTTGGCGGCGTAGATGACCAGCGCGTACTTGGACGACGTGCGCTCGAGCAGTTCGTCGATCGGCGGGTTGGTCAGGCCGACCGGGGTGTCGTACGCGGGCGCGGTCTTGGTGTCGCTCACTGGTGAGGCTCCTGCGGGTTGTCGTGGAAAAATCAGCGGGCAATCGAGCGTGCGCTACCGCCGCCCTGGCCCCGGCCGCGATGACCGGGACACGGGTGTTCGGCGGCTACCTCGAATTTGTGCTAACGAACAACGATACCAACTGCTCACAGGCGCTGGTCACCTCGTCGTTCACGATGACGATGTCGAACTCGTCACATGCCGCCAGCTCGGTGCGCGCGGTCTGCAACCTGCGCTCGATCACCTCCGGCGATTCGGTGCCGCGCGACGTGAGCCGGAAGACCAGTTCGTCCCAGCTCGGCGGGGCCAAGAAGACGAGGAGAGCCTCCGGCATCGCCTTGCGCACCGAGCGTGCGCCCTCGAGATCCACCTCGACGAGCACGTTCGAGCCCGCGTTCAGCGCCTCGCGCACCGGGCCCGCCGGGGTTCCCGACCGTTGCAGGCCGCCGTGGATGTCCGCCCATTCCAGCAGTTCGCCCGCCTCGATCATGGCGTCGAACTGGTCACGGGAGACGAACCGGTAGTCGAGTCCGTCGACCTCCCCGGGCCGGGGGGCCCGGGTCGTTGCCGACACACTGAAGACCAGTTCGGGCAGACGTTCCCGCACGCACCGCACGACCGTGGACTTGCCTACGGCCGAGGGGCCGACCAGTACAACCAGCCGACCCTTCCGCGTGTGTTCGACCACCCTCGTCGTCAGGCGTCGAAGTCGAACCGGGCGAGCAGCGCCTTGCGCTGCCGATCGCCGAGTCCGCGCAGACGGCGGGTGGGGGCGATCTCCAGCTCGGTCATGATCTCGGCCGCCTTGACCTTGCCGACCTTGGGCAGGGCCTCCAGCAGCGCCGACACCTTCATCTTGCCGAGGATCTCGTCGGTCTCGGCATCCTTGAGGACGCTCTTCAGGTCGGTGCCGCCACGCTTCAAGCGCTCCTTGAGCTCCGCCCGAGCGCGGCGAGCGGCAGCCGCCTTCTCCAAAGCAGCGGCGCGCTGCTCGTCAGTCAGCTGGGGAAGGGCCACGGTTCCTCCGTCTCATCGTTCATTGCTTGATCTACCGCCGGTAACCCGCGCGGTCTCAGCGACCGTACCCACGACGTCCGCCGATTGCGAACCCACCCCCCAGGTCAGCGCATGATTTCGGATGCCGTAGGGGCGAGCCGGGCCGGATGCGCGTCGCGCCACGGGCGCTGCGGTGATCGTACCGCCGAATCGCGGAAACGCCCTGCTACCAGCGTATTTTCGAAGCATTCCAAGGTTAGCGGAGCGGTAGCGGTGGCTCGTCGCGACGTGTCAGCAATCGGTCGGGCTTCCGACCAGGAACTTTCTGGAAATTCCCCGCGTGTCGCACTGTTCGTCCGCGTGTCGGATCGAACACATGTCCCATCGCTTGGGATGCGACACCGCCGAAACGACGAAGACCCCGGACGCGAGGCGTCCAGGGCCGAGCGTGAAAACCGAGGGCACGGCGTGCCGCTGAATCGCCGTCTGCGGGATTCACCACACGTCACCCAGGTTTCCCCGCGCTGGACGCGCGCAAACCCCGCAGAAGAGCGGCCAGACACTACGAAGCGGCCCGCGGGTTCGGCCGGTACCGAACCCGCGGGCCGCTTCGAGGGCGATGTGCCGGGGAATTCCCCGGTTTCGCGGTGAGTTCTCAGCGCCGCAGGAAGGCGAAATCCTCTTGGAGCGCGCTCACCCTGGCACGCAGTGCCGAAACGGACGGGCCTTCGCGCAACACCTCGCGCGACACGTTCGGCACCACCGCGCCCAGCACCGACTCGGGCACCAGGTCGCGCACCGACCCCGGTCCCCCGCCCTGTGCCCCGATGCCCGGCATCAGGATCGGGCCGTTGAGCGCGGACAGGTCGGGTGCCTCGGCGAGGGTCGCGCCGACGACGACGCCGACCGATCCGAAGTCGTGGCCCGCGTTGCGCGCGGCGGCCTCGTCCACCATGGTCTGAGCGATGCTGCGCCCGTCCGCCACGCGGGCCAGCTGGACCTGCGCCCCTTCGGGATTCGAGGTGGCGGCGAGCACGAAGAGGCCGCGATGATTGGCCTCGGCCAATTCGAGCGCGGGTGCGAGCGAGCCGAAACCGAGGTACGGCGAGACCGTCACCGCATCCGAGCCGAGGGGCCCGTCGCCGAGCCAGCTGCGGGCGTATGCGTCCATGGTGGAGCCGATGTCACCGCGTTTGGCGTCGGCGAGCACCAGGGTGCCCGAGGCGCGCAGCACCTCGACGGTCCGCTCCAGCACCGCGATCCCGGCCGAACCGTAGGCCTCGAAGAACGCCACCTGCGGCTTGACGAGGGCGACGGTGCCGTCGAACGCCTCGACGCAGATCTCGGCGAACTTCTCCACACCCTCGGCGTCCTCGGACAGGTCCCAGGCCGCGAGCAGCTGCGGGTGCGGATCGATGCCGACGCACAGCGGGCCGAAGTGGTGCATCGCGTGGCGCAGGCGCTCACCGAACGTCTTCATCGAATCTCCTGTGTTGTCGGCGCGCCGGGGCGCGCGGGTTCGCGGCCCCTGGTGTCTCGCGTCCCGGCGATCGAGACTCGCGCTACGCGCATGCGCTTCGATCGCCGGGCCGCTGCCTCAGCCGCGCAGCGACGAGTGCAGTTCCTGCAGGGATCGCACGCCGATGCCGCCGTTGATGCTGGCCTCGATGCCCTGCACGGCCGCGGCCGCGCCCTGCACCGTGGTGATGCACGGGATGTTGACGCCCACCGCCGCGGTGCGGATCTCGTAGCCGTCCACCCGTGGGCCGGAGTTGCCGTACGGGGTGTTGAACACCATGTCGACCTCGCCGTCGCGGATCTGCTCCACGATGGTCGGCTCGTCGGCCCGGTCCTCGTCGGAGTGCTTGCGCACCTGCTCGCACGGAATACCGTTGCGGCGCAACATTTCCGCGGTGCCCTCGGTGGCCAGGATGCGGAAGCCCAGGTCGTGCAGGCGCTTGACCGGGAACACCATGGCGCGCTTGTCGCGGTTGGCGATCGAGACGAACACCGTGCCCTCGGTGGGCAGCGAGCCGTACGCGGCGGACTGACTCTTGGCGAAGGCGGTGCCGAAATCGGCGTCGATGCCCATCACCTCGCCGGTCGACTTCATCTCCGGCGAGAGCAGCGAGTCCACACCGCTGCCGTCGGCGCGACGGAACCGGTGGAACGGCAGCACCGCTTCCTTCACCGCGACCGGCGCGTCCAGCGCGACGTGCCCGCCGTCGCCCTCGCTCGGCAGCATGCCCTCCTTGCGGAGTTCGGCGATGGTGGCGCCGAGCATGATCCGCGCGCAGGCCTTGGCCAGCGGCACCGCGGTGGCCTTGGAGACGAACGGAACCGTGCGGCTGGCCCGTGGATTGGCCTCCAGCACGTAGAGGACGTCGTCCTTGAGCGCGTACTGCACGTTGAGCAGGCCCTTGACGCCGATGCCCTTGGCCAGCGCGACGGTCGAGCGGCGCACCGCCTCGATGTCGCTGCGGCCCAACGTGATCGGGGGCAGCGCGCACGCCGAGTCACCGGAGTGGATGCCCGCTTCCTCGATGTGCTCCATCACGCCGCCGAGGTAGACCTCCTCGCCGTCGCAGAGCGCGTCGACGTCGATCTCGATGGCGTCCTCGAGGAAACGGTCGACGAGCACCGGGTGTTCGGGGTTCAGCTCGGTGGCCCGGGAGATGTAGCCCTCCAGGGACTTCTCGTCGTAGACGATCTCCATGCCGCGCCCGCCGAGCACGTAGGACGGGCGGACGAGCACCGGGTAGCCGATGCCCGCGGCGATCTTCTTCGCCTGCTCGACCGTGGTCGCCGTGCCGTACTTCGGCGCGGGCAGCCCGGCCGCGACCAGCACCTCGCCGAACTCGCCGCGGTCCTCGGCCAGGTCGATGGCGGCCGCGCTGGTGCCGACGACCGGAACGCCCGCGTCGGTCAGCCGCTGCGCGAGACCGAGCGGGGTCTGCCCGCCGAGCTGCACGATGACGCCCGCGACGGTGCCGGACTCGCTTTCCGCGTGGTAGACCTCGAGCACGTCCTCGAAAGTGAGCGGCTCGAAGTAGAGGCGGTCGGCGGTGTCGTAGTCGGTGGAGACGGTCTCCGGGTTGCAGTTGACCATCACCGTCTCGTATCCGGCCTGCGACAGCGTCTGCGCCGCGTGCACGCACGAGTAGTCGAACTCGATGCCCTGGCCGATGCGGTTCGGTCCGGAGCCGAGGATGATCACCTTCTCGCGCTCGCGCTGCGGCGCCACTTCGGACTCCGCGGCGGGATCGAGCTCGTAGGCCGAGTAGTGGTACGGGGTCTTGGCCTCGAACTCGGCGGCGCAGGTGTCGACGGTCTTGTACACCGGGCGCACGCCGAGCCGGTGGCGCAGCGCGCGCACGCCGGTCTCGCCCGCCAGCTCGGGCCGCAGCGCGGCGAGCTGGTTGTCGGAAAGACCGTAGTGCTTGGCGCGGCGCAGCAGCGGCTCGTCCAGCACCGGCGCGTCGATGATCTCCTGGCGCAGTTCGACGAGACCGGCGACCTCGGCGACGAACCACGGGTCGATGCCCGAGGCCGCGGCCACGTCATCGATGCTCGCGCCGTAACGCAGCGCCCGCTCGACCTGGTAGATGCGGCCCTCGATCGGGGTGCGCAGGTCGTCGAGGATCTTCTCGATCGCGGCCTGCGCGTCACCCTCGACGGGCGCCCACGGGCCGTCGTCCAGGGTCCAGAAGCCGGTGGCCTTGGTCTCCAGCGAGCGCAGCACCTTGCCGAGCGCCTCGGAGAAGTTGCGGCCGAGCGACATCGCCTCGCCCACCGACTTCATGGTGGTGGTCAGCGTCGGGTCGGCGCCGGGGAACTTCTCGAACGCGAACCGCGGCGCCTTGACGACGACGTAGTCCAGGGTCGGCTCGAAGCAGGCCGGGGTTTCCTTGGTGATGTCGTTGACGATCTCGTCCAGCGTGTAGCCGATGGCCAGCTTGGCCGCGATCTTGGCGATCGGGAAGCCGGTGGCCTTGGAGGCCAGCGCCGAGGACCGCGAGACGCGCGGGTTCATCTCGATGACGATCAGGCGGCCGTCGCGCGGGTTCACCGCGAACTGGATGTTGCAGCCGCCGGTGTCGACGCCGACCTCGCGCAGGATGGCGATGCCCAGGTCGCGCAGCTTCTGGTACTCGCGGTCGGTGAGCGTCATCGCCGGGGCGACGGTCATCGAGTCGCCGGTGTGCACGCCCATCGGGTCGACGTTCTCGATCGAGCAGACCACCACGACGTTGTCGCGGCCGTCGCGCATCAGCTCGAGCTCGTATTCCTTCCAGCCGAGGATGGACTCCTCGATCAGGACGTTGGCCGTCGGCGATGCGGCGAGGCCGCCGCCCGCGATGCGGTCGAGGTCCTCGTGGTTGTAGGCCATGCCGGAGCCGAGGCCGCCCATGGTGAAGGAGGGCCGCACGACGACGGGGAAGCCGAGTTCGGCGACCGTCTCGCGCACCTCGTCCATGGTGAAACAGACCCGGGAGCGGGCGCTCTCGCCGCCGACCTTGGCGACGATGTCCTTGAACTTCTGCCGGTCCTCGCCGCGCTGGATGGCGTCGAAGTCGGCGCCGATGAGCTCGACGTCGTACTTCTCCAGCACGCCGCGCTCGTGCAGCGCGACGGCGGTGTTCAGCGCGGTCTGCCCGCCGAGGGTCGCGAGGATGGCGTCGGGACGCTCCTTCGCGATGACCTTCTCCACGAACTCCGGCGTGATCGGCTCGACGTAGGTCGAGTCGGCGAATTCCGGGTCGGTCATGATCGTCGCCGGGTTGGAGTTCACCAGCGATACGCGCAGGCCCTCGGACCTGAGCACCCGGCACGCCTGGGTGCCGGAATAGTCGAACTCACAAGCCTGGCCGATGACGATCGGGCCCGAGCCGATCACCAGGATGTGGTGTAGATCCTCGCGGCGAGGCATCAGGCTCCTTCCATGAGACCGGCGAAACGGTCGAACAGATATGCGGCGTCGTGGGGGCCTGCTGCGGCCTCCGGGTGGTACTGCACGGAGAACGCGCGGCCGTCGAGCAGGCGCACGCCCTCGACGGTGCCGTCGTTGGCGCAGACGTGGCTGACCTCGGCGCGGCCGAACGGGGTGTCGAACTGTTCGCCCCGCTCGCCCTCCAGGGCGAAGCCGTGGTTCTGCGCGGTGATGGAGATCCGGCCGGTCTCGTGCTCGACGACCGGGATGTTGATGCCGCGGTGGCCGAACTTCATCTTGTAGGTCTCGCGGCCGAGCGCGCGGCCGAGGATCTGGTTGCCGAAGCAGATGCCGAACAGCGGCAGTCCCTGCTCGAGCACGCCCTGGGTGATGGCGACCGCCCCGTCCTGGGTGGCCGGGTCACCGGGGCCGTTGGACAGGAAGACGCCGTCGGGCTTCAGCTCCCGGATCTGGTCCACACTGACGGTCGAAGGCACGACGTGCACCCGCATGCCGCGCTGGGCGAACATGCGCGGAGTGTTGGTCTTGATGCCCAGGTCGACGGCGACGACGGTGAAGCGGCGTTCGCCTGTCGGCTCGATGGTGTAGACCGAGTCGGTGCTGACTTCCTCGGCCAGGTCCGCGCCCAGCATGGACGGCTGGCCGTTGACCCGGGCCAGCAGCGTGTCCGCGTCGGCGAGGGCGGGGCCGGAGAAGATGCCCGCCTTCATCGAGCCGCGGGTGCGCAAGTGGCGCACCAGCGCGCGGGTGTCGACGCCCGCGATGCCGACGATGTCCTGCTCGCGCATCGCGTCGGGCAGTGTCGTGGTCGCGCGCCAGTTCGACGCGCGCCGCGCGGGGTCGCGCACCACGTACCCGGCCACCCAGATCTTCGAGGACTCGTCGTCCTCGTCGTTCCATCCGGTGTTGCCGATCTGCGGTGCCGCCGCCACCACGATCTGGCGGTGGTAGCTGGGGTCGGTCAGGGTTTCCTGGTACCCGGTCATCGCGGTGCAGAACACCGCCTCGCCGAGCGTCTCGCCTACGGCGCCGTAGGCCGTGCCGCGGAACACCCGGCCGTCCTCGAGCACCAGCGCAGCCGCTTCATTCACGTTCGTTCATCTCCCGTCGTCGTCCTGGCCCACGCCGGATACACCGTCTTGTCGTCACCTCGGAAACCGGTGTCTATCTCGGTTCCGGTCGGCAGCTTCCAGCGAATTACCAGCACACCATCTTCCGTCATCACTTTGCCCGCGTGACCGCGTTCGGTGCGGACCGCGGTGATGGACTCCTCCGGAATCCAGATCACCGTCGCCCCGTCGCGCTCGAGCAGAATTCCCCGTTCGAACCGCGTGAGTTCCGCTGTGGCACGGAAACCCAGATCGCCGACGGCGATTCGGTCCTGCCAGCTCGGCGCGATCGTGCTGCCGAGATACATCCCGGTCGTCGGCTCGAGCACCTGGGCGCCCAGCTCGGCGGGCACCGGCGGCAGCTCGCCGATCCGCGCCTGCTGACGCGCCGCGCGATTTTGCCAGCCCCGGTACATCAGCCAGACACCCAGCGCGAACAGCGCGAGGCACCCGACCACCCACAGCGTTCTCTCCACCTACGGACCTCCTGTACCCAAGACCGCTTTGCCCTCGCGTGCGGTCACCCGGCCGCGCAGCAACGTCGCCGTCACCTTGGCAGGGAAGGTCATCGCCTCGAACGGCGTGTTGTTCGAGATGCTGGCCAGCTCGGCGGCGCGCACCGTCCAGGTGGCGCCGGGGTCGACCAGGGTGAGGTTCGCGGGCTCGCCCACCTCGAGCGGGCGGCCGTGGTCGTCGAGTCCGACGATCCGCGCGGGCTGCTCGCTCATCACGCGGGCCACGCCGCGCCAGTCCAGCAGCCCCGGTTCGACCATCGTCTGGACGACGATCGACAGCGCCGTCTCCAGGCCCAGCATGCCGGGACGGGCCGCGGCGAATTCGCAGCACTTGTCCTGTTCGGCGTGCGGGGCGTGGTCGGTGGCCACGCAGTCGATGATGCCCTCGGCCAGCGCCTGCCGCAGCGCCGCGGCGTCGGAGGCCTCGCGCAGCGGCGGGTTGACCTTGTTGACCGCGTCGTAGGTCTCCAGCCGCGAGTCGTCCAGCAGGAGGTGGTGCGGCGTCACCTCGGCGGTGATCGAAATGCCTTGGGACTTGGCCCATTTCACCAGTTCCACGGTGCCCGCGGTGGAGGCGTGGCAGATGTGCACGCGCGCGCCCGCGTCCCTGGCCAGCAGCGCGTCGCGGGCCACGATCGATTCCTCGGCGGCCCGCGGCCAGCCCGCGAGACCGAGCCGCGCCGCGGTCGGGCCCTCGTGCGCGACCGCGCCCTTGGTCAGCCGGGGCTCCTCCGCGTGCTGGGCGATGAGCACGCCGAGGGAGTTCGAGTACTCCAGCGCGCGGCGCATGATCAGCGGGTCGTACACGCAGTGGCCGTCGTCGGAGAACATCCGCACCGCGCCGACGCCCGCCGCCATGGTGCCCATCTCCGCGAGCTGCTTGCCCTCCAGCCCGACCGTCACCGCGCCCACCGGGAACACGTCGACGAGGCCGACCTCCTGGCCGCGCCGCCACACGTGGTCGGTGACGACCACCGAGTCGGCGACCGGGTTGGTGTTGGCCATGGCGAACACGGCGGTGTAGCCGCCCAGCGCCGCGGCGGCCGAACCGGTCTCGATGGTCTCGGTGTCCTCGCGACCCGGTTCGCGCAGGTGGGTGTGCAGGTCGACGAAGCCGGGCAGCAGGATCTGGCCCTTCGCCTCGATGATCTCGGCGTCCACGATGCCGAGATCGGTGCCGATCTGCCGGATCTCGCCCTCGTCGACGAACACGTCGACGGGCTCACCCTCGCCGTAGATCAAGGCCCCCTTGATCAACAGCCCACTCATCGCGCCACCTTCCGCTCGTTGCCGTTCATGCCACTGCCTCCTGCGCGCCGACCAGCAGCCGGAACAGCACCGCCATGCGCAGGTGCACGCCGTTGGTGACCTGCTGCAGGATCGCGGCCTTCGGCGAATCGGCCACGGCCGAGGCGATTTCCATGCCGCGCAGCATCGGACCGGGGTGCATGACGACCGCGTGTTCCGCGAGCAGCGCGAGCCTGCGCTCGGACAGCCCGTAGTTCACCGAGTACTCGCGCGCCGAGGGGAAGAACCCGCCGTTCATGCGCTCGGCTTGGACGCGGAGCATGAGCACCGCGTCGGCGCCGGGCAGTTCGGCGTCCAGGTGGTGCGAGACACGGGCCGGCCAGGCTTCGACGCCGACCGGCAGCAGCGTGCGCGGCGCGACGAGTACGACCTCGGCGCCGAGGGTGTGCAGCAGGAAGACGTTGGAGCGCGCCACCCGGCTGTGCAGGATGTCGCCGACGATCACGACCCGCTTGCCCTCGATGTCGCCGAGCCGCTGGCGCAGCGTCAGCGCGTCGAGCAGCGCCTGGGTCGGGTGTTCGTGCATGCCGTCGCCCGCGTTGACGATCGCGGGACCGGACGACCGGCCCTCCGCACGCGCCCAGCCGTCCATCCAGTGCGCGATCTGGTGCGCGGCGCCGGAGGCGGGATGCCGCACGATCAGCGCGTCCGCGCCCGCGGCGTGCAGGGTCAGCGCCGTGTCGCGCAGCGATTCGCCCTTGGACACCGACGAGCTGCTCGCGCTGACGTTGATCACGTCGGCGCTCATCCACTTCCCGGCGACCTCGAAGGACACCCGGGTGCGGGTCGAGTTCTCGTAGAACACCGTCATCACGGTGCGGCCGCGCAGGGTCGGCAGCTTGTGCACCTCGCGACCGAGCAGCGCCTGCTCGAAGCGCTCGGCCTCGTCGAGCAGCTCGGACGCCGCGGCGCGGTCCAGATCGGTGACGCTCAGCAGGTGTCTCACGCCTCGGCCTCCTGGTGCAGATAGACGCCGTCGCGACCGTCGTGTTCGGTGAGCAGCACGGAGATGTCCTCCGCCCGCGAGGTGGGCACGTTCTTGCCGACGAAGTCGGCGCGGATCGGCAGTTCCCGGTGGCCGCGGTCGATCAGCACGGCCAGTTGCACCGAGCGCGGTCTGCCCAGGTCACGCAGCCCGTCCAGGGCCGAGCGCACGGTGCGGCCGGAGAAGAGCACGTCGTCGACGAGCACCACGAGCGCGTCCTCGATGCCGCCCTCGGGCACCGAGGTGCGCTCCAGCGGGCGGTGCGGACGGCTGCGCAGGTCGTCGCGGTACAGGGTGATGTCGAGTGAGCCGAGGGCCGGGCGGACGCCGGAGAATTCCTCGATCTTGTCGGTCAGCCGCGCGGCCAGGGTGGTGCCGCGGGTCGGGATGCCGATCAGCACCACGCGCGGCGAACCGGCCTCGTCGGAGTCGAGCGCGGTCTTCTCGATGATCTGGTGCGCGAT
Organism: Nocardia bhagyanarayanae; assembly: GCF_006716565.1. Taxonomy (NCBI): domain Bacteria; kingdom Bacillati; phylum Actinomycetota; class Actinomycetes; order Mycobacteriales; family Nocardiaceae; genus Nocardia; species Nocardia bhagyanarayanae. The sequence goes on along the minus strand of NZ_VFPG01000001.1, from coordinate 4,081,327 downwards.
GCGCGCGATGGTCCGGCCGACATCGGAAGCCGACAACAGCTCCCGCCCCGTCGCCACCCATTCAGGTGTGTGCCGCTGAGAATGCGTCGTCTCGGCAGCGCCGGACTTGGCGGCCCGATCTCCGGGCACGGCCATGCCGACCTCCTTCCCCGCCTCACCGGACGGTCCGTTAAAGGATGTCTTACGGCTAGCAGCGTAACAGCGCCTCCGACCCCGCTTTCACCAGGCGTATCGGCCTGTGAGCTGCCCCACGAAACCGCTGTGAGCGGGGTCTCGGCGGTCGCCGTCACATGACAGCGGTGGTGTACAGGATGGGATTGAGCTCAGGCGACCCCGGCCCGTCGGGGCCTCGTTCGCACGCTCGAGGCGAGCTGCCCGTCATAGAACGTCCGCTCGTGCCGAGTCGAGAGCGTTCGAACGGGCAACCGACAGCATCGGGGTGAACATTCGTTCGCGAGACGCGAGCTGCAGGCGATCCGGAACCTAGTGCGTCTGATTCGCGGCTGTCGATTCCTGGAAGTCGACGAGTGCTTCTCCGTGCGCCTGCGCCCACTCCGTCAGCATCGCGATCGGCTCCTGGAGCGTCCGGCCGAGCGGGGTCAGGCTGTATTCCACCCGTGGGGGCACTTCGGCGTACCGCTGTCGATCGATGAGGCCGTTGCTCTGCAGGCGGCGGAGAGTCTGGGTCAGCACCTTCCGGGAGATCCCGCCGGACAGAGCGACAAGTTCACTGTGCCGCTTGGGGCCGTCTCGGAGCGCGTACAGGGTGACTACCGACCACTTGTTCGCGATGACCTCGATTGCTGTGCGTGCGGGGCAGTCGGACATGAACATGATTCCGGGAGGGGGACTCACGGTCCAAAGGTTACCAAAGGGTACCTATCGGATTCCTAGCGTTGCCATCATGAACATCGCAGCCCTGATCCTGTCCGTCCTACTCGCCGTGGCGATGCTCCACTCCGGAGTGATGAAGTTCGTCCGCCCAGCGTGGCTACGCCGATTCGCGGAAGCGGTCCACCTCACCTCTTCCCAGCTCACCGCGCTCGGGAGCCTGCAGATCGCCGCGACGATCGGTCTCGTCTGGGGCATCTGGTTCCCACCCTTCGCCATCGCCGCCGCGATCGGGCTGGTGCTCTACTTCGGCGGCGCGATCGTCGCCCACATCCGCGGCGGAGACCGGAACCTCAGAGGAGCCGCGCTTTTTCTCGCGTTCTCGATCGCGACGTCGGTCGTGCTCGTTCTCGATGTTCTCCTCGCCTGAGCCCGTGTTTCCACCTCGGCGGCCGGCTGAAGTCGCGCAGACGCGCTCCACGGGAAGCGACAGAGCCATGTGCTCGCGAATCTTTCCGGGAACCAAAGGCATGGAGCTTCCGATGACGTAAGGCAACCGAGTAGCACGTATGTTCGAATTGGAGTAGGGTCAGGCGGGTGACCGCTTGGCTGCAGGGTTCGCTGTTCGACGGGTCCGGGGATGTCTGCCTCGGCTCCCTCGACAACACGCACCGCACGCCGCTCTCGGACGGCGCGTGGGTCGATCTGCGGCCCGGGTGGCTGACCGGTGCGGACACCCTGTTCGACCGGCTGGCGCGGGAAGTCCCGTGGCAGGCCGAGCGCAGGCCGATGTACGACCGGGTCGTGGACGTCCCCCGGCTGCTGCACTTCTACGACGAGAACGCGACGCTGCCGGATCCGATTCTCGACGAGGCGCGCGACGCGCTCAGCCGCCACTACGCGACCGAACTCGGCGAGCCGTTCCGGACAGCGGGCCTGTGCTACTACCGCGACGGCCGCGACAGCGTCGCCTGGCACGGCGACACCTTCGGCCGCGGCGCGAAACACGACACCATGGTGGCGATCCTGTCCATCGGCGCCCCGCGCGCCCTGATGCTGCGGCCGCGGCGCGGCGGCGCGAGCATCCGGTATCAGGTGGGGCACGGCGACCTGCTGGTGATGGGCGGTTCCTGCCAGCGGACTTGGGAGCACGCGGTGCCCAAGACTCGCAAGCCGGTCGGTCCGCGGATCAGCATTCAGTTCCGCCCGCGCAACGTGCGCTGACGAACCTTTTTCGCTCGTCACCGTGGCGTCGACAGGAGCATTGGCCGACCATGATGGAGCTCCCCCGAGAGGCGCGTTCGCGAGGGCTCCGTGCGCTAGCCGCGAGTGCCGGTAGAGACACCGAGATCACGTGCTGGGATCCATATAAACCATTGGCGTCGAATCGGATTCGCGGCATCGACAAGTCGAGCACGCATCCGGCAAATCGACTCGGAGCCGATTTTTGGAATCCGGTAGGTGAACAAGTGTCGCAGGGCACAGCGCGCGGCCGAAATGCCCGATAGATTGGCGTTATGCGTAACCCTGGGGCGGGAGTCTTGGCCGTGATGCCGCTGCACACGATCAGCGAGGTCTATGGCGAGGCGGGGCTGCGCGAACGGCTGCTGCTGGAAATCGCGGAACTACCCGACGGCGAGCGGCTGACCCAGGCGCTGGACCTGGCCACCGAACTGCACCGCGACGACCGCTACGGCCGCGAACCGTATCTGAATCACCTTCTGCGCGTGGCGATCCGGATCGTCAGCCACTACGAGGTCCGGGACAGCGACGTGGTGGCGGCGGGCCTGCTGCACGATGCCGTGGAGGACCACCCCGCCGAGCTCGCGGGGGTCCGCGACGGATCCCCCACCGACGCCGCGCTCACCGAACTGTCCGAACGCTTCGGCCGCCGGGTCGCCGACCTCGTCGCGGCAGTCACCAACCCGGAGCCCGATCCGGACCGCGACCGTCACGAGCAGTACCGCGATCACGTCGCGACGACCTTGGATCGCGCGCCCTGGGCGCGGGTCGTCAAGCTCTCGGACTTCACCGACAACGGCGTCGGCATCCTCTACGCCGAGAAGCCGATCATGCGCAAGCTCGCTGTGAAATACCGCCCGCTCACCGACGTCTACCGCGACCTGGTGAGCAGGCCGGACACGCCGCTCGCGGATCACGTCAAACAGCACATCCTCGGTCAGCTCGACCGCGCCGACGAACGCTTCGAAGCCATCCTCTCGCGAGGTTGACCGGCGGCCGCTCGGACTTCACGTTTCCGACGCGGGCGCTCGCAGCACCGACGCGACGAGATCGTGCACCGCGGCCCGCAGGCGATCCGCCTCACCCGCGCGCACCATCCGGGACGCCAGCTCGCCGCCCAACGGTGCGAGCAGCAGCGCGCCGACCACTTCCGCGTCCAGATCCGGACGCGCCCCGCGCAGCATCGCGGTGATGTGCGCGGCCCAGAAGGCATGGAACTCTTCACGTCTGGGATGCGGCGGAACCGCGTTGTAGGCGACGACGAGTTCGATGTTGTCGATCACCAGGTCGGTCATCGCCGCGAAGTAGGCCAGCAGACGCTCGGCGGCGGGCGCGCCCGGTCCCAACGGCGGCGGTCCGCTGGAGACGGCCTCCATCAGGGCGACGGCTGGCTCGGCGACCAGCTCGTGCAGCAGCCCGGCCCGGCTGCCGAAGCGGTGGAAGATCGTCCCCTTGCCCACGCCCGCCGCGGCGGCGACCCGCTCCATGGTGACGCCCTCGGCGCCGTGCTCGGCGAGCAATGCCCTGGTCGCGTCCAGAATGGCGCGCCGGTTGCGTGCGGCGTCGGCCCGTTCTCGCGTGCGCCCGTCGGACATGCCACCGCCTTCGTTCGTTGACAAAGTTGACCGACGGTCCATATCGTGGCGAGATATCTGGACCGACAGTCAACTTATGGAGTTCTCGATGCGGGCAATCGTAATGACAGGTGTGGGCGGGCCCGAGGTGCTGGTTCCGTCCGAGACGCCGCGGCCGACGGCGGGCGCGGGCGAGCTGGTCGTCCGGGCGGAGGCCGTTCCGGTGCTGTATCCGGAGGCCGCGATCCGCGCGGGCACCTTCCCCCCGCCCGCCGAACCGCCGTTCGTGTTCGGTTTCCAGGCGGCGGGCACGGTCGTGGAAACCGGACCGGACGTCGACCCTGGTTTCGTCGGGTGTCGAGTCGCAGTGGCCACCAATGGTTCCGGCGCCTATGCCGAATACGTCGTCGCGCCCGCCGCGCCCGCGACGCCCATTCCCGACGGCGTGGACACCGCCATCGCCGCAGCGGTCCTGATGAGCGGTTCCGTCGCGACAGCCCTGTTCGACACGGCCGCGCCCACCGGGGACGAGACCGTGCTGGTCGAGGCGGCCGCGACCGGTGTCGGCGCATATCTCACCCAATACGCGGCCCGCCGGGGTGCGCGCGTCATCGCCACGGCGGGTGGCCCGGCCAAAGCCGCGCAGGCGCGCAAGCTGGGCGCCGCCGAGGTGATCGACCACAACGACCCGGCGTGGACGGACCGCCTCCGCGACGTGCTCGGTGCGGTGACGCTGGATGTCGTCTTCGACTCGATCGGCGGGCCCGCGACACCGGCGCTGCTCGACCTCATGACGCCGGTGCGCGGCCGCATGCTGGCCTACGGATTCCTCTCCGGCGGTCCCGCGCCGATCACCGCGACCGACCTGATCAACCGCGGGCTGACATTGATCGGCTGCGCCGGCCCCGCCTGGCTCGGCAAAGTGGCGAGTCATCGCGCGCAGGTCCTCTACGAGGTCGCGGCCGGAACGCTCGAGCCACTGCTCGACACGACGATGCCCCTCGATCAGGCCGCACACGCGCACGAACTGATCGAGCGGCGCGCCGCGTTCGGCACGATCGTCCTGCTCCCGAACCACACCTGATCCGGCATCGACGACGGCTATGTTGGCTTGATGGGGAGCGCGATAGACACGCAGGCGGCGGCGGTCAACCAGTTGACCGCGCGGTGGGCGGCCGGCGCGGGCGAGAAGGACTTCGTCGTCTCGGGGGCCGGCGTCTGGCCGCTGCTCGCCCTGCTCGCGGCCGCGGCGGACGGCCCGGCTCGCGCGGAACTGGAAGCCGCGATCGGGCTGCCCGCCGAGCGAGCCCAGGGCGCCGCGCTGGAGGTGCTGCGGATCATGGCCGAGGCCGAGGATCTCTCCGCCGTGCTCGGCGCGTGGTTCGCCGAAGGGCTTGCGCTGCACCCCGCATGGATCGACAGCCTGCCGCCGGACACCATCGGACGACTGACGAGTCAAGATGCCTTGGACTCCTGGGCCGCACGCGGAACGGACGGCTTGATCGACCGGTTCCCGCTGCGGGTCGAACCCGACACCATGCTGGTGCTGGCCACCGCCTTGGTCGCCAGAACCGAATGGCGCGAGCAGTTCGTCGACGCCGTGCTTCGTCCCGAAACCGGGCCGTGGCGCGGCATGACCGGGCGCGGGCTGACGCGCACCACCGGAGACTTGTCCCAGGTCGCCCTCCTCGACGGCCCGGACCTCGTGACCCGCGTGGTCGTAACCGGAACTCGCGATCTCGACGTCCACCTGCTGCTCGGCGCGGAGCCCGTCGGCACCGAGTCGCCCGGCGTGAGCCCATCGGGCATGGCGCGCGGTGCGGAACCAACCGCTGCAAAGTCGCCGGGCACAAACTCACCGGACACGGCGCTCGGCGTGCAGCCAACGGCCACGACGGCACGAGGCATGAGTTCGCCGGGCGCCGTGCTCACCTCCGGTCTCGCCGCCCTCACCGGGCAGGTGCCCATCCGCGATCACCTGCCGCCCGGAACGACCGGACCTGGTCTACGCGTGTCCCAGCACCGCGCTCCCCGCCCCGGTGACCGTCTCGATATCCGCATGCCGCCCTTCGAGATTCGCTCGTCGCACGATCTGTGCGCGACGCCCGAACTCTTCGGCCTCACCGCCGCCATGCGGACGGACCGAAACCACTTTCCCTCGATCTCGCCGGAGCCGCTGGCGCTCGCGCAGGGCGGGCAGGACGTGCTGGCGCGTTTCACCCGCGAGGGGTTCGAAGCCGCCGCGGTCACCAGCATCGGGGCGGTGGCGGTGAGCATGCCGCTCTCGGCCGAGCACCTGATCACGCAGGTCGAGGTCGTCTTCGACCGGCCGTTCGGCTTCCTCGCCGTCCACCGCGCGACCGGACTGGCGGTGGTGGCGGGCTGGGTCGCCGAACTGCCGACTCGGACCGGCGGCTCGGACGATCTCTTCGGCTGACCGACCGTCGACCGTCAGTGCCCGCGCCGCGCGAAATCCGGTGCGTGCTCGGGCAATACGCCCCGGGCGATCAGAAACGGCGGAACGCTTCGGACCACCGGGACGCGCCGCAGCACCCGGACGGGCCACGGCGCGTTGTCCGATCGGGTGAGATCCACCTGTCCGCTCAGCGCGGGCCGGATGACAGCGGCGTGCAGCAGCCGCTGGATACCCTGCGTGACAGCGGTCGGGAACCAGCGCCGCCGCTGCACCTTGGCCAGCTCCGCGACGCCGACCCGTCCCGAAAGCAGCGAGGGGGCAAGAATTCTCGCCGCCGCCACCGCGTCCTGCACGGCGAGGTTGATGCCGACGCCACCGGCCGGGGACATGGCGTGCGCGGCGTCGCCGAGGCAGAGCAGCCCGTCGGTGTACCAGCGTTCGAGGCGGTCGAGCTGCACGTCGAGCAGCTTGACCTCGTCCCAGTCGCGCAGCGTGTCGACCCGGTCGGCCAACCACGGTGCGGCCGCGGCCATTTCGCGCATGATCCCACCGACCGGTCCGCGCCTGGCCGCGGCGTCGCTGCCCTTGGCGATGAGCGTGGCGCACTGCCAGTAGTCACCGCGATCGAGCATGACGGCGGCGCGTCGCGCGGTGACGATCGGGATCGCGCCCGCGGGATCGATCCCCGTGCGCGGCAGGCGAAACCACCACACGTCCATCGGCGTCGCCCACCGGCGCGACCGCAGCCCGGCGGAAGCCCGCAGCACCGAACCGCGCCCATCACAGGCGACGGTGAGCGCGGCCTCGATCGCACCGGTGCCACCGTCGGCCGTCCGGTACTTCACCCCCGCGACCCGCCCTTCGGCGAGGATCAGACCGGTGGCCTCGGTGTTCATGCGCAGCCGGAACGTCGGCTCGCGATCGGCGGTGCGGGCCAGCAGATCGAGCAGATCCCACTGCGGCACCATGGCGATGTATTTGTGTTTGCCTGGAATGTTTTTCAGCGACGCCAAGGTTTGCAGCGAGCCACCGACAGGGAGCAGGATCGACTCCACTCGCCGCGCGGGCAGTTTCGCGAACTCCTCGCCGAGGCCGAGTTCGTCGAGCAGGTCGAGGGTCGTGGGATGCACGGTGTCACCGCGGAAGTCACGCAGGAAGTCGCCGTGCTTCTCCAACACGGTGACCTCGACGCCCGCGCGGGCCAGCAGCAGGCCGAGCACCATGCCCGCGGGCCCACCGCCCGCCACCAGACAGGTCGTACGTTCCATCGACGGTCTCCCCTCGCACGGCGATCAACCCTCGGCGACTAGTCCGATGGTAGGCCGGGCGGCGGCTCACCGACGCAGGACGAAGAAGTACGGCTCGGTCATGCCGCGCAAATCCATCACGCCGAACAGCGTGTGCGCGTCGACGCGCCGGAAGTGGTCGATGATCGGCAGGTGGTCGTAGACCATCGCCGCGCCCACCTCGCCCCGGTATTCGATGTCGCGTAGCCGCGCGGTGTACTTGCGGGTGCGCAGCGCGGGACCGAGCACCGGCAGTATCGAGCGCAGCATCCGCACGCCGGACAGCGGCACCTTGCCCGCCAAGCTCAGCGGCACCCGGCGGGGATCGACGGGGAACACCGCCCCCGCGGCGTCGGCGAACAGCAGCGGATGCACGGAGTCGGGGCCGTCGAATTGCTTGCCGTACCAGCCCGAAGCGACGAGCATCCCGTCGAACGGATGCCCGGTGTCGAGCTCCTCGCCGCGCCAACGTCCGGTCGTCACCTCGGCGACCCGCACGCCGGGCAGCCGGTCGAACAACGCCCATGCCCGCTCGGCGGTGCACCCCCCGGTCTGCAATGCGGCCAGTTCGGCGGTTCCTGTCACGGGCGTCTCGGCGACCATTCCACACTCCTCGTTGCGACGTTGCGAGAAGAAGTCTAATGATCTCTCATCCCTGCGACCGGGCGGCCTCGGAGCCGCGCCAACTGTTCCGAATCCCGGCGCATTCCGATCGGCCGGACACTGAGGCGGAGTGATTCCGCGTCGGGGGCCGCGCGCTGTCCGCCGCACTCGAGACGAGTGTGCCCGCCGACTACGAATATGCAAGGCTCAGAACATGTCTCAGCCAGGTTCCGATCCCTTGGAATCGTCCGGCCCGCCGTCGGCTCGGCGCAGTTCGATGTCGCCCGAGCGACGGCAGGAGCTACGGCGGCGAATGGCTCTTCGGAAGAATCGCATGCGAGTGGTCGGGCCGCTGGGGGTCGCGCTGCTCGTCGGCGTGTTCGCCTTGATGGCGGGAGGGCTGATTCTCGGGGTGATCGTTGCTGTCCGCGACTCCGAACCCGATCCATTCCAAGCCGGTGCATGCGGCTTCGTGACCGACCAGCCCGGTTCCGGAAACGATCCCTGGACAGTGCGCCCGTGCACCGATCCCGCTGCCGCACTCGTTGTCGTGCGGGCGCCCTCCGTCGACAAATGTCCAGAGGCCACCATCACGAGAACTCTGCCCAGTCGGCAAGCGTCGTCCAAACGCGTCTGCCTGCAGATGAACGCCGTCGTCGGCGACTGTTTCACTGGGATCGATCAGTGGCTCTCCGGGGAAGAGATCAGCAAGGTCCCCTGCACCACTCCCGGTGCTTTCCAAGTGAATACGGTCAGTGACGCGGTCGATGCCCGCGTCTGCGCACCGCAGGAACGACTGCACCGGGAGACCGACGAGATCGTCTACCAGAACCCGGGTAAGAGCATCTGCCTGCACCGAGTCGGCACCTGAGCACGGAACGCCGCAGCAGCATACTGATTCGAGGCGTGTGCGGCTGCGCCGCGCGGTTCACGCCGAGACCGATGCCCGACGAGCGCGTTCGACCATGAAGCGCGCCACACGGCGTTGACCTCGAGCGCACTCGAGGTATGAGGATCACTGACGTGCCCGACGCCGGAGCTCCGGTGGACATCGGCGGCGGGCGCCACCCCCGACCCGGGACACCGCAGACGTCCCGGTGGGCTCCCGCCGGGCCCAGTACACCCACCGGCGGGAGCCGGATCGGGCGGTGTGGGTCAGGCGGAGACGGTGATCTCCCACTCGTACACGGTCAGTTCCGAGGCGCCGGTGGTGTGCACCGGGTCGGCGAAGGCGATCTCGCGCGCGGCCGCGAGGTTCTCGGCGCGAATCACGTAGGCGCCGCCGGTGCCGTCGGTGAAGCGGCCGCTCTCCACGAGCCGGCCCCGCTCCACCAACCCGTTCAGGAACTCCTTGTGCGGCTCGATGACCGCCGGGTCGAAGCGCGGCGTGCGCATCACCATGACCAGGTACTTGTTCACGCCTCGGGCTCCTGGCGCGGGGCACGGGTCGCGGCCGCCGCGGCGCGCACCTGCGGTGCGACCAGCACGACCTGACCGAGCACGCCGTTGATGAACGACGGCGAGTCGTCGGTCGAGAGTTCCTTCGCCAGCTCCACGGCCTCGTCGACGGCCACCACCGGCGGAACGTCGTTGGCGTGGAAGAGCTCCCACACGGCGATGCGCAGAATGGCGCGGTCCACCGCGGGCAGCCGGGACAGTGTCCAGTCCTGGAGGTAGGACTCGATGGTGCCGTCCACTCGGTCCAGGTCGTCGGCGACGCCTTCGACCAGGGTCCGGGTGTAGGCGTGCACGGGGGCGACGGTCTGGTCCTTCGCGGCCAGGTCGACGCGCTCGTCGAGCAGGTCGGCGGCATCGACGTCGCGAGCCTCCGCCTCGAACAGCAGGTCCACGGCACGGCGCCGGGCCTTGTGCCGGGCGCCCAGCTTCTTGAACGTGGATTTCTTGTCTGCGGGCTGTTCCGCCACGGTCACATCATCCCTGTCGTTCTGTGTCAGGGCGGCAGGAGCGCCCGCCACGGTGGGCCTGCCACCGGGTCGCGCGCTCCCGTCGCGAGCGACCGGTGATCAGGCGTTGACGCGGCCGAGGTAGCTGCCGTCGCGCGAGTCGATGCGCAGCTTGTCGCCGGTGTTGATGAACAGCGGCACCTGCACCTCGGCGCCGGTCTCCAGGGTGGCGGGCTTGGTGCCGCCGGTGGAGCGGTCGCCTTGCAGGCCGATGTCGGTGTGCTGGACAACGAGCTCGATGGAGACGGGAAGCTCGACGAACAGCGGCGCGCCCTCGTGCACGGCCACCTGGACGGCCATGTTCTCCAGCAGGAACCGGGCGCCGTCGCCGATGGTGGCCTCGGCGATCGAGATCTGGTCGAAGGTCTCGCCGTCCATGAAGATGTAGTCGGAGCCGTCGTGGTACAGGTAGGTCATGTCGCGACGGTCGACGGTCGCGGTCTCCACCTTGACACCCGCGTTGAAGGTCTTGTCGACGACCTTGCCGGACACGACGTTCTTCAGCTTGGTCCGCACGAAGGCGGGGCCCTTACCCGGCTTGACGTGCTGGAATTCGACGATCTGCTGGAGCTGACCGTCGATCTTCAGCACGAGGCCGTTCTTGAAGTCGCTGGTGTCCGCCACTGTCTTCGGATCTCCTGTTCTCAGGTAACCGGCGTCATTCGACGACGGTCAGGTCTTTGCTGGTGTGGGTGAGCAGCTCCGGGCCCCCTTCGCGCACCACGAGCGTGTCCTCGATTCGGACGCCGCCGCGGCCGGGAAAGTACACACCTGGTTCGACGGTCACCGCCACGCCGGATAGAAGTGTACCGGTTCCGTTTTTCATGATTCCCGGCGCTTCGTGGATGCGCAGGCCGACGCCGTGCCCGAGACCGTGCACGAACAACTTGCCGTGGCCCGCCGCCTCGATCACCGAGCGCGCCGCCGCGTCCACCTCGCCCGCCTGGGCGCCCGGTCGCAGCGCCTTGCGCCCGGCCCGCTGCGACTCCACGACCAATGAGTAGACCTCGCGCTGCCAGTCGGTCGGGCGGCCGAGCACGAACGTGCGGGTCATGTCGGAGTGGTAACCGCCGACGACCGCGCCGAAATCGATCTTCACGAAGTCGCCGGGGGCCAGCACGGCGTCGGTCGGGCGGTGGTGCGGTATCGCGGAATTGGCGCCCGCGGCCACGATGGTCTCGAAGGCGATGGCCTCGGCCCCGTGCTCGTACATGGCCCATTCGAGGTCTCGGGCGACCTGCCGCTCCGTGCGCCCCGGCCGCAGACCGCCGCGTTCGAGCAGCGTCGCCAGCCCGGCGTCGCCCGCGGCGCACGCCTTGCGCAGTTGTTCGACCTCGTAGGCGTCCTTGACCATGCGCAACTGCTCGACCAGGCCGGGCGTGGCCACCAGTTCCAGCCCGGTCTTCTGCTCGACGAAGCCATGGTGCTGGTCGACGGTCACCACGTGACTCTCGAAACCGAGCCGGCCGAGCTGCCACTCCCCCGCCAGCTCCACGATCCGCCGCGCGGTGGCGCGGGCGATCTCGGCGCGCAGGTCGGGCGCCTGCTCGACGACCTGGCTGCGGTAGCGGCCGTCGGTCCCGATCACGGTGCGTTCCTCGTCGTTGCGCATGTCCCAGGAATGCACGAGCAGCGTGGCGTTGGAGCCGGTGAAGCCGGTCAGGTACCTGATGTTCACCAGGTCGGTGACCAGCAGCGCGTCGACCTCGTTCTCCACCAGCAGACTGCGCAGTGCGCCCCGGCGCGCCGCGTAGTCGGGCCCACGGCCCGCGTGATCAGCAGACATGGGTCAAAGCTACCGCCGACACGCGGTGGTGCGGCAGTCCAACACCCGAACCGTCACCTGCGGCGGACGGACGTAGCGCGGATGAGCGGGACGAATCGGGCGCTGATCTCTAGTGGGACCGGCCGCGGGTTCGTCGGTCACCCGGGAGACCAGCGGAATCTTTGCCACATTTCCGCCCGTTTCGGAATCCCAGGGATTCCGATCCATCGGCTGTTCACATGTGCTGCGGTTATGCACATTTCGCATCGAGCGCTTCGAAACGAGCCGGGAATCAACAAGGGTGGATCGCATGGCCTATTTCGCATTCGCCGCGCTCACGGGATGGTGTGCGGCCCTGAGTCTTTTCGATCTTCGGCAGCGCAGGCTGCCCAACGCGCTCACCGCATGGGGCGCGCTTGCCGTCTTCGGATACGCCCTGTTCACAACACAATTCACAGCCGCGGCGGTCGGGGCGGCGCTGCTCGCGGCGCCCTACGCGGTGGTGCACCTCGCCGCGCCCGCGTGCCTCGGCGCGGGCGACGCGAAGCTCGCGGTCGGGCTCGGCGCCGCCGCGGCGCTCGGCGGTGCACAGGCGTGGGTGTGGGCCGCGCTCGCCGCGCCGGTGTTCACGGCGTGCGTCGGGTTGGCGATGCTGGTTCACCAACGGATCGCGGCGGACGCTCGGGCGCGGCCGAACACGGTGGCACACGGCCCCTCGATGTGCCTGGCGACAGTTTTCGCCCTGGCGGTGCCGAGCGGGTGAGGCCTCGACGACGCGGTTGTCCCAGCGCAACCCGGAACCGCCCGGACGCACACATCTCGGCGAACAGACCCGTCCCAGCGGATGCCCTGGCGGACGCCCGACCGCCAAAGGCGCACGACCAGCCACGGAAGACGCTCGACTGGCCACCGAACGCGCTCGACCGGCCACCGAACGCGCTCGACCGGCCACCGATGACACACGACCAGCCACCGAACGGCTCGACCGGCCACCAAAGACACACGACCAGCCACCGAACGCGCTCGACCGCCCCTCGAAGGCGCACGACCGCTTACGAATAGCGGGGATTGTTGCGAACAACGCAGATTGTTCCGGTGCGAGTGGCGGGCGCGAAAGGTCGGGTGCGTCTGGCGGGCGAATAGCGATAGCCAGTAAGAGGCTGCGATAGCAGGGAAGAGAACTGGGCCGCGGGTCGCGGCCGCGACGTGCCAGTGATCACGGCGGACCGGATGCGGGTCGGACCGCCCCGACATGGAAGGATGGACAGCGTGCTGCGCTGGATAACTGCCGGAGAATCCCATGGTCCCGCCCTCGTCGCCATCCTGGACGGGATGGTCGCGGGTGTCGAAGTGACGTCCGAGGAGATCTCCGCTCAGCTCGCGCGCCGCAGGCTCGGCTACGGGCGCGGCGCCCGGATGAAGTTCGAGGCCGACAAGGTGACCATGGTCGGCGGCGTGCGCCACGGCCGCACCATGGGCGGTCCGGTCGCCATCGAGGTCGCCAATTCCGAGTGGCCGAAGTGGACGACCGTCATGTCCGCCGATCCCGTCGATCCGGCCGAGCTGGCCGATCTGGCCCGCAACGCCCCGCTGACCCGGCCCCGCCCCGGGCACGCCGACTACTCGGGCATGCTCAAGTACGGCTTCGACGACGCGCGCAACGTGCTGGAACGCGCCAGCGCCCGAGAGACGGCCGCACGCGTCGCGGCGGGGACCGTGGCGCGCAACTTCCTGCGTCAGGCCCTCGGCGTCGAGGTCGTCTCGCACGTGATCTCGATCGGCACCGCCGCCAACACCACCGGCGTGATTCCCACCGCCGCGGATCTGGACGCCGTCGACGCCAGCCCGGTGCGCGCGTTCGACGCCGACGCCGAGGCGGCGATGATCGCCGAGATCGAGGCGGCGAAGAAGGACGGCGACACCCTCGGCGGCGTCGTCGAGGTGGTCGTGGAGGGACTTCCGGTCGGCCTCGGCTCGTTCGTCAGCGGCGAGAACCGCCTCGACTCCCGGCTGGCGGCCGCGCTCATGGGCATCCAGGCCATCAAGGGCGTCGAGGTCGGCGATGGTTTCGAGACCGCGCGCAGGCGCGGCAGCCAGGCCCACGACGAGATGCGGCCCGGCCCGGACGGCGTGCTGCGCTCCACCAACCGCGCGGGCGGACTCGAAGGCGGCATGACCAATGGCGAGCCGCTGCGGGTGCGCGCGGCGATGAAGCCGATCTCCACCGTGCCCCGCGCCCTGTCCACCGTCGACATGAGTACCGGCGAGGAGGCCGTCGCCATCCACCAGCGCTCCGACGTGTGCGCCGTGCCCGCCGCGGGCGTCGTCGCCGAGTCGATGGTGGCGCTGGTCGTCGCGCAGGCCGCGCTGGAGAAGTTCGGCGGCGATTCGCTGAACGAGACCGTCGAGAACATCACCAGCTACGTCAAGCGGATCGGCACCCGCCCGCACGTCCCGGCGGACAGTCGGCCGCAATGATCGTGCAGACCGACCCGCGCGCACCGCGCGTGGTGCTGGTCGGACCGCCGGGGGCGGGGAAATCGACGATCGGCCGCAAGCTCGCCAAGGAACTCGGCGTCGACCTGTACGACACCGACGCGGGCATCGAGCGTGAGACCGGCCGCACCATCCCCGAGATCTTCGCCGCCGACGGGGAACCGGAGTTCCGCCGGATCGAGGAGCGAGTGGTGCGGCGCGCCATCCTCGCCGAGCGCGGCGTGGTCTCGCTCGGCGGCGGCGCGGTGCTGTCCAAGGACACGAGGGCGCTGCTGCGCAACCGGACCGTGGTGTACCTGGAGATCAGCGTGGCCGAGGGTCTGCGGCGCACCGGGGCGAGCAATCAGCGCCCGCTGCTCAACGGTGACGATCCCGGCGCCAAGTACCGCGAGCTGATGCGCAAGCGCCGCCCGCTGTACCGGGAGGTCGCCACGGTGCGGGTGCGCACCGACGGGCGCAGCCCCGGCCGGGTGGTGCGAATGATCCTGGACAAACTGGGCTTGGAACCTGCCGCGCCCAGCGCCGACCCCGAACCCGAAGTCACCGCGACCGGCGGCGGTACCGGCCTGAAGCCGGAAGGTCAGGGCAGCAGCCGCTCCCGTGCCCGTCGCCGGGCCAGGGCTCGCGCCGCGGCCCGTCGCGCGGCGGCCAAGAACGGCGTCGCCGCGGCCGACCAGACCGCCGCGGCGATCAGGGACAACTGCGGCTCCGCGGCCAAGCAGACCGACGCTGCGACCAAGGACACCGGCACCGCGGCCATGAACAATAGCTCCGCGGGCAAGACCAGCACCGCCGAGAACACCGCCGCGGCCGAAGTGAAGAACAGCACGGGCGTGGACAACCGCGGCAGGGCGAACGACACGTCAGCGGCCGACAAGGAAAACGGCTCCGCCGCAAGGAAACTCAGCGGCACCACCGGACGGGTCGACGCTGCGACCAAGCGCTCCCATATCGGAGACTCCGGCGTGGCAGCCGAAGACTCATCCGCGGCCGCACGCGCCGACCACTCGACCACCGACGCCGTAACCGAAGGGCGCGGCGCGACCGGCGACCGCGGTACTCAGAGCGGCAGTGCCGGACGGGCATCCGACGCCTCGAACGCGGGAAGTACACCCGAGGGCACGGCTTCGGGCAGACGCCGTCGCCCACGCCGCAGGCGCCCGTCGGCCCGCACGTCCTCCGGCGAGCCGAGCCGCACCGAGTTCACCGCACCGGCGGCGGAACCCCAGGCCAGGTCCTGGCTCCCCCGGCTCATCGCCTCCGGCGCACGACCCGAGGACACCGGCGCGACGCCCACCTCGGGACGCGCCCGTCGCCCCAGGGCATGCCGCCCTGCGGGCGCACCGAACCCTGCCGGATCGCATGTCTCCGGGGTTCCCGTTGTGGGGCAAGCCGATTCGACGACTCCGGCACCGAAGAACGCGGAACCCGCGACGCCTCCGGCCGCCGGCGGCAACCAGAGTGCCCGCTCCCGGGCGCTTCGCCGCGCCGGGTCCGGCGCACCCGCCGACCCCACCGCCCGCACCGCGGCGGCAGAATCGGCAACGAAGACCAGTTCCAGCGGCCGCGCCCGGCGCGCCCGCGCTCGCCGCGCCCGCGCGCGAGCACTCGAGCAATCGGCACGAACAGAATCGGAGCAGCAGTGACAGAGCCGAGTCGTATCCAGGTACGCACCGCCGACCCGTATCCGGTGATCATCGGCCGCGGCTTGCTCGGCGAACTCGTCGAGTCGGTCACGGGTGCGACCAAGGGCGTACGCACGGTCGCGATCTTCCACCAGCCGCCGCTGGCCGAGACAGCCGAGGTGGTGCGCAAGGCGCTGGCCGAGACCGGTCTGGACGCGCACCGCATCGAGATTCCGGACGCGGAGGCGGGCAAGGACCTCGCCGTCGCCGGTTTCTGCTGGGAGGTGCTCGGCCGCATCGGCCTGACCCGCAACGACGTCGTGGTCAGCCTGGGCGGCGGCGCGGCCACCGACCTGGCCGGTTTCGTCGCGGCCACCTGGATGCGCGGCGTCCAGGTCGTGCACGTGCCGACCACCCTGCTCGCCATGGTGGACGCGGCGGTCGGCGGCAAGACCGGCATCAACACCGAGGCGGGCAAGAACCTGGTCGGCTCCTTCCACGAGCCGTCGGCCGTGCTGGTCGACCTGGTGACGCTGGAGACCGTGCCGCGCAACGAGATCGTCGCGGGCATGGCCGAGATCATCAAGGCCGGTTTCATCGCCGACCCGGTCATCCTGGACCTGGTGGAGCGCGATCCGGAAGCGGCGCTCGATCCCACCGGTGACGTGCTGCCCGAACTCGTGGCCCGCGCCATCCAGGTCAAGGCCGACGTGGTCGCCGCCGACCTCAAGGAATCCAGCCTGCGCGAGATCCTCAACTACGGCCACACACTGGGCCACGCGATCGAGCGCAGGGAGCGCTACCGCTGGCGGCACGGCGCCGCGGTCTCCGTCGGCCTGGTGTTCGCCGCCGAGCTAGGCCGCCTCGCCGGTCGACTCGACGACGCCACCGCCGACCGCCACCGCGCCATCCTGTCCAGCGTCGGCCTGCCGACCAGCTACGACGCGGACGCGCTTCCGCAGCTGCTCGACGCCATGCAGACCGACAAGAAGACCCGCTCGGGCGTGCTGCGCTTCGTCGTCCTCGACGGCCTGGCCAAGCCCGGCCGCCTGGAGGGCCCGGATCCCAGCCTGCTCGCCGCGGCGTACTCCGCCATCGCCCGGGAGCAGAGCCCCAGCGGCGGCGCGATCTTGCTGTAGCGGAAACGCCGGCGCCTCGACCGGATTTCGGCCGGGGCGCTGTTCGCTGTCGTCACCGACCACAGAAGTATCGACGAACCAAACAGCGCCGCACCCCTCCCGGGTGCGGCGCTGTTTCGCGTTCGGTGGTCAGGCGCCCGCGGCGGCGGGCTTGGTGAGCGACGGCGTGCCCTTGTCGGACCGCCGTCCCGCGAGCATCCGGCCGATGCCGACGCCGACCAGGCCGGGGATGAAGATCAGCAGGATGATGAACGACGCGCCTGCCGTGAGTTCGAACAGCAGACCGTTGTCGCCGAGGTCGAAGCGCGGCAGGAAGTCCAGCAGCCAGGAAACCGCGCCGCTGCCGAGCCCGCCTGCCACGGCCGCCTTCAGCCACCGGATGGTCAGATCCGAGCCGCGTTCCGGGTCCGGATGCGCCACGCGGTCCTTGTGCCCGTCCAGCACGCCCCAACCCACGATGGCGACCAGCAGCACGAGCAGGCACAGCATCCGCATCCACGCGCCCTGCGTCGGCCACTGCACCATCGCGAACCCGAGCACGGTGCGCAGCGCCACGACCAGCGCACCGAGCAGAACGGCTCGCACTACCCAAGCAATCATGCAGAACACCTTAACGCGCTGGCCCGGGGAACAGAACTAGAACCGGTGTCAGAAATTTCGCGGTTTTCAGGCGTCCACCGCGGCCGCCATCGCGGCACGCGGGGCGGGCCGACCGGTGAACTGCTCGACCTGCCCGTAGGCCTGGTTCAGCAACATCTGCAACCCGCTCACCACGGTGTGCCCGGCGCGTTCGACGGCCGCGGCCAGCGGGGTCGGCCAGGGGTTGTAGATGGCGTCGAGCACCACCGGCGCGACAGCCACCGCCTCGGCCACCAAGGCGCCCGCGGCGGCGGGGATCGTGCTGACCACCGCGCCCGCGCTCGCGCTCGCGCCGCGCACGGCGTCGCTGTCGAACGGGATGATGGTCGCCGCCATCCCGAGCTTGTCGGCCAGCTCCAGCGCACCGCGGGCGCGTACGGCGTCCCTGGCGACCACGGTGACCGACTTCGCGCCGAGTTCGGACAGGGCGAGCAGCGCCGGGCGCGCCGTGCCGCCCGCACCGAGGACGAGCCCCTCCGCGATCTCGGTGACGCCGCCGCCGCGCAGCGCACCGAGCACGCCGTCCACGTCGGTGCAGTCGGCGCGCCAGCCCTCGGCCGTGCGCACCAGGGTGTTGGCGGAGCCGACGAGCACGGCCCGATCGGTGCGCTCGCCGGCGTAGGCCAAGGCGGCCTCCTTGCCGGGCATGGTCACCGACAGGCCGACCCACTCCGGTCCGAGCCCGTCGACGAGTCCGGGCAGCTGTTCGGCCGTGCACTCGATGCGCTCGTAGCTCCAGTCCAGGCCGAGCGCACGGTAGGCCGCCAAATGCAGCTGGGGCGAACGGGAATGCGCGATCGGCTTGCCGAGCACCGCCGCCTTGCGAGCGGATTCACCGTCCACTGTCGAGGATCCCGCTCTGCTGCGCCTTTTCGATATTTCGCAGGTGTTCGGAGTAGCTCTCGGTGAACAGCGTGGTGCCCTTCTTGTCGATCGTCACGAAGTACAGCCAGTCGCCGGGTTCCGGATTCTCCATGGCGCGCAACGCGTTCAGCGAGGGCGCGGAGATCGGGTTGGCGGGCAGGCCGGACATCGCGTAGGTGTTCCACGGGGTGACGGTGGCCCGGTCGTCGTCGGTGGTGGCGACCTCGGTGCGGTCCAGCGAGTAGTTCACGGTCGAGTCGAATTGCAGCGGCTGCTCGACTTCGAGCCGGTTCACGATCACCCGCGCGACCTTCGGCATGTCCTGCGGCAGCGCTTCCCGCTCCACCAGGGACGCCGCGATCAGCGTCTCGTAGGGGCTGAGCTTGTTCTTCCCGCTGGAGGTGAGCAGCCCGGTGGACTCGTAGCTCGCGGCGCTCGAGGTGATCAGCTGGCGCAGGATCTGCTGCGGGGTGCCGCTCGGGTCGAAATCCCAAGTGCCAGCGGCGATCAGGCCCTCGATCTGCCGCTTGCGATCCGGCGCTTCGCGCACCGACTGCTCGGCCCAGGACGGCACGCCGAGCCCGGCGAGGTCGCCGCTGGAGCCCGCGGCGTCGAGCTGTTCATAGGTCACGCACTTCTGCTGCGCGCCCGTGCCGACGCAGCTGGCGGCGGCGATCTTGGTGTAGATCCCCTCCTTACGCGCCCCGGTGTTGACGTCGTGCTGGTCGTGTAGCTGACGTCCTTCGGAGATGACCAGGTTGCCGACCCGCGAGTTCTTGCCGAGCAGCGCGGCGACCGCTTCGGCGGCGGGGCTGCGGCTGGGGATCTGGTAGTACCCGGGCTGCACCGAGCTCATGTTCGAATTGCGCACGGCCGCTTCGAAAAACGCGCCGGTGCTCGCGACGACGCCCTTCTCGACCATGGTCTGGGCGATCTGCGACGAGGTGTCACCGGGATGTACCTGAACGACGACCAGCGGCCCTGCGGGGCCCGCGAAATCCTCCGGCGGCCCGAATTCACCGACCAGTTTCTTGACCGCGAAACCTCCCGCGCCGACCAGTAGCACCGCGAGCACACCGCCGATGAGCCACATGTTGCGGCGCTTGCGCTTGCGCTCGGCCGCCTTGCGGGAGGCCACCCTGGAACGTTTGCCACGCGAACCGCGCGCGAGCCGTGACTCCTTGCCCTTGGCGGCGGGCTTACGCGCCGACGATCGCGCCGCGCGCTCGAGCGGCTCCGGCGGTTCCGGCTCGTCGTAGTCCAGCTCGTCGTCGTAGCCGCCGTCCTCGTACAGCGGCTCGTCGTCGTAGAGCGGCTCGTCGTCGTCGGTATAGCGGGGGATGACGGTGGTGTCGTCCTCGTAGTCGTCCCAGCCGTCGTGCGGCCCGTCCGACCGGCCGCCCGTATCTCGCGCGTCTCTGTCCCAGGCTCGGTCGTCCCGTCGGTAGCGCCGATCAGCCTCCCGCTGTCGGTACCGTTCCTCGGCCCGCGCCCATCGATCAGTCATGCATCGTCTCCGGACGACACGTCCCGCGTCGCTTCCTCGACCGACCTCAACACCGCACTCCGTTCGTCCAACCATCCTTGCAGGATCGACACGGCCGCCGCCTGATCGATCACCTGCCGCTGGCCACGCGCGCGAACTCCACTGTCCCGCAATGCACGTGCAGCTGACACCGTAGTCAAACGTTCGTCGGAAAGCCTGATCGGCACGGGAGCGATCTCTGATCGCAAACGTTCGGCGAACGCGATCGCCAGCCCCGCCGCGGTTCCCTTTTCCCCGCGCAACGTGCGCGGCAGACCGACAATAACCTCAACGGCCTCGTATTCCCGCACAATTTCGGCAATTCTGGCTATATCGGTTGCCGTACCCGTGCCGCGCGCGTTCTTCTTCGCGCGCGGCACGGTCTCCACGGGGGTCGCGAGAATGCCGTCCGGGTCGCTCGAGGCGACGCCGATGCGGACACTGCCGACGTCGATGCCGAGGCGTCTGCCACGGCCGGGATCGGCCGCCGGGTCGGGCCGGTCCGCCGCGTGCGGCAGGCCCGTCGAACGCGAACTCTCGGCGTCGCGCATCACCCGGCGATTTCGGCCACCCGGGCACGGACCGCGGTCAGACCCGCCGCGATCCCGGAGGGGTCGGAACCGGCGCCCTGCGCCATCTCGGGCTTGCCGCCGCCGCGGCCGGCGATGCTCGGCCCGAAGCTGCCGACGAGATCGCCCGCCTTCACGCCGAGTTCCTGCGCGGCCTTGTTCACGGCGACGACGAACGGCACCTTGCCGTCGGCGTTGCCGAGCAGCACCACCACCGCGGGTTCGCTGCCGAAGCGGCCGCGAATGTCGGTGGCAAGGGTGCGCAGGTCGCCGGCGGCGACGCCCTCCGGCGCGGCCGCGGCGACCAGCAGCAGACCGCCGAGGCGCTCGGCCTCGTCCACGAACTTGCCCGCCGAGGAGAGCACCGCGGCGATCTTGGTGCGCTCGAGCTCCTTCTCGGCGACCTTGAGTCGTTCCACCAGCTGCTCGACGCGCGCGGGCACCTCGTCCGAGGGCACCTTCAGCGAGGCGGCGACACCGGCGAGCAGCGCGCGCTCCTTGGCCAGGTACTTGTAGGAGTCCAGGCCGACGAACGCCTCGACGCGCCGCACGCCCGAACCGACCGACGACTCGCCGAGCAGCGTGATCGGGCCGATTTGCGAGGAGTGCTGCACGTGCGTGCCGCCGCACAGCTCCATCGAGAACGGGCCGCCGATCTCGACGACGCGGACCTCGTCGCCGTAGTTCTCGCCGAACAGCGCGAGCGCGCCCATCTGCTTGGCCTTGGGCAGGTCGGTGACGAAGGTGTTGACCGGGAAGTCGGCGCCGACGGCGTCGTTGGAGACCGCCTCGATGTCGGCCTTCTGCTGCTCGGTCAGCTGGCCCTGCCAGTTGAAGTCGAAGCGCAGGTAGCCGGGCTTGTTCAGGGAGCCGGCCTGCACCGCGTTCGGGCCGAGCACCTGCCGCAGCGCGGCATGCACCATGTGCGTGCCGGAGTGGCCCTGGGTCGCGCCGCTGCGCCAGGCCGGATCGGCCTGGGCGAGCACCACGTCGCCCTCGGTGATCTGTCCCTGCTCGACGGTGGTCTTGTGCACCCACAGCTTCTTGGCGATCTTCTGCACGTCGTTGACGCGCAGCTTGAGACCCGCGGCCGTGATGCTGCCGCGGTCGGCGATCTGGCCGCCGGACTCGGCGTACAGCGGGCTGCGATCCAGGATGACCTCGACATCCTGGCCCGCGCTCGCGGCGGGCACCCGGACGCCGTCGGCGATCAGGGCGAGCACGTGCGCCTCGGAGGTGAGTTCGTCGAAGCCGGTGAACTCGGTGGCGCCGCGGTCGACCAGCTCCTTGTAGATGCTCAGGTCGGCGTGCGCGTGCTTGCGGGCGGCGGCGTCCTCCTTGGCGCGCTGCCGCTGCTCGGCCATGAGCGTGCGGAAGCCCTCCTCGTCCACGGAGAGCCCGGCCTCGGCGGCCATCTCCAGGGTGAGGTCGATCGGGAAGCCGTAGGTGTCGTGCAGGGTGAAGGCGTCCGATCCGGCGATCTTGGTGCCGCCCTTGGCCTTCACCGCGGCCGCGGTGTTGTCGAACAGCGTCGAGCCGGTGTTGAGCGTCTTGAGGAACGCCGTCTCCTCGCCGACCGCGACGGTCTCGATGCGGCCGAAGTCGGTGGCGAGTTCGGGGTAGGACGGCGCCATCAGGTCGCTGACCACCTTCATGAACTCGGCCATCACCGGCTTCTCGGCGCCCAGCAGGCGGGCCGAGCGCACGATGCGGCGCAGCAGGCGGCGCAGCACGTAGCCGCGGCCGTCGTTGCCCGGGTTGACGCCGTCGGAGATCAGCATGGCGGCGGAGCGGGCGTGATCGGCGATCACACGGAAGCGCACGTCGTCGGCGTGCTCGACGCCGTAGGACCGGCCGGTCAGCTCCTCGGCCTTGTCGATGATCGGGCGCAGCAGGTCGGTCTCGTAGACGTTCTCCACGCCCTGCAACAGCATGGCGACACGCTCGACGCCCATGCCGGTGTCGATGTTCTTCTTCGGCAGCGAACCGACCGGCGGGTGGCCGAGCTTCGGGCTCAGCTCACCGCGCACGTCCTGCATGAAGACGAGGTTCCAGATCTCGAGGTAGCGGTCCTCGTCCGCGACCGGGCCGCCCTCCTTGCCGTAGGCCGGGCCGCGGTCGTAGTAGATCTCCGAGCAGGGACCGCCCGGGCCGGGCACGCCCATGTCCCAGTAGTTGTCCTTGCCGTCGCGGAACTGGATCCGCTCCTTCGGGATGCCGGCGACCCGGTGCCAGATCTCGGCGGCCTCCGGATCGTCCTCGTAGGCGGTGACCCAGATGCGGTCGGTGTCGAAACCGAAGCCGCCCTCCTCCTGGGACTTGCTGATCAGCTCCCAGGCGAGGGTGATGGCACCCTCCTTGAAGTAGTCGCCGAAGGAGAAGTTGCCCGCCATCTGGAAGAAGGTGTTGTGCCGGGTGGTGACGCCGACCTCTTCGATGTCGCCGGTGCGCACGCACTTCTGGACGCTGGTCGCCCGCGAGTAGGGCGGCGCCTCCTGGCCCAGGAAGTACGGCTTGAACTGGACCATGCCTGCGTTGACGAACAGCAGGTTGGGGTCGGCCAGGATCAGCGAGGCACTCGGCACCTCGGTGTGTCCGGCACGGACGAAATGGTCCAGGAAACGCCGTCGAATCTCGTGGGTCTGCACAGGTATCCAGCCTACCGGTGCGGCGCACCTGGTTTTTCATCGACCGGCCGCTACGGACGCCCCCGGCGACCTTCCGGCGAACCCGGCAGTCGGCGGGCACGTTCCGGCCGATGGCACCACGCCCCTCACTTCCCCCGCACGATGCGGCGCAGGCGGTCGACACGCGGGCCGACCTCGCGTTCGTAGCCGTGGTCGGTCGGGCGGTAGTAGTCCGCGCCGACGAGTTCGTCGGGCGGGTACTGCTGGGCGAGCACGCCGTCGGGGTCGTCGTGCGGGTACTTGTAGCCCTGGGCGTGGCCCAGCAGCGCGGCGCCCGCGTAGTGGCCGTCGCGCAGGTGCGGTGGCACGGCGCCCGCTTTGCCCGCGGAGATGTCGGCCATGGCGGCGCCGAGCGCGGCGGGGACCGCACCGGATTTCGGCGCGGTGGCCAGATGGATGGTCGCGTGAGTCAGCGTGAGCTGGGCCTCGGGCATGCCGATCAGCTGGACGACGTGCGCCGCCGCGACCGCGGTCTGCAACGCCATCGGGTCGGCCATGCCGATGTCCTCGCTGGCGGAGATGACCAGGCGCCGCGCGATGAAGCGCGGGTCCTCCCCCGCGCTCATCATGCGCGCCAGGTAGTGCAGCGCCGCGTCGACGTCGGAGCCGCGGATCGATTTGATGAAGGCGCTGATCACGTCGTAGTGCTGGTCGCCGGCGCGGTCGTAGCGCACGGCGGCCTTGTCCACGCTGGCCTCGACGAGCGCCAGGTCGACGGTGCCGTCGAGCGAGGACTCGGCCGACGCCTCCAGTGCGGTCAGCGCCCGGCGCGCGTCGCCGCCGGCGATCCGCACGATGTGGTCGAGCGCCTCGTCGGTGACGGTGTAAGCGCCGCCGAAGCCGCGCGCGTCGGTGAGCGCGCGCTCGAGCACGACGCGGATGTCGGCGTCGGTCAGCGAACGCAATTGCAGCACCAGCGAGCGCGAGAGCAGCGGCGAGACGACCGAGAACGAGGGATTCTCCGTTGTCGCGCCGACCAGCAACACGATCCGGTTCTCGACTGCGGCGAGCAACGCGTCCTGCTGGGTCTTGGAGAAGCGGTGCACCTCGTCGATGAACAGCACCGTGCGCTCGCCGACGGTCAGCCTCCTGCGCGCCAGGTCGATGACCGCGCGCACCTCCTTCACTCCGGCCGAGAGCGCCGAGAGCGCCTCGAAACGGCGGCCGGTGGCCTGCGAGATGAGCGAGGCCAGCGTGGTCTTGCCGGTGCCCGGCGGACCGAACAGCAGTACCGAGGCCGCGCCGGATCCCTCGATCAACCGGCGCAGTGGCGAGCCGGGGCCGAGCAGATGCTGCTGCCCGACCACCTCGTCCAACGTGGCGGGCCGCATGCGCACGGCAAGCGGCGCGGCGCCGCCGGGCCCGCGGAAGTCCACGCCCGCGCCGCCCAACGCATCCGGCTCCGGTGCCGCATGACCCGGCACGTCGAACAGTCCCTCGCTCATGTCCGCGCCTCGCCGACGCCCGTCCTCGGCATGCGCGACGCGCGCGGGCACACGAATCGCTCGCTCATGCTTTCGACCGTACAACTCGACCCCGACACGCACGGCCACCCCGCGACCCGCCGAGACCGCGCTGTGTCGATTTGCCAGTCCGCCGCGTATCGGCTGTGATCATGAACCGTGGCTGAAAACGTGGTCGTTTCAGATGTCGTCCCGACCGGTCCGTTCGGCAGGCGCGCGCTGCTGAAGGGTGGTGCGGCGGCTGCGGCCACCGCGGGCGCGCTGCTCGTGCCGACGCCCGCGCGCGCGGCGGGCCCGGTGTTCCGGCACGGCGTCGCCTCCGGTGATCCGCTGCCCACCGGCGTCGTCCTGTGGACCAGGGTGACGGTCTCCGACGACGCCACGCCGGGCTCGGGTGTCGGTGCGGACACCTCGGTCCGCTGGGAGATCGCCGACGACGCGGGCTTCGCCTCGGTCGCCGCCTCCGGAACCGCGACGGCCACCGCCGAAGCCGACCACACCGTCAAGATCGACGCGTCCGGCCTGACCCCGGGCCGCGACTACTGGTACCGATTCACCGCGCTCGGCGAGACCTCGCCGGTCGGGCGCACCCGCACCGCGCCCGCTCCCTCGGACACACCGGACCGGCTGCGCTTCGGTGTGGTCTCCTGCTCGAACTGGGAGGCGGGCTACTTCGCCGCCTACCGGCACCTGGCCGACCGCTCGGATCTCGACGCGATCATCCACCTCGGCGATTACCTGTACGAATACGGCCGCGGCAAGTACGGCGGCCGTCACGGCGCGGTGCGGCCGCACGATCCGGCCAACGAGATCGTCACGCTGGCCGACTACCGCATCCGCCACGCCCAGTACAAGACCGATCCGGACCTGGCCGCGCTGCACGCCGTACTGCCGTTCATCTGCACGTGGGACGACCACGAGTCCGCGGACAACTCCTGGTCCGGCGGCGCCAACCACCACGATCCCGCGACCCACGGCAGCTGGGAGGACCGCCGCGCCGCGTCGGCCCGCGCCTACCTGGAGTGGATGCCCGTGCGGGCCACCGGCTCGGGGACGAGCGTGCAGATCTACCGCAGGCTGCGCTTCGGCACCCTCGCCGAGCTGTCCATGCTCGATCTACGCAGCTACCGCGATCAGGAGGTGGCGCCCGGCGCGGGCTGGCGCGAGGTCGACAACCCGGCGCGCACCCTCACCGGCAAGGCCCAGATGGATTGGCTGACCGCGGGTTTGGTCTCGGCGCCGGTGCGCTGGAAGCTGGTCGGCAACTCGGTGATGATCGCGCCGCTGGTCTTCCCGCCGCTGGAGCCTGCGACCACCGTGGCCTTCACCGCCGCACTCGGCGTGCCGCAGTCCGGCGCGCCCGCCAACTCCGATCAGTGGGACGGCTACACCGCCGACCGGCAGCGCCTGTTCCGCGCGATCACCGAACAGCAGGTCGGCGACGTCGTCTTCCTCACCGGCGACATCCACTCGTCGTGGGCCTCGGACCTGCCGATCGACGCCGCGAACTATCCCGGCGGGCCGACGGCGGGCGCGGAGTTCGTCGTCCCCTCGGTCACCTCGTCGAGCATCGGTGAGCTGCTGAAGGCGGCCCCGCGCACCGTGGCGGTCCCGATCGAGGACTCGATCAAGAGCTTCAACCACCACATGCGCTACGTCGAGCTGGAGTCGCACGGGTACGGCGTCCTGGATGTCACCCAGGAGCAGGCGCAGATGGACTGGTTCTACCTGGCCGACGTCACCGATCCGGCGACGGGCGTGCGGCACGGAGCGAGCTTCGCCGTGCCGAGCGGCGGCCGGGTCGAGCCGCGTCCGACGCCCGCGCTCTGACCGGCTACTCCGACCAGCGCTCTTCCAGCATCGCCGACACCTCGTCGGCGAAATCGCCGATCACGTCGTCGCCGGTGCAGCGCGCGTCCTCGGCGAGCGCCGCCCAGCGGTTGATCAGCGCCGCCGAGCGCGGCACCGACAGTCCGTGTTCGCGCGCGGCCGCGATGCGGGTGTGGTCGGCGGGCAGGAACCAGTAGGTGGTGAGCCACACCCAGATGAGGCGCGCTTCCAGGATGCGTTCGGCGAGCACGTCGTCGTCGGCGAGCGCCGGGAACACCCCGACGACCTCCGAACGCCAAGCCTCCACCATCTGCCTGGCCCGATCCCTCGACAGCTCGAAGTCGCACAGGCAGCCGGGGAAGGAGACCAGCGCGTAGGCGATGTCGAGGGTGGCGTCGCGGAAGCCGCCCCACTCGTAGTCCAGGAACCTGGCGCCCTCCTGGTTGAGGATGACGTTGTCCGGGCACAGGTCCGACGGGCTGAACGCGCGGAACCGCCCGGCCGAGAACAGCCGGTTGCCGCGCACGATGCGCTCGGCGATCTCGCCGGGCACTTCGATGCCCAGCTCGCGTTGCAGCATCCCGGGCACCTCGGAGATCGCGGACTCGGCCTGCTGGGCGATGCCGTCGACGCGGTGCACCACCTCGACGCGGCGCAGCAGCGCGACGAAATCGGCCTCGCGCCCGACGGTCGCGGCGTGCATCCGGCCCAGCGCCTGGGCGAAGGCCATCAGCGCGTTGCGGGTGGCCGGCTCGGCGCCGGACTGCAGCACCGCGGTCATCCTGGCGTTCTCGCCGAGATCGGACAGGATGAGCAGGCGGTCGGGCAAGCTGTGTGCGATCAGGTACGCGCCGGGCCGCTGCTCGCGGCTGAGCGCGGTGGTGAACTGGTACGAGACGGCTTCCCGGAGGAACGCCGAATCGATGCTCGCGACGCCGGGGGCCAAGCCTCCGGTGCGGCGGTCCTGAGCGGCTCCGCGCACCTGCTTGACGATCAGCGTCCGGGGTAGCGAGAACGAGTTCTCGGCAACACGCACACGTAGGACTGTCGTCCTACCACTACCGCTGAGTTCCATCGGATCGCTCAGCTTCACCGGAGCACCCATTCGCTTTGTGAGCAACTGTTGTGCTGCGGACACGACTTCGGCGGCGCGTTCGGCCAATAGTGCGGTCATCGCCTCTCAAGCTACTCGCATGGGGTCACTTCTAGCGAGCGGTTACGCAACCTTTCCGCTTCGCTCGGCGTGTCTCGTGTCGTGGTCGCGGACGAAAGCCGTGCTCGCTTGACACCATTGCACGCGTCCGGTTTTCTCATCGTGAACTGCTGTGCGCCACATCGCAAACCAGTTGCGTCGAAAGGTCTACGACATTGACCGACACACCGTCCTCCGCACCGAATGATCCCACAGGCGGCACACCCCGGCAGGGCGGTGGAAGCGAGCGGTTCGCGGCTCAACCGGGGCAGCACGAGAGTAGCGACCCCCACGCTCCGCCGTCCGGCGCGGGTCATTCGCGCCACGAAATGCCTGGTGGAGCGGGGTATCCGCAGTTCGAGGGCCCGGGTGCGGCACAATACGGCGCCGAGCCGGTGGAGCCGCCGCCCGCGGTCGCCGCGCAGCCCGCGTACGGGCCCGCGGGCACGGGGCCGGGCGTGTCGCCGGACGCGCCACAGTATGGAGCGCAGCAGCAATACGGCGCGGCGCAGGAGTACGGGACACACCAGGAATACGCGGCGCAGCAACCGGGTACGATGCCACCCGGCGCGGCGCCCACGGGAGCGGTACCGGGACAACCGATCTACGGCTATCAGGTCGGGACGCCGACCGGTCTCGACGTCGGCCACGCGATCAGCTACGGGCTGGCAAAGTTCCGGTCGAATCCCGCTCCATGGCTAGGAATTACGGCGCTGGGCGTCGTGATCTACCTGATCTTCGTGCTGGTAGTGCAGGCCTTCGAACCGAACACGCTGCTGCCGCTGATGTTGCTCTTCCTCGCGGTGATGGCGGCGCTGTGGTTGTTGCAGGCCGCTATGGTGCGCGGAGCGCTGTACGAAACCGACGGCGCCAAACCGGTTTTCGGTTCGTACTTCAAGTTCGTCAACGCGGGCAACGTCTTGCTGACCGCCCTGCTCGCGTTCCTCGGCACCTGGATCGGTCTGGCGCTGTGCGTATTACCCGGACTCGTCGCCGGCGTGCTGTGCATGTTCGCGCTGCACTTCGTGGTCGATCAGGATCTCGGCCCGTTCGACGCGATCAAGGCCAGCGCGACCCTGGTGGTCAACAACGCATGGAAGGTGTTTCTGCTCGCCTTGTCCGTCGCGGTGATCACCTTCCTCGGCCTGCTGCTGTGCGGCATCGGACTCCTCGTCGCGGGCCCGATATCGATCCTCGCGGTCACCTACGCCTACCGCACCCTCACCGGCGGGCGCATCGCCCCGGTCTAGCCGGATCTTCGCTCGGAGCCCCATCGCGAGAGAGGTGGCGCTGCCACTCCTGCGACTGCGCGGTGCGTTGTGACGGTGCGCGACAGCTGCCGCGCGGGCGATCCCAGGACGGGCGCACCCTGCGACGCGAACGCGCCGCCCGTCACGGAGGCGACTCCGGTGGCGGACGGCGCGTTACCGGCCGTAATGCGGCCTACGACTCGGTGACCTCGAGTTTCACCTCGACCTTTTCCTGCTCCGGCTTGACGTCCAAGCCCGCCTCCTTGCGCTGCTGCGCGGTGATCGGCGCGGGCGCGTCGGTCAGCGGGTCGACGCCGCCGCCGGTCTTCGGGAAGGCGATGACCTCGCGGATGGAGTCCAGACCGGCCAGCAGGGCGGTGATGCGGTCCCAGCCGAAGGCGATGCCGCCGTGCGGCGGAGCACCGTAGGCGAAGGCGTCGAGCAGGAAGCCGAACTTCTCCTGCGCCTCGTCGTGGCTGATGCCCATCACCTTGAACACCCGCTCCTGCACGTCACGGCGGTGGATACGGATCGAGCCGCCGCCGATCTCGTTGCCGTTGCAGACGATGTCGTAGGCGTAGGCGAGCGCCGAATCGGGGTCGGTGTCGAAGGTGTCCATCGACTCCGGCTTGGGCGAGGTGAACGCGTGGTGCACCGCGGTCCACGCCGAATGCCCAAGCGCCACATCGCCACTCGCGGTCGCGTCGGCGGTGGACTCGAACAGCGGCGCGTCCACGATCCACACGAACGACCAGGCGTTCTCGTCGATCAGCCCGACCTTGCGCGCGATCTCGCCGCGCGCCGCGCCGAGCAGCGCGCGCTGGGCCTTGGCCGAGCCCGCGGCGAAGAAGACGCAGTCGCCGGGGACCGCGCCGACGTGCTTGGCCAGCCCTTCGCGTTCGGCGTCGCTGAGGTTCTTGGCGACCGGGCCGCCGAGCGTGCCGTCCTCGTTCACCAGCACGTAGGCCAGACCCTTGGCGCCGCGCTGCTTGGCCCACTCCTGCCAGGCGTCGAGCTGGCGCCGCGGCTGGTTCGCCCCGCCCGGCATCACGACCGCGCCGACGTAGGGCGCCTGGAACACCCGGAACGGGGTGTTTTCGAAGTACTCGGTGCACTCGGTGATCTCGACGCCGAAACGCAGATCCGGCTTGTCGGACCCGAAGCGGCGCATGGCCTCGGCGTAGGTCATGTGCGGGATCGGGGTCGGGATCTCGTAGCCGATGAGCTTCCACAGCGCGACCAGGATCTCCTCGGCCAGCAGGATCACGTCCTCCTGGCGCACGAAGCTCATCTCGATGTCGAGCTGGGTGAACTCGGGCTGGCGGTCGGCGCGGAAGTCCTCGTCGCGGTAGCAGCGCGCGATCTGGTAGTAGCGCTCGATGCCGCCGACCATGAGCAGCTGCTTGAACAGCTGCGGGCTCTGCGGCAGCGCGTAGAAGTTGCCCGGCTGCAGCCGCGCGGGCACCAGGAAGTCACGGGCGCCCTCGGGGGTGGAGCGCGTCATCGTCGGCGTCTCGACCTCGATGAACTCGTGGTGGGCCAGCACCGCGCGGGCCGCGGCGTTGACCTTCGAGCGCAGCCGGATGGCGTGGCCGGGCCCTTCGCGGCGCAGGTCGAGGTAGCGGTACTTGAGGCGCGCCTCGTCACCGGGCTGCTCGTCGAGCTGGAACGGCAGCGGGGCGCTCTCGTTGAGCACCTCCAGCTTGCTCACGTTCACCTCGATCTGGCCGGTCGGCAGCTCGGGGTTCTCGTTACCGTCCGGGCGCTGCTCGACCACGCCGGTGATCAGCACGCAGTACTCGGCGCGCAGCCGGTGCGCCTGCTCGGCGGCCTCGCCTTCGCGGAACACCACCTGCGCCACACCCGACGCATCGCGCAGATCGATGAAGATCACGCCACCGTGGTCGCGCCGCCGGGCCACCCATCCGGTGAGGGTGACGGTCTGACCGGCGTGCTCGCTTCGCAGCGAACCAGCCAAGTGGGTGCGCAGCACGGGATTCCTTTCGACGACTCCGGCACCGGCGGGGCGTCGCCGGATGCGGTTGCCATCGTAGTTAGACACGTTCGTCGAGGGGAAACCGATATCCACGCGGCCGTGTCAAGCTGTAGCCAGCAGGTCGCCCGCCAACCGCACGAAACGCCACGAAGGACCATGATGACGTTCAACGAAGGGCTGCAGATCGACCCGGACCGAGCCTCTTCCGGCGGACCGGGCATGGGCGGCAAACTCGCACTCGGCGGCGGAGCGGGTGGTCTGATCCTGCTGGTGATCACGCTGCTGCTCGGCGGCGACCCCGGCTCCGTGCTCGGCCAGTTCACCGGCGCCCAGGACACCCAGCAAACCCAGCCCGGCACGGCGGGCACCCCGGAACACTGCAAGACCAGCGCGGACGCCAACAAGTACGTCGACTGCCGGGTCGTGCTCACCGCGCAGAGCCTGGACGCCGTCTGGGCGAGCGAACTGCCCGAACAAACCGGCAAGCGCTACGTGGAGCCGGAGCTGGTGCTGTTCTCCGGCGCGGTCGCCACCGGCTGCGGCAACGCCACCAGCGACGTCGGTCCCTTCTACTGCCCCGCCGACCAGACCGCCTACTTCGACGTCCGCTTCTTCCAGGAGCTGACCGACCGCTTCGGTTCCAGCGGCGGCCCGCTCGCCCAGGAGTACGTGGTCGCGCACGAGGTCGGCCACCACATCCAGAACCAGCTCGGTGACATCGGCCGCGCCCAGCGCGACCCCCGCGGACCGGAATCGGGCGCGGTGCGCACCGAGCTCCAGGCCGACTGCTACGCGGGCATCTGGGCCTACTACGCGGACAAGACGCCCGCGCCCGGCAGTGACCGGCCGTTCCTGCGGCAGCTGTCCGACACCGACATCGACGACGCCCTCTCGGCGGCCTCCGCGGTCGGCGACGACCGCATCCAGCGTGCGGCGCAGGGCCGGGTCAATCCGGAGGCGTGGACGCACGGGTCGTCCGAACAGCGGCAGAAGTGGTTCCTCACGGGCTACCGCACCGGGCAGGTGCGGGCCTGCGACACCTACTCCGCACCCGACCTGAACAACCCGCCCGCGCTGCGCTGAGCCGAGCATCGCGACCCGTCCTGCGCCTACCACACCGGCTGATCAGGGCGAATGCCGTGCGAGAGGGTTGTTCGCGCGCCCGCCCGCGATCTACCGTGAACTAGTGATCAGCTGCGGCGACCGGCAGCGCGACTTCACGCACCCCAGGTACGGCGAGCCCGCCCGAAGGCGATCGCCGTACCCGATCGGACAGCGATTCCACGAGCGCCTGCCCGCGGTGCACTCGTGGTCGCATCGGGCGCGTTCCAGAACGGTCACCCGATCGCGCCTCGGCGACGACTTCCGTTCGGCGGGTCCACAGGCGACCACGAATACGCCGGGCGTCCCGGGCGCCAGGATCTCGCACGCGCAGACAAAGGCGTCGCCGCACACAGCTTCCGGAGCACGCCGACGCGCAGCCGTCGCGGCGCGCCCCCTCCACGACTTCTCGCCGTTCCACCGATTGTCCCGAGCGCTGACCGTTCCCTCGGCGCTCGCGGTCGCGGTGCGAAACGGACCACTTCGAAGGGCATGATCATGCGTTATCTCGTTCTCGGTTACGGCGTCGTCAGCTATCTGGCATTCCTCGCCGCGTTTCTCTACGCGATCGGTTTCGTCGGCAACTTCTGGGTTCCCCGCAGCATCGACGCGGGAGTGGAGGCTTCGATCGGTGAGGCCATCGTGGTCAACGCGCTCCTGCTCGGCGTGTTCGCCATCCAGCACAGCGTGATGGCGCGTCCGGCGTTCAAACGCCGGTGGACGCGGGTGGTTCCGCCGTCCGTGGAGCGCAGCACCTATGTGCTGCTGGCCAGCCTGGCGCTGTTCCTGCTCTATTGGCAGTGGCGGACGATGCCCGCCGTCGTCTGGGACGTCGACGCCACGGCCGGGCGGATCGTTCTGTGGGCGTTGTTCTGGATCGGCTGGGTCACCGTGCTGCTGTCGACGTTCATGATCAACCACTGGGACCTTTTCGGTCTGCGCCAGGTCTATCTCGCCTGGCGTGGGGAGCCCTACCGCGACCTCCCGTTCCGGACCACGTTGTTCTACCGCGTGATTCGGCACCCGATCATGCTCGGCTTCATCGTCGCGTTCTGGGCCACGCCCACGATGACGGCCGGTCACCTGTTCTTCGCGGCGATGACCACGGGTTACATCCTCATCGCGCTGCAACTCGAAGAGCGCGATCTCATGGCCTCTTTCGGCGATCGGTACAGCGACTACCGGCACCGCGTACCGATGCTGGTGCCCTTGCCGCGACACCACGACACGACGCCGACCGCGCAGCATCGCCCGGCGTAGGGATCCACTACCCCGGGTTCGTCTCGCCGGCCGGACAACGCACACGATAGGCCCGCATCGATGCCGCATCGGCGCTACGCTCGTCGGCGTCCGAAGCCCCTGCGCCGGAGCGAGTCCGCGCTCGCTTCCCGGTCGAGGCGCTCGTCCGACGCTGCCGAGATGGGATGTTCATGCGCAGAACGTTGTCGACCCTGGTTGTCCTCGCGATGCTGTTCGCGACCGGCTCGGGCGTCGCCGCGGCCGATCCGGCCGTGCCGGAGGTCCCAGCTACGACAGCACCGGAAGCTAATCCGCCTGTGCCCGCGGCTCATCCGCCCGTACTCGTTCCCGCGCCGGTGCCCGCCAGGTCGACCGTCGCGCTGCTCACCCTGACGACGATGCCGCACGGCTGGCAGGAACGGATCGATCTGCGTCCGCTGCTCCAGGTCTACGCCGACGGCCGCGCGGTCAGCCAACCGGATGCCATTGCGCCCGAACGGAATCCGAACACTCCACCGCGTCAGGTCGACGGCGCGGTCCGGCGCGAGGTGATCGATGCCGCCCTGGCCGAGATCACGGCGCTGTCCACCGTCGACCTCGGCATGCCCGTCTCGGGCGACGGCGGCAGTCGGATCATCGACGTGATGCCCGAACCGCCGGGCCAGAACCTCCACCTGATCGTGTACGGGCCCGACTCGACCGACGGCCTGACCGCCGAACAGCAGAACGCGCGCAAGCGTTTCGCGGACGTCTATCGCAGTCTGCTCGACGCTTTCGTCGCCGATCGCTGATCGCCGGACGGCTGACGACTGATCGACGCCACCCTCCCGATTGCGCTTCGCCCGGCCGAATCCTGTTCAGGCCGTGCTCGATTCGGCGGTGGCCGGGCGGCGGTCCCAATCCTCGGGGCGGATGTGACGACGGTCGCGACGGACGCTACGGGTGCTTCCGGGCCAGGTAAGAGTGTTGGTCCCGGTGGGCGTGACGAAGTAACTGGTGCAGCCGCCGATGGTCCAGACGCGGTCGGCGAGGACGCGGCGACAGTGGGCCACGAAGCGATGCTGGGCGGCGTCGGTCGGTGTGTAGCGGGTGACAGCGCGCTCCCGCATGTGGGCGATGGTGCGGGCGATGAGTCGCGTGGTGGGTTCGATGGCCTGGAACTGAGAGGTGTGCGGCAACGCGGTATTGGGACCGGTGACGCAGAACAGGTTCGGCAGACCCGCGAAAGCGATGCCGCGATAGGCCGCGAAACCATTGCGCTCGTAGCTTTCTCGCAGCGAGAAGGCGGCCGTGCGGAAGTCCGGGAAGCGTGGGATCGAGTCCTGGACGTGGTAGCCGGTGGCCCACACGATCGCGTCGACCTCGTGGACGACTCCGTCGGCGGTGCGCACACCGGACGGGGTCAGGTCGACGATCTTCTCCGTCACCAGGTCGACGTCGTCGCGGGCGAAGGCCGCGTAGTACTCGTCGGAGACCATCGGCCGCTTGCACCCGAATCGGTAGTCCGGCCGCAGCTTCTCCCGGATGCGCGGATCGGGCACCTGCCTGCGCAGTGCGCGCAGGCAGACCTGCTCGAAGACCGGCAGCAAGCGGGGATGGAACTCCGCCAGGTGCACCAGTTCGAGCAGCGAGAACACCATGCCGCGCAACGCCAATCGCGCGGGCGGGAATTCGCGCAACACGGTCCGCACCGGTCCCGGTATCGCGCGATCCCCGCGCGGCAGCACCCACGCCGGACTGCGCTGGAACGACACCACCTGCGCACCCGCTCGCGCCAGCGCGGGCACGATCTGCACGGCGCTCGCGCCCGAACCGACGACGGCGATCCGCTTTCCTTCCGGCTGGAAGCCGGAATGCCAAGAGCCGGAGTGCATCTGGACGCCCCGGAACAGTTCCCGGCCAGGGACATCCGGAACGAACGGCACGTGCAGCGAGAAGTACCCCATGACGACGGCGCGCGCGCTGATCACGCGCCCGTCGGCCGACCGCACCCGCCACCGGTGCTCGCTCTCGTCGAACTCGGCGCCGACGACCTCGCTTTCGCGCCGCACGTGGCGTCGTAGGTCGAAGGCGTCGACCACCGATTCGGTGTAGGCGCGCAGCTCGGGTTGGGTCGCGAACAGCCGCGACCAGTCACCGGGAAAGAAGGAGTACGAGTACAGCACCGACGGCACATCGACGGCGCATCCCGGATACACGTTGTCGCGCCAGGTGCCACCGACCGACTCCGCGCGTTCGAGGATCACGAAATCCTCGATGCCGCAACGCTTCAGGTTGATCGCCACGCCGAGCCCGCTGAATCCGGAACCGATCACCGCGACTTCACAACGTTCGGGGACTTCGCTCATCGCACACCCTTCCGATCGGCGCCTGTCATCCTTCGGCACCTGGCACGCGACGAGCTTCGACTCGCATCGGCAGGCTCTTCGGATGGACCAGCGCGCCGATGACGGTCTCGCGGGCCGTGAATCCCGGCTCCAGCCGCAGCCGCCAGCGCCCGCACAAGGTGGCGATCTGCAACGCCACCTGGGTCAGCGCGAACACGTTGCCGGGACACTGCCGCGCGCCCATGCCGAACGGGATGTGCGCGCCGCGCGACATCCCGGCCGTCGCCTCGGGCAGCCAGCGATCGGGGTCGAACCGGTCCGGGTCGGCGTGCACTTCCGGATCGCGATGCACCGCGATCGGGCAGACGAACAGCATCGCTCCCTCGGGCAGCGGGTACCCGCCGAGCTCATAGCCGGCGGGCACGTGCCGCACGGTGAGCCACGGCGAGTAGCGGCGCAGCGTCTCCAGCACGAGCCGCTTGGTCAGGTCCAACCGGGGCAGGTCGGCGAACTCGGCGGGTCGCCCGCCGAGCACCTCGTCGAGTTCGGCGTGCAGGGCGCGCTCGATCTCCGGATTGCGCGCCAGTTCGTAGAGCAGCCAGGTGGCGGTCATGCCGATGGCCTCGGTGCCGCCGACGAGGAAGTTCACCAGTTCGTCGTGCACGTGCTTGTCGCTGAGCGGAGCGCCGTCCTCGTCGCGGGCCCGGATCAACGTGTCGAGCAGGTCGCCGTGGTCGATGGCCGGGTCGGCGGCGAGGTCGGCGCGGTACGCCGCGATGATGTCGGCGGTGGCGTCCTTGAGCTGGTCGACGAGCGCGACGAAGCGGCGGTTGCCTCGGGTGGGCAGCCGGTCCAGCCACGCGGGCCGGGTGACGCGGCGCGCGAGCAGCGTCATGACCTCGGGCAACAGCCGGTGCACGCGCCGCGCGGTGATCTCGCCGAGTTCACCGGAGAACAGCGCGCCCGCCACGGTGCGCAGCGCGAGGTCGTGCATCTCCTCGTTCACCGCGAGCATCGCGCCGTCACGCCACTGGTCGGCCCGCGCCCGGCCCATCGCCGTCATCACGGTGGCGTACTGGGCGATTCGCGCCTTGGCGAACGCGGGTGCGATGAGCCTGCGGGAACGCCGGTGTGTCGCACCGGAGACGACGGTGACGCCGCCACCGAGCAGCAATTCGGCGCGCTCGATCATCGAGCCCTGATCCGACAGCCCGGTGAACGCCTCCCTGATCAGCTCCGGTTCGGTGACGACATACGTTTCGTAACCCGGGATTCCGACGCGCACCACCGGTCCATGGGCCGACAGTGTGGACAGGAACCGGTGCGGTGTGCTGCCGAAACGGTGCCAGTGCCCCAGAAACGGCAGCGCGCCGGGCGCGGTGGGCACCGTGGACTCGACGCCCGCGCGGCGTCCCCGCACGGTGGACAGCAGTGATGTCACGAGACCGACCTCCTCGTAATCCGTTCAGCCGCGCGCCAGCACGGCGTCGACGCCGCCGACCGAGCGCACCCACTCGACGTAGCGCGCCAGGCCCTCGTCGCGGGAGACGGTTGGGTTGTAGTCGAAATCTTTACGGGCGGCCGAGGTGTCGTAGGTGCTGGAGACGGTGAGCGCCGCCGTGGTCCAGCTCGACAGCGGCGGCGCCCACCGCTCCTTGACGGCGGGTAGCCGCCAGATGGTGTCGAAGACGGCGATCGCCGCGTCCAGCACGGGTCCGGGCACGGTGCGGGTCGGCGGAGTCAGATCGAGCGCGACGGCCAGGTCGCGGACGAACTCCCACAGGTCGATGTCCTCGGGATCCGCCAGGAAATAGGCGTTTCCGGCGACCGCGGGAGAACGGGCGGCTTGCAGACAGGCGGCCGCCGCGTGCTCGCAGTAGGTGATGGACGCCATGACCCGGCGTCCTCCCGAAAGATCGGGCAGCCGACCGCTTTTCAGCTTGCGCAGCAGCAGGCTCATCCATCCGGCCGAGCGCGGGCCCCAGATCATCCTGGGACGCAACGCGCACGTGGTGAAGCCGGACGAGTCGGCCGCGAGCACGTACTGCTCGGCCACCACCTTCGTCGCGACATAAAGGCTCTTGGGCGCGTCGACGTAGGGTTCGGACTCGTCGATGCCGAAGCGGTCGGTCTCATACGAGGTGGCCACCGACGGGCTGCTGACGTACACGAACCGGGAAACGCCCGCGTCGCGAGCGGCGGCGATCAGGTTGCGGGTGCCCTCGACGTTCGCTCGCCAGAACTGCTCCCGCGCACCGACTTCCGAAACGAGCCCCGCGCTGTGATAGACGACGTCCACGTCCCGGCAGGCCGCCCGCAGCGAATCCAAATCGCCGAGATCGCCGACGGCGGTGTCGAGGCCCGGCACGCCCGACAGGTAGCCGAGGTCGCTGCCCGCGCGGACCAGCGCCCGCACCTCGTCGCCCGCGCCGGTGGCGGCATCGACGATGTGGCTGCCGAGGAATCCGGTCGCGCCGGTGACGAGAACCTTCATCGGTCCGTTCCTTTCGTTCGCGGGAAGCCGAGCCGATCCGCGGCCCACCGGGCGAGCCGCTCCCGCCCGATCTTCGCGTTGTGCCGGATGTCGACGGGAAACTCGCTGTGCGGCAGAAAGGTTCGGATGCGCCTTGTCTCCGCGTTGCGCTGAGCGAGGGTCCACAGTTCGCGCCGCACCCGCGTGAGCTCGGCGGGGGTGAGATCCGCGGCGGGCTCGAAGCACAGCACCGGGATCTGTTCACCCGGCGCGCCGACGCCGACCAGTGCGGTCCTGGCGACGTCCGGGTGCGTGTTGAAGATCTGCTCGCACCGGACGGTGTACAGGTCACCGTCTGCGGTCCGCACGCGCTGGGAGAGCCGCCCGCAGAACCACAGGCGGCCCGATTCGTCTACGCGCGCCAGGTCGCCCGTGCGGTGCCAGCGCCGGACACTGCCGTCGGGCAGCCGCTCGTCGATCTTGTGCCGCGCATCGGCGGCGGGATTGCGATGGTAGGCGCGGCTGACCTGCGGTCCGCTCGCGACGATCTCACCGATCCGGCCGGCGGGCAGCACGAGGTCCGCGCGCCAGTCGGCGATGGGCTCGTCGGTGACGCCGATGATCCGGACCAGGGTCGCGCCGCTGTCTTCCGGCAGTGGGCGGCCGACGCATACACCCGCGCCCTCGGCGGTGGCGGCGCGCGTCCGGTCCAGCTCGGACCATTCCAAGGTCGTCAGCGGCAGCGCCTCGGTCGCGCCATAGGTGGTGAAGATTCTCGCCTCGTCACCGAGCGCGGAGCGGATGCGCTCCAGCGCAACCAGATTGGCCGGTGCGCCCATGGAGATGACCCGCGCGATGCCGGGCAGTCGCTCGCCGGTTTCGGCGAAATGCGCACCGAGCCGGGCCAGCAGGGCGGGCGAGGCCGTGAGGTCGGTGGCGCCGAAGGACCGCGCCACGTCCGTGAGCAGCGCGGGATTCGCCTTCGATACGCGCACCGGGTCGACCGGGCCGAGCACGACGTGCGCACCTTGCAGCAGATCGAAGAGGCCGAACAGGGGAACCGAGGTGAGCGAGACGAAACCGTTCGGGCGGCCGTGCAGTTCGGCGACGACATCGAGGGCGGCGGCGAAACCCGATCTCGTGAACTCGACGCCCTTGGCCGGTCCGGTGCTTCCGGTGGTGAACGCGATCATGAACAGGTCGTCCGGAGCATGTTCGGCGGCAAGTGTTTCCGGCTCGTCGCGCAGCTCGGTCAGACTGTGGCCGCCCCAGAACGACCGCCCCGCCGTGACGTGCACCCGAATCGAGCCGAATGTGCGCCGAGCGGCCAGCCGCACCAGGTGCGCTTCGGGGATCCCGATGAAGGCTTCCGCGCCGACGCTGTGGAAGCAGTGCAGCATGCGGCGCACACCCATGCCGGGATCCACCACCACCGGCACCGCGCCGACCCGGAACAGCGCGAACAGCACCGCGAACAGGTCCGGATCGGGGCGCACGAGCACAATGACTTTGACGCCCTTGGTGATTCCGATCCGCACGAAGCCCGCCGCGTAGGAGCGGACGCGCCGCCCCAGCTCGGCGTAGGTCATGGTCGCGAATCCCAGGTCGGCGCCCCGGTCGGCCTTCGCCGCGTCCGCGCGGGTCGGGTAGCTGATGGCGGGCTGGTCGGCCCGTTGCGCGATCCGGCGCTCGAGCAGGACGCTCGGGTCCGCGTATCCGGTCGCCCGCCTCACCCGGCACCGCCGACGGGCACCCGGTAGCCGACACAGCCCGCCGTCGGCCCCGATCCGCCCGCGACGAGCAGCAGCTGGTCGCCCTCGCGCACGGCGCCGGAGCGAATCAGCTGGTGGTAGGCGATGATGAGACCGGAGCTTCCGGCGTTCCGCGACCCGGTGTCGGCCTGGTGGTGGCGCGCGAAACCGAAGTCGGCGGCCAGCGTGGCCGCGAAGTCCGGCGCGGGATCGTTGGTGACCAGCACCGTCGAATCCGCCGCGGCCTCAGGG
Organism: Nocardia bhagyanarayanae; assembly: GCF_006716565.1. NCBI lineage: Bacteria > Bacillati > Actinomycetota > Actinomycetes > Mycobacteriales > Nocardiaceae > Nocardia > Nocardia bhagyanarayanae. The sequence continues at coordinate 4,041,228 of NZ_VFPG01000001.1, read as the reverse complement.
TGATTCGCGAGGTAGTTTCGCACCGCCGTGCGCGCGACGCCGATGACGCGCTCGGTGAAATCGTCGGCGACCTCGACGGTGATCGTGCGCGCGCCGTCGCGGCCCATCGCCTTCAGGTCGAGATAGCCCGCGACGCCGGGATGCGCGCCGTCCGGCCGCGGGGCGGCCTGCAAGTGCACCGCGCCGAGCCCGGTCGTGGCGTCGATGCCCTTCGTCACCAGAAAGGCACCGCCCACCGTGGCATAGGGGAAGTCGGTCGCGTCCGCCCGGCCGCCGGGGTGGGCGTCGCTGCCGACGATGAGGACGTGCTCGGCGGTTCCGTTGGCCAGCAACGCGTTCGCGGCCTGGAGCGCGTTCAGCACGCCGCACGCGCCGTTGCGCAGGTCGAGCGAGAAACCGGGCCGTGCGGAGCCGGGTTCGTAGTCGAGGTGCATGCCGAGCTCGCGTTGGATCAGCGCTGCGTTGGACGGCTCCACGATGTTTGCGTCCCGGTACACGCCGACGTTCATCAGCACGTCCACGTCCGCCGCCGACAGGCCCGCCCCGGCAAGGCACTCGCGCGCCGCCGCGACCGCGTGGTCGATCGAGCCCAACGCCGGGTCCTCGCTCACCGCCGAATTGCGCAGAATGGTCACCACGATCTACTTCACCAACTCACCGATGGTCGCCGACAACACTCCGAACACCATTCCCGACGCCGTCGGCACGAAACAGATCTTCGAACCCGCCGGAATCAGGCCGCGCGACAGGTAGTCGCGCAGCACCAGGAAATGCGTACTCGCTCCGGTATTCCCATACTTTTCGACGCACGCGAGCCGCGGCGGCATAGGTGCGCCGTGGATCTTGCTACCCGACTCCGCGAGTTTCTCCGTGAACCCGACACCGAGCTGATGGAAGACGATGTAGTCGAAATTCTCCTCGGCGAATGTCGTTCCTTTCTTGGCGAGCACGTCGCGATGGAATTTCGCCCAGGTCTCGCGCCGCGGTGCGGCCTGCATGGTGAGGTTGTCGGTCAGCATGATCATGTTCTCGGTGCTGTCGCTGGGTTTCGCGATGCACAGGCCGGAGTATTCCGCGCAGGTGATCATGTCGATGTAGTGGACGGCCTCGGCGTCGTCGACGGCGCGGTCGAGCACCACGGCGACGGCCGCGTCGGCCAGGGTCAGCGCCGCGAACTGCGGGTCGCGCGCGTCCACCGCCTCGGCGAGCGCGCCCTCGGTGACCGGCGAGATGACCTCGGGGGTCACCACCATGCCGGTCCGGACGACTCCGGCACGAATCAGGTTGTCCAGCAGATAGATACCGGTCATGGTGCCGCCGCAGGCATTGGCGACGTCGTAGCCGGTGGCGTTGACCGCGCCGATGCGCCGGGCGATCTCCCCCGCGGCGGACGGCTCGAACACCATGCGGAATCCGTCGTGCACGGTGGTGCCGCCGCAGATGATCACGTCCAGATCCGCGGGGTCGTATCCGGAGCCCGCCAGGCAGTCGAGCGCCGCGGCGACGCCCAGGGTCAGGGTGTCCTCCTCGGTGCGGTCGACCATATGCCGGTGTGCGATACCGGTAATGCGTTCGACGTCGAACTCGCCGCCGCTCGACATGCGATTCAGCACTTCGTCGGTGGTGAATTCTCCGGCGGGGAGAGCGGCCCCGAGCGCGCGTATTCGAGAGCGGTTCATACGAGATTTCCTCCGATGGCCGCGGCTCCCACGGGAAATGGAGCGACGCGACGCTGATAAAGCAAGGGGGCCAAAGAAACCCGGGCTCGACCGGATGGTTGCGACACTACGACCAGACCGCGACAGCAGTCCACTTGCGCCGCCGGTCAGTGAGGGGGATCACCAATCGATGTGTGCGCCTTGCTCCTTCGTGACAAATGTTCGGCGCGCGCATCGTCTCCGGCGATGAATTCTGGATTTCGATTGCGCAGAGCGCTCGATTCGTGATTAGGCTCGGACCGGTGTCCGTCCCGCTCCGCGCGCCGATGTCGCTTCTCGATCTGCCCGGCCCAGACGGCTGGCCGGTGCTGGGCAACCTCCCGCAACTGACCCCGACGCGGCTGCACCGGCAACTCGACAGCTGGTGCGCGGAATACGGTCCCGTCTACCGGTTGAGCATGCCGGGCAGGCGGTTGGTCGTGGTCGGCGATCCCGAGATCGGCAAGGAGGTCCTGCGGCAGCGCCCCGGAACCTACCGGCGCCAGTCCTCGATCGAGTCGATCATGAGCGAGATGGGGTCCAACGGACTGTTCTCCTCCGAGGGCGAGGCGTGGCGGCGGCGCAGGCGGCTGGCCATGCCCGCGTTCAACGCCGCCCATCTCACCCGGTTCCACACCACGCTGGAGCAGATCACCGAGCGGCTGCGACGGCGTTGGCTCGCGGCCCCACCCGAGGACGTGCGCGCCGACCTGACCCGCTACACCGTGGACGTGACCGCCAAGCTGACCTTCGACTACGACATCAACACCCTCGAGCAGTCCGGCGACGTCATCCAGCGGCACCTCGAACACGTCTTCCCGATGATCAACCGCCGCTTGAACATTCCGTTCCCGTACTGGCGCTACGTCAAGCTGCCCGCCGACCACGCGCTGGACCGGGCGCTGGACGCGCTGCGCGCCGAGGTGAACGCGGTCATCGCCCGCGCGCGCACCGCGGCGCCGGAGCAACCGACCAACTTCATCGAGGCGTTCCTGCTCGCCAGCGACGGCGGGGAATCGTTCACCGACGACGAGCTGTTCGCCGAGGCGCTGACGATCCTGATCGCCGGACAGGACACCACGAGCAACGCCGCGGCGTGGCTGCTCTACCACCTGGCCGCCGAACCCGAAGCGCAGGAACGCATCCGGGAGGAGATCGCCAGGATTCCGTCGACGCTGGAGCGTCAGCCATATCTGGAAGCCGTTGTCGCCGAGTCGATGCGGCTGCAACCCACCACTCCCCTGCTGCTCATGGAGGCCGTGCACGACACCGTGCTGCGCGACATCGCGCTGCCCGCGGGCACCTGGGTGCTGGTCGACGTGCGGTATCCGGGCCTGCAGGAGGAGAATTTCGCCGATCCGCAGCGGTTCGACCCCGAACGGTGGCTGCGCGGCGCCGACGGCCGGGCGCACCGCCCCGACGTCTCGATCCCGTTCGGGTCGGGGCCGCGGTTCTGCCCGGGGCGCGGACTGGCGATGCTCGAGGTCAAGAGCGTGGCCGCGATGGCTTGCCGCACATTCGATTTCCGGATTCCGGAGGGCGTGCCACCGCCCGACGACCGGTTCCATTTCGCCGTAATCCCCGTCGGCCTGCGGCTCGACCTCGCACCACGGCCGGCGGACCGAGAGTTCGAAGGATAGGGGTATGGCGATCAAGCGATTGTCGGCCACCGATGCGACCTGGTTGTCGCTGGAGTCGCCGGAAATGCCGATGCACGTGGCGTTCCTGATGGAATTCCACTGTCCCGACGGCGATGCCGAGGGATTCGTGCGCCGCTGGCGGGCACGGTACGCGGCCCCGTTCACCGTACCGCCGCCGTGGAACCTGGCGCCGGTGCGCGGTCGCCTCGCCGAATCCCTCGCGCTGGTACGGGAAATCGAGGAAATCGACCCGGTCGACCACATCAGGCAGTGGTCGCTGCCCGCGGGCGCGGGCCGCGACGAGCTGGTCGAGCTAGTGACGCGCATACACCGCGAGCAGCTGGACCTGGGCAAGCCGCCCTGGGAACTGCATTTCGTGACGGGACAGTCCGCGGATCGCTTCGCGGCGGTGTTGAAGACGCATCACAGTCTGCTGGACGGCGTTTCGCTGGTGCGCGTCATCACCGGGGGCTTGTCCGCGGACGCCGGGGCGCGCGACCTGCCACCCTTCTTCACCATCGGACCCGAGACCGGCGATCCGGCGCGCGTGAGCCGGATCCGTTCGCTGTTCACGGCGGTGCGCGGATTCCTCGCGGTACTGGCCGGGGTCGCCGCTGCGGCGCGGGATGCACTGCGGCGCAAGGCGGGGCGGGCGACCGCGCAGCAGACCTACCGGCAACCGCCCTCCGTCCTCGACGGTCCGATCACCGGCGCGCGCGACCTCTCGCTGCGCCGCTACCGGCTGAGCGAGATCAAACGGCTGGCGCGCGCCGCGGACTGCACCGTCAACGATCTGGTGCTGTATCTGGTCGCCACGGCGCTGCGTAACTACCTCACCGACCACGCCGAACTGCCCGAGCGCCCGCTCACCGCCGGTGTGCCGACCGATTTGCGCGACGGTGACCAGCGGGTCGGCACCCGCGCGGGACTGATGTTCACGGCGCTGGCGACCGACATCGAGGATCCGGTGCGCCGCCTCGCCGCCGTCAAGGACGCGATCGACGCCGCCAAGCGGCACATGGGCGCGATGTCGCCCGGCGCGGTCATCGGATACGGCCTGGCGACCACCTTCCCGTGGGTCTTCGCGCTGCTGCTCGGTATCCGCTCGGCCCCGTCCTCGCATCCGATGGGCATCTCCAATATCCCCGGCCCACGGGAGACGCTGTTCTGGGACGGTGCTCGGCTCGACGCGATGTATCCGATATCGCTTCTGATGCACGGCAATTCGCTGAACTTCACCTGCTTCGGTTACCGAGACGAGCTGTTCCTCGGTGTGCTCGGCGCGGCCGACAAGCTGCCGCCGATCGAGCACCTGACCGCCGCCGTGGACGCGGCCCTCGCCGAACTGGACGGGCTACTCGCGCCCGCGACCGCGGTCGGGCAGTCCTGAGATGTGCGCGGTCTGCGGCATCGTCGACTTCGAAGCGCCGGTCGACCCCGGCCCGCTCGCCGCGATGTGCGCGGTGCTGCGCCACCGCGGCCCCGACGACCACGCCAGCTGGCACGACCGGCACGCCGCGCTGGGGTTCCAGCGCCTGTCCATCGTGGACGTGCGGCACGGCGCGCAGCCGACCGCCGACGAGAGCGGTTCGATCCGTGCGCTGCTCAACGGCGAGATCTACAACCACAAGGCGTTGCGCCGCTCCCTCGCGGCGCGCGGGCACCGGTTCCGCAGCGACAGCGACGCCGAGGTCGTCCCGCACCTGTACGAGGAGTACGGTGACGGTTTCGTCGAACACCTGGACGGCGATTTCGGCATCGCGATCTGGGATGCCCTCCGGCGGCGCCTGACGCTGGCCCGCGACCGTGTCGGGGTCAAACCGCTGTTCTACCACCTGCGCGGCACCCGCCTGACCTTCGCGTCGGAGATCAAGGGCATCTTCGCCTCCGGCGCCTGTACGCCCGACATCGACCCGCAGGGTCTGAGCGACTGCCTGTTCTACGGCCACACGATCGCGCCGGGCACGTTCTGGCGTGACGTGCGCGATCTGGAACCGGGCACCGTCCTCACCGCGGACCGCGACGGCATCCGCGCCAGGCGCTATTTCCGCGTCTTCGAGCGCGAGGATCCCGACGCGCCGCTGCTCACCGGGCACGCGGCGATCGAGGCGTTCGACGAGCGATTCACCGCCGCGGTCGCCAAGCGGGTGCCCGACGAGGTGGCAGCGGGCATCGCGCTCAGCGGCGGACTCGACTCCTCCGCCATCGCCGCCGTCGCCGCCCGGCGTTGCGACGCACCGCTGACCACGCTCAGCGTGCGGCTGTCCGGCGCGATCCACGACGAGACGGAGATGTCGCGACTGGTCGCGCGGTCGCTGGGTGTCCCGAACGTGGAAGCGGAGACGACGGGCGCGCGCGTCTGCGAGCTGCTGCCGAAGAGCATGTGGCACTTCGAATCTCCGTTCTGGTATGGCGGCGTCGCCTCCCCCTTCCTCGACCTGACCGCGCTCGCCCGAGATCAAGGGTTGAAGGTGGCGATGAGTGGCGACGGCTCGGACGAATTGCTCGCCGGATACGACTTCTACCGGTTGATGCGGTTGAGTTCGCGGTTGACCGACCTGCGGCTGGACGCGCTGCGACCGCTGGTGTGGCGGCAGGCGACGAAATGGATCGGCGCGCCGAGCGGCATCGACCGCCACCTCGTCGAGATCTCGTCTCGCAGTAGGAGTGACGCCGAACGGTACGGACAGATGCCGCCGTGGGTCTACCTGTGGAGCGCGCTGTCCGGCACCGCGCGGCCCGCCGTGCTCGCCGACCTGCCCGAGCCGTCGGCGCTGCCGCGCCCGCCCGAGCACAGCACGCTGCACCGCCAAATGCATTTCGAGTTCCACACCCGCCTGCCGCACTGGGTGCTGCCCATCTCCGACCGGCTCGGCATGGCGCACGGTCTCGAGGTGCGGGTGCCGTTCCTCGACCGCGACGTCCTCGACGTCTGTGCCGAGCTTCACCCCCGCATGCTGCTGCGTCTGGGCACCGAGAAATACGTGCTCAAACGGGCGATGGCCGATCTGCTGCCCAAGCGGATCGTGCGGCGGCGCAAGAAGCCGTTCATGACGCCGATCGCCCCCTGGTACCTCAGCGGGCCGGGCGCGCAGCTGGCCGCCGACCACCTCTCCCGTGCCGCGGCGCGTCGCTACGGACTCTTCGATCCCGCAGCGACGGAACGGATCTGGCGCACGGCCGTGGACCGGCCCGGCACCTGGGACGGCGTCACGGCCGAATGGGCGGCGATGGCGATCCTGTGCACCCATCTCGTGGTCGACCAGTTCAGCGGCGACCGCTTCACCGCCGACGCGATCACCGGAGCACACGCATGACCGTGACACTGCCGAGTGCCGCCGAATGGCACGAACTCGCCCTGCACGCCGCCGCCCAGCCGGGCCTGGCGCTGCTCGCGCCGCTCGGGGCCGCCACCCGACCGCTCCGCAAGGTACCGAAATTCGGCTGGGTGGTGTCGGATCCGGAACTCGCGCGCCAAGTCCACCGGGACAGTGAGCATTTCAGCATCGCGACGGACGGCGCGTCCGGACACTGGTGGTCGCAGATGCTCGGCGAATTCGGCGCCGAACGTTTCGAAGGCCCCGAGCACCAGCGGTTGCGCGCCGGCCTCGGCGATCTCTTCGGCAAGCCGGCTTCCGAGCAGCTCGTCGAGGACGCGACCGGCGCGCAGCTCGAGCGCCTGCGCACCGATCTGGTCGCGGGCCGGACGGTCGACATCGCCGAGTTCGGCCGGGTGTTCACGGCGCGCACGATGGTCGACGTGGCCGGTCTGCCGCGCGAAACTCACCACGACACACCTTATTTGGAGTTGTTCGCGGCCATGGAGCGCCTGGCCGACCTCGGCAAGGGCAATTGGGCGACCACCGTCGTTCCGCCGCGCAACCGGCTCAAGGGCCGCGAGCTGGCGGCGCTGATCGGCGCGAACGTCGAGCACGTTTACGACTCGGCCAGCTCGGGCACCGTCATCGGACGCTGCCGCGACCTCGGTCTGACACTCGAGCAGACCCGCGGATTCACCGTGTTGCTCGTGGTGGCGGGGACCGTCACGCTGGCCAGCACCCTCGGGCGGCTGGTCGCGCTCCTGCACGACACCGGCGACCAACACCGGCTGCTTGCCGACGCGGGTTTGATCCCCGAGGCGATCCGGGAGGGACTGCGGGTGACGAGCTCGATGCCGGTCGTCGGGCGCGGCGTGATCGGCGATGTCGAACTCGGCGGCAGGCGGTTGCGCCACGGTGACCGGGTCAAGGTGATGACTTGGTACATCGACAATTCCGTCGGCCGGTTCGACCTCGACCTGGGTTATGTCGCGCGGACGCGGCAGCTGTGGTTCGGCGGCGGCAAGCACTTCTGCCTGGGCGCCGCGCTCACCCACGCGCAGCTCACCCGTTTCCTGGAGACGCTGCTCGCTGCGGGCCGTCCCTGGGAGATCACCCGCCGCCGCTACCGCGTCAACGCGTTCGTCCCGCTCTACCGCAGGCTCGACATCCGCTTGCGTTGAGACATCCGCTTGCGCTGAGACGTCCGCTTGCGCCGGCGCAGGGCGGGCAACCACCAGTTCCAGCGGCCGAGCAACCGCAGGGTGGCCGGTACCAGTACCATTCGCACGACGACCACGTCGAGCAGAACCGCGACCGCCAAGGCGAAGCCGAGCTGTTTCAGTTCCAGGGTGCTCGCGGTGAGGAAGCTGGCGAACACCACGACCATGATCGCCGCGGCGACGGCGACCGGTTTGGCGGTGGCGCCGATCCCGTCGGCGACCGCGTCGCGGTTGGCCGCGGCCGGGTCGGTCGCGCCGCGCGCCACGGCCGAATCCCAGTTCTCCCTGATCCGGCGGATGACGAACACCTCGTAGTCCATCGAGAGGCCGAACAGGATCACGAACACGATCAGCGGCATCACGACTTGGACGAAACCGGGACTCGTGAAGTCGAAAAGGATTTCTCCCCAGCCCCATTGGAACACCGCGACGGTGATGCCGAGCGCGGCCGCCGTGGCGAGCAGGTTGACCGCGACCGCCTTGACCGGCACGGCGACGCTGCGGAAGACGACCAGCAGCAACGCGAGGGCGCACAGCACCGTGATCACGACGACCAACAGGTAGGCGTCGCGGATCGCGTCGCTGATCTCGAGCAGACCGGCGGGCGCGCCGCCCGAGCTGACCCGCACACCCGGCGTCGAGGCGGCGAAAGAGCGCGCCCGCGCATCGAGTTCGGCGACCAGATCCGAGCCCGCGGCCGAGTCGATCAGTGTGCGCGTCACGACGGTCGAATGGAGGCGGCCATCGGAACTCTGCGTCAGCACAGCGGCGACGCGCGGATCGGCGCGCAGCTCGGCGGCGAAGCCCTGCACCGCCCTCGCCGCGTCGGGACTCAGCGTCCCGCCGTCGGAGCCGGTGACGACGAACTCCATCGGCGAAAGCATGCCGGACGGGAATTTCTCCGCGACCGTGCGGGCCGCGATCCCGGAGGGGTAGTCGGTCAGCGACGCGATGCCCAGGTCGAAGCCGGTGCGCAGGCCGGTCAGCGGCAGCACTGCCACGACGAGCAGGCTCGCGGCGGCCAGGCCGAAGAGGACCGGCCTGCGCATCACGCGACGCGTCCACCGGCGGGCGGCGGCGCTGTCGTCGGAGTCGACGCCACGGCCGCGCACGCGCCAGCGGTTCACGGCGGGGCCCAGCACGGTGAGCACCGCGGGCAGCAGGGTCACGGCGGCGAGCATGGCCGTCGCCACCGCCACGCCGACACCGAGCACTATGCCGCGAAAGACCCCGGCGGGCACCACCAGCAGCGCAGCCAGCGACACGATCACGACCGAGCCGGACGCCAGGACCATGCCGCCCGTGGTGGCCATGGTCGTGGTCACGGCGACGCGGATCGCGTCGGTGTCGGACCGGGAGGTGACCCCGCGCGCCGACAGCTCCTCGCGAAACCTGCTCACCACGAACAGGGCGTAGTCGATGCCGACGCCGAGACCGATCATGGTGGCGATGGACAGCATCAGCGGGTCGACGGACGTCACGGTATCGGCGAGCAACAGCACGCCGGTACACGTCAGCAGCCCGGCGACGGCCATGAGGATCGGCAGCAACGCCGCGGCCACCGCACCGAGCGAGACGACCAGGAGCACGAAAGCCACCGGCATGCCGAGTGATTCGGCGCGGCGCGCATCGGCTTGTTCGGCGATGATCACGTCGTTCTGGATCGCGGTGTAGCCGGTGAGGTCGACACGGATCACGTCACGACCGGGCAGCGCGGACAGCGCGTTCTGCACGTCGGCGGAGACGGCGACGCGGTGGGACTGGTCGCCGTCGATGGCGACGACGGCCAGGGCGGTGCGGTTGTCGGCCGAGATCAGTTGCCGGGCACTGTCGGGAGCGGCGAGCAGCGTCACGCCGCCGATCGATGCGACGGCGTGCCGTGTCCGCTCGATCTGGGCGCGATATTCGGCGGTGTCGACGCTCGCGGTGTCGGAATCGAAGACCAGCAGCGCCTGTTCGGCCCGCAGACCCGGAAAGTGCTCGGCGATCAGGCGCTGCACCTCGACCGATTCGGCGCCGTCCACGGTGAGATCCGGTGCCTGCACTCGCGATTCGAGCACCGGGTAGCCCGCACCGCACAACGCGAGAACGACCAACCACACCGCGATCACCGCGCGCGGATGGCTCGTCAGCCGCCGCGTCCAGCGCGACAACGGACCGTTGTGCGCCGAAGATGCTGCGGCCGAAGTCATTTCGGGTGCATCGAGGCTCATCGGGCGTCAAGTCCCGGGTCCGAAACGCCAACCATCGCACCGCGCCCTTCCCGGCCCAAGAGATCGCTCGTCCGAGCGTGGGCCGGTGAATCACCGTACGTAGCAGGGCGATCGAGTGTCACTGCATCGTCGGGAGAACATTCGCCGCCGATCTTGTTCGAGGAGACGAACGGCGCGCGACCCGATGTGAGTCCGGTCATGCTGGCGCGATTTCGTGGCGTAGGTTACCGTTGCGTCACTTACGGGAACGGAGTAGTTCCTCATTGGGAGGGTTTGCAAGGCATGATCAGACGTCGGGGTCCGATCGCTGCGGCGGCCGCAGCACTGTCCGTATTCCTCGTGATGGCAGGTGGGCTGGTGTCCGCGCCGTCGGCCGAGTCCACGCCCACGCGCGCCGGGCTCGACGCCCAGTTCATCGCCACCCACAATGCGCCACCCCAGTATCCGAACGTCTTCATCGAATGGGATGTGCCGATCACCATGAGTGACGGCACGGTGCTGAAGGCGAACGTCTACCACCCCGCCGACGCGACGGGTCAGCCGATCCAGGAACCGACGCCGACCGTCGTCAATCTGACGCCTTACACGAAACTCGTTGCGAATCTTGCTGATTCCGCGCTGGCGATACCCGGGTTCGGTGACCCGTTGATGCATGTGCTGCGCGGTCTCGATTTCTCCGCCTTCGGGATGAGCGGGCTCAGCGACCTGATGCGCGCACTGCCCGGCGGCGCCGCCCGGACCTTCGGCGTGGACCGCAGGCTCATCCAGAGCGGCTACACGCAGGTCGTCGTCGATGTGCGCGGAACCGGTTTCTCGCAAGGTGTTTGGCAGGTCTTCGGCCATCGCGAGCAGCAGGACGGCGCCGAGGTCGTGGACTGGGCGGCAAGCCAGCCGTGGTCCAACGGACGGATCGGCATGAGCGGAATCTCCTACTCCGCCGTCAACCAGCTGCACACCGCCGAGCGCAGACCGGCCGCGCTGCAAGCGATCTTCCCGGTCGTCCCGGGCAGCGACCTCATCCGCGACGTCGCGGCGCCCGGCGGCGCGATGGGCATCGGTTTCATTCCCGAATGGCTCCTCGCGGTCAATGCCTCGAAGTTGCTGCCCGACGTGCTCTCGATGCTGACCGGCCGGTTCGACTGGACCTGGCTCGCGGACCGCCTCCGTGACCCGTTCACCTTCTTCAACGTCGTCATCGCCGCACTGGCCACGCCGAGCATCGACCAGATCCCGCCGGAAATGCTCGCGGTGCTCGACGACGAGAGCGATCTGCGGACCGCGTGGGTCGGGCATCCGGAGCGGATTCGGACGCCGACCTTCATCTACGGCGGCTGGCACGACATCTTCGCCTACTCCTCGCCCCGGGTGTACAACGCCATCGACGTACCCGACAGCGAGAAGAAGCTGGTGATGGGCGATACCTACCACATCACCACCGGCGCCGGCCTGGGCCTGCCCGGCGCACCGCCGTCGCTGGACGTGCTGCAGCGCGCGTGGTTCGACAAGTGGCTCAAGGGAATCGACAACGGCATCGACGGCTACGACCAGGTGACGTCGTGGCAGCAGGGCGGCGGATGGAGCGACAGCCCGTCCTTCCCGCGTCCCGGCATGGAGTACCGGCGGCTGTATCTGAACGCGGCCCCCTCCGGCACCGCGCCGACCGCCGCGGGCGACGGCTCCCTGACCGCGGCGCCGGGCGGACCCGCCCGGCTGACGATCGCGCCGGGACTCGCCACCCTGTGCTCGCGCGACGCCGCGCACGGGACCGCGGGCATCATCTCGGCGCTCGACATCTGCGCCGAAGACGCGCGGATCAGCGAGGTGAACGCGCTGACCTTCACGACGGCGCCGGTGAACCGGCCGACTCAGATCTCCGGCCCGCTCGCCGTCCACCTGAACACCGTGCTCGACGCCACGGACGGCTACTGGACGGTGACCCTGAACGACGTCGCGCCGGACGGCCGTTCGACGGTGTGGACGACAGGACAGCGCACCGCCTCGTTGCGCGCGGTGGACGAGGCCGCCTCCACCCGCTCACCCAACGGCGACTACACCGATCCGTACCCGATCCTGACCCTGGCCAGTCGCGAACCCGTCGTCCCCGGTCAGCCGACCGTGCTCGACATCGGGCTGTTCGCCACGGACGGTGTGCTGCAGCCCGGCCATCGGCTGCGCATCGACATCTTCGCGAGCAACTTCCCCAGCAGCATCCCGCTGCGCCCGCTGCTGAACGAGAGTGGCCTGCGGCCACAGCATCTCGTGCTGGATCCCAACGAACCGAGCTGGGTCAACATCCCGGTCGAGGGCGATCCCGGCTGGTGAGCCGCGCGTGGCGAGCGCCGCGCCCGGCATGGTTTGTCTCACCCCGACCGCGATGCCACCATGGTGACGTGACCGTTTCCGAGCTCGGCGCCCCCGGCCGCAAATACCGGGGCGCCGGGCCCGAACAACGTCAACAGCAGCGTCGCGCCAGGCTCGTCGACGCCGCGATCGAGGAATTCGGCACCCGGGGCTATCGCAACACCACCATCGACGCCGTCTGCGCGCGGGCGGGCGTCGGGAAACGCTACTTCTACGAATCGTTCGACGGCAGTGAGGGTTTGCTGCTCGCCGCGTACACCGTGGCCACCGATCGGTTGCGCGGGTACATCGTCGACGGAGCCGTGATGTCTCCGGGCACCGTCAGCGCCGCCGTGCACGGCTCGTTGACCGGCTTCTTCCGCGGCATCGCCGAAGACCCGAGAATCGCTCGGATCGCGTTCTTCGAAATACTCGGCATCAGCCCCGCCGTGGACGCGGACTATCGCAGGGTCACAGGGTCTTTCGTGGACACCTTCCTGGAGCTGGCCACCCCGATGGTCGACATCGATTCCGTGCCGCGACCGCTGTTGCGCACCATCGCCACCGGACTGGTCGGCGCCGTGCTCACCATCGCTCAGCAGTGGGTGCTGGAGGACTACCGCCAACCGCTCGACAGCGTCGTCGACAGCGCCCACACGGTACTGACCTCGGTGCTGGAGGGGCTGGGCCGGTAAGCGAGATCGACGGGAGAGAAATGGTTGCCGCGGCGGCGTGTCGAACCGCCATTTCTCTACCGTCAGAACCATTTCCCTATCGACGGGAGAGAAATGGTCAGATGTCGTCGGCGCGGAGGTGGTCGAGGGCGCGGGTGATCCAGGCGGCGAACTGGGTGGTCAGGTCGGCGGGGGTGGTGGGGCGGACGGTGATGTGGGGGCCGCGGAGTTCGGTGTAGCGACCGTCGCCGGAGATGTCGTACCACTGCACGGCATTGCGAGGCTTGGTTTTTGCGTGCAAAGGTCCCGTCAGCAGGACGGCCGAGCCGCCGCCGTCGGCGGGACGGCCGAGAAGGCGTTGGTAGCGTTCGCGCGGAGTGTTGCGGGCGTTGTCCTGGAGGTAGCCGTCGCGGCGGGGGCTCAATTCGTCGGGGTGGAAAGTGGCGGGCTTCTCGGAACCGGGCGCGCAACCGGGGATCGACTGAGTCAGACGGGCGGGCAGCTGGTCCGCATCGAAGGCGCGCAGCCGGATCGGGCCGTGCTCGCTCTCGGTGCCGTACTGGCTCAACGTGACGGCACGATGCCCGGCGCGAGCGCCGATGATCCGGTACTCGCGCAGGTCCTCGCGCCCGGTGCTCGCGCGGTGTTTGCAACTCCCACCGAGGATTTCGATCCGGAGCTCGGACGCGCCCAGCGTATGCAGCGCGGCGCGGATCTCGTCGAGTTCGTCGGCGGAATACCGCCGCCGGACCGCCTCACGGTGCGCGGCGAACTCGTCACGAAAGGCGAAGCGGCTGAGATGGCGCAACGGACTCGGAATCCGATCATGCGCGTCCCCCAACCACAGCGCCGCGAAATCATCTGTCTCCCACGACCATTCACCCATTCACAACCCTCATCTCACGATCGGCCCGCGGCGTCCCGCACGCCTCGTCACCATGCAAGCCAGCTCGGCGAGCTCGACAGGTGGAGCTCAATACGCGCCCAACAGCCGGCCTCAGTACGCGGAGCTCGGTGCGGGGGCCGAGCGGACAGCCCATCATGCCCCTGCACCGAACATCGTTCCGCTGTCGCGTACCGCCCTATGCCTCGCCCTTTCGACGCATATTCCGCGACGTCCGAACCAGACCGGCCGACCGCCGGTGTCAGTCGCCGTCGCCACCGATGACGCCGCCCGGGATCGTCTTCGGGATCTCGCCGAGCAACTCGTCGGTGTTCTCCTGCGTTACAAGGTATTCCGGCAGTTTGTGCTCTTCGTCGTCCTTGCCGCCGCCGCGTGCACCGGGCGCGCCCATACCCGGCATACCGGCCATGCCGCGCGTGTTGCCGTTGCTGGCCGCCGCCAAACCGCCCACCGGGCTTTGGGTGCCCGGTGTCGTCGGCACACCCTGGATGCTGCGGCCCATGCCGGGTGGTGTGGGGACGCCCGGGGTGCCGGGTCCCGGGCCGCCGGGCGATCCGGGGCCGGAGGGGAGGCCGCTTGGCACCGTGCGGTTCGGGTCGGTCGGGTTGAGACCGGCCGGGGTTGTCGACGTCGGAGTTTGGGTGGTGGGCGTCGTTGTCGTGCTCGTCGAGTTCGTCGAGGTGTCGTCGGTGGTGGTGTCCTCGGGGGTTTCCTCTTCCGTCGGCTCCTCGACCGGGGTGTCGGGCACGCCGTCGCCGTCGGTGTCGCCCGGTACGCCGGAACCTGGCCCCGGTCCGGGGCCGCCCGGGCCGGGGCCGGGCCCGTTGAGGTAGCCGCCGGGTGGTGGGGGCGAAATGTCCAGCGAGGAAGTCGGGGTGATCGGTGTAGGCAGCACCGGGATCTTGCCGTCCGCCTCACTGAATGGAGTCACATAGTGCGTGCCCATCACCGCACGTGCCTCTTGCGCCTGCTGAGACTGCTCCCGTTGCAGATCCCACCGATGCGGAGGCCAAGCCCACGACGTCCACGTCACGATGACCGGGTCGGGTAATGCGTTCTTGGTCTTGACGATCGAGGCAGCGGCGTCACGCACTCGGCTGTACATTTCCGCGATAGCCGGTGTCAGCTTCTCCGCGTCCTTTGCATAACCGTCGATGCGCAGCTTGGCTTGCTCTGCTGCTGGCCCCGACCATGCCTGAGAGATCGAATTCTGGATCGAGCGAGCAAAGGTCTGCAACCCCTGATCCCAGAGTTGGTGTACCTGCCAGTACTTCTGCGCTTGGTTCACTGCCTCGGTGGTGTCCAGAGGTTCGAAAGCATTGTTGATATCCGGATGCTCCCATCGGTCCGGATGCTCTCCACCGATTGGGATACGCGTCCCCTCGTAGCCGCTCATTTGCCGGTCCCATCCGGCAGCAAGTAGGGGCCAGCGGGCAACTGAACCGGGGGACGTTCCGGCAAGGTCTCGTTCAAGCGAGTGAACTCAGCGGCAAAATCGCTGTCGGCCTGCATCATTCGTTCACGTGCGATGCGATGCGTCTCCTGAATGTCTTCGACGATGCGGAAGTGATGGTTCATTATCTCGTAGACGGCGTTACCGTCCTCGGCGCCGCGAGCCTTCTTCTTGAATCGATCGACAAGTGTTTGCGCGGAGACCATCTCGTCGTTCTTCTCCCCCAGGCCCCAGCCATCCTGCCGTGAGACTTGGTCCATGATCGTCTGGATCTGCCGGATGCAGTCCTTGAAATATTCGCAGTCACGATCGATATAGATGAACTCTTCGGGCTTCATCTCGACGGACACAGAGCCGTCGCGTACCGCGCTCAGCAAGTTCGCCATAGGACGTGGCGTCTGATCGTCACTCATACAACTCCCTCCCCAGTGAGCGAATAGATGCTGCCATTGTCATGCGCCCGCGGGAATGGCCGGCACAATCTTCTGAGCCAACGCACGAGTCAGCTCACAGGTGTCAAGGTGCGCTGTTGTGGCGGTAGACGGGTTCGTCAGGCTGATCTCGAGACTGCCTCCCTGCATCTCCGTGTTCAGGGTGCACGTCGTTTCCGGGCGGTCCTCGATCTGACGAGTCGATATCGCTCTACGCCCGTCGAGGGTGAACTCCTGGGTATCTCGAAACTTCCTGTCACGCACCATCTCGAGCGTGATGTTCGTAGTTTGGATGGTAGCGCCATAGCCACCCCCCGACTGCACCCACTGACAGCCGCGCCACTTTATTCCACCGGACGCATTCGAGTCGGCGGGAATCTTCATACGCAGCTTCTCCGAGTCCAGCACGCTCTGCGGAATATCCTCACACGGCTTGAACCCGGACGGCACATCCGCCGCTACTCCCGTCCCAACATTGGTCGCAGTAGCACTCCCAGACGGATTCGCATCCCCGCCCACCGACGACCCACACCCCACCAGCACGAACGCGGCCCCGAGGGCGAGAACCCCCACCCGCCACGCATTCGACTTGCTCGTCATCGGCACCTTCACCGCCGGACCCTCGGCGTCACGGGGTGGACCGGCTTCTCCGCCCCCAGCCAACTGCGGCTGAGACTACCATCGGCGCGCGAACACTCGCGAGATGCGGATTTCACCGGGCCGCGCCCGCCGAAGGAGAACTGACAACGGCGCCCTCACCCGAATCCGGAGAAGGGCGCCGTCGCGAAACCCCTTGCGAATCCTCAGAACTGATCCTGCTCGTAGTCCGAGCTGAGCAGTTCGTCGGTGTGTGTCGCGCCGATGACGTCCGGCGTCGACTCACCGAGTGGTCCGGTGAGATCGTCGTTGCCGGTGCGGCTCTGGTACGGCTGCACATTGCGCGAGTGCTCGTCGTCGTCGGACTGGCGGGCGCCCGCAGCACCCGGCGCGCCGCCCATGAACGAGCTGCCGGTGCCCGCGGGCGTCGTCGCCGCGCCGAGACCGGTCGGCAGCGTCGCGCCGGGCATGCCGATCGGGCGAACGGCGGGGACCGCCCCGCCGGGCAGACCCGGGGTGCTCGGCAGTCCGGAGTAGCCCGGTCCGGGGCCGCCGGGACCGGGACCGGGACCGCCCGGTCGACCCAGCGGGCCGAGTAGACCGCTCGGCGAGCCGGGCGTACCCGCGGTGCCGGTGCTGTTCAGCGAGGACGGGATCGTCGAGGTCGACGTGTTGAGACCACTGCTCGGGCTGGCGCTCGCCGCTTGCGTCGCGGCATCCTGCGCCTGCGCCAGCAGCGGCTCGCCGATGTTCTGGGCTGCCGCCTGCGCCACCTCCTGCGCCGAGGGCAACCCGCTCTGCCCGAGCAGCTGCGAGACGACGCCGTTCAGCTCGGCGGTCTTGCCCGCCAGATCGCCGCGGGTCATGTTCACCACCGAGACGGCCTGCCCGAGATGTTCTGTCGCGCTGGCGATCAGCGCGGCCTGGCCGGGCGGGGTCAGGATGACCGGCGCCATCGCGGTCGCCTGCGTGGCGAAAGACCCTGCGATGCCCAGTAATTGGGCATTGCCCTGCTGCACCACGGCCGCGGCGCGCTGGGTGAGTTCGGAGATGTCGAAGCCGCGCTGGCTGGTCTCCTGCCCCTGCTGGTTGGCTTCCTGCCCGGCGATCTGCGCCTGGCGCGAGGCCTGCCCCTCCCAAACCTGCTCGACGGTGGCCAGACTGCCCTTGCCGATCTGCATCGCCGTCTCGATGATCTTCGAGGACTGGCTCAGAATCGCGGTCGGGTCGAGCGCGCCGAGCACGCCGGTGCCGAAGCTGCCGAGCAGATCAAGGATCGGCTTGAACAGCAGGTCGACGCCCGGCAGCGCCGGAATCTGCAGGCCGTTCATCAGCGCGCCGATCGGATCGGCGGGCAACTCGGGCAGGGTGGGCAACTGCGGGGTCGCGGCCGCAGCGGGCGTCGCCGCGCCCGACGGGTCGCCGCCCAACGCGCCGCCGAGCAATCCGCCCGTCTGACCGATGAGGTTGTTCGCCGCGTCCTGCACCTGTGTGGCGGCGTGGCTGATCGCGGTGTTCGCACCGGCGAGCAGATTCTCCACGTCCGTGGGCATGCCACCGAGGATGTCCTGGGCCTCCGGCGCGGGCGCGCCACCGAGGCCGGGCAGTCCGGCGGGCAGCGCGCCGTGCGTGGGCGCGTCCTCGCTCACCTTCTGCGACAGCACGAATTCCGGCGCCTCGATGGGCGGAATGTCCTCCGGCAGCTGCGGCAGCGGCAGATCGAGAAGGGCTTGATCGGTGGGAATCGCCACGGCGGCCGCCTGATTCGCGCCCGCGGCGGCGTGGTCGAGCGAGTCGAGAGCGGGCTCGGACGGGGCGATCAGGCCCGTGGGCGAGGGATCGAGCGGCTTCATGCTCCGCCCCCGATCTCGCCGGCCTGAACATTGAGCGCACCGGCGTTGCCAGTATCGGTGCCCTCGTAGAGCGAGGCGGCGTTGAACGCCTTGAACGACAGGTCGGCGTACTTGGCCGACAAGTCGTTGATGTCTTTGGCCTGCAGCACCTGCGCGGCCGCGAAGCTCAGCAGGTAGTCGGCGCCGATCAGCCCGAACACCGGCGTGAGCGCGGCCACCTGAGCCGCTCCGTCGAAACTTGCCGAGGAAACCTGCGCGGCGATCCCGGCGTTCTCCGTGGCGAATGCCCGGACCGCTTCGGTCTCCACCGAGAGATCACTCATCGAGTTGCCCCCCAATTCGTCGTGAACATCTGTGTCGTGCACATAGCGTTGTCGAACGTCTCCCTGTCCGAAACGACTGTGCCCCCGGACAGCTCGGCCGTCCGAACGGCGAAGCCGCTGCGGTTGGGCTCAATATAGCCGACGTCACCGGCAACTTTCGAGACCGTGGCGGGGGCGAAGAGGGACGAGGCGCGGCGCGCCGGACAGAACTGCAACGTGTTGCAAATTAGAACAAGTTCTATATTGTATCGGCCATGAAGGTCGCAGTGACCGGCGCCGCCGGCTACCTTGGCACGAATCTGCTCCGCCTGCTCGTCGATATGGGACACGAGGTCACCGCCATCGACCGGGTGACCCCGGAGCAGTCGGTGCATCCGAACCTCACCTGGGTCTCGGGGAACGTGCTCGACCCCGCGTCGATGCGGGAGGCGCTGGCGGGCGCGGAGCTGGTGTACCACCTGGTCGCCGTGATCACCCTGGCCGAGAAGAACGATCTGGCCTGGAAGGTCAACACCGAGGGTGTGCGGGTGGTGGCCGAGGCCGCCCTCGAGGTCGGCGCGCGCCGGATGGTGCACGCCAGCTCCATCCACGCCTTCGACCAGTACAGCTGCGGCGGCCGCATCGATGAGAGCTCCGTGCGCTCCACCGACCAGGCGCTCCCGGTCTACGACCGCTCCAAGTGGGCGGGCGAGGTCGAGCTGCGCAAGGTCGTCGACAAGGGCCTCGATGCCGTCCTGTGCAACCCGACGGGCGTGTTCGGGCCCGTCGACCACAGCACTCCTCTCTCCCGCATCAACCGCACGCTGCGCGACGCGGCCCAGGGCCGGGTGCCCGCGATGATCGGCGGCGGCTTCGACCTGGTCGACGTGCGCGATGTGGCGCACGGCCTGATCCTGGCCGGCGAGAAGGGCCGGACCGGCGAGAACTACCTGCTCGGCGGCTCGATGATCTCGATGCTCGACCTGTGCCGGATGGCCGCGACCCACGGCGGCAAGAAGGGACCGAAGTTCACCATCCCGCCCAAGCTGGTCGGCGGACTGATCCCGGTGCTCGAGCCGATCGGCAAGATGCTGGGAACCGACATTCTGTCGAGGGCCGCGCTCGGCGCGCTGGTCTCGGCGCCGATGGTGGACCACGGCAAGGCCGAACGCGAACTGAGCTACCGGCCGCGCCCGATCGACGACACCGTGCGCGACCTGGTCACCTTCTTCGCGGACACGACCGCGTTCGACGCGACCGAGACGCGCCACATCGCTTGACACGCCCTAGAACACATGTTCGACTGAATGTGTGCGGTGGCAGAACCAGACCCTGGACGCCGACGACGGCGCACTGCCCGGCCTGAGCCGGGCGGGGTTCGTTCGCACCGTACAAACACCGGAATTCGAGGGCATCACGTTCCACGAAGTGCTCTGCAAGAGCGCGCTGAACAAGATGCCCGAGAATTCGAATCTGCCCTTCCAGTGGACGATCAACCCGATGCGCGGGTGCTCGCACGCCTGCCGCTACTGCTTCGCCCGCCCCACCCACGAATATCTGGACCTCGACGCGGGCCGGGACTTCGACGCGCAGATCGTGGTGAAGACCAACATCGCCGCGGTGCTGCGCAAGGAGCTCGGCCGCAAATCCTGGCACCGGGACCCGGTGGCGCTCGGCACCAACACCGATCCGTACCAGCGCGCCGAGGGCCGATATCGGTTGATGCCCGGCATCATTCGCGCGCTGACCGATTCCGGCACGCCGTTCTCCATCCTCACCAAGGGCACCTTGCTGCGCAGGGACCTCCCGCTGCTGACGCTGGCCGCCCGCGAGGTGCCGGTGAGCCTGGCCGTCTCCATCGCCATCCTCGACCAGGAACTGCACCGCGGCCTGGAATCCGGGACGCCGTCGCCGCGCGCCAGGCTCGACATGGTCCGCGCGCTGACCGACGCGGGCTTCGCGGTGCACGTGATGGTGGCGCCGGTCATCCCCTACCTCACCGACGGTCGCGCGCATCTCGACGAGCTGTTCGGCGCGATCGCGGCGGCGGGCGCGTCCTCGGCCGTCGCCTTCCCGATGCATCTGCGCGGCAGCACCCGCGGCTGGTTCCTCGGCTGGCTGGCCGAGGCGCATCCAGCCTTGCTGCGCAAATACCGACAGCTGTACGGCCGCGGCGCCTACGTCACGCCGGAGTACGCGGCCTGGCTCCGCGAGCGCGTGACGCCGCTGCTCGAGCGACACGGTCTGACCAGGGACGGCGACACCATGGCCACGAGAGTGCCCGCCGCGGACCCGCCGCGCGCCTCCGACACCCAGCTGGCGCTGTTCGCCTGACCGCGACCCGCCCGACCTCGGGAAATCAATCCGCGGCGGACTCCGCGCTTCAGCGGCGATACCCGCCTCCGGCGGAGTAGGTTGGCCATGGCACCTCTCACTCGACGAGGAAGTGAAGCAGGCATATGGTTTCGCACCAAAACGATGTCGGCACAGCCAAACTGGAAAAGGTCGTCATTCGGTTCGCCGGGGACTCCGGCGACGGAATGCAGCTGACCGGCGACCGCTTCACCCACGAAGCGGCCGCGTTCGGCAACGACCTGGCCACCCAGCCGAACTTTCCCGCCGAGATCCGCGCGCCGCAGGGCACGCTACCCGGCGTCTCGTCCTTCCAGATCCAGATCGCCGACTACGACATCCTCACCGCGGGCGACCAGCCCGACGTGCTGGTGGCGATGAATCCGGCGGCGCTCAAGGCGAATCTCGAGGACCTGCCGCGCGGGGCCACCGTTATCGTCAACACCGACGAGTTCACCAAGCGCGCCCTCGCCAAGGTCGGCTACGCCGCCGACCCGCTCGAGGACGGCTCGCTCACCGACTTCGTGGTGCACCGAGTGCCGATGACCTCGCTGACGCTCGCCGCCACCGAACCCGCCGAGGTCGGCAAGAAGGACGGCCAGCGCGCGAAGAACATGTTCGCGCTCGGCCTGCTCTCCTGGATGTACGGCAGGCCGATCGGCGGCACCGAACGCTTCCTGCGCGAGAAGTTCGCCGGCAAGCCGGACATCGCCGAGGCCAATGTGCTCGCCTTCCGCGCGGGCTGGAACTACGGCGAGACCACCGAAGCCTTCGCCACGACCTACGAGATCGCGCCCGCCACACTCGCGCCGGGCACCTACCGCCAGATCACCGGCAACACCGCGCTGGCCTACGGGCTGGTCACGGCGGGACAGCTGGCCGGGCTGCCGGTCTTCCTCGGCACCTATCCGATCACGCCGGCCTCCGACATCCTGCACGAGCTGAGCAAGCACAAGCACTTCGGCGTTACCACCTTCCAGGCCGAGGACGAGATCGCGGGCATCGGCGCGGCCCTCGGGGCCGCGCTCGGCGGCGCGCTCGGTGTCACCAGCACCTCCGGGCCCGGTCTCGCGTTGAAGAGCGAGACGATCGGTTTGGCGGTGATGACCGAGCTGCCGCTGGTGATCGTCGACGTGCAGCGCGGCGGACCCTCCACCGGTCTGCCCACCAAGACCGAGCAGGCGGACCTGTTGCAGGCGCTGCACGGCCGCAACGGCGAGTCCCCGGTGGCGGTGCTCGCGCCGCGCTCCCCCGCCGACTGCTTCGCCACCGCCGTGGAAGCGGCCAGGATCGCGCTCACCTATCGCACGCCGGTGCTGCTGCTCTCCGACGGCGCCATCGCCAACGGCTCGGAGCCGTGGGCGATTCCGAACGTCGCGGAGCTGGCGCCCATCGATCCCGGCTTCGAACCGGACGCCGACGACGAGGCCGGATTCCAGCCTTACGCGCGCGATCCGGAAACCCTGGCCCGCCCGTTGGCCGTGCCCGGCACAAAGGGCCGCGCGCATCGCATCGGCGGACTGGAGAAGGCCGACGGCAGCGGCAACATCTCCTACGATCCGGCCAATCACGAGCTGATGGTCCGGCTGCGGCAGGCCAAGATCGACGGCATCGCCGTCCCCCGACTGGAGGTCGACGACCCCGACGGGCGCGCCGAACTGCTGCTGATCGGCTGGGGCAGTTCCTACGGCCCGATCGGCGAGGCCTGCCGCCGCGCCCGCCGCCGCGGCGTACCGGTCGCCCAGGCGCACCTGCGGCATCTGAATCCCTTGCCGCCCAACCTCGGTGCGGTGCTGCGCCGCTATCGGACGGTGGTCGCGCCGGAGATGAACGGCGGCCAGCTGGCCATGCTGCTGCGCGCCAAGTACCTGGTGGACGTGCGACCGTGGACGAAGATCGCGGGCACCGCCTTCTCGGCGCAGGAACTCGTCGGCGTCATCGACGCAGCGCTGGACGGCTCCCTCGAGGACATGGAACAGGACAAGGCGTTCGCCGCCCGCGCGCGGGCCACCTATCGGACACAGGACACACGGCGCGCGGCCACCGCCGAGCGGATCGGGGGCAACTGATGACCATCGTCGAAACCTCGCTCATCGGAACCGATCTCGGTCTCTCCGGAGTCTCCGGAGTGCCCGGCGCGGACGGCCCTCAGAAGGTCAAGGACTTCACCTCCGACCAGGAGGTGCGCTGGTGCCCCGGGTGCGGCGACTACGTCATCCTGGCGACCGTGCGCGGGTTCCTCGCCGAGCTCGGATTGCGCAGGGAGAACTTGATGTTCGTGTCGGGGATCGGCTGCTCGAGCCGCTTCCCGTACTACCTCGAGGCCTACGGCATCCACTCCATCCACGGCCGCGCGCCCGCCATCGCCACCGGCCTTGCCGTGACGCGCCCGGATCTCTCGGTCTGGGTCGTCACCGGCGACGGTGACGCGCTGTCCATCGGCGGCAACCACCTGATCCACGCCTTGCGCCGCAACGTGAACATGACGATCCTGCTGTTCAACAACCGCATCTACGGCCTGACCAAGGGCCAGTACTCGCCGACCTCGGAGCAGGGCAAGATCACCAAGTCCACGCCGATGGGCTCGGTCGACCACCCCTTCAACACCCTCTCGCTCGCGCTGGGAGCCGAGGCCACCTTCGCCGCCCGCGCCATCGACTCCGACCGCGCAGGCCTCACCGAGGTGCTGCGCGCCGCCGCCGAACACCGCGGCACGTCCTTCGTCGAGATCCTGCAGGACTGCCCCATCTTCAACGACGGCTCCTTCGACGTCCTGCGCCGCGGCGACGCCGAATCGCGACTGATCCCGCTGCACCACGGACAACCGCTGCGCTTCGGCGCGGAGGGCGAATTCGCCGTCGTGCGAAGCGGTTTCGGTCTGCGCGTGGCTCGCACGGCGGACGTCGACGAGGCCGACATCGTCGTGCACGACGCCTACACCGACGACCCGGAATACGCCTACGCCCTCTCCCGCCTGTCCGATCAGGACCTGGGTCACGTGGTCACCGGCATCTTCCGCAGCGTCACCCGCCCCACCTACGACGACGCCGTGCGCGCGCAGAACACCGCCGCCGCCGACCGCAACCCCCTCACCCCCGACTCGCTGCAAACCCTGCTCACCGGTCCCGAAACCTGGACCGTCGCCTGACCCTCGCGGCGCCTCCCCACGCTTCGCATCGGCTGACGCCTGCGAAGCGTGCGATGGCCGTGCCAGGTGTCCCCGCGACCGCCGCGCCCTACGATGGATTTGTGCGGATCGCGGTCGGACTCTCCACCGCGCCCGACGCCAAGGACGCCGGCGCGGAGGCGGCCATGCGTGCGCGCGACCGGCTCGCGGGTGCGTCGCCCTCCCTCGCTGTGCTCCTCGCATCGCGAGCACACATAGACGCGGCTGCTGCCGTGCTCGACGGCGTCCATCACGCGGTCCGCGTACCCGCGCTCGTCGGATGCGTGGCGCACGCGGTCGTGGCCGGGCGGCGCGAGCTCGAGGACGAACCCGCGGTGGCGGTGTGGCTGGCGGCCGGTGCGGCCGCCGAGACGTTCGAACTGGACTTCGTCCCCACGGCCTCGGGCGGGCTGCTCGCCGGCTACCGCTTCGACCGCGCCGCGCACGATTTCCACCTGTTGCTGCCCGACCCCTTCACCTTCCCGGCCGAAGCGCTGCTCGAGCACATGAACGCCGATATGCCCGGCACCATCGTGATGGGCGGGCTGGTGAGCGGCGGCCCGCGTCCGGGCGGGAGCAGGCTGTTCCGCGACCACGAGGTGGTGTCCTCGGGCGCGGTCGGCGTGCGGCTTCCCGGACTGTCCGGTGTGCCGGTCGTGTCGCAGGGCTGCCGCCCGATCGGACAGCCGTACATCGTCACCGATGCGCAGGGCGCGGTGATCAACGAACTCGGCGGCCGATCGCCGATCTGGCGGTTGCGCGAGATCGTCGACGCGCTGCCGCCCGATCAGCAGGAACTGGTGGCGCGTGGCGTGCAGATCGGCATCGTGGTCGACGAGCATTTGGCCATCCCGGGGCAGGGCGATTTCCTGATTCGCGGGCTGCTCGGCGCGGACCCGGCGAGCGGCGCGATCGAAATCGGCGAGGAAGTCGAGATCGGCACCACCGTGCAATTCCAGGTCCGCGATGCGGTCGTCGCCGACCGGGACTTGCGCGCCGCACTCGTGCAGGCCCGCGCGGCGCTCCCCGGCCGCCCCGCCGGCGCCCTGCTGTTCACCTGCAACGGACGCGGCAGGCGAATGTTCGGGGTCGCGGATCACGACGCCACCGCCATCGAGGACGTGCTCGGCGACATTCCGCTCGCGGGCTTCTTCGCCGCGGGCGAGATCGGCCCGGTCGCGGGTCGCAACGCGTTGCACGGGTTCACCGCATCGATGGCGCTGTTCGGCGAGTGAGCGTCTCCCCGCAGCGGCTACCGACGACCTGGACATCGGCTGGCCTCGCGACGCGCCTCGCAGAGGTACATACCGCGAGGCGAGTCAGCGAGCCCCTGTAGTCGACCCGCTCAGCCGCGCTTGGCGAAGCCGAGGTCGACGACGGCGTCGCGTTCCTGTTCCAGTTCGGCGACCGTGGCGGTCAGGCGGGCACGAGAGAAGTCGTCGAGCGAGAGGTCGGGGACGATGGTGTAGCCGCCATCGGCGCAGGTGACCGGGAACGAGCTGATGAGCCCCTCGGGGACGCCGTAGGAACCGTCGGACGGGACGGCCATGGAGGTCCAGTCGCCTTCTGGGGTGCCGAGGACCCAGTCGTGGATGTGGTCGATGGCGGCGCTGGCCGCGCTGGCGGCCGAGGACGCGCCGCGGGCCTGGATGATGGCGGTGCCGCGCTGCTGCACGGTGGGAACGAAGTCGTCGCGCAGCCAGGCTTCGTCTACCAGTTCGAGGGCGGGACGGCCCGCGATGGTGGCGTGGCCGACGTCGGGGTACTGGGTGGCGGAGTGGTTGCCCCAGATCGTCACGCGGGCGATGTCGGCGGCGGGCGCGCCGGTCTTCTTGGCCAGCTGGGCGATGGCGCGGTTGTGGTCGAGACGGGTCATCGCGCTGAAACGCTCGGCGGGCACGTCCGGGGCGTTGCTCATGGCGATGAACGCGTTGGTGTTGGCCGGATTGCCGACCACGAGCACCTTCACGTCGTCGGCGGCGCTGGCGTTGATGGCTTGGCCCTGCTCGGTGAAGATCGGGCCGTTGGCGGCGAGCAGATCGGAACGCTCCATGCCCGCCGTGCGCGGGCGCGCGCCGACCAGCAGCGCGACGTTGGCGCCCGCGAAACCGACCCACGGGTCGTCGCTGATGTCGATGGAGTCCAGCAGCGGGAACGCGCCGTCCTCGAGCTCCATCGCCACGCCCTCCAGGGAGGCGACCGCGGCCGGGATCTCGAGTAGCCGCAGCCGCACGGGCGTATCCGGTCCGAGCATCGCGCCGGAGGCGATACGGAACAGCAGGCCGTAGGCGATCTGCCCGGCTCCACCGGTCACGGCAACGGTCACGGGCGTGTTCCGAGCGGCGGTGCTCACACGAACTCCTTGCGTTGGACGGATACTCAGGCCCAACCGTACTCGGCCTCACGTCCGCCGAAACCCGCCCGTGAGCAACGCCTCACGCCGTAGAAGGGGGCGTTTTCGTGGGGCATATGCGGCCGGGATCAGCCGAGTTCGGCGACCTCCCGGTCGGTCAGCACCACGGGCGACACGTAGTCCTTCGCGCGGGCCAATTGCACGGCCCGATACAGGGGGCGTTCCTCCAGGCGGGCGTCGCGCGCTTCGGCGCGCAACTGGTGCACGAGCAGCGCCGAGACCGCGACCGCCGCGGCCAGGTGGCTGGCCGCGAGGGCATCGGCGAGCTTGCGCAGCCCGAGCAGGTGCAGCTCCCGTCCGCTGCCCGCGTCGGTGTACATGGCGAGCGGGACGAGCTGGACGTCCGGGCCCGCGGTGACGCGCAGCACGATGCGGCTCAGCCGCGCGGGAAAGACCAGGAGCTCGACGCCGGTGGCCGCCGCGACCTCGACCCGCCGTTCGCCGAACACCCGGCGGGCGTGGATGGTGGTACCCGTCACCCACATCCGGCGGCGCCGCAGCGCCAAGGCGTAGCCCACGGTGGGCAGGCCGACGACCAGACCGATGGCGACCGCGATCGGCCACTCGACCACGGTCGCCGCGAGCAGCGCCGCGCCGATCCCGACGCCGGCCGCCGCCAGCGCCAGCCTGCGCAGCATCGGCTCGTACATCTCGGGGGCGACGAGATCGAGTCCGACCGGCGTAACCGATTCCGGCTGACCAGGATTCGCGTCCACTCTCCACCTCTCCGCAAGGTCACCGCACCGGCGGTGCGCAGACACGGTACCGCGCGCGAATCCGAGGGGTGCGGCGTTGGGCGGCGCACGGGACTTTCGTCCTCGCGCCCCGCCCGCCGCGCCGGGTCAGTGCCCCGCGATCAGCGCCTCGCGCAGGATGCCGACGACCTCGCTGAGCGGCACGTGCCGCTGGTCGCCGGTCGCCATGTCCTTCACGGCGATGCTGTTCTCGGCCAGGTCGCGGTCGCCGAGCACCACGGTGAACTTCGCGCCGGAGCGGTCGGCCGCCTTCATCGCGCCCTTCACGCCGCGCCCGCCGTAGGCGAGGTCGACGCGGATGCCCGCGCCGCGCAGCTGCGCCGCGAGCACCACGAGGCGCTGCTTGGCCGCGTCGCCCAGCGGCACGCCGAACACCTCGCAGCGCGACGGAACGGCCGCCGACTTGCCCTCGGCTCGCAGCGCGAGCACGGTGCGGTCGACGCCGAGACCGAAGCCGATCCCCGACAGCGGCTGGCCGCCGAGCTCTTCCATCAGCCCGTCGTAGCGGCCGCCGCCGCCGATGCCGGACTGCGCGCCCAGCTGGTCGTGCACGAACTCGAACGTGGTCTTGGTGTAGTAGTCCAGGCCGCGCACCATCCGCGGGTTCAGCACGTACGGCACGCCGAGCGCGTCGAGGTGGCCGAGCACCTGCTCGAAGTGCGTCTTGGCGCTCTCGGAGAGGTGATCGATCATCAGCGGGGCGTCGGCGGTGAGCTCGCGGACCTCGGGACGCTTCTCGTCGAGCACGCGCAGCGGGTTGATCTGCGCCCTGCGCTTGGTCTCCTCGTCCAGCGGCAGGCCGAACAGGAAGTCCTGCAACAGCTCGCGATACTGCGGACGGCAGGTCTCGTCGCCGAGCGAGGTGATCTCCAGCCGGAACCCGTCCAGACCGAGACTGCGGTAGCCCGCGTCGGCGATCGCGATGACCTCGGCGTCCAGCGCCGGATCGTCCACGCCGATCGCCTCGACGCCGACCTGCTGCAACTGCCGGTAGCGGCCGGCCTGTGGGCGTTCGTAGCGGAAGAACGGACCCGCGTAGCACAGCTTGAGCGGCAGCTGACCGCTCTTGTCCAGGCCGTGCTCGATCACGGCGCGCATCACGCCCGCGGTGCCCTCCGGGCGCAGCGTGAAGCTCTCGCCCTTGCGGTCGGCGAAGGTCCACATCTCCTTGCTGACCACGTCGGTGGACTCGCCGACGCCCCGCGCGAACAGCGCGGTCTGCTCGAACACCGGCAGCTCGATGTGCCCGTACCCGGCCAGTCGGGCCGCGTGCACGAGGCCGTCGCGCACGGCGACGAACTCGGCGGAGCCGGGAGGCACGTAGTCCGGTACCCCCCGCGGGGCGGAGAAGCTGCTGGTCTTGGTCACGATGGTCCAGTTTCCACCACCACCGCCCGTCAAGTCCAACCGGTTTGCCTCCGACCCGTCCGAGGAACTTCCGAGCGGTCTCAGGAAGAGATGGCACACTCTTACCTCGGAAGCAAGCCGACACGGGAGGAACGTGGTAGTGCCGAGCAACGAACAGCGACGAGCAGCGGCCAAGCGCAAGCTCGAGCGCCAACTGGCCAACCGGGCCGAACGGGCGCGCCGACGCAAGCAACTGACCATCGCCGGATCCGTGCTCGGTGTGGTCGTCGCGGTCGCGGCCGTCACCGGCGTCTACTTCCTCACCAAGGGCGAGGACAACCAGAACAGCGCCTCCGAGACGAAGGACGCGTCGCTGTCCGCCGCCGCGCCGCCCGCCGCCAAGGCCAAGCCCGAGCTGGTCGACTGCACCTACCGCGACGGCGCCAAGCCCGCCGACAAGCCGGTGCAGAAGCCGTCCAAGGCGCAGGGCATCCCGACCACCGGCGGCGACGCCAAGGTCAGCCTGAGCATGGACACCAATCAGGGCCCGATCGGCCTGACCCTGAACAACGCCGAATCCCCCTGCACCGTCAACAGCTTCGTCAGCCTGGCCAGCCAGAACTACTTCGACGGCACCGACTGCCACCGGATGACCGCGGACGAGACGCTGAAGGTGCTTCAGTGCGGCGATCCGACCGGCACCGGAATGGGCGGTCCCGGTTACGAATTCGACAACGAGTACCCCACCGATCAGTACGCCGAGGGCGACCCGAGCAGCCAGGTGCCGATCGACTACAAGCGCGGCACGCTGGCCATGGCCAACGCGGGCCCCGGCACCAACGGCAGCCAGTTCTTCATCGTCTACGGCGACTCGCAGCTGCCGCCGCAGTACACCATCTTCGGCACGGTGGACGAGAACAGCATGGCGACCCTGGACAAGATCGCGCAGATCGGACAGGACAACTCCAACGGTCCCGGCGACGGCAAGCCCAGCGCCCCGGTGACCATCCAGTCGGTTCAGCTGGACTGAATCACCGGCAACTTCGTCGGGCCCGGCGCCGTGATCGGCGACCGGGCCCGAACCTTGTGCGCTACGGCAACTCAGGGTAGGCGAGCCTAATTATCCGGCGGCACAGGACTTGTGCCGGAACTACTCCGGCGCTTCGCTGCGCGAGTCGGAATTGTGCGATATATGCTGTTACCGGCACGTCCGTACGGTTGTGCCACGCGTTTCTCGGGTAATCTCGAAACAAGGAGTTCGCGTAGCGTAGCCATCCCTAAAATGGGCGATCCCCAGCCACAAGGGATGCCGACGACACGAGTTCTCCTGGTGTCCACGTTTGCAGGCGGGGCATCCGCCGACGGGCTACAGTTCCGCGTGGCGGTGTCCGTGACGAAGCACCACAATCATCCATAGTGATCACTGCAGCATCGGGGAGCAGCCATGTCCGAGGAACTGGACGACATCGGCCGGGAAACCGCGGCCATGATGAAGAGTATGTTGCAGCTGGCGACCCTGGTCGCACTGCGCACCCGTGAGCGTGGTCAGAAGGAAGCCGAGGCGCGCGCCAAGATCACCGAGGCCCGCATGAAAGAGGCTCGCGAACTCCAGATTCGGGAGGCTCGCGACGCCAAGGCCAAGGACCCGCGCAACCTCGAGCTCGCGCGCATGGTGGAGAAAGCGGCACCGGCCAAAGGCATTTCACTGGAGAAGGATCGGTTCTCCGCGCAGGCCGAAGCCACGCGCATGGCGGCCACCGCGTCCGCCGCGAAACAACCGGTCGTTCGGTACGATTCGGCCGAGCGGCGCATGGCGATCGCGGCGCATCTCTCGCGCATAGGCGTCGCACCGGAATTGGCGGCGGTCCGCATGCTCATCGAGGTAGGGCAGGGACAGCCGCCGGAGGAAGCGGTCCGGGCCCGCACCGAGGAGAACCGCTCCGTCGCGGCGCGTGGTCGCGAGCCGGACGCCCGTGGCCTCGAACGCACCCGGCAGTAATCCACTCCGAAAACCGAAACATCAAGAACGCCCGCTGAATTCAGCGGGCGTCTTGGTGTCGGCTAGACCCGGAAGTCGCCGACCGTCGGATCGCCGAACATGCCTTGCGCGGGCGACTTCAGCGGCAGCGGGCTCAGCATGTCCTTGTGCCCGTTGCGCACACTGCAGTACTTGAACGGCCCGCGCGGGTCGAACAGCTTGGTCATGTGCGGGTCGGCGTGGTCGAGGAACCAGACACTCAGTCCGGTGCTCGGTTCCATGCGGTAGTGCTCCCAGGCGCGCCACAGCGCGTCCAATCGAGCCACCGCCTCGGCGTGCTTCCACCACTCGGGGCACCACACCGTTTCGCTGATGTCGGTCACCTGCCGCCGGTAGACCAGGCTCAGGTAGTTCTCGACGAATTCGACGACGTTGGTGTAAATCATGTGCTGCTGCTGTTCCGTCACGATTGCGCCTCGCTGACGCTCGGCTCCATCGCGACGGGTCGTGCTGTGTTGATGGTTCGCTCGCTACGCTCCCTCACGGGTCGCGCCTCGCTGACGCCCGGCTCCATCGCGACGGGCCGTGCTGTGCTCATGGTTAGCTCGCTACGCGCGCTCACAGGGGCCGAACCTCCTCGACTTGCCCGGCATCGGGTTGCTGCGGGGGGACCTTGGTCAGCGAGGGCGAGCCGATCAGGTCCGTGATCTCGGTCTTGCGTTGCGGATCGTGCTGCGCGATCGACTTCTTCACGTCCGCAGCGTACTCGCCCTCCCACCACGGAACCGTTCGGATGAGCACCGCGGGCTGACCCGAGGTGAACACGATCGCGCGGCCGCGCGGCAGCGTGGTGAGCGCGTTGACGCTGAACGTCCTCGACGAGCCCAGCGATCGCGAATAGCTCTTGCCGCCTTTGGATTCCGAGACCGAACCGGAGATGGAGTCGTACTCGCCGATCGCCTCGGAGCGGTCGCGCAGGAAGTTCATGTCGTCGACGCCGCTGCCGAGCACCTTGATGTTGGCCGCCGACCACAGCGCGAGCATGCCCGCGTCGCCCCAGCAGCGCGCGCCCTGCGCCCAGGACTGCAACACCGTCATCACGACGATGCCGCGCGAACCGAAGTGGCTGTACTGCTTGGGCAGATCCTTCCAGCGCACCACGTTGGCCGCCTCGTCCAGCACGGCGAGCAGCGGGATCGGCAGGCGGCCGCCGCGCGAGCGGGACGCCTTGCGCATGGCCACGTCGATGACCGCCTCGGTCAGCGCGCTCACCAGCGGCGCCGCCGAACCACGCCCTTCCAGCGAGAGGCAGTACAGCGTGCCGTTGCGCTCGATGAACTCGAGCTCGTCGAACTGCCTTCGGGTCTGGCCGGTGCTCGGGTCGGCGCCGGGCAGGATCCAGTCGTGCACGTTGGACAGCTGCAGGCAGCGCACCATCTTCTTGGCGGTACCGAAAATGCCGCTGCGGGTGCGGGGATCGGCGTTGTACTGCATCGCGAGGCCGGAGGCCATGTAGTGATGGCGGGCGTTGCGCAGCAGCTCGATCGGTTCGGTGTCGACCGGGTTGGTGACCCAGTCCCAGACCTGCACGATCGGCCGCTGCCCGACCGCCGCGGCGAGGAACAGCGCGGCGAGCAGATCCTCGGCCTCGGGATCGAAGAACTCGTCGGACTTGGACTCGGCGCCGTTGTCGGCGTCGGCGAAGTGCCCGGCCAGCCGCTGCGCGCGCATCTCACAGCCCTCGTGCCGCGCGTCGACCCAGTCCAGCGGGTTCCAGTACCAGCTCGGGCTCTCGTCGGCGACGCCCTGCGGGTCGAACACGAACGTGGGGCTGCCCTTGGACTCTCGCACGTCGCGGGTCGCGTCGACGACGTCGCGCTTGTTCGAGGTGGACAGCACCGGGCCGATGGCGGACAGGATCGCCGGGATGACCCGGGACGTCGACTTTCCTTGGCGCGGACCCCAGATGTCCAGGTGCAGATCCTCGTAGGAGCCGTACAGCATGACGCCGTCGACGACGCCGACGCCGATCGGCACGCCGGGCGCGTCGTCGTAGCCGAGGTTCATCCCGAGCTGTTCGGCCTTCTCCCGCACGCCTGCCTCGGTGAGCGCGCGGATCGCGCCGCCCGATCCCATGTGCTGGGCCTTCTCGTCCACCGGCAGTGCGCCTTTGGTCTTGCGCTTGGTCATCTGCCTGCGCACCACCAGGTACGCGACGGCGCACGACACCACGATCAGCAGAATGACGGTCGCGCCGGTCGGCCAGGTGTACTTGCCGCGCGCTATCCCGGCGACGATCTCGATCGGGTTGATCGGCAAATCCTGCGGCTCGGCCGCCATCTGGTTGCCGAGATGCAAAGCGACCAAGAGCGTTCCGATCACCACGGCACCGGCATAGACCGATAACAGGCCGAGATCGGGTCCGGGTATCGCCGGATCCGTCACCTTCTTCTTCTTTGCCATGTCTGCCTCCTCGAATCGCCGTGCGGTCGAAAGCGTGTGGTCAGCGGAACGCGTCGAGCCGCCAGCCGTCCGGCGTGCGCACCACGGTGGCGATCACCGTCGCGGGCGCCAGCGGTTCCTTGCGCCCGTTCGGGTAGACGACGGTCTGTTCGATGCCGATCTTGAACTGCGCCAGGTCCGGATCGAGCCCCGGCGGCGGCCGGTCCCCCGAGGCGAAGGTGAACGCCTCGACGGTGGCCTTCGCCTTGGCCCAGTCCGCCCACTGCAGCGAGGGCTTGGGCGTCTCGGTGACCGACGGATCGCTGTCCAACATTCGTATCATGCTGGGCCCCAGCCATTTTCGCGCCCTGGCCAGCGATTCGCCCGGCGCCTCGCTCGCGGGCCGCCAGGTGTAGATCTCGCGCAACGCCGCCACCGCGACACCGTCGGGCGTCACCGGGTCCGGCGCGGGAACGTTCTCGAGCAGCCTGGTCGTGGACGTGGCGCGCTGCGGCGCACCGGAACCCGATTCGCCGGTCTCGTCGCGCCCACAGGCCGCGATCGTCATCGCCACGCTCAACACCAGCATCACCACCAGTTTCGCGCGTGCAGTTGCTCTGTCTTTCAAGGCTAACCGCCCGGACCGACACGGTGGTGGTCCGATCAGCACTCGCGCCTCGGCGTGTTCGCTCACAGTACCCTCCGCAGCCGTGCGTCGCCGGGCACCGCGACCTCGATCACGCCGCCGCCCGACCGCGCGTCCGAACCAGGCACGGACTGGATCATGCGTCCGTCACCGGCGTAGATTCCCACTTCAGCGGGCCCGCGCGGCCCGAAGGAGCTGAACACCAGATCTCCCGGTTGCGCCTTGCTCCTCGGCACCTCGTCGCCCGCCTCCCACTGCTGTTCGGCGGTGCGCGGCAACGTCACCGCGCCCGAGGAGGCCGCGAACACCGCGGCCGCGGTCAGGCCCGGGCCGTCCATGCCGCCGCCGGTGGGACCCTGCGGCCCGCCACCGCCCCACACGTACGGTGTGCCGAGCCAGTCGTGCGCGGCCTCCAGGATCTGTTCGCCGCCGCTGCCCTCCTGCGGGCTGAAACGTCCCGTCGAACCCGGCGCGCGGTACTGCGGTTCCATCGCGAGGATGTTCGCCACGTAGGGCCGGGTCTCGGAGTAGTGCGCCGCATACTGATTCGGCATGCCGCCCGACGCGAGCACCGCGCCCTCGCCCGCGTTGTAGGCCGCCAGCGTCAGCGCGGTGACATCACCCTGGACGCGCCCTTCGGCCACCCACTGGGTGACCTTGCGGGCGATGGCGCACATGTAGCGGCCCTGCCCGATGATCGCGTCGCCGTCGTCCCACACGCTGGCCACGCCGTTGCCGTCGGCATCGATGACGTACGGCCTGCCGTCGTCGGGGTTGGTCGCGGCCGCGGTGCCGGGCAGGAACTGCGCGAGACCCTGTGCGCCCGCGGGCGAGGTGAGGCCCCTGCGGAAACCGGATTCCTGCCTGCCCTGGGCGGCCAGCAACGAGGACGTGATCTGCGGGCACAGCGAACCCGCGCGGCGGTACCAGATCTCGAGTTCCTGGGGCACCTTGCCCGCGGCGAGCGCGCCGCCCGCGCTGCCGAAGCCGCGCTGGCAACGCGGATCGGCGGAGTACCACTGCGCCCCGCCGAGATCCGGGGTCGGCGCGCCGTCCAGCCACGGAAGCGGGTCGATCTGACGGCCGCCGGTGAAGCGTCCGCCCGGGACGATCTCGAAATGCAAGTGCGGACCGCTGGATTCGCCGGCCGAGCCGACCGCGCCGATCTGCTGACCCGCACGCACGCTCTGCCCCACCCGAACCAGCACGCCGTGATCCCACATGTGCCCGTACACAGCCGAATACGACCGGCCGTTGGTGTCGACCGAGTCGACGACGATCCAGTTGCCGAAGCCCGAGGCCGGTCCGGCCGCCACCACCCGGCCGTCGGCGACCGAGAAGATCGGGGTGCCGTCGCTCGCCGCCATGTCGACGCCGCGGTGCCCGCCGTTGCGGGAGCCGAAGGTGTCCGAGATCGTGAAGGTGCCTGCGGCCATCGGCAGGGTGCGCCGGATCGGGCCGATGCCCGCGGCCAGCGAGGGAGTGCCCGTGACGCTCGGATTCGCCTGGGCGGCGGTCGATTCGGCGGCGGCGGGACTGTCGCCCGGCGCGTCGCCGCCCAGCGGGGGCAGTGCGGTCTGTGAGGGGCCGAGCACCGACGCGTCCTCGCACGGGTCCTCGACGGCGGGCAGCACCACGACCAGTACCAGGGCGATCAGTCCGATCACCGCGCCGAGGGCCGTCCACAACACGCCGCGGGCGGTCACCACGCCCTCGCACGGGGACGCGGCGGGGCGCCGGTAATCGAATGCGACTCGGGGGGAATGGTCACGTGTGGCGTCGGGCTTCGTTGAGGGTGTCGGCGAGGGTGCGGTTCATTTCGGCGGCGGCCGCCAATTGCTGTTGCAGCAGCGCCACTTTCCGGCGCAGCGCGGTCGCGTCCATGCGTTCCAGTCCGGGGCCTTCCGCGGCGCGCACCCAATTGCGCACCGAGTTGGTGTGGACGCCGATCTGCTCGGCGACCACCCGGCATGCCTCGGATTCACTGCGTAGTTTGCCGGTCAGCGCGATGACCTGCTCGACGGCGGCCTTACGCACTTCCGGCGACACTCTGCGATACGAACGATGCGGCATCATGCGGCACTCCTTCCGCCGAACAACACCGCCCATCCAGGCGCTCGGCCGATCCTTGTTGCTTCGCGTCCTGGACGGTATCTCATGCCGCGCTCCCGTTCGGGGATTCACCGCCACGCGCGGTGGATTCGGTATTCGGGCCGCCGGTGAATTCACTGAACCGCTGGTTCGTGTCGTGGATCCCGCTTTCCTTCTCCGACAATGTGAATTCCATGTGGAAGGGAATGCCGGGACGCCGATCCTCACCGATCTTCAGCAGGAATTTACCCGTGCCCGGCGGAGAGGGGCGCTGCTGGCCCGGTTTCAGCGCCTCACCCGTCAGTGCCTGTGGCGCCGACCATCCGGTCACCATCTCCTCCTCGGCGGAGGTGAACGGCACCGTGCTGTCGAGCCGCTTGACCTCTTCGGCGGGCAGCGCGCCGAAGATCTTGGCGCGCGCCCGCTCCAGGAAGCCGAGCGCCTTGGCGATCGCGGCTTCGGAGCCGAGTGCCTGGAGGTCCTTGATCGTGTGGCTGATCATGATCAGCGCCGTGGCCAGGCCGCGCTGCAAACGGGTCAGCTCGTCGACGCGGTCGACCATGAAGTCGCCGAGGCCGAGCACCTGCCACAGCTCGTCCATCACCACCTGGAAGTAGCGCTGCGGGCCGAGACCCGCGTCGGCCAGCACGTGCGCGGCCTCCACCGAGGCGAAGCCGTCGGCCCAGCAGGCCAGCATCACAGCGGCTTTGAGCTTCTTGTCGCCGGTCGGGATGTGCGAGACGTCGATGCAGACGGCGACCGCCTCGGTGTCGATCGGCACCGAGGTCTGGCCGTTGAAGACCGCCCCGAAAGGACCCTGGGTGAGCGCGCGCAGCGAGCGGCGCAGGTTCTTGATCGCGACCTGGTACTCGGCGGGATCGTCGGCGCCCGCGTCGAGCTGGAGTTCCTCGCCGCCCGCCTGGATCACCTCCAGCAGGTTCTCCATGATAGGCGGCTGGTCCGGGGTGTAGCCGCTGCCCGGCTGGTAGAGGATGCGCAACGCGGTCGAGATGAGCGTTTCCTCGTAGTCGCGCACCCGCGCGCCGCGCACCAGCTCGATCAAGCCCGCGATCAGCGTGACCTGCCTTGCCCGCATGTCTTGCAGCACTTGCAGTTGCAGCGCGGGGAACTCTTCCAGCCGCGGCACGACCGAGCCGAGCACACCGGCCGCCAGCGGGTTCAGCTTGCCGTGGCCGTAACCCAGATCGATGATCTGACCGCCGACCAGTTCCACCAGCTTGCGGTAGTCGGGCTTCACGTCCGCGAGCACCAGCGGCGTGATGCCCTGCGCGATGCCGCCGAGCACGATCCGGCGCACCAGCGAGGACTTGCCGAAACCGTTGAGGCCCAGCACGAAAAGGCTCGGTGCGGTGATGAAGCTGCCGCGCATGAACCAGTTCATCGGGTCGAAGCAGACCGGGGCTCCGGTGTGCAGGTGTGAGCCGAGCGGCGTGCCGATCAGCGGCGCGCCGGCGCCGACCGACCACGGCCACAGACCGGCCACCTGCGCCGTCGTGGCGCGATATTCGACGGGGCGGCCGACCACGTTCATCCGGCCGCCGCCCGCGCCCGCGTAGCCGCGGTCGGTGAGTTGGGCGGTGCTGCGGTCGAATCCGTCCTCGATGGTCTGTTCGGCGCGCGCGGCGTAGTTGCGGCGGCGGATGTCGTCGGTGCGGATGCGGAAGGTCGCCCATGCCGCGCGCAGGCCCGAGCCCTCCCGGCTGACGGCCTCCAGCCGGGCCCGCGTCGAGTCGTCGAGCAGCGGCGGGCCGGACTGTTTGCGCTTGTCCGCCTTGGCTTTCGCGCGCCGGGCGGCCTTGTCGACATGTGGTGCGCCCATGGCGCGGTCGGCGGTGTAGTCGACCTTCGCCGGACGCTGCTGAGCGCGCCCGCCGCGACCGTTGTCGGAGCGGACGGGCCGCTCGCCGCGCATCGGCCGTTCCGCAGGCCGTTGTGGCCGAGCGCCGTTGGCGCGCGCGCGTTCGTGGGCGGCCCGCTCGGCGCGCGCGTGCTCGGCGCGGGCCCGGTCCATCGGAGGGCGGTCGGCGTGCGCCCGCTCGGGACGGACGCCGTCGGCACGGCCGGGGCGCGCGCGCCGCTCGCCTCCGTCCCGAGGCTGCCGCCGCTCCCGATCGGACACCTCCCCCAGACCGGTCCGCTCCTCGCCGCTCACCCGCGCCGGATCCCCGGCCGGACGCCGCCTCCGCTCGGGCGTCTCGTCGATGCCCGAGCGCTGGCCGCCGCGCCGGCTCGTGCCCTCGACGGGCGGGCGGTGCGGCCTGCCCTCGGTCGAGGGGCGGCCCCACGCCTCGCGTTCGACGTCCTCGCGTCGCCTGCCGCGGCGCGCCTCCGCCTCGTCGCGCTCCCGTACGGGTGGCTCGTTGTCACGTGCCATGAATCGCTCACCCCGCCAATGCCTTCGGAATCGTCGCGTGCTCCGGCAGGATCACCCCGCACCCGAGGGAAGCCGCGAAGGCCGCCGCCTGGTACCGGTAGCACCGCCGGATCTTCAAACGCGCCTGGGTCGACAGGTCGCGCGTGATGGCCTCGATACGCGGCAGATCGCCGCGCAGGGGCTCGGTGATGGTCACCAGCGCCCCGAAGCGGGTCACACCGTGACCCCTCGCCTGTTCCTCACGGGCCTGCTGGGTGGCGCCCACCCGCAGGGTCGCGGCGGCCGAGACGACGCCGCGTTCGCTTTGCTGCGCCACCAGCGCGTTCTTGAAGTCGTCGTCGACGATCTCGGCGGCGTCGGCGGCCGAGTGCGGCCGGTAGACGATGGCGATGCGCTTGCGCGGCACCTCCGGGTTCGGCGCGAGCAACCGCTGCAACACCCGCTCGTCCACCGCGCCCTCGGGGGCGGCGTCCATCTCCCAGGTGACCGACCGGCCGCCGTCGTGGATGAAGTGGTCCCACTTCTCGTCGTGCGAGACCGGGCCCGCATCGGCCCAATCCAGCCCGTGCCCTTCGGGTTCGGAGGCCGCGACCTCGAGGTCGGCCTGCGAGGCCGGGTCGTAGCTGCGCCGGATGAAGGCGATCACCTCGTCGGCCGACATCGGCTGGGCGCGCACGCCCGCCTCGGCGAGCGCCGCGCAGATGCCGGGCAGCCGCCGGCCGATCTCGACGGCTTCCTCGGCCGGGTTCTTGCGACGCTCGGCGGTGGTGGCCTTGAACGTGATGGCGACGCGCGGCAGCAACTGCACTCGCTCCTGCGGCAACTCGGTGGCCAGCTCGTACATCACCTGCTGGGCCAGTTCCGGCGCCTCGGGGCGGGTGATGGTGGAAACCTCGGTGAGCAAACGGTTTCCGGTCTCGGGAACGGTGTCGATGACCGGGACCACGGCCACGATGTCGCTGGTCTGGCCCACCGAGGCGAGAAAGGTGCCCCAGGCCGAGACCCAGCGGTCGATGACCGGCTGGTCCACCGCCTCGTGGCCCTGCGGCCAGGCCCGTAGCACCACGGTGTACTGGGCGAACTGCGGCAGGTGGATCATGCCGAAGCTGTAACCGCCCGCGTCGATGCCCTCGTACAGCTTCGAGGGCGCGAGCAGGCCGGGCAGCCGGGTGACGCCGCCGGGGATCCGGGAGAACCGTCCGCCCCGATACACGTGTTCGCCGCGGTTCCGCGAGCGCATCCAGTTGAACATCATCAATCCCGTCTCGTAGCCGGAGCGGCCCCCCGTCCGCCACACCAGTGGAACCATCACGGCGACGCCGACGCCGCCGACGATGAGACCCCATTGGAAGCCGCCGACCATCGCGCAGATGAGCGCCGTGATCACGACCACGAAGCCGATCACGGTCTCTTCCCAGCGCAGGCCGAAAAGACCTGCGCTGCGCGGCTTCTGCCAGAGCCCGTAGGAACGGCGCTCGTAGGGTTCGGTCATCGTCATCGCGGAATGGTGCTCCTCCCGAGGTCGGGCGACCGGTTCGCCCAACGGTCGCCTGCCACATCACCCATGGAATCGTCGGCGTTGCGCATACTGCCCGCCGCGGCTCTCGCCGCGCCGATGCGGCCTGCCGCTCGCGCCGCTCCGGACGGTACTCCGGCCGAGCCCTGCGGCTCGGAGGCGCGCGGTGGTTGACCCGCCGCGCCCCCGCCGCCACCGCCGCGCGGGGGCGTGGGACGTGGTGCGCCACCGCCGCGTCCGCCGCCCGCGCCACCCGGCGGGCGCGGGCCGGAGCCGCTGCCGCTGACGTAGCCCGCCGAACCGGGCGAGGCCGCGGCCTTGACCCCGACCGCCTTGGTGCCCATGGCGCCGAGCGCCAGCGCACCGACCACGGCGCCGCCCGTCCAGGCCAGACCCGAGCCGCCGGAACCGACGATCGCGACGGCCGGGGTGACCAGCCGCATGAGCGCGGGCAGCACGAACGCCACGCTGCACAGCAACACGATGGCGACCAACATGCGCTGTGCCTCTTCGCCTTCCGGCAGGCCGGTGGTCGAGGTGAGCCCGTCCACGTGGCCCGCCGTGGTGAACGCGATCATGTAGACGATCGCCGCCACCGGTTTGAACAACATGAAGGCGATGATCCAGCCGATCAGCTTCTGATACGAGGATTTGCCGATGTTCATGCCGGACGCGGCGGCCGCCAGCGGCAGCACGCCCGCCGCGATGATCAGCAGACCCTGGCGGACGATGGCGAACACGATCTGCGCGAGCGCGCCGAGCAGGCCGACGATCGCGATGATCAGCACGAGACCTGGCGAGAAGGCTTGCAGCTTACTGGTTTTCACCATCAGCTCGGCAAGATCTTTCGCGTTGCCGTTGGTGGAGTCGTTGATGATCCATTCGGCGAACCGATCCGAGGCCTGCGTGCCCGCCACGATGATGGCGCCGAGCATCCAGGAGCTGAAC
Organism: Nocardia bhagyanarayanae; assembly: GCF_006716565.1. Classification (NCBI taxonomy): domain Bacteria; kingdom Bacillati; phylum Actinomycetota; class Actinomycetes; order Mycobacteriales; family Nocardiaceae; genus Nocardia; species Nocardia bhagyanarayanae. Next base: position 4,000,535 of record NZ_VFPG01000001.1, on the reverse strand, counting down.
ACGACCCTGGCGAACATGCGGAAGGATTCGGCCGCTTCGCTCACTGCCGCACCGCGTCTCGCCTCGGCGAGTCTCGCGCCCGACAGGATGACCGAGGCTATGAGCAGCAGGATCTGGATCTGATAGGTGTAGTCGTTGATCCTGGTGAACAACGAACCGTTGTCGCTGGCCGCCTCGTTGGGCACCTTCATCCAGAACGTCAGCGCCAGGATGATGGCCTCGCCGAGGCCGTTCATCAGCGAGTCCACCACCTTGCCGAAGGTGGAATCCCACGCCTTGTCCTTGATGGCATCCGCGGCTTGGTCGGGGTGCGACGTAGCATTGCCCGCCTTGCACACCGCGGACGCGGCGTCGCCGAGGGAGATCCCCGGCAGGCCGACGCCGTCGAGGGTGTCGTGGATCTCGTTGCACGTCTCGTCGAAGCCGTAGGTCTGGCCGTAGGCCACCGTCGGCGTCGCGATCATCACGGTGAAGATGACCGCGAGGATCGTCACTAGTTTTTTCACCATCGTGTCCACCCCTCGATGCTCCGCAGGGACTCGATCTGGACTTGCTGCTCGCCGGTCACCGGCCTGAGCTTCCAATCGCCGTCGCGCCAGACGACCGCAAGGCGCATGCCCACCCATGTTGGTTGGCCATCAACTGTTTCTCGTGCCTTTCTCGCGAACCGCACGATCGCGGAATCGTCGGCGTAGCTTTCGATTCGGTACGCGTCCGAAGCGAACAGCAGGGGTCTGAGCTTCTCCGGTATCCGTTCGGAGACCTTGCCGTCGGCGACCAACCGGTCGTACTCCGCCAGGTACTCCGGAGACACCTCGACCAGCCGGAGCAGCAGGTCTCGATCGCGCGGGTTGGCGTTGGTGCGCCAGTAGATCTGTTCGGCGGCGAGCGCCGCGCCCCGCGGGGTGTGCGCGAAACCGACGGCGGCGTTGCCCTCGATACGCGCGGGCCCGTCCGAGCCAAAGAAACGCACGACGGGACCGCCGAACAGCTTCTGCCAGATGCCTTCGCCCTCGGCGGGCGCCGGAGCGGCGGTGAGCCAGTCCGGCTGATCGGGTCGCGTCGGCAGACCCGAAACCTGTGCCAGCGCAACGCCGGCCGGATTCACGGGGACGTCCACCGGCCTGCCGAAGAGGTCGGCCTCCCGTCCCGCGAAGCCGACGAGGCCGTGCGGACCCGGCGGTCCGGCGATGGGTTCCGTCGTTCCGGTCGCGGTCGCCTCGGCGGCCACGCTTCCGTCGCGCGTCGCGGACACCGTCACGCCGACGGCGATCGCCACCGCCAGCGCCGCGCCGAAACCGAGGAGGGGTAGCGGTGCGCGCCCGCGGCCGGATACCGGGCCCGCGGTCACCATTTCGTCCACCCCTCGAGCGACTCGATGTATTCGGTCTGCGCGCCGTTGCTCGTCGCGGGCTTGAGCCGCCAGTCGCCCGCGTCCCACACCATGACCAACCGCAGCGCCGCCCACAGCTGCTTGCCGTCGACGACCGGCCCGCGCGAGGCGAACCGGACGATGGCCAAGTCGTCGGCGTAGTTCTCCACCTTGAACGCGTCGGAGGCGACGAAGTAGCGAGTCACCTTCTCCGGCTGCTGTTTCGGCAGCCGGTCCTCGTCGAGCGCGCGGTCGTAGGCGGCGATCTGCTGTGCCGAGACGCGCACCTGCCGCACGTAGAGGTCGCGGTCGGCGGGGCGGGCGTTGAGCCGGTAGGTGATCTGCGCGGCCGCCAGCGCGGCGCCCTGCGGGGTGTGCGCGTAACCGACGGCGAGCCCGTCCTCGATGCGGGTCGGCCCGTCGGAGGTGGAGAACGGCACCGATGCGCCGTACACCCGCTGCCAGCCGCGCGGGGCCAGGGTGCCCTCCGGCGCCGCGGTCAGCCAGTCCGGGTCGGACGGCTTGCGCTGAGTTGTCGGATCCTGCGGAAGCGGTTGTCCCGCAGGGTTGTTGGGAACGTCGACGCGCCTGCCGAACAGGTCGACCTCCGGGCTCGCGAAACCCTCGCCGGTCGTCGCGGCGAATTCGGCCTCGTTGTTGCCGGTGGCCTCCTCGTCGCGACCCAGATAAACCACCGCACCGACGATCACGATGAGCGCGAGCAGCGCCGCGGACGCGATCGCACCGAAGGAGACGCGATCGCGCGCGTAAGACTCCTTCTCACTCACGACTCCACCTCGCTGACGCTCGGCTCCGTCGTGCGCGAGAGCACACTGCGCTGATGGTTCACTCGCTGACGCTCGCTCACGACTCCACCTCGCTGACGCTCGGCTCCGTCGCGCGCGAGAGGACACTGCGCTGATGGTTCACTCGCTGGCGCTCGCTCACTTCGGCGCCTCCAATGTCACTATGTCGGTGGGTAATACGTCGATGGCCTCGACCGGGCGGGCGGTCGAATCGGGGTCGGGCAGTCGTAATCTCCAGTCCTCGGCGAACCACTCGACGACCGTGTGGTTCACCGCTTTCGAGCCGTCCGAATACTCGGTGTACACGTCGACGGCGGTGCGTTGGTCGGTGTAGTCCGTGATCTTGTATCCGAGCAGCCGCGGGGCGTACTCGGGGTCGGCGGGCCCGGTGATGGACAGCTGCACCCGGCTCACCGCCCACTCGTCGCGCGCGGGACCTGGAACTACTTCGGCTGCGATCACCTTCGGCCACTGGTCGTCGGCGGCCACCGACAAGCGCACGGTGTGGGTGATGGCGGCGACGGCCGCACCCGGCGGCGACTGCTCGAAACCCGTTGCGGCGCCGTCGGCGAGCGACTCGGGTCCCTGGTCGGTGTGCGGCAGTGCCACGCCTTGGTAGGCCTGCCAGCGCAGCCCGCTGGGCCGCGCGGCGAGATCCGGGCCCGCGGGCTCGTCCGCGCCGCCGCAGCCGACGGCGGCCACCAGCAGTACCGCGCCGACCACCCCGGCCGCGGATCTGCCGCGCCGCCCCGCGCTGTGCGGGTGCGCCACCGAACGCGGCCGCGCCGCTGTGCAGTTCATGTCCGAACCGTCTCCATCAGAGTCCCGCGGCTCACGTCGGCAGGAACGCCAACGCGATGCCGGAGGCGGTGCTGGCGACGATCGCGCCGATCAGGCTCATCACCACGCCGTGGGTCGCGTCGTTGACGGCCAGATCGCTGCGGAAGGCGATCCACAGCCTGCCCGCGGACAGGATCATCCAGGCCAGGCACACCAGCAGCACGAACCACAGCAGCCAATTCAGCAGCTGCATCAGCGGTTCGAGCACCTCGGAGGGCATCTGCTTGTAGGCGAGCAGCTCCGTCGACATTCGCACGGTGGACATGGTCGTCCTAGGTGCCGATGACGGCGTTCATGATGGTGCCCGCGCTGGTGGCGACCACGCCGCCGATCATCGCGCCCGCCACCATCTTCGGCGATTCGAGCCCGCCGCCGGTCCACTTCTCCCAGGCGAACTTGCCGCCCGCGTAGATGATGCCGCAGATGCCGGACAGCAGTACGAACCAAGTCAGATAGCGGACCAGCTGCAGGATCTTCTCCGATCCGGGTGGCGCCTCGGGCGTCGGGTTGCCGACCTGGGCCAGCACGGTGCCGTACGTGTCCTGCACGGCGAGGAGGAACATGCTCATCGGATGCCTTTCTCGAAATTGCTGCGCGCGCCGGTCGACCTCACGAATCCTCCCCCTCGTCGAAAGCCGCTGTGCTGTCCAGCTTCTCACGCACCGCGGAGACGATGTCGACGCCCAGCTCGCGCACCTCCAGCGGGACCTCGGCCAGCGGATCGATCTTGCGTTTCTTCTCCGGCATCGGATCTCCCGGCGTCCACACCGGCAACTGCTCCGGCTCGACCAGGGTCCACTCCTCGTACCACGGCACCTGCCACAGCGGGCCCGCCAGCGAGCCGACCACGTCGCGGTAGCGCCGGATCTCGGCGGGCATCCTGCCGGGCCGCGCGGCCACGGTGATCAGGCCGAGCACCTCGGAGGGGCCGCCGAAACCGAAATGGTGCTGGCGCAGCAGGTCGTGCGCGCGGGTCAACCCGGCGATCGTCTCCCTGGCCACCAACACGACGAACGGGGATTCACGCTCGAAGACGCCTGGCCAGCGGCGGCTCGAATCCGCCGCGGGCGCAAGCACATGCGCGAGGGTAGTTGCTCCGGCTCCGCCGTGCACACCCAGCAGCCAGACCAGCGGCGCGCGTCCGACACCGGGCACCGGACGGTCCCAGACGGGCGCGCGACGGGACTCGGGCGGCGCGACGACGCCCGCGGGCTGCGGATCGAGTTTCCGGCGAAGTTTCATGGCGGCGGTCATGATGCCACCCCCGCCAACAGCACCCCGTACGCGCGGCGGGTCTCGGCGGCCAGCGCGCTGTGCCGGACGAGTTCGCCGCGTGCCAGATGCGGATCGTAGGGAATCTCCCTGATGTCGCGGACCCAGCCGCCCAGGTGTTCACGCAAATGATCGGCAACCCGCGAATCCGCGCCGGGCTGCTGATGCGAGACGACGATGGTGGTGTCGCCGACGATGCCCGCGCCCTGCCCCTCGGTCGAGTCGCCGAACTGATCGTCGAGCCATTCCAGGGTGACGCGCAGCCGGTTCGCGGCGTCCGGTCGCGCCGGAATGGCAAGCACCAGAGCGACATCCGCGTCGTCGAGCAGCGGACGCAGCTGGCGTCCCGCGATCGGGCTGCCGCCGTCGTAGACCGCGGTGAATCCCGCGTCCTCCACCGCGCGCGCGACCGTCAGATACGTGGCGCGGCGGCGCAGCGGGGCGGCGTCGCGCCAGAGCAGGCCGATGCCGGAGCTGGCGCGGGACAGGCACTCCTTCAGCGGGGCCGGTTCGTCGTCGCCGCGCCCGTACAGCCACGATTGCAGACTGATCGGGTGCAGGTGCTCGTCGGCGCCGCGCAGCGCGAGATCGCTGCCTGCCGCGGTGGCGTCCACCGCGACCGTAGACGTTCCGCCCGAACCCAATTCGCCAGCGATACCCAGGGCGGTCGTGGTGGTTCCCGCGCCACCACACCCGCCGACCACCAGAATCGGCCGCTGTGTCGGGCCGGTGTCCTCCTCGCCGTCACCCCGCTTGCCGCGCCGCAACCGCACCACCGGAGCCTTCGAACGCGCTTGACGACCCGGCGGAGGGCCCTCCTCGGGCGCCTCGTCGAGCCAGCGGCTCCAGTCCTCTCCCATCGTTCTCAGCTCTCCTTCATCCGGCCGCGATACCCGTGATCAGGGTGCGGCCGCCGATCACCGCGGTGGTGACCGTCTGCTTGTTGTACGTGGCGGGCGCTCCGCCCGGCCGGTACTCGGTGACCTCCACCGAATACATGTCGCCTCCCACCGTCGCGACGCGCACGCAGTGCGTGGTGCCCTCCGGGACGGTGTCGATTCCACGCTGAATCGTCGGGGCGGCGGGGACCGCCGCGTCCGGCGCGACGAATGCCCGTGCCCGCTCGCCGGACCGCTCCACGTAGTAGGCGTACTGGAAGGCGAGCACGACGTCCGGGCCGCTGTGCGTGCCGCCGGCCTCCGCGCTGCGGATCAGCCGTTCGGCGCGCTCGGTAGGACAGCCCGAGGTGATGCCCGCCTGCGCGCTGCCCGCGGTGAATTGCATCGGCGGCGTGGTCGGCGCGACGGCGGCGCGGTTGCCCGAGGACCGCAACAAATACAGCGCACCCACCGCGACGAAGGCCAGCAACAGGACCGCAACGATCAACACCAGGACGACGCGGCCGCGGCGCGAGGCCGGGTGGTCGCGCAGCGAGCGCGGGTGCGGGCGGACGAGCGGCGCGGGCTCGTCGTCGTAGTCGTCGTCCTCCGGCCACGGGAAGCGGACCAGATCGCCGTCGCGCGGTGCGTAGTCGTCGTCGGGGCCCGGCGCGTGGACGGCGACCCAATCGGACCAGCCGCCGGTGAATTCCGCGCGCCGCGAAGCCAGATCCGCCGGAACCTCGTTCCGCGCGCGCGCCTCCTCGGGATCCTCTTCCTCGCGGATATAGTGCGGATACCGAGCCGGTCCGTCGTCCTCCACCGGATCGAGGCTCGCGTCGTCCTGCTGCGCCGGAGCGGGCGCACCGTTGTCGGGTTCGAGCGCGTCGTACCAGCGGGACAGATCTTTGTACGACTTCAACATTCCCCCATTCCCGCAGAGCCAGGCACGTGGTATCGCATCGTCGGACCTCTCGGCGATCAGTTCGTGGAGAACGGGTAGGCGTTGTTGGCGGTGCCGGGTCGCTCGGTGGGCGGAATCGAGGTCGCGCCGCCGGATGAGGCGCCATCGGCTCCTGTCCCGAACGGAAATTGTCCCGTACCGGACGAATTCGGCGTAGTCGACGCGCCGGTACTTTCGCCGAAGAATCCGGTAGGCGGCTTGGCGGCCCCACCCTGCGGCTCGGCGCCCGCGCCGAAGCGATCGGCCAGGTCACGGGCCAGTGCGGCGAACCAGTCGGCGACGAAGCGGGTGGGCGCGTCGCCGTTGGCGGCCACCGCCGCGGTGCTGTATGCGCCGTGCCGTTGCACGGTGTCCCAATACCGCACCCAGGTCGTGACGTCGATCAGTTCGCGGTTGTCGGTGATGTTCTGCACCACCGCGTCGAACGCCTGGGTGACCAGCCGGGACACCGTCGTCGGCGGGATCAGTTGTGGAATGGCGCCGATCAACTTCGAGCCGAGCAACAGCAGACCGGCCGCCGGATTGGAGAGCCCCGCGCCGGCCAGCTGCGAGATCGCCGCCGGACCGATCACCGTCTTGACGACGGTGGCGACCGCGTTGAGGCCGATCATGCCGACCTTCAGCAGAGCGCGCAGCGCGCCGTTCAGATCCAGCGGGGTACGCGGGTCCGAGGCGTCGGCGATGCGCTGGGAGATCGACTTCTTCGGGGAGAGCGACAGATTCGCGAGCGAGGTACCCTGCACGTCCTCGTCGACGACCTTGGTCGCGGTCTTGATCGAGGTGAACGCGAGCGCCTGCGCGATGGAGACCAGCGAGGCGATGGGGTCGCCGCCGCTCAGCTTGGCTTGACCCGCGACCGACGCCACGGCCTTCAGAATCGGCGCGCCCTGCGGCGCGTCACAGGCGAGATCGCCTGCCGCACAAAAACTCGCCACGCGACCGGTGAGGGCCGCGAAGTTGGCCGCCTGGTCCCGTTCCGGGCCGATGCCGCCGCCGTTCGCCGGCGTCTGCGGCAGCGCGGCGATGGTCGCGATCTCGGCGCCCGTGGTGCCGGGCGCGGGATCCGGCGTCCGCTTGCCCGGCGAGCCGGGGAACAGCGGCGCGCCCGGATTGCGGGTCGGGTCGGCGAACAGCGCGACGGCCGCGACCCGGTCGGCGGGCACCACGCCGCGGCCCTGCCCGACCTCCTGGGCGAAGACCGAGGCGACGTGCGCGCCCTGGGAGTAGCCGACGATGGCGAGGCGCGTGTCGGCGCACCGTTGGGCGACCTGAGCGGCCATGTCCCGCAGCCGCGTCAACCCGCCTTGCACGGACTCCACGTACGGCGCCGGGCCGCCGTTCACAAAGCCGCCGAAACCGGATTCGTATGGCACGTAAGCGCGATCGACAAGGCCGGGCCGAGCGGCCTTGGCCAGCAACGGCATGAAGACCGTGGAGAGCATGCCGGTGTCGGTGGTCGGCGCGGCGTCCGGGGAGGACTCCCCCGTGCCCTGAACGCCCAAGGCGTACAACGCCGGACAGTCGTCGATGGCCAGATCGGTCGAGGGGGCGGGGGAATTCGGCGGATCGGCGAGCGCGGGGCTCGCCGTCGCGGCGGCGACGGCAACGGTGGTCGCGACCACCAACCCCGAGAGTCTTGCCGTGTAATCAGTCATAGCGATCCGCAATCAATCCCGTGTTGCCGCAGCTACCCTCAACGCCATGAAACGCAATAGACCGTAACAGATTCCGGCTATTACTGCCGCAACAGAGAAAACTTTTCGCGAAACGCCGAAGCATAACGCACACCGACCGGCGCGGCGCGGAGATCGGCCCGGCAAGTTTCCGACCGATCGCGCGAGACCGCTACCGAGGAGCGATAATTGGGCTCTACCGGGCCAGCAACCCCTCTTGACGACCCAGCAAACATTTCAGGTTCGCCAGCAAACTCGCCGCGCGGCAACGCTTTCCGGGGCGGCATTCCGGTCGCTCAGGCGCGCTGAATCGACCGGAATGCCGCGGCTACCCGACGAACGCGGGTTATCGCTCGAGTCCGCGACGGACGGGCCTCAGGCGGCCGAGGTGACGCGGTAGACGTCGTAGACGCCCTCCACGTTGCGCACCACGTTCAGCAAGTGGCCCAGGTGCTTCGGATCGCCCATCTCGAAAGTGAACTTGCTGATCGCCACCCGGTCGCCGTGCGTGGCCACCGAGGCGGACAGAATGTTGACCTTCTCGTCGGCGAGCACCTTGGTGACATCCGACAGCAACCGGGTGCGGTCCAGCGCCTCGATCTGGATGGCGACCAGGAAGACCGACGAGGGCGAGGGCGCCCACTCGACATCGATGATCCGCTCGGCCTGCTCGCGCAGCGAACCGGCGTTGGTGCAGTCGGTCCGGTGCACGCTCACCGCGCCGCCCCGGGTCACGAAGCCCATGATCTCGTCGCCGGGGACCGGCGTGCAGCACTTGGCCAGCTTGGCCACGGTGCCCGGCGCGCCGGGGATCAGCACGCCCGCGTCGCCCGTGACGCGCTGACGGCTCGGCGTGGTGGACGGCGTCGAGCGCTCGGCGAGCTCGTTCTCCACGTCGCCGATACCGCCGAGCTGGGCCATGAGCCGCTGCACGACATGGTGCGCGGAGACCTGGTGCTCGCCGACGGCGGTGTAGAGGGTGGAGATGTCGGTGTAGTGCAGCTCGTGCGCGACCGCGGTCATGGCGTCGACGCTCATCAGCCGCTGCAGCGGCAGTCCGACGCGGCGGACCTCCTTGGAGATCTGCTCCTTGCCGCTCTCCAGCGCCTCCTCGCGGCGTTCCTTGGCGAACCACTGCCGGATCTTGGCCTTGGCGCGCGGCGAGACCACGAAGTTCTGCCAGTCCCTGCTGGGACCGGCGTTCTGCGCCTTGGAGGTGAAAACCTCGACCACTTCACCGTTTTCGAGCTGACGCTCCAGCGCGACGAGACGTCCGTTGACGCGCGCGCCGATGCAGCGGTGGCCGACCTCGGTGTGCACGGCGTACGCGAAATCGACCGGAGTCGACTTCTGCGGCAACGTGATCACGTCACCCTTCGGGGTGAACACGAAGATCTCGGGCGACTTCAGGTCGAAGCGCAGCGACTCCAGGAACTCCGCGGGGTCGGCGGCCTCGCGCTGCCAGTCGAGCAGCTGGCGCATCCAGGCCATGTCGTCGACTTCGGCGGCGTCACCGGAGTGCTTGCCGCGGGTCTCCTTGTAGCGCCAGTGCGCGGCGATGCCGAACTCCGCGGTGCGGTGCATGTCCTGGGTGCGGATCTGCACCTCGAGCGGCTTGCCGTCCGGACCGACCACGGTGGTGTGCAGCGACTGGTAGACGCCGTAGCGCGGCTGAGCGATGTAGTCCTTGAACCGGCCCGCCATCGGCTGCCACAGCGAGTGCACCACGCCGACCGCCGCGTAGCAGTCGCGGACCTCGTCGCACAGGATGCGGATGCCGACCAGGTCGTGGATGTCGTCGAAGTCCTTACCCTTGACGATCATCTTCTGGTAGATCGACCAGTAGTGCTTGGGCCTGCCCTCGACGATCGCGTTGATGCGCGAGGCGGCCAGCGTGTTGACGATCTCCGCGCGCACCTTCGCCAGGTAGGTGTCGCGGGAGGGCGCGCGGTCGGCGACGAGACGGACGATCTCGTCGTACTTCTTGGGGTGCAGGATCGCGAACGCGAGGTCCTCGAGCTCCCACTTCACGGTCGCCATGCCGAGGCGGTGGGCCAGCGGCGCGATGACCTCGAGCGTCTCCTTGGCCTTCTTCGCCTGCTTCTCCGGCGGCAGGAAGCGCATGGTGCGCATGTTGTGCAGGCGGTCGGCCACCTTGATCACCAGCACGCGCGGGTCGCGCGCCATGGCGATGATCATCTTGCGGATGGTTTCGGCCTCGGCGGCCGCGCCGAGATTGACCTTGTCCAGTTTGGTGACGCCGTCCACCAGATGCGCGACCTCGGCGCCGAAGTCCGCGGTCAGCTGCTCGAGCGAGTAGCCGGTGTCCTCCACCGTGTCGTGCAGCAGCGCCGCGACCAGCGTGGTCGTGTCCATACCGAGCTCGGCGAGGATGTTGGCGACGGCCAACGGGTGGGTGATGTAGGGATCACCCGACTTGCGGAACTGGTGCGCGTGGCGTTCGTCGGCGACGTCGAATGCCCGCTGCAGCAGGGTCAGATTCGCCTTCGGGTACAGCTCGCGGTGCACCGTCGCGAGCGGTTCGAGCACCGGCTTGACGGCGGCGATGCCGCGCTGACCGGTCATCCGGCGGGCCAGCCGCGCACGCACCCGCCGTGAGGCGGAGGTGGGGACCGCGGCGGTGCCGGGCTGGCGCTGCGCCGGTTCGGCCGCACGCTGCGTCGTTCCGGACGGACGCTGGGCCCGATCGGGCTGCCGCTGGGGCACATCGTTGGGCGTCGGCCGGGCGGGCTGCGGGCTCGCGGGGGCGGCCGCCGCACCGTTCGACTGCGGGGCAGATGCCGCCGATTGCTCGACATTCGCCTCGCCCAGATGCTGAGTCATGCCACCACCTCTCCACGCCGCGGTCGGACCACCCTATCCGACCGCTGCAACCGCCCAGACCACAACTTTAGTCCCCGGCCAGGCACACCGTCGGATCCGCAGCTGCCGAGACCGGAAGCTGTCCGGTTTCCAGCCCCGCGACCGGACTTCTCGAGGCGATCACGGGAGCCCCACGGAGGATTCCTCCGAACCGAACTTCACCGAGGCAGAACGGATTTGCCACCGTCATTCGGGAGGGTAGAACGGCGTAGCGGCGACCCGCGCTACCACTCGCGGGCGGCAGCCGGACGGGCCGGCATGGAACCGCCGTCCAGGCCGCGCGGGACCGGGACGCCGAGCAGATCCAGCGCGGTGGGGGTGATGTCGACGAGGGCGTAGTGCGCGTCGGTCACGCCGGGGGCGAAGGCGGGTCCGCGCGCGATGACGAAGGTGGCGGTCTCGTCGCGGGTCTGTCCGCCGTGGCCGCCCTTCGGGAGGTGGCCGTGGTCGGTCGTGACCAGCACGGTCCAGCGCTCGCCGTGGCGCGCGTCCGCGGCCGCGACGATCCGGCCGACCTCGCGATCCGCCCGGATGGTCGCGTCCAGGAAGGCCTTGGACGCCGCCCCGTGCCGGTGACCGGCGAAGTCGATCTGGTCGAGGTGGACGAAAAGGAAGTCGGGGGCGTCCCCGGTGAGCTCGGCGATCGCCGCGTCGGCGGTGGCGGCGTCGGTCTTCGCCTCGTCCGGGTCGTCCGGTACCGGCTCGGTGACCCGGATCCGGCTCGCGCGCGGCGTTCCGCTGCCCGCGATGGTCGCGATCTTCGACCACGTCGCGACGGCGGCTGTGCGGCGTCCCGCGCGCTCCAACAGGGTGAACACCGTGGGGTACCGGTCGAAGGGGGCTGCGTCGAAGTCGTTGTGGGTGACGCCGTGCTTGCGGTCCCACACGCCGGTGAGGGCGGTCGCCCAGGACGGGCCGGACAGGCTGATGTGCGGCACGAGCGAGGTTTGGGAGAGGGTGCCCGCGGCGACCAGCCGCAGCAGGTTCGGCGCGCGGGCCTCGCGGAGCTTGGCATACATCGCGCCGTCGAGGCCGATGACGAGAACCTTGGTGCGACCGGGGGCGGCGGTGGCGGTGACCGCGCCCGGGACCAGGGCGGCCGCCATGACGGCCGTGGCCCGCAACAGCGACCGTCTTCGCATACCGTGACGATGACGGCCCGCAGACCGGTCCCACCAGCCTTTCCCCGGTCTGTTCATCGAGCTTTCATCGCCCGACTCGGCGCCGGTCGCCTCCCTGAACTCCGGCCGAACGCCGCGCGACCGGCGGGTGCCCGGCCGTGTCGATCGCTCGCTCCCCGCCGCAGTTCGCCCTGGCGGCGCTCACCGAGATCGGCGGCGCGTGGCTGGTGTGGCAGGTCCGCTACGGAAACTGTTCAGGCGGCCCGAAGTAGGGCGACAGCCGTGCGCAGAGCTGGTCGAGACCGGCATCGTCCAGGATCGGGGCGCCCGCCCACTCGTCCGCGCCGAACCAGGGAATCTCATCCGGCGTCCCCGTCGGCCTGGCGAAGACGTGCTGGTGGAAATGCGCCCAGGTGCGGCCGGTGATCGCGGAGAAGACGTGCTCCGGCGCCAGCTCGTGGCGCAGCGCACGCGCGGCGCGCGCCACCGCCCAGCCGACGGCCCTGCTCTCGTCGTCGCCGAGGTCGGCGACGCCCGCGGTGTGGCGTCGAGTCTCCACGAACAGGTAACCGGGCAAGCGCCCCTTGCTCAGCGGCCGGTGGGTGACCACGACCAGCTCGTCGGCGAAGAGGAGCGGCCCGACCAACGGTCCTTCGCCCCGGTGTTTCGCACAGATGCCGCATGGAGTCCCCACCGGGCCACCGTACGGCAGACAATCCGTTGCGGCCCAGGTTTATTCGGCCCAGGAGGGTTCGTCCGAGGTGAAGGCCCAGACGGCGGCGGGGCGGCCGGTGGGTTTGGTGCGGCGGCGTTCGGTGGTGCGTTCCAGGCCGGGGAGGGCGGCCAGGGTCCGGTTGAGGTTGGCCGGGTCCGGGCGCAGGCCGAGCAGCGAGGTGCTCAGCTCGACGGCTCTGGTGGCGGGGAATTCGGCGCCGAGCATCGCGCGGGTGAACACGGCGTCTTTCCAGAGCAGCCGGGCCAGCACGGCGCGGGAGTCCTCGACGATGCGGTTGTGGTCGAACGCCAGGGTGGGCGTCGCGTCGAAGGAGACCCACTGGGCCGGGCCTTCGTGCGGGGCGACCACCGCCCACATGGCGATGGACAGGGTCGGGCCGCGCGGGTCGCGGTGCGGTTCGTCGAAGGTGACGAGCTGGCCGACGGCGCCGATCGCCGCGTCGGGGACACCGAGCTTGGTGTGCACCGCGCGGCGGGCGGCCGCGGCGAGGCGCTCGCCACGGCCGAGCAGCACGCCGGGCAGCGCGAGTTCGCCGGTGAACGGTTCGTGGCCGCGCGGCGCGATTCCGATCGTGACCCCGGCGTCCTCGGGCCAGAACCGGAGCGTCACCACGTCGACCGACACAACGGATTGCTCCACGCCGAACCATCCTGCCCTCCCCCGGTCGCCCCGTGCGCGCCCGGCCCGGCCGCGCCTTTCAGGCGGCGACCTCCGCCCGCCACCCGGTGCGATCGGCCCGGCTCGGACCGTCCGCGCTGAGAACGACCGGCGCGCCGAGCGTCCGCTCGAACCAGGACAGCCGATCCTCGGGCAACTCGGTGAGTATCGGCTCGGCGGTGGCGAGCAACTCGGTGAGCCGCCGCTGGTGTTCGAGATCGCGCCACGGACCGAGCGGCAGGTCGCGGACGATTCCCGCACTGGTTCGGTAATCCGTTGCGGCGAAGCCGGTTCCGATTGCATCCAGGTGGTTGACCACGAGCCCGTCGACACCACCGCAGGCCGCGACGGCGTAGCGCAGCAGCACCGCGTCGAGATGACCGAGGCGGAACGCACCCTGGTACTCGCCGAAGCCGTTGTGCGGCTCGGGAATCGCGAGCCCCGGGTCCTCCGTCGGCAGCGGGCCCGCACCGTGCCTGGTCTGGTAGGTGCGCGTGACGCCGATGGTGTACCCCGCGTGACCGATCGCCGCCAGCATGGCGCGGGCGTTGCGCGGCTCGACGGTGGACCAGGTGGTGTGCGGGTGAAATCCGCGCCACTCGTCGAGCAGCACGCCCTGCGCGCCCTCGAAGACGAGGCGGCCGCGCCGGGCCGCCGCCGCCAGGTACCGTCCGTCCACGATCCGCACCGCGGCCGCGAACTCCCGGTACATGTCGACCAAGTCGTCGATCGGCTCGTAGCGGTGCGCGCTCGCCGCGATCAACGGACCGTAGTGCGCGGCCAACGCGCGCAGCTTGGCGCGCAACACCGCGGGGTTGCGGCAGTCGGCCACCGTCGGCGCGTCGTGTTCGAGGGCGTACCAGGCGGTCTCGCCGATCCCCCGGCCGCAGGACCCGTGCCGCGCCGCACCTCGGGCGTCTTCGCGAGCCCGGTTGGCAGCGATGTGGATCGGCGTCGTCAGCAGTGCGCGGCCGTCGATACGCAACAGCGCCAACGGATCCCGCACGCCCGACGCCAGCAGCCGCCGCGCCTCCCCCGCCAACGCGATCGGTTCGACGAGCATGTGCTCGGAGAGCAGGGTCGGCACGCCGGCGAACGTGCCGGACCCGAACTGCGCGAACGTGTGGTGCCGCCCGTCGGCGATCACGTTGTGCGCGGCCTGCGCGCCGCCGTTGAAGCGCACGACCACGGACACGTCCAGACCCGCCTCGGGCGAGCACAGCCAGTCCACCGTCGCCCCCTTCCCCACGTCACCGAAGCCGAGGTCGACGACGATCAGATGCGAGCCGTTCATGCTGTCCCGCCTTCCCTTTCACGAACACCGAGCGCGCCGCGCCGACCCCGCGACGGTGCGGCGCACCCACTCAGCGCGACCCACCCGGCAGCGCCCGCACGGCCGGACGCGCGTGCGCGCCCAGCGCCTTGCCCACCGAATCCACCTCCGCCGCCGATCCGACGTCGCGCAGATCCGCCAGACCCGTGTCGATGTCGACCCGTCCCTCCGCGAGCCCGACGGTGAGCGCGATGAGTTCGCACACCGCGGCCGGATCGTCGAGCTTCAGGAAGTTCTGGCCGAGCAGCCCGCGCCAGTGCTCCGCGATCTCGGGATCGTCGTAGTAGCTGGACTGGTTCGGCAGGACGTAGTGCACGTGCCACTTCTCGGCCAGCTCGCGATAGATCGAGTCGACCGCGATATCGCTGCGCACGTGATCGCCGATCACCGCGCGGATGTGCCGCGAGGCGAGCCTCGGCTTGTTCAGCTCGTCGCCGATGAGGAACAGGTAGCCGCGCTTGCGCCGCTTCTCCCACGCGTCGGTGACGACGTGGGTGGCCATGAAGTAGGCCGCCAGTTCGTAACTTTCGGACTTCTGGCCGCCACCGCCGCCCTCGAGCAGGATGTCGCGCAACTGCTGGTCCATCCGGTTGTCGGATTCGAACTGGCCGATCTGCAGCGGCGCCCGGTCGGTGTCCGCGTCGCCGACCGCGCCGAACAAAATCTGCGGATCGTCGGCGTACTTCTTGCGCTGGAGCAGTCCGTGCAGCTTGCCGAGTTTGTCCTGCATGATGATCGGCACCTGCCCCATCGAGCCGGTCACGTCGAACAACACCGCGATGGGCAGCGAGTTGCCGTGCTCGGCGGAGTCCCGGCATTCGCGCGCGCCGACCCCCAGCGGGTCGAGCGACGGATGCGCCCGCCAGCTCGTGTACGGCCGCTCCCGCATCTCGGCGGTGTAGCCGAAGTCGTCGATCCCCCGGCTGGCGCGATAGGTCTTGGCCGCCCGGTAGGCGGTGTCGTCCCAGTGTCCGTATCCCATGTCGCCACTCCTCTCGTGTGCGTAGTTTTAGTGTAAGTGACTAAAACTCGAGCGGTCAAGGGACCTGACCGAACGAAGGCGCATCGGGTTGTTAATACCCAAGGCACACACCGCGATTCAGGCTTAGGCGGCACGTCGCCTATTGCATGCCATAGCGACGCTGGCCGTTCACCCTCCGGATGGACGATCGCGGAACGGGAAATTCGGACTCGCCGGACGCGCGGTGCGGAGCTCCCCGGAAGTGCGGTCTGAATCAGGGGCAAACCGCCGAGGCCGGTGCTCGCTAGGCGGTGCGCGTCATGGGGGGAGCCGACAGGGTCGTCGGCTGCCAGGCTGCGGCATAGGGGCAAGTGTGCCGCAACGCATTTCAGGGAGTGGAGCACCGATGGGGAGACGAGAGAAGCCGATCGATATCCGGTCGGGCCCGATCGCCGCGTTCGCGGGCGATCTGCGCAAGTTGCGGGCCGCGGCGGGCAATCCGTCCTACCGGCAACTGGCCAGCGTGGCCCTCTACTCCCCTTCCGTCTTGTCGGACGCCGCGGGCGGCCACCGGCTGCCGACGCTGCCGGTGGCGCTGGCGTTCGTCCGCGCCTGCGGCGGCGACCCCGGGGAGTGGGAGCGCCGCTGGCGCGAGGCGCGCGGAGACGGCGCGCCCACCGAGCCGCTGCCGATCGTGGTGGACGAGACGGCCGACGCGGGACCGCCGCGTCCGGTCCAGCTGCCCATCGGACCGGACGATTTCGTCGGCCGGGTCGCCGAATTCGACGGCACGCGCGCGGCGACGGCGGGCATCGCCGACTCGCGAGTCCCGGTGGTGGTGCGCGGGCCGGTCGGCGTCGGCAAGACCGCGTTCGCGCTGCGGTTCGCGCACCGGCTCGCCGAACAGTTCCCCGACGGGCAGCTGTTCGCCGACATGGCCGCCATCCGCGGCGACGACGCCGCGCCCCTGGAGGTGATGGCCGGTTTCCTGCGCGCGCTCGGCGTGCCGCCCGACCAGGTACCCGCCGACGACATGCACCGGATCGGGCTCTACCGCTCGATGCTCGCCGAGCGCCGGGTCATCGTGCTGCTCGACAACGTCCGCGACGAACCGCAGGTGCGCCCGCTGCTGGCGCGCTCGCTCAACAGCCAGATCGTGGTGACCAGCCGCTCACGGCTGCTCGGCCTGGACGGGGTACGCCGCGTCACTCTCGGCCCCCTCCCCCGCGCCGAGTCGGTCGACCTGCTGCGGCTGCTCATCGGCGGCGACCGGGTCGGAGCCGAACCGGCCGCGGCGAGCAGCATCGCCGAGTTCTGCGGACACCTGCCCCTGGCGCTCACCATCGCGGGTCGCAAGATCGCCGCGCAGCCGGGGCGCCGCCTGTCGGAGATCGCCGCGCGCCTCGCCGAGGGCGTGAACGTGTCGAACTGGCTGCGCATCGGTGACGTGAGCCTGGCCGACGCGGTACTGCCCGCCTACCTGTCGCGTCCGCCGTTGGCCAAGCACGTGCTGCACATGCTCGCGGGCGGGGCCGACGAGGTCACGCCCGCGACACTGGCACGGACCTTGCACATCTCGATCGAATCGGCCGAGTATGCGATGGACAGTCTCATCGACGGCGGTCTGCTGCACCGGGTCTCGGAGCCCGACCGCTATGTGATGTCGCCGCTGATCGGTCAGGTCGTCGCGCAGGAGGCGGACCGGTTCGCGCTGCGCCGCGGCGCCGACGAACTGGACGCCGACCCGCTACGCGCGGCGATCGGTTTCGACAGCGGATTCGGGCGCTGAGCCGAACATGTTGTCCGGCATTGACGTTCGTTTGTCCGCGGTGGTTCCCGGCAGCGCCGATCCGGCCGATTCCGGGGTTAGGTTCGTCGAGTTCGACCAGATCAGGACAACAACTCAGAAGGAGCCGACGTGGCGGACGAGATCCAGCAGAGCCGGGCGAACGCGTTTCGAAACCTGCACGTGGCAGGCACATTCGTGCTGCCCAACGCATGGGACCCGATCAGCGCCGCGGTGATCGCGCAGGCGGGCGCCCAGGTGATCGCCACCACCAGCGCGGCCGTGGCCTGGGCGCTGGGCCGCACCGACGGCCAGCGGATGACGCGGGAGGAGGCCGTCGCCCAGGTGGCCCGCATCGTCGCGGCCGTCGACGTGCCGGTCACCGCCGACGTGGAGGGTGGCTACGGTCCCGCGCCGGAGGACGTCGCGGCCACCGTCGCCGCCGTTGTCGGCGTCGGCGCGGTCGGCGTCAACGTGGAGGACTCCACCGCGCCGGTCGGGCCGCTGTTCGACCGCGCGGCACAGCGCGACCGGTTGCGCGCCGCCCGCACCGCGGCCACCGAGGCCGGCCTGCCCGAACTGGTGATCAACGCGCGCACCGACGTCTACCTGTTCGGAATCGGCGCGCCCGAGGACCGCTTCGACGAGGTGCTGGCCAGGGCGGTGGAGTATGCCGAAGCCGGCGCGGACAGCCTGTTCGTCCCCGGCCTGCTCGACCTGCCGACGCTCACCGATCTCGCGGGCAAATCGCCGATTCCGCTGAACGTGATGACCGGGCCGGGCGCGCCGAGCGTGCCGGACCTGGCCGCCGCGGGAGTGCGCCGGGTCAGCCTCGGACCGGCGCTGGCCCAGGCCGCCTACGCGCGGGCCGCGGCCGCCGCCCGCGAACTGCTCGACACCGGCACCTACACCGAACTCGCGGACGCGCTGGACTTCGGCGCGGTCGAAGCGCTGCTGCGCTGAGCTGACGAGCGCTGCTGCGCTGAGCCGACGAAGCGCGGCCGCGCCGACCTCTCCAAGCGCTGCCACGCCGAGTAGTCCAAGCACTGCCCGCACCTCTGCCGCCCCGGCGACCAAGGACTCACGATGAACGCAATCGAAACCGACTCTCGCACTGGCGTTTTCGCCGCGCTGCGCCAGACCCCGCGCCCGGTCGTCTACCTGCTCATCGGCGTGCTGGTGAACCAGCTCGGCGCCTTCGTGCAGACCTTCCTGGTGCTCTACCTGACGCATCGCGAATTCAGCATCGGCCAAGCCGGTCTCACGCTCACCGCCTACAGCGCGGGCGCGGTGTTCGGGACCATGCTCGGCGGCGAGCTGACCCACCGGCTCGGCCCGCGCTCGACCATCATCGCCGCGATGACCGGATCCTCCATCCTGCTCGCGGTGATCCCGCTGCTCGCGACGCCGGGCATGTTCGCGGTGCTGCTCGCGGCGGTCGGCGCGGCCGGCTTGGTCACCCAGTCCTATCGACCGGCGGCGGCGCTGATGCTCGGCGATCTGATGCCGGAAGAGCATCGGGTGATGGGCTTTTCGATGATGCGCATCGCGCTCAACGCGGGCGCGGCGCTGGCGCCGCTGATCGCCGCGGCGGTGATCCTGATCGACTGGAATCTGCTGCTGTGGCTGGACGCCGCCTCCGCCCTCACCTACGCGGTGCTGGCGCTGCTGCTCCTGCCCAACGTGACGGCGGTGCAGGACGCGCCGGAACCGGCGACCGAGCGGCGCACCGGCTACGGCGTGATCCTGCGCGACCGGCGCTACCAGCTGTTCCTGGCTTCGGTGCTGATCGGCTCGATCATCTACGTGCAGTACACCGTCGCACTGCCGCTGAACATCACCGCCGATGGTCACTCCACGGGCCTGTACAGCGCGGTGCTCGTCACGGCCTCGGTGGTGCTGATCCTGTGCGAGCTGAAGATCACCTCTTACGTCAAGCATCTGCGGGCGCCGCTGGTCGGCGCGGTGGGCACCGCGATCATGGGGCTCGGCGTGGCCGGATACGCCTTCGCCGAGCACGGCGCCGCGCCGATCCTGCTGGCCACCGTGGTGTTCGTGCTCGGCGTGATGATCAACGGCCCCACCATGTTCGCCTACCCGTCGACCTTCCCCGCGGCGGTGAAGGCTCGCTACATCGGCACCCATCAAGCCACCTTCGGCCTCGGCATGGCGCTGGGCCCCACGCTGGGCGTGCTGGCGTGGGATCGCCTCGGCGCGGGGATCTGGCCGCTGTGCGGTGTGCTCGGGCTCGTCGCGGCCTGGTGCGCGTACGCGGGGATGCGGGCGGACGACACAGCGGCTACGGACGGCTAGCCTCGTATCCGCACGTCCCCCGAGAACCGCTGCCGAACAGGCACTTTCGCACGAGACGAAGGCATCCATGAACCTGACATCCCATCTTCCCTCCGGTCGGCGCGCGCACGTCGAGGGCAGGCTGCGCGGCAATCTCATCGCGTGGCTGACCACGGTCCGCCCGGACGGCAGGCCCGACAGTGTGCCGGTGTGGTTCCTGCTGCGCGAGGACGAGACGGTCCTCGTCTACAGCCAGCCCGGCAAGCGGAAGCTGCGCAATGTGGCCGCCAATCCGCACGTGAGCCTCGGTCTCGACGTCACCGACATCGGCCGCGACATCGTGCGCCTGGAGGGCACCGCCGAGCTCGCGCCCGATGCGCTGCCCGCGGACCGGGAACCCGGGTACGCGGCCAAGTACGCCGAACGCATCGGCGCGATGTTCGGCACCCCGGCGGAGTTCGCCGCGCTGTTCTCCGCCGCCCTGGTCATCACGCCGCAGCGGCTGCACAGCAGCGGCTCGGTCAGCGCGCTCGACTAGCGGCGAATCATCCTCCGGCACAAACGAAAAGGCGGTGGCGTTCGAAACGCCACCGCCTTCGTCGTGTCCGGTCAGTCCATCTCGACCGCGAACAGATCCAGTTGCAGCAGCTGCGAGACGGCCACGTCCCTGGTCCGGTTCGACCAGCCGGACTGCACCTTCTGGAACCACAGCGGGATCGCGGGCATGTCCTGGAGGATCTGGCGCTCGGCCTGCTGGTACAGCACCCAGCCCTCGCGCTCGGCCGGCGCGGCGTCCGCGGCGGCGAGCAGGGCGTCGACCGCGGGGCTGGAGTATCCGGTGCCGTTCACCGCGGCGCCGGTGCGGAAGATCGGGTTGAGGAAGTTCTCGATGGACGGGTAGTCGGCGACCCAGCCGGAGCGGAAGATCGTCGACATGCGGCGGTCGTTGATCAGCGTCCGGAATTCGCCGAACGTCGGCACGGGCGCGTACCGACATTCGCGGCCGAGTGCCTTGCCGATCGTCGCGCAGGCCGCGTCCATCCACACTTGGTTGGCCGAGTCGTCGTTGGAGGTCAGTTCGATCGGCCCTTGAAAGCCGGTCGATTCGAACAACTCGCGCGCTCGCTCGGGGCGGTACTCGCACAGTTCCCCGCACTGCCCGGCGACGTATCCCGGCACCGTGGACGGCACCAGTCCGTCGGCCAGGATCTTGTCCCCGTCGAAGGCCGTGTCCACCACGTACTTCCGGTCGATCGCCATCGAGATCGCCTGTCGCAGGCGCGGGTCCGCGTACCGGGGGTCGTAGAGCGGGAAGGAGACGGACTGGACGCCGAGGTAGGTGTGCGACAGGTTCCGCCCGGACAATTCGGTCTTGTACCGGCCACCCGCCAGCGCGTCGGCGGGGACGAAGTCGAGATAGTCCAGTTCGTTCGCCACCACGTCGGCGTAGGCGTCCTCGAGGGCCTTGTAGAACCGGAACTCCACGCCCTCGATGTGCGGCTTGCGCGTGCCGCCGTAGGCCTCGTACCGGTGCACGACGATGTTCTCGCCGGGGGTGTGCGAGACGAAACGGAAGGGGCCGTTGCCGACGGGTTCGGCCTCGAACGCGGCCCGGTCGGCGAAGAAGCTGCTCGGCAGCGGGAAGAACGCCGCGTAGCCGAGCTGGGTCGGGAACGCCGAGAACGGCGCCGAGAGGGTGACCTCGAAGCGGCGATCGTCGAGGATCCGCAGACCCGAGAACCCGGTCGCCGCACCATCCCGCAGCGCCTCGTAGCCCTGGATGTGCGACAGGTACGTGGCGCCTTGCAGTTCGTTCGGCCCGTAGGCGGTGTAGTTCCAGGCGTCCACGAAACTCTGTGCGGTGACCGCTGTTCCGTCGTGGAAGGTCCAGCCCGGAGCGAGGGTGACGGTGTAGACACGCGAGTCGGCGGTGACGATGGATTCGGCCACCGCGTTGCGGGGTTCGGCGGTGACGGTGTCGTATTCGACGAGACCGGTGAACAACGCGTTCACGATCTTGACGCTGTCGCGTTCGGTGGCATCGCCCGGGATCAGCGGGTTCTCCGGCTCGGTCCCGTTGTAGCTCAGAATATCTCGATCCGAGGAGTCCGCGGCGGGCTCGCCGCCGCAGGCGACGGTGAGCAACGCGGCGGACGCGACGGCGGTGATCCCCGCGGCGATGCGGAGCGCTAGTGATCTGGTCGAGGTGCTCATCTGGCCAGCTCAGCAGAGCGCGAAATTGATCGGCAGTGCTGTGCCGCAGAAACATTCAATCGACTGTCAGGCGCGATAGACCGGCCGGACGGCCCCGCTGTCGACAGGTTGTCGTGCGGATCGGCGCGCGGGTTTCGGTCAACTCGCGCAGCGCATTCACTGGGTCGGAGCAACTGATACCCATCGAGACTCAGGTGGAAATGTGAGCGATCACGAAGTCGACGTCCTGGCCATCGGCGCCGGACCCGCCAACCTCGCGCTGGCTGTCGCGCTCGAGGAATCCGACGCGCCGCGGCTGGCCCAGCGGACCCTGCTGCTCGAGCAGCACCCCGACGTGAAATGGCAGCGCAACCTGTTGCTTCCGTGGGCGCGCAGCCAGGTGTCGTTCCTCAAAGACCTGGTGACACTGCGCAATCCGCGCAGCCGGTTCTCCTTCCTCAACTTCCTGTACGAGCGCAAGCGCCTGGACGAGTTCGTCAACCTGTCCACCTTCAACCCCTACCGCTGGGAGCTGTCGGACTACCAGCAGTGGGTCGCGCATTCGCTGGAGCGGGTCTCGGTGCGCTACGACGCCCGCGTCACCAGGATCGCGCCGCGGCGCACCAGCGACGGCAGGCTCGTCGGCTGGACCGTCACCCTCGCCGACGGTGACACCGTCGACTGCCGGGACTTGGTCGTCGGCACCGGCCGCGACGCGCACATCCCCGAGGTCTTCGAAAACTTGCCCCAGGATCGGGTGATTCACAGCACCCAGTACTGCACCCGGGTCGCGCAGCTGCCGACCGACCGGCCGATCCGCCCGGTCGTGATCGGCGGCGCGCAGAGCGCCGCGGAGATGTTCATGGCGCTGCACACCGATCTGCCGCTCAGCGCGCCGACCATCGTCATGCGGTCCATCGGCCTGCAGAACTACCAGACGAGCAAGTTCGTCAACGAGCTGTTCTTCCCGTCCTTCGTCGACGAGTTCTACCACTCCGAGGCCGACGTGCGCGGCCGCATCCTCGACGAGGTGCACCTGACCAACTACGCCGGCCTGGCCCCGCCCTTCCTCGACGAGCTCTACGCCATGCTCTACCAGCAGCGCATGCTCGGCCAGGAGCGCTCGACGGTCCGCTCGATGACCGAGGTGGCCGGCGCCAGGATGGACGGCGACGAGGTGGTGCTCGAGCTGCGCGACCGCAAGAACGGCAAGGTCGAACCGCTGCGCTGCGACGTGGTGCTGCTCGGCACCGGGTACGAGCAGACGATGCCCGCGCTGGTCCGTGATCTCGCGGACGAACTCGGGCTCGACGAGGTCTCGGTGAGCCGCCGCTACCGCCTCGATCTCGGCGAATCCGCCTGGGGCGCGGTGTATCTGCAGGGCGTCAACGAACAGACGCACGGCATCTCCGACACCCTGATCAGCGTGCTCGCGCACCGCTCGCAGGACATCGTCGACGACATGCTCGACCGCCGCCACGTCACCGCGGGCGCCTTCCCGGAAAGCCGCACGGCATGATCGAGATCCGCAGCCTGAACCGGGAGGGCCTGACCGAGGCCTACGGCGTCGCCTCCGAGCGTCTGCTGCCCTGGCCCGCGCTCAACGCGCCGTTCGAGGGGGCGTGGTGCGTGCTGCGTCCCGGCGACGTCTCCACCGCGCACGCCCACCACGAGTACGAACTGTTCATCGCGATGACCGGTCGCGCCGTCCTCGAGGTGGACGGCGAGCGGCGCGAATTCGTGGCGGGCGACCTGGCCCACCTGCTCCCCGGCACCACCCATCACGTCCGCAACGTCGGCGACGCCGATTTCGAGTGGTACGCGATCTGGTGGGACACCGACATGTCGGCCGAATTCGTGCGCAGGCATTCGACCGAGTCGCCGATCAAGGCGAGCAACGCTGTGCCGCAGGAAGTTTCGGTGTCATCGTGAACGGCCCCACCGTCGTCATCTCCCCCGCGCCGACCGCCAACGGCGACCTGCACCTCGGCCATATCGCGGGTCCGTTCCTCGCCGCCGACGTCTACACCCGCTACGCCCGCGCGACGGGCGGGCAGGTGCTGTTCGGCACCGGCGTGCAGGACACCTCCACCTATGTCACCACCACCGCGCACCGGCTCGGCATCGAGCCGCAGGCGCTCGTCGAGCGCTCGGCCAAGGAGGTCGAGGCGACGCTGGCGGCGCTCGGCATCGCCGTCGACGCCTTCACCGGATGGGAGCGGCGCTTCACTTCCTATGTCGCCAGGGTCGTCACCGAACTGCGGGCCAAAGGCGCGCTGCGGTTGCGGCCGATGCCGTTCCCGTACGCGCCGAGCACCGGCGAATACCTGGTGGACGGGCACGTCGCGGGCGGCTGCCCGGTCTGTCTCGCCGACAGCTGCGCCGGATTGTGCGAGAGCTGCGGGCACGCGGTGACCGCGGGCGAACTGCTCGATCCACGCTCGACGCGAAACCCCGAGGAGCGGTTGGAGATCCGCGAGGTCGAGGTGCTCGTCCTCCCCATGGAGGACTACCGCGAGCGGCTGCGCGCCCACTTCGCCGAGGCCGCGGGGCTGCTGCGCCCGCACGCGGCGCAGGTGGTCGCCGAGCTGCTGGACCGTCCGCTGCCGGACTTCCCGGTCACCTATCCGATCTCCTGGGGCATCCCGGCGCCGGAGCTGCCCGGGCAGGTGGTCAATCCGAACGCCGAGCCGGTCGCCTGGACGATGTACTGCTCGATGCTCGCGGCCGAGAACCGCGGCATGGAGCCGAGCTCGGAGGACGCGCTGTGGCGTCCCGAGGCCGCGGCGCGGGTCGTGTACTTCCTCGGCATCGACAACATCCACCCGTTCGGGATCTCGGGGCTGGCGATGCTGCTCGCCCTCGGCGACTACGCGCTGCCGAAACTGTTCCTCACCAACGAGTTCTACGAGCTGCGCCACGAGAAGTTCTCCACAAGCCGCGGACACCTGGTGTGGGGCCGCGACCTGGCGGCGCGGGCGCCGCGCGACCTGATCCGCTTCCACCTGGCCTGCAACAGCCCGGAATTCCAGCGCACCAGCTTCAGCCACGACGAACTGGTCGCGCTGACCAAGACCCGGCTGGTGGAGCCGTGGAACCGGGTGGCCGCCAAGGCCGACGACTGGGTGTGGCGCGGTGCGCTGCCGATCTCGGATCGGGGCCGGTCCGAGGCGCTGCGCATGGTCGAGCGGTTCGAGGTCGCCTACGAGCTGCCCGGCTTCAGCCTGAACCGGGTCGCCGAGACGCTGACCCAGCAGCTGGCCCGGCTGGACCGCGTGCCGGTCGCCGACGGTGGCGACTTCTGCCATCAGGTGGACGTACTGGTGCGTTGCGCCGCACCGTTGCTCGTCGATCTGGCCGAAGCGGCGCTTGCGGGTTCGGACATGCTGCCGGGGACCGATCCGCGCGACGTGGCGCGGCGCACCGTGATCGAACCGGTCCGGCTGCCGCGACTGCATGCGGTGCGGGGCTGACATGACCGACGTCGTCATCGCGGGCGCCGGTGTCACCGGCCTGATCGCGGCCGTGCGCTGCGCGCGGGCCGGGCACCGGGTCACGGTGGTGGATCGGGGCCCGATCCCGAACCCGGCGTCGAGTTCGTTCGATCACCACCGGGCCGTTCGGGCGCTGAGCCCCGGCGACCCCGCCGCGACCGCGGCCGCGGCGGCGCTGCACCGGCGCTGGCTGCGGTTGCAAGCGCTGCTCGGCGGCCCCTTCTACCGGCGCATCGGGGTGGTCACCGGTTGGCCGGCCGCGTCGATCGACTTCGCCGTGGCGGAGGCTCGCCGCATCGGGTTACCGGTGCGCGTCGTCGAGCCGAAGTCGCTGCCCCACATCGTGTTTCCCTCGGACCACTACGGACTGCTCGAGGCCGACGCGGGCGTGCTGCTCGCCGAACGGGTGCTGCACGCCGCCGCGCGCTGGTTGCGCGCGCAGCCCGCGGTCACGCTGCTGCCCTGGCGGCAGGTGGTCGAGGTGGACACCGACGCCGCCAGGCTCCGATTGCGCGACGGCGCCCGGATCGGTGGCGATCTGGTGCTGCTGGCGACCGGGGCGTGGACGGGCGAACTCGTCGACGTGCCGACCGTGCTGCACCGGCAGACGACCGTCT
This sequence comes from Nocardia bhagyanarayanae, assembly GCF_006716565.1. Classification (NCBI taxonomy): domain Bacteria; kingdom Bacillati; phylum Actinomycetota; class Actinomycetes; order Mycobacteriales; family Nocardiaceae; genus Nocardia; species Nocardia bhagyanarayanae. Next base: position 3,974,657 of record NZ_VFPG01000001.1, on the reverse strand, counting down.
ACCTGCGCCCGCCCGCCGATCTGGCCGCGTGGTGGGAGCAGGCGCCCAGCGCCGGGCGGATCGGCGCGGACGGCACCGGCTGGCTCATGCCACCCGGGGCGGGCACCTTGCTCAAGCTCAGCTCGTCCCGGCTCTGCCGCACCGTGGAGGCCGTCGGCACGGACGCCGAAAGTCTCCATGCCGCACGAGATCACGTGGATCACGTGCTGGCCGACGCGCACCGGTACCGCATCGCCGCGGTCAAGCAGTGCCACTACACCGTCGACGCCGCGACCGGCGGCGCCACCCTCGCCCGGCCGGGACCCGCGGTCTTGGCCCGCGCCGCCACCGGCGGCGACGGGTTCCGTACCGCACCGCTGGTCGCCGACCACCTCGTCGAGCTCGCGGCCGCCCGACCGGCCGCCTGATGTGGAAGGAACCACCATGACCCCCACCAACGACGTGCTGCTGGTGATCGGCAGCGGACTGCGCCTGTACCGGGAATACCTGGTGCGCTCGGTCACGGCGCGGGCGCGCTCCCGCGGCCTGGATCTCGTGCTGCTCAACAACCTCGAACCCACCTGGCAGCACGCCTATTTCGACGAGATCGTGGTCGCCAACGTCTTCGACCACCCCCTGCTGGCCGCCGAGGCGCGCAAGGTCGCCGCCCGCAGGCGGGTGGTCGGCGTGCTGTGCTGGGACGAGCCGCTGGTCCAGCCCGCTGCCGACCTGGCCGACGAGTTCGGCGTGCCCGGCCTGACGGCCACCGGTGTGCGCGGCTGCCGCGACAAGAACCGGACCCGCGCGGTGCTCACCAACGCCGGGCTCGTGCAACCCCGTTTCGAGCTCACCGGCACGCTCGAGCAGGCGCGGGCGGCCGCCGACCGCATCGGCTACCCGGTGGTGGTGAAGCCGCAGGCGCTCGGCGCCAGCATGGGCGTGGTGCTCGCCGCCGACCGCACCGAGCTCGACGCCGCCTTCGCCACCGCCACCGGCGCGAGCACCATCGGCGACGAACCGTTCCGCGGCACCGCCATCGTCGAGGAGTTCGCGGTCGGCCCGGAGATCAGCGTCGACGCCGCGGTCTACAAGGGCGAGTACCTGCCGATGTTCCTGGCGCGCAAGCGGACCGGGCTCGAGCCCTACTTCGAGGAGCTGGGCCATCTCGTCGACGCCGCCGACCCGCTGCTGGCGGACGAGGCACTGATCGGCACGCTCGCCGCCGCGCACCGCGAGCTCGGGGTGGAGAACGGCATCACGCACACCGAGGTCCGGCTGACCGCGCGCGGGCCGCTCATCATCGAGGTCAACGGCCGGCTCGGCGGCGATCTCATCCCGTTCCTCGGCAAGATCGCCACCGGCATCGACCCCGGCGAGGTGCTCGTCGACGTCGCCACCGGGCACCGGCCCGCGACCAGCCCCACCCGCAAGGCCGCGGCGGGCATCCGCTTCGGCTATCCCGAACGCGACACGCTCGTGCGCTCGGTGACGGTGCCCGAGCACGCGCCCGGTCTGGTCACCGCCGCCGCGATGGTGGAGCCCGGCGCGGAGCTGCGGCTGCCGCCCGGCGGCTACATCGCCCGCCACTCGTTCGTCGTGTGCGAGGCCGCCGACGCGCCGCGCTGCTCCGAATTGCTCAAGGCGGCAAGCGCTTCGGTCGCGCTGGTCGGAGATCCGCTGGAACCGCTCGCGCCCGGCGCCGCGTTCACCCTGCCCGCCGGACTCCTGGACGCCGACAAATGATCGACTACGACGGCCGCCGGTTCCGCAACCCGGACAGCGACGACGGGGTCGTCGCGCGCTACCACCAGCGCGGCGATCTGGTGTGGGCGTCCTTCGCGGGCGGCAAGGTGCGCCGCGGCGCGCTCAACGGCCTGTGCGACGCCGACGGCGTGCTGCACCTGGCTTACACCATGGTGCTGCACGGCGGCGACATCGTCTCGGGCTTCACCCGTTCGGAACCGGAGCCCTCCGACGGCGGACCGCTGCGGCTGCGCGAGGAATGGGAACGCTACGGGCCCAACGCGAGCAGCGGGATCTCCTACCTGGAGGAGATCCGATGAACCGGCTGCTGCACCGGTTCGGCGTGCGATCGTGGGACGGGTCCGCCGGTGCGGATCTCGACGGCATCGACCCGCGGCGGCAGCTGCCATCGCCGGGCACCGGAGCCGACCGTCGGTGGGCGGCGATCGGGCGTGGCACGCCCGACCTCGCATCCGCCGCCGGAAGCGGTGGCGCGACCTCGGCGGAGGTGGTCCGATGATCGCGAGCCTGGACCGCCTGGACGCCGGGACGGTGCGCTACCCCGGCGACGACGGCTTCGAAGCGGTGAGCGCCCCGTTCAACAAGCGCTACGCCGACATTCGGCCGAGCGCGGTGCTGTCGGTCCGCGACGCCACCGATGTCGCGCGCGCCATCCGCTGGGCGCGCGAGGAAGACGTGCCGCTGGTGGCGCGCGGCGGCGGGCACAGCTACGCGGGCCATTCCGTCGGCACCGGGCTGGTGCTCGACCTGCGCGGCCTCGGCGAGGTGCGGGTCGATCCGGCGAACGGTCTGGTCACCGTGGGCGGCGGCGCGACCAACGGCGCGGTGTACGCCGCGCTGCAAGAGCACGAACTCGCCGTCCCGCTCGGCAATTCGAATCAGGTCGGCATCGGCGGGCTGGTGCTCGGCGGCGGCGTGGCCGCGGTGTCGCGCGCGTTCGGGCTCACCGCGGACGCGCTGGTGGCGACCGACATCGTGCTCGCCGATGGCAGCACGCTGCGCTGCGACGCCCACGAGAACGCGGACCTGTTCTGGGCCTGTCGCGGCGGCGGCGGCGGAAATCTCGGGGTGAACACGTCGTTCACGTTCCAGGCTCGCGACACGGTGCCCAGCTCGACCTGCCTGCTGCTGTGGGAGTGGCGCGACGCCCGGCGGGTGCTTGCGATCATGCAGGAGATCATGGCGGCCGCGCCCGACGAATTCGCGGCACGCATCGGCGCGAGCCGCGCGGGCGACGATCCCGGCGTCGTCTCCGTGATCGGCCAGCACCTCGGTCCCGCGACGGAATTGCGGGAGCTGCTCGCACCCGCGCTCGCGGCCGCGACGCCGCGCCGGGTCGACATCGCCGACCGAGACTACTGGCAGGCCAAGGACTTCCTGCACCACGAGACCTCCGGCGACCCGTTCGCGGTGCGCACCCGATGCACGCCGAAACCGTTGACCGAGGCCGGAATCGACGTCGTCGTCGATGCCGTCGATCGCTGGCCGGGCAGCGCCAACCCCGACGGCGCGGGCGTCGCGCTGTTCACCTGGGGCGGCGCGATCAACCGAATCCCCATCGGCGACACCGCTTTCCCGCACCGCGACACCCTGTTCCTCGTCTCCATGGACACCTCGTGGAGCACGACCGACTCGGCGCGCACGATGTGGTGCAACCTCGAATGGCTCGACGGCCTCTACGCGGAGCTGGGCGGTTACGCCACCGACGCCGCCTACGTCAACTTCACCGACCCCGCCCTCACCGACCTGTCCGCCTACTACGGACCCAACCACGCCCGCCTGGCGCGGGTGAAGCACCGGTACGACCCGGACGGCTTCTTCCGCTTCCCCCAGGCGATCGCCGCACTCAGCAAGGAGACCCAGGGATGACCCTCGTCGACGAACCACCCACCACCTCGCTCGGCGCGGGCGCCGAGATCCTGGCCCGCGCCCAGGCGCTGGCGCCCCAAATGCGCGAGCGCGCCGAGGAGATCGAGGCCGCCCGCCGCCTGCCCGCCGACATCGTCGAGCTGCTGCGCGACGCGGGCGTCTTCCGCATGGCGTTCGCCCGCGACTGGGGCGGGCCCGAGCTCACCTCGATCGAGCAGACCGAGGTGGTCGAGGCGCTGGCCTACGGTGACGCCTCGGTCGGCTGGTGCGCCATGATCGGCTCCGACACCGGCCTCTACGCTCGCTTCCTCGACGAGCCGGTCGCCAAGGAGATGTTCCCGAGCCTGGACATGGTGACCGCGGGTCTGCTGTTCCCGACCGGCCGCGCCGAGCGCGTGCCAGGCGGGTTCCGGCTCAGCGGACGCTGGCAGTTCGGCAGCGGCATCACGCACGCCGACTGGGTGGTCTCCGGCGCGTTCGTCGTGCGCGACGGCGAACCCGAGCGCGACGCGTCGGGTGCACCGGATTCGCGGCTGTTCATGGTGCCGCGCGCGCAGGTGGAGGTCATCGACACCTGGCACACCACGGGGCTCGCGGGCAGCGGCAGCTGCGACTACCGCATCGCCGAGGTGTTCGTGCCCGACGAGCACACGCTCGAATTCGCTTCCGTGCGGCACGGTTTCGGCCCGCTGGGCCAGCCCGAGGTGCACATGCGCAACATGCCCGCCGTGCCGTTGGGCGTGGCGCGGGCCGCGCTGGATTTCGCGCGCGCCGAATCCGCCGCCAAGTCCGACGACTACCGCGTCCAGGTGACCATCGCCGAATGCGAGGCCGAGCTGCACGCCGCCCGCTCCGGCGTCTACGCGGCGCTGCGCCGCCAGTGGGAGATTCTCGAGGCCGGCGGCACACTCGACGAACTCACCCCGACCGAACGCACCGCGCTTCCCCTCTCGCGCCTGCACGCGTTCCGCACCGCCCGCACCATCGTCGGCCGCCTCTACGACTTGCGCCAGACGGCCGCCATCTACCGGCCCTCGCCGCTGGACCGCTGGCTGCGCGACACCAACACCATGTGCCAGCACATCGTCGCCCAGGACCGCATCCTCCAGTCCGCGGGCGCGTATCTGATGGGCGGCACGCCCTCGTTCAAGCTCTGCCTCGGTGTGGTGAGCTGAGCGACCGGGCCGCCATTTTTCTCCGTCGAAAGGGAGAGATGGTGGCCCGGTTCAGTCCGAGGGGCGGCGGACGAGGATCTCGAGGCGGACGAAGGTCTGGTCGTAGGTCCCGTCCGGACGCAGCAGTTCGTCGGTGGCGGCGACGAGCTCGTCGACCAGGCGATGCGCGTCGGCGGCATCGGCCTGCCGGGTGAGGGACACCGACGCGGTCGTGCGCAACATGTCGGCGAGCTGGGCGCGGGTGAACGGGCGCAGCTGGGCGACCGTGCGGACGCCGTCGGCCGGGATGTCGAATCCCGTGGTCCGCAGCATGTCGAACACGGTCCCGGCGTCCGGGAACGGCCTGGGCGGTCGCAGCCCGTTGGCCACCGCGATGCGCTCGAGCAAGGCCATCAGGCCCGCCATGTTCCCCGCGCCGCCGGATTCCGAGTGGAACCAGCCGCCCGGTCGCAGCGTCCGATACACCGCGCCGAAGACCGCAGGATAGTCCGCGACCGCGAGCCAGTGCAGCATGGACCGGCTCACCACCAGATCCGCGACGCCTGGCTCGAGGTGCCGATCGAACTCGGTGGCCGAGGCACGCACGAACTCCAGGTTCGGCGCCGAGTACCGGTCCGCGGCCGCGAGCATGGACGGATCCTCGTCCACTCCGATCACGCGCCCGCGCGGCACCGACTCCGCGAGCACGGCGGTGAACTCCCCGCTACCGCACCCGAGATCGACGACGGTGTCCTCGGGCTCGGGCCGTATCCGCGTCAGGAACCACTCGTCCACCGCACGGTGATGTGCCGAAGTCTCCGCGTACTCCGCACCGAGCCACCGCGACCGCCGCTCGCCCGCCATCCCCCGATCCTACGACCGGGCGGCGGGACAGATCAGCGCTTGGATTCGCAGGCGATGCCGTCGCCGTCGCGGTCCAGGTGCTCGGCGTAGCCCGGCTCACCCTCGTAGAGCGGGGCTTCGCCGGCTTCCCGGACGGCGGCGCAGTTCTTGTAGTACGGCTCCGAGTGGGCCGTACCCGCGGCGGCGGAGCCCAGCGCGACCAGGGCGGCGGCGGCGAAGAACGTGCTGGCGAGGCGTCGGGCGAACTGCACCGAGTCGACCCCCTTCGATCCTGGGCAGGGCCTCGGAAGCGCTGCCCGACAGTGCTTTTCGTCTCCAATCGGACGACTCGGACATATTGCCAGGCGGAAGCACCGGTTCGCAAGGCGCGCATGTCAGACCGTCGGCTCCTCCGGCACGTCCTCCTCGACGACTCGATCGGCGTCGACCAGCCCGTCCTCGGTGAGTTCGAGCTGCCGGGTGACGCCGATGTCGTCGAGGAAGCGCGGGTCGTGGCTGACCACGATCAGCGCGCCCTCGAATCCGGCCAGCGCCTGGGTGAGGTGGTGCAGGCTCGGCAGATCGAGGTTGTTGGTCGGTTCGTCGAGCAGCAGCAGTTTCGGCGCGGGTTCGGCGAGCAGCAGCATGGCGAGGGCGGCGCGCAGCCGCTCGCCTCCCGACAGCGCGCCCGCGGCGACGTCGGCGTCCGCGCCACGAAACAGGAAGCGCGCCAAGTGAGATCGGATCCGCAGTGGCGTCGCCTCCGGTGCGGCGGCGGACACGTTCTCGAACACCGAACGACTCTCGTCGAACACGTCCAGCCGCTGCGGCAGCATCCGCCACGACACCTTCGGCGGCGCTTCCGCGATCCGGCGCAGCAGCGTCGACTTGCCGACACCGTTGCGCCCGGTCAGCGCGATCCGCTCCGGGCCCGACACCCGCAGGGGGACCGTCGGTCCGCAGGCCAACGTCACCTCGTCCAGCGCGAGCACGTCCTGCCCCGGGTAGAGCCGGGTGCCGGGCAGATCGATGCGAATCTCCTTGTCGTCGCGAACGAGTTCCTCCGCCTGCTGGAGCTGCTCCTTGGCGGTGTCGAGCCGCTCGATGTGGGTGTTGCGCAGCTTGCCCGCCGACACCTGCGCCGCCCGCTTGCGCGCACCGGCGAGGATCTTCGGCATGTTCTCGGCCTGCTTCTTGCCGTAGCGCTGCCTGCGGTCGAGCTTGACGCGCGTCTCGACCAGTTCCTGCGCCTGCCTGCGCACATCGTTGCGCGCCTCGCGCAGCGCGGACCGCGCCGCCTGCTGTTCGGCCTCGACGATGCGCTCGTAGTCGCTGTAGTTCCCGCCGAACAGCCGCAGCTCGCCGGCCCGCAGTTCCGCGATGGCGTCCATCCGCTCGAGCAGTTCGCGATCGTGGCTGACCGTGAGCACGGTGCCGGAGAACTGCCCGATCACCTCGTAGAGGCGTTCGCGCGCAACGTGATCCAGGTTGTTGGTCGGCTCGTCGAGCAGCAACACATCGGGCTCGGCGAGCAGCTCGGCCACCAGCCCGAGCAGCACCGTCTCACCGCCGGAGAGGGTGTCCAGCCTGCGGTCGAGTCCCTCGGCCGAATCGGCGACGTAGTGCAGCCCGAGCCTGCCGAGCAGCGCGACGGCGCGCTCCTCGACATCCCATGCGGCGCCGACGGTCTCGAAATCGCGCTCGTCGCCCGCACCGGATTCGATGCGGTGCAGCGCCTTTCGCACCGCGTCGATGCCGAGCACCGCGTCGACCCGTTCACCGTCGGCCAGCCCGAGGTCCTGGCGCAGGTAGCCCAGATGCCCCGAGACGGTGACCGATCCGCGCGACGGCGTCAGCTCACCGGCGATCAGGCGCAGCAAGGTGGATTTCCCGGCGCCGTTGACGCCGACGAGGCCGATGTGCCCGGCCGGGAACACCGCGCCGAGTCCTTCGAACACCGGAGTGCCGTCCGGCCAGGAGAAAGTGAGATCGGAAACAGACAGAAAGGTCATGCGGAACCCCTGAGGTCGCGACGGAAACGCGGCGCGCGAGATGCGGGCCGCCCGAAAGCGCTACCTCAAAGAAATCAACGCATGCTCCGATCGACGGGGACAAGACCGCTCCAGGCTAGCCACCCAACCGGTGATCGCGCCAGTGCAATTTCGCTCACATGCCGCGATCTCGCCGCCTACCTGGCGCGAATCAGTCTGCGGCCGCGATGAAATCGCCCACCAGCATCGTCCCCGGCCCCCGCCGCGCGCCGGGTCCCGGCTCCCACCGCACCGTCTCGGCGGTGAGCGGTTCGCCGCATTCCTCGCACACCACCACGCCCGAGGCGTGCCGTCCGCACGGGCGGTGGACCGAGACAACGGGCGGCCCCTCGGGCCCCGCTTCCCACTTGTCCCCCCAGGCGATCAGCGTGGCCAGCACCGGGTACAGCTCGCGCCCCTTGGCGGTGAGCAGGTACTCCCGCCGCACCGGATTCGTCTGGTAGACCCGCGATTCGACGATGCCGTGCGCGCGCAACGTGTCCAGCCGGGCGGCGAGCACGTTCGAGGCGATGCCGAGATCGCGCCGGAGGTCCTCGAAGCGGGTCATCCCGACGAACAGGTCGCGCAGGATCAGCGGCGTCCACCGCTCCCCCACCGCGTCCAGCGTGCGGGCGATCGAGCAGACGATCTCGGAAAGGTCAGCCTTGGCCACCACCTCATCCTAGTCCGTTGCAAAAAACAAGTGACTCGGTTACGTTCGATCGCATAGACCAACGGAAGGGGTACCCGGACATGTCGGATGTGGTGGACCGGTTCTGCGCGGCGACCGAGACAGCAGATATCGACGCGCTGATGGACACGCTCGCCCCGGACGCCGAGCTGCGTTCGCCGATCTCGGGCACCCTCGTCTTCCGCGGCCACGAGGACCTGCGCGTCCTGCTGACGGTCGTCTACCGCGGTGTCTCCGGACTGCGCTGGACCGCGCGGATCGGCGACGGTCCGCGCCGGGTGCTGCTCGCGGAGGCGAAGGTCGGCCCGTTCCGTATGACCGAGGCCATGGTCCTCGACTTGGCCGAGGACGGGCGCATCCGCAGGCTCGACCCGCACCTGCGCCCCTGGCTCGCCCTCAGTTTCCTCGCCGCCAAGCTCGGCCCCGGCCTGCTGCGCTACCCGGCGATGATGCGGCGGGCACGGAGCGCCGAAGCATAAGGTCTAAGGGTTCGTCCGCAGCGGCCGATCGGTGGGCAGGTTGACGTAGCTCGGCTCGTCCGGATCGATGGCCAGGAACTGCGCTTTGAGCTCGGTGTTGTTGAGCATCGGCCGGAACGCGACCGCTTTGGGCGGGTTGCCCGCGAACACGTCGACCCGCAGCCGGTGTCCGGGCTTCAGCACGGCCTGGGTGGGGATGACGGCGATGTCGAGCGCGATCGGCTCGCCCGGCGTGACCGGCAGCACGCTGTCCAGCGTGATCGGGTTGTGCGGCGCGGAGTAGTCGCCGGAGGGCGACCGCTCGCTCTTCGCCTCGTCGACGGCGCGCATCGAGGTGGTCAGCTGGCCGGCGGTCAGGACCAGCGAGGTGCCGTCGGGCGCCACGTCGTTGATGGTGACGTTCCAATAGCCGTCGACGGCGTCGTGCACGGTGTTGAGGTGCACGTTGATCGGCCCCGAGATCACTGTCGGCTCGGCGACCGGCGGGCTGGTGAAGGTGAGCGCGTTGCGTTCGGCGATACGAGAATCCTTGGCGCACATGTCCAATACGGCGCTGAGGCCCGCCGATCCCTGGGCGGTGTCCCGGGAGCAGATCGTGGTGAGGCCCGGCGCGATGGTGAGCGTCTCCGCGTCGGCCGGGCGAGTCCGGCTCAGTGAACCGTCGTACGCCACGTCGTCGGCGGTGCCGCTCGGCGCCGCGGACAAGTAGACGCGGCGGTGCACGACGCCGGGCTTCGGAAAGCGTTCCAGGGTGACCCAGTCGCCGCCCTGCTCCCAGACGACGATCGGGCCGAAGTCGTCGATGCCGTTGTCGACGTCCTTGAGCCACCGGTCGAACCACGCGCGTTGCAGTACGTCCAGGCGGGGCGGCGCGCCGGGCACACCGGTCCCCGCGCCGGGATTGGCGTGATAGGTGTCGCCGACGACGAGCTTCTTCTTGTCGTCCGGCAGCGGCATGGCGTTGTACAACTTGGTAGCGCTGTTGGCGAAGATGTCGTGCCAGCCGCCGTAGACGAAGGCCGGGACGTTCACTCGCTCCGGACGCCCGAGAATGCCCTGCCGGAACGGACTCTCGGCGTCGAGCGCGGCGGCCAGCGCCGGCGGCACGTCGTCCAGCGACGGCGTCGTCAGCGCCTGGGCGAGCAGATCGAAGTTGGTGTTCGGGTCCGACACTCGCTCGCGGAACCACGCCCAATCGAAGGTGCCGTTGAGCATCGAGGCCACGTCGGGGATCAGCTTGAGCTGGTTGACGTTGCTCAGCCACATCGGAAGGAACATCGTGCCGATGCCGCCGCCGGGCGCGACCACGTCGCGCATCAGGTCGCTGCCCGGTTCCACAGGAAAGATCGCCTTCAGCGGCTCGGGCGCGTCCTCGGCGGCCCGCAGCTGGTTGATCCCGGCGTACGATCCGCCGCTCATCGCGATATCGCCGTTCGACCACGGCTGCGCGGCGGCCCACTGGATGACCTCGCGGGTATCGAGCTGTTCGCGGGTGCCGAGGGTGTCCCAGCTGCCCTGCGAGTACCCGGTCCCGCGGACGTCGACCACGACCAGGTTGTAGCCGCTGCGGATCAGTTTGCGATCGATGCCGAGGACCGTCTGCACCGTGCCGCCGTCCAGCGCGTGCACCAGATCCTCGAACCCGCTGATGGGCGTGCCGGAGAGGTTGAGCCGCCCGGCGAAATCCATCGTGAGCTGCTGCAGCCCCGGCACCGCCAACGCCGAGTCGATGAGATTCGTCATCAGCTTGGTGTAGGGCGTGAGGTTCACGATCGTCGGCAGCGGCTTCGTCTCCACCGGACCACCGGTCTGGGCGGGCCGGTACACATTGGCCTTGAGGACGATGCCGTCGCTCATCTCGATGGGAACGTCCCACTGGATGTTCACATCCGAGTACGGCTGCGGTCCGTCGTGCAATTCGGTCCACCGATCGGCCAGAGCCGCCAAGTCCGGCTGTTCCGGTGCCGGGTGGAAGGCCCCGATCGCGACCACCGCCAGAACGACCGCGACCGCGCCGACCACCGATCTGATCACCGAGCCCGACAGCCCCCTCGGCTGCAATGTCCTGGCCACCCCTGCCCTTTCCATCGTCACCGGTCAGTCGACACCGACTGGGACGATAGCAATCGGCTACCGGGGAATCGCGGAACTTCGGGCCGGTCGGCACGTCGAAACATGCCGCGTCAACGGTCTGGCACGACCGCCAAAGGGGTCAGATCCGGACGACGGAGGTCAGCGGGTAGTCGCCCTGACGGCTCCGGCCCTCGAGGAAGCTCAGCTCCAGAACGACCGCGGCCGAGACGACCTCGGCGCCCGCCGCGCGGAACAGCTCCGCGGCCGCGGCCAGGGTGCCGCCGGTGGCGAGCACGTCGTCGAGCAGCAGCACCCTGCGGCCCGCCAGGTCGACGCCGTCACCGGGGATCTCCAGCGCGGCGGTGCCGTACTCGAGGCTGTATTCGCGCGTCAGCACGGGCGGCGGCAGCTTGCCCGCCTTGCGGACGGCGAGGACTCCGGTGCCGAGGGTGGCGGCGACGCCCGCGCCGAGCAGGAAGCCGCGGGCGTCCACGCCGGCGACCAGATCCGCGTCCGGCGCGCAGGCGGCGAGGCAGTCGATGACCGCGCGGAAACCCTCGGGATCGGCGAACACGGGGGTGAGATCGGCGAAGCGAACGCCGGGCGTCGGGAAGTCGTCGCGCCAGCGGGTCAGGCGTTCGACCAGCTCGGCCGCCTTGGTGGTCCGCTCGGCGACAATCTCGTCGGACTCGACCGCCGCGTGCTTACTCATCGACACCTCTCCATGATCACTCACCCACCAACACCTGTCACCGCCGCAACACCCAGCGGTCCATGTTCCAGCCGGTGCCACCCTGGGTGGGACCGGCCACACCGTTGCGCAGACCGTCGCCGAAAGCGATCGTGCGCGGAGTGGCGAACAGGGGAATGCTCGGCATCTCCGACCACAACAGGTTCTCGGCCTCGGTCAGCAGACCCAGCTGCGCGGCCGAGTTGTCGTCGGCCGCAAGCTGATCGGTGATCGCATCGTAGCGGCCGTTCCCGAATCGTCCGAAATTGAGCCCGTTGCCGGTGCGCAACGCGCTGGTCGCCGCCACGCCGGTCAGCGAACCGGCCGGACCCGGCGCGCCCGCGGTGCTCGCCAGCACGGCGTCGACACGCCCCTCGGCGAGCTGACCGGGGCGGAAGTCGGGCGCGCCCGCGTCCACCACGGCGATGCCCGCGGGTTTGCACGCCTCGGCGATCATCCGCACCGTCTTCGCGCGGCGCTCGTCAGGGGCCAGATAGCCGATGCGGATCGTCGGATTGGCCGCGCGCGCCGAGGCGAGCGTGGCGGTGGCCGCCGAGACGTCGCCGCCACGGTAGCGTTCGGCGGCGCCGGTCGTCGCCCCGTAGAACAACGAATCCTGCTGTGTGGTACGGGAATTCAGCGGGCCGGCGCCGAGTCCGGTGGTCGGCACGTCGGCGGCCTTGCCCAGGGTGTCGAACAGGGCCTGGCGCGGCACGCAGAGCGCGAAGGCGCGGCGCGCCTCCACCGACCCGAACACGCCGCCGGTGGCCAGCACCAGCTGCTCGGCGCCGCGGCCCGGCACGGTCTTCGCCGAGAAGCCGCCCAGATCGAGGTCTTGCACCGAGTTCGCGCCCACGTCGACCACGCTCACGGCGTTGTCGGAGACCTTGCTCTTCAGGTCGGCGGTCTTGTCGAAGACCACGATGCGCCCGGTCTCGGCCTTGTTGCCCCACCACCGTTCGTTGGCGATCAGCACCAGACCGTCCTTCGGGCTGAAGGATTCGATCCGGTACGGACCCGAGGACGGGAACCGCGACAGATCGAGCTTCTCCGCGCCGATGGTCCAGCCGGTGTTCCAGAAGTCGGCGAGCCGCTGCACCGCGCCGAGATCGCCGGACTGCACGGCCGACACCACGTTCGGCACGTTGGCCACCCGCGCGGCGACGTGGGCGGGCATCACCTCGCCCGCGGTGAACAGCTCGCGCCACGGACCGAACCGCCGGTCCGGGCGGAACACCACGGTGGCGTCCTTGGACCCGGGCTGACACTCGACCCGTTCGATGTCCGCGTAACCCGCGGTGTCGGCGGCGTCGAAGAGCGAGCCGCCGTCGGGCTTGGTGAAGCGCCCGCTGTGCGCGGCCCAGGTCAGCACCAGATCGTCGCAGGAGGTCGGCACACCGTCGGAGTACACACCGTCGGGGTTGAGCCGGTACTGGATGGTCTGGGACTCGCCGGGCACCTCCTTGGCGGTGCCGAAATCGGTGTCGGCGACCTGTTGCCCGTCGGGTCCGGTGTAGAAGAACCCGGTGAGCACGCGCTGGAACACCGCCGCCGAGCCGCTGCTCGCGCCGAGCGTGCTGCCGCCGTTGTAGCTGGCGATCACGGCGTCGACGGCGTAGCCGATGGAGGGCACCTGGTTCTGGCCGGAGCACCCGGCCGCCATTCCGGCGGCGAGGGCGCCCGCGGCGACCGCTCCGATCAGACGCACCGCAACGCTGCGTGGCTGTCGCATCGAACGAAACCCCCTACCGTCGGTTGGTCAGTGCCTCTTCTTCTGTCGCTTCCCGGAGGGCCGGGCGCCCGGGCGCGGGGACTGGCTCGGCTCCCGGTACCGCCGGGCCGGGGCGTCCGGCAGGCCGCGACCGGTCGCGGCGACCACGCGCTGCTCGGCGGCCGCGCCCGCCCGGGCCGCTGCGATCCCGGAACGCTTGGTCTGCACCTTCTTGGTGTGCGCGGCCACCGGACCCCAGCGCTCCTTGATCGAGACCAGCAGCGGGGTGGCGAAGAAGATCGACGAGTAGGTGCCGACCAACAGACCGACCAGCTGCACGAGCGCGAGATCCTTGAGCGTGCCGACGCCGAGCATCCACACCGCGATCACCATCAGCCCGACGATGGGCAGGATGCCGATGAGCGCGGTGTTGATCGAGCGCATCAGCGTCTGGTTCACAGCCAGGTTGGCCTGTTCACCATAGGTGCGGCGGCTCAGATGCAAGATACCCCTGGTGTTCTCCTCGACCTTGTCGAACACGACGACCGAGTCGTAGAGCGAGAAGCCGAGGATCGTCAGGATGCCGATCACCGTCGCGGGGGTGACCTCGAAGCCGACCAGCGAGTACACGCCCGCGGTGACCAGGACGTCGAAGACGAGCGCGGCCAGCGCGGCGATCGCCATGTCGCGCTCGAAGCGGACGGCGATGTAGATCGAGACGATCACCAGGAACACCGCGAGCGCCCGCAGGGCCTTCTCGGTGATCTGGCTGCCCCAGGTCTCGCTGACATCCGAGGTGCTGATCGCGGCCCGGCTCGGAGTGCCGTTCTTGTCCAGGGGCTTGAACTCTTCGAACAGCGCGCCGTTGAGCTTGTCGACCTGCTGCACGTCGAGCGCCTCGGAGCGGATCAGCATCGTGGCGGTCGACCCGGTGCCGACGGTCTGCACGGAGACCGGATCGGTGCCGATCGCCTCGCGGTACACGTCCTCCACCTGGGAGGTGGTGGCGTCGCCCGCCGGGAACTGGATCCGGGAGCCGCCCTCGAAGTCGATGCCGAAGTTGAATCCGCGGAACAGGATGGTCGCCAGCGAGATCAGCACGATCACGGCGGTGATGCCGTACCACATGCGCCTACGGCCGATGACATCGATGGCGCCGGTTCCGGTGTAGAGACGGTTGAAGAAGCTGTGCTCGGACGCGCCCTGCCCGTAGGCGTAGTCGTCGAAGGGCCGTTCGGCGTCCTTGCGCAGCGAGGGACTGGTCTGGCTGTTGGTCATCGCGTCCTCACGCCTTCTGCGACTGCGGCTTCTGCGGCACGGCGCTCACGCGCGACCTCTTGGATCGCGCCGAGGCCGTTGACCGACGGTTTCGACCAGAACACGCTCCGCGAGGCCAGCAGCACCAGCGGCGCGGTGACCAGGAACACGACCACCACGTCGAGGATGGTGGTGAGGCCGAGGGTGAACGCGAAGCCCTTGACCTGTCCGGCCGCGAGCCAGTAGAGCACCGCGGCGGCGATGAAGCTCACCGCGTTACCGGACAGGATGGTGCGGCGGGCCCGCTGCCAGCCGCGCGGCACCGCCGAACGGAAGCTGCGGCCCTCGCGCATCTCGTCCTTGATGCGTTCGAAGAAGACCACGAACGAGTCAGCGGTCATACCGATACCGATGATCAGACCCGCGATGCCCGCCAGGTCGAGCGTGAACCCGATCCAGCGGCCGAGCAGCACCATGATGCCGTACACGGCCAGGCCGGAGGCGATCAGCGACAGGCCCGTCAGGAAGCCGAGCATGCGGTAGTAGACGAGGCAGTACAGCAGCACGATGGCCAGGCCGACCGCGCCCGCGATCAGACCGGCGCGCAGCGAGGAAAGACCCAGGGTCGCCGAGACGGTCTCGGCCTCGGAGGTCTGGAACGACAGCGGCAGCGAGCCGTACTTCAGCGTGTTCGCCAGCTCCTTGGAGCTGGTGGCGGTGAACGAGCCCGAGATCTGGGTGGTGCCGCCGAGCTGCGGACCCGCCTGGACCTGCGGTGCGCTGACCACCTTGGAGTCGAGGGTGAACGCGACGCGCTTGTAGAGGTACTCGCCGGTCAGGTCGGCCCAGGCGTCGCTGCCGGTCGACTTGAACTCCAGGTCGACCACCCAGCGCGACTGCTGCTGATCGAGGTTGGCGACCGCGTTCTTGATCTCCTGACCGTCGATGCGGCTCTTGTCCAGCAGGAAGACCTCGGTGCCGTCCTGCGAGCAGGTGACCAGCGGCAGGTTCGGGTCGTCGTTGCCCGCGAGCGGGTCGGCCTTGGCGCAGTCCAGCGCGGCCATCGCGGCCTGCTGGGTGGCCGGGTCGGTGCTCTGCCTGGTCGCCTTGGCCGCCGCGATCTCGCGCTGCGCCTCTTCCTGCGGGGTCAGGCTCGGATCGACGGGCTCGGTGGGCGCCTGCGCGGGGAAGACGCGCTGCTGCGGCGCGGGCGCTTCCTCGGCGGGCGGCTCCTGCGCGGGCGCCTCGGGAGCCGGCGCCTCGGTCGGGACCTGCTGTCCCGCGTCCGGCACTGGCAGCTGGGCGGGGGGCGTCTGCGGAATCGTCGCGCCCTTCGGCACGGCCTGCAGCACCGGACGGATGTAGAGCTTGGCGGTGGTGGCGAGCGCGCGGGCCTGCTGGCCGTCGTCGCCGGGCACCGTGATCACGATGTTGTCGCCCTCGATGGCCACCTCGGAGCCGGAGACGCCGAGACCGTTGACGCGGTTCTCGATGATCTCCTGCGCCTTCTGCAGGCTGTCCTGGCTCGGCTTGCTGCCGTCCGGGGTGCGGGCGGTCAGCGTGACCCGGGTGCCGCCCTGCAGATCGATGCCGAGCTTGGGGGTCGGGGACTTGTCACCGGTGAAGAACACCAACGCATAGATCACGGCCAGCAGCGCGGCGTAGACACCGAGCAACCGGAGCGGATGCGCCGATCCCTGGGAAGGTGGCACAGTTCGTATCTCCTAGGCGGGAAGTCGAGGGTGGATCAGGCGCGCACACGCGTACGCCGCCGAACGCTACAGCGTTCGGCGCGCGGTCGTGGCGCAGCCGACGTCAGTCCTTGGTCAGCCGGGTCTCGGTCTGCTCCGGCGTTTCCTCGGCGGTAGCCGCCGGGGTCTCGTCGGTACCGGACTCGTCGGCGGTCGTCTCGTCGACGGTGCGGACCTCGCGGATCGCCTGGCGCAACCAAGTGGTCACGACGTCCTCGGCGATCTCCAGGTCGACCGTGTCGTCGTCGAGGTCGACAACAGTGCCCCACAGACCCGACGTAGTAGTCACCGCGTCGCCGATCTTCAGGCTTTCCTGCATGGTCGCTACCGCCTCGGCCTCCCGCTTCTGGCGGCGGATACCGAGGAACATCGGCACGAGCAGGGCTACCAGTAGCAGCGGAAACAGAAGTTCCATCGTCGAAGTCAGTCCCTGTCTTGTGGGTGGGATGGACAAGTACCACCACAGTCTGCCAGCTGTTGTCGGCACTGCCACACCCGCACACCCTTGACGTGCGCCACTCGGGTCGTCCCCAGCGGCGCGCGGCACGTCGGCGGGCGTACTCCTCCGCCGCCGACAGGGCAGCAAGACCGTCCGGTTCGGACACACGAATGCCCCGTGACCAGGAATTTTCCCGGTCACGGGGCAAGTGCGATATCAGGCCGACACGCCGTAGACGTAGTCGTCGAGCGGGAAGCTCACCGCCTTGCGGTGCGTGCTGACCGTGCTGTTCGGGCGCAGCAGCGCCGCCTCGCCGTGCTGGTTGAAGTAGTAGCTGCGCGCGCTCGCGCAGTCGCCGCCGTAGAACACCGAGGCGCCGAGCTTGTCGGTGACCGCGTCCAAGAAACGGGCGTTGGCCGCCTCGGTCACCTCGAAGGTGGTCTCGCCACGCCGGAACAGTTCGCCGAAGAGCCTGCCCATGTGCTTCATCTGCGCCTCGATGGTGGTGAAGTAGGACAGACCGCTGTAGGAGTACGGGCTGTTGAGGCTCAGGAAGTTCGGGAACTTCGGCACGGTGATGCCCTCGTAGGCCTGGAATCGGTTGTCGCGCCAGAACTTTCCGAGGTTCACCCCGTCGCGGCCGATGATCTCCACGGCCGGGAAGTTCACGTCCCACAGGTTGAAGCCGGTGGCCAGGATCAGCGTGTCGATCTCGGTCTTGTGCCCGTCGGCGGTGACGATGCCGTCGGCCTCGACGTGGTCGATCGAGTTCGTCTCCAACCGGACGTGCGGCGCGTTGAAGGTCTTGAAGTAATGGTTGGAGAAGGTGGGGCGCTTGCAGCCGAAGTCGTAGTGCGGGGTGAGCTGCTGCCGGGTCCGCTTGTCGCGCACCTGCGCGCGCAAATGCGCCTTTGCCAGCAGGCCCGCGCCCTTGTTCAGCACTTTGGCCTGCTTGAAATGCAGCACGCCGACCACCATCAGCGCCTCGAGCATCGAGGTGTTGACCATGCGCGCCGCCTTCTGAGTGGCGGGCACGTTGGCGAACAGCTTCTGCACCGACGGCGGGATCGGCGCGTCGACCTTCGGCACCACCCAGATCGGGGTGCGCTGGAAGACGGTGAGCGCGGCGGCCTTCTCGGCCACCTCGGGCACCAGCTGCACGGCGGTGGCGCCGGTGCCGATGATCGCGGCGCGGCGGCCGGTCAGATCGAAATCGTCCTCCCACGCGGTGGTGTGGATGATCTTGCCCGCGAACGACTCGATACCGGGGAACGGCGGCGTGTAGGGCTGCGAGAGGAAGCCCGTGGCCGTGAGCAGGTAGCGGCCCGTGACGGTCTCACCGCCCGCGATCGAGACGACCCAGTGCTGGTTCTCCTCGTCCCAGCGGGCGCCGTCCACCACCGTGCCGAAGCGCATCCTGCGGCGCAGGCCGTACTTGTCGGCGACGTGCTCGGCGTACTTCTTGAGCTCCTTGCCCGGCGCGAACAGCCGCGACCAGTAGGGATTGGGCTCGAACGAGTAGGAGTAGGTCACCGAGGCGATGTCGACCGCGAGGCCCGGGTAGTGGTTGACGTGCCAGGTGCCGCCGAGATCGTTCTCGCGCTCCAGGATCACGTAATTGCTCAGTCCGAGCCGGTCGAGCTCGATGCTCGCGCCCATGCCACCGAAACCCGCACCAACCACGACCGCGTCGTACTGAGGCGCCACGTCGAACCTCCAAGCTGTGAATCAGTTGTCACGGAATGACACATCATTCCGCTTGTGACGACCGTATCATCGTCAGGGTGACGAAGCCATCCACCCGAGCGACCCGGTCGGCGGCCGGAAGCGCGCTCCAGCGACGCAAGGCCGAATTGCGGCAGGAGATCATCGACACGGCGTTCGTCTGCTTCGCCGAGAAGGGCTACCACGCCACCGGCATCGCCGACATCGCCAACGAGCTAGGCATCGGCCACGGCACCTTCTACCGGTATTTCGCCAACAAGCGCGACATCATCGACCACGTCATCGACGATCTGTCCGCGCGCATCGTCGACGCGCTCGGCACCCAGAACGCACCGGACGCGGCGGGCTCGCTCGACGAGTACCGCGCCCAGCTCGAGCGCATCGGCACGGCGCTGTCGCACATCCTCATCGAGGAGCGACGCATCCCGCAGCTGCTGCTCTTCCACGCCACCGGCATCGACGACGAACTCACCGCGCGGCTCTACGGCCTGCTCGACACGGCCGACGCGCTCACCGCGGGATACCTGGAGCACGGCGTCGAAATGGGTTATCTGCGCGCCGATCTGGACACCGCCAACACCGCGCGCGCCGTGACCGGCATGCTGCTGGCCGCCGTCATCCACGGCATGCGCGACCCGGACGAGGCCGCGATCCAGGGGCTGAACCAGGCGATCCGCCGCCTGCTCATCGACGGCGTGCGGAAGGACTGACGACCCGCCGTGCGAATCGCCCCCGGCGACTACAGTGTGGGTGCACAAGCCGGCACTGGTTCGCATGGGGGCGTTCGTGTTTGCAAGAGACGTGTTCGCGCGAGACCGCGCGGTCCGAAATACCGGCATTCGACCGGAACCGAGCGGTGACCCTGACACAATGTCGCGGATGATGACCCCCGAGGACGTGAGCCGCATCCATTTCGCCACGCAGGCATTCGGCCATCGCGGCTATCACGCCGACGAGGTCGACGCCTTCATGGAACTGGTCGCCGCCACCCTCGACGGTTACGGCGCGCTCACCGCCGACGACATCCGCCACGTCGCGTTCGGCGCGCCCCGCTTCGGTGCCCGCGGCTATCAGGCCGATCAGGTGGACGAGTTCCTGGACCGGGTACGCGCGGAACTCGAACACCGCCAGAACGGCACGCGTCCGCTGCCAGCGGGCGGCAACGGCCCCGGCCCCGCTCCCCTGCTCACCCCGGACGACGTGCACCGGATGCGGTTCACCCAGTCCTCCGTCGGCCGCCGCGGCTACCACGAGGAGGAGGTGGACGCCTTCCTCGATCTGGTGGCCGCCAGCCTCGCGCACGGCGGGCCCGGCAGTCTCACGGTCGGCGACGTGCGCGCGGTCCGTTTCACCGAGGCGCGGCTCGGCACTCGCGGATACCAGCGCGACGAGGTCGACGCCTTCCTGGATCTGGTGGTCACCGCGCTCGAGCACGCGCACCACTGAGACCGGTCCGAGGCCGAATCAGCCCTGGATGCTGTGCAATTCGGCCTCGTGGAGGTCGTCCGGGAACACGAAGCGGCGCAGCGCCCAGAACCGGAAGGCCATGGCGAGCAGCACGCCGAGGATCTGGCCGGTGACGAAGTTGGCCACCGCCTGGGTCACCGGCCCGACGTGCGGCACCCGCAGGTCGAGCACGTACAGCGAGATCGCCTGCGGGATCATCGTGACGCCGATGCCGAGCGCGCTCACCGCGAAGAACAGCGCGGCCTCGTGGTGGCGCTGACGGCCGCCCCTGGTGCGGAAGGACCACTCGCGGTTCAGGATGTAGGACGCGATGGTGGCGATGAGCACGCCGAGCAGGCGCGCGGTCAGCGGCTTCTCGCCGAGCACCGTCAGCTTGGCGGCGTAGACGACGCCGGTGTCGATGAACCAGGTGATGGCTCCGACCGTGGCGAACTTCAGCAGTTCGCGGTGCTCGATCGCCTTGCTGCGATACGGCTCGGGGATGCGGTCGAGCACGGAATGGACCACCGTCATGTCCCGACTCTATCGGCGCGCGCTCGGGCGCGCCGCTCGCGCGGACCTGGCATCGGTGGGACAGGACATTCACCTGCTGTCCGGTGCCCGCGCACGCGAAAGTCGGGTCAGTCGAACAGGTCCAGCGTGGGGTGCGGTTCGCGGCCGCGCACCTCGATCGAGCCGAACACCAGGTCGGGCGGCGGCACCAAGCCGAGGTGTTCCCAGGCCGCGGCTGTGGCGACACGACCGCGCGGGGTCCGCGCCACCATCCCGGCGCGCACCAGGAACGGCTCGCATACCTCCTCGACCGTGGCCGCCTCCTCCCCCACCGCGACGGCGAGGGTCGAGACGCCCACCGGTCCGCCGTTGAAGCTTCGGACGAGGGCGCCGAGGACCGCGCGGTCGAGCCGGTCCAGCCCGAGCGAGTCCACGTCGTAGACCTCGAGCGCGGCCTCGGCGATGGGCCGGGTGATCAGGCCGTCCGCGCGCACTTCGGCGTAGTCGCGGACCCGGCGCAGCAGCCGGTTCGCGATGCGCGGCGTGCCGCGGGACCGGCCCGCGATCTCCGCGGCCGCGTCGGTCTCGATGGCGACGCCGAGGATGTGCGCCGAGCGCTGCAGGATGCGCAGCAGCTCGTCGGGTTCGTAGAAGTCCATGTGGCCGGTGAAGCCGAAGCGATCGCGCAGCGGGCCGGTCAGCGCTCCGGA
Organism: Nocardia bhagyanarayanae; assembly: GCF_006716565.1. NCBI lineage: Bacteria > Bacillati > Actinomycetota > Actinomycetes > Mycobacteriales > Nocardiaceae > Nocardia > Nocardia bhagyanarayanae. The sequence continues at coordinate 3,953,493 of NZ_VFPG01000001.1, read as the reverse complement.
CCGGGTGGTGGCGCCGACCAGCGTGAAGGGGGCGATGTCGAGCGGGATCGAGGTCGCGCCCGGCCCCTTGCCGACCACCACGTCGACGCGGAAGTCCTCCATGGCCAGGTAGAGCATTTCCTCGGCGGGGCGCGCGATGCGGTGGATCTCGTCGATGAACAGCACGTCGCCCTCGACCAGATTGCTCAGCATGGCGGCCAGGTCACCGGCTCGCTCCAGCGCCGGGCCGGAAGTTATGCGCAGCGCGGTGCCGAGTTCGGCGGCGATGATCATCGCCATGCTGGTCTTGCCGAGACCGGGCGGACCGGACAGGAGCACGTGGTCGGGGGTGCCGCCGCGCTGTTTGGCGCCGCGCAGCACCAGGGCGAGTTGTTCGCGGACCCGGGGCTGGCCGATGAAATCGTCGAGCGACTTCGGGCGCAGGCTCGCCTCGATCTCCCCGTCGGATTTCAGATAGCTTGCGCTGACCGGGGATTCGACCGCATCGGTTTCGTCGTGATCCATCACGGCCTATCGGTTCTTGCCGAGCAGCGAGAGCGCGGCGCGCAGCGCGGTCGAGGTGTCGGCGGCGGGCTGGTCGGCCAGCACGGTGTCCACCGCCTGTTCGGCCTGCTTGGCGGGGAAGCCGAGCCCCGTGAGCGCCTCCACGACCTGCTCGCGAACCGGGGTGACCACCGGCGCGGGCGCGCTGCCGGGCGGTCCCGCCTGCACCGGAACGAGATTCACCTTGTCGCGCAGTTCCACCACCATGCGCTCCGCTCCGCGCTTGCCGATGCCGGGCACCCTGGTCAGCGCGGCGACATTGCTCTCGGCCAGCGCCTTGCGCAGCGCCTCCGGCTCGAGCACCGCGAGCACCGCCATGGCCAGGCGCGGGCCGACGCCGGAGACCGTTTGCAGCAGACCGAACAGGTCGCGGGCCTCGGTGTCGGCGAAGCCGTACAGCGTCATCGAGTCCTCGCGCACGATCATCGCCGTGTAGAGGCGGGTTTCCTCGCCGCGGGTCAGCGCGGCCAGTGTCGAGGGGGTCGCGTTGAGCCGGTAGCCGACGCCCGCCGCCTCGATCACCGCGTGGTCGAGCGCGATCTCCAGCACCTCGCCGCGTACCGACGCGATCACCCGCGCACCGCCTTCCGTTGTTCCGCCAGTCGTTCGGTGTAGCGCCGCCGCGCCTCGGCCGCCTTGGCCTCGGCCGCGGCCATCCGCTCCAGCAGCGGCGCCCGCCAACAATGACAGATCGCCAGTGCCAGCGCATCCGCCGCGTCCGCCGGTTTGGGCGCGACCTGGAGGCCGAGGATGCGGGTGACCATCGCGGTCACCTGCGCCTTGTCCGCCGTGCCGTTGCCGGTGACCGCGGCCTTCACCTCGCTCGGCGTGTGAAAGGCCACCGGAATCCCGCGCCGCGCCGCGGCCAGCGCGATGACCCCGCCCGCCTGGGCGGTGCCCATCGCGGTGCGCACATTGTGCTGGGCGAACACCCGCTCGATCGCGACCGCCTCCGGCCGGTGCGTGTCCATCCAATGCTCGGCGGCGTCGGCGACACGCATCAACCGCTGCGCCAGTTCCATGTCCGCGGGGGTGCGCACCACATCGACATCGAGCGCGGTGACCTTGCGACCGAGCCCACCCTCCACGATGCTGAGGCCGCACCGGGTGAGCCCGGGGTCGACGCCCATCACCCGCACGAATTCCCCTCTCGCAGACACGAACAACTGTTCGAGAGTCTAACGGAGCGCGGGCACGCGGGTCACCAGCGACACGGTCGGCACGCGGGGAGGACGCTTCCGGACGCAGCCCGTGCACGGTCCGAGCGAAGGCGGCGATACTCCTGCGCGACGCACGCGCGTACAGCCGCAGAGGAGGCGAAGCGCTTACGCGTGTTCGGCGAAGGCGGCGTAGGCGCGTTCGTCGAAGAGCACGAAGCGCACGGTTTCGACCGCGGTGTCGGCGGCGCGGACGGTCTCGACCGCGATGCGCGCGCCGTCCTCGATCGGCCAGCCGTAGATGCCCGTGGAGATGGCCGGGAAGGCGACGGTGCGCGCGCCGAGTTCGTCGGCGACCCTGAGGGATTCGCGGTAGCAGGAGGCCAGCAGCTCGGACCGGTCCTCGGTGGCCGACCACACCGGGCCGACCGTGTGCACCACCCAGCGCGCGGGCAGCCTGCCCGCCGTCGTGGCCACCGCCTGTCCGGTGGGCAGACCCTTGCCGTAGCGCGAAGCGCGTAGGTCACGACACTCGGACAGGATTTCCGGACCGCCTTTGCGGTGGATGGCGCCGTCGACTCCCCCGCCGCCGAGCAACGAGGAGTTGGCCGCGTTCACCACCGCGTCGACCGCCTGCTCGGTGATGTCGCCACGCACGAACTCGATACGGACCATGCCGGGCATTCTCCCGCGCCCAGCGGTCCGGCGAAAATGCCGAGGTAGCGGCGGCGCCGGAACTACCATCGGACGATGAGCAACGGTGCGAAAGCCCTCCTCGAAGGCGGACCGGCGGATTTGCCGGAGCGGATCGTTCCCATCACTCCGCCGGGGATCGAGCTGAAAATCCCCTTCAAGGACGGCTACGAACATTTCAAGGTCACCCAGCGGCAGGCCGACACCGAGTCGGGTCGCCTGACCGTCTACGAGTGGTGTGACCGCACGAAGATCGCCGAATAGCTTCGGGGCGATTCCGCGTGGGCTCGTCCGACGCGACCCATGGACAAATTCGTAACTAAGTGGTTACGCTTTTCGCGTGGACGAGGTGGCCGCGGCGATCGCCGACCCGGTGCGCAGGGAAATCCTGGAGATGCTGCACGGCGCAAGGCTGACCGCGGGCGAGATCGCCGAGCGGTTCGAGATCAGCAGGCCCGCGGTGAGCAGGCACCTGCGGGTGTTGCGCGAGAGCGGGCTGGTGCGCGACGAACCGATCGGCCGACAGCGCTTCTACGCGCTGAACGCCGAACCGCTCGCGGAGCTGGCCGGGTGGATCGCGCGCTTCGAGCGGCCCGCGGGCTGGGCCCAGCGCCTCGACGCACTCGAAACCGAGATCTATCGCACCCGCCGGGAGCGCAGGCAGCCTCCCGGAGAACGCACGACGAGGGAGAACACGGCATGACCAAGCAACCCACCGGGCGCCTGCTGCCCGCCGACCAAGGGCGCGATCTGGTCCTGACCAGGACCTACCGCGCCCCCATCGCGGACGTGTGGGCGAGCCTCACCGAATCGGACCGCACCGCGCGCTGGTTCGGCCCGTGGAAGGGCGAGGCGGGACCGGGTCGCACCGTGCAGGTGCAGATGGTCCACGAAGACGAGCAGCCGTGGATGGACATGACCATCGACGCCTGCGAACCGCCGCACCGGCTGGCGGTCTCCGCGATCGACGAGTACGGCTCCTGGGTCCTCGACGTGCGGCTGACCGAGACCGACGGCGTCACCGAACTGCGTTTCACCCATCACCTGCGCACCGACGACGAGATCGCGCAGGCGCCGCAGGTCGGCCCGGGCTGGGAGTACTACCTGGACCTGTTCGGCACGGCGCGCGACGGCGCGGAACCGCCGAACTTCGACGACTACTACCCGCCCATGGCCGACTACTACCGCGCGCAGCTCGGCGCCTGACCCCGGAAAACGACAGCGAGCCCCGGACCGGTCCGGGGCTCGCCGTGTGACAGCTCAGTCTTCGAGCTGCGCGAGGACCTCGTCCGAGACGTCCACGTTGGTGTAGACGTTCTGCACGTCGTCGCTGTCCTCGAGGGCGTCGACCAGCTTGAACACCTTGCGCGCCCCGTCGGCGTCGACCGCGACCGACACCGACGGCTGGAAGCCGGATTCGGCGGAGTCGTAATCGATTCCGGCCGCCTGCAGCGCCTTGCGCACGTCGATCAGATCGCTCGGGTCGCTGATGATCTCGAAGGACTCGCCGAGGTCGTTGACCTCCTCGGCGCCCGCGTCCAGCACGGCCATCAGCACGTCGTCCTCGGACAGCCCGTTCTTCTCCAGGGTGACGATGCCCTTGCGATGGAACAGGTAGGCCACCGAGCCCGGGTCGGCCATGTTGCCGCCGTTGCGGGTCATCGCGACGCGCACCTCGCCCGCGGCGCGGTTGCGGTTGTCGGTGAGGCACTCGATGAGCACCGCGACGCCGTTGGGGCCGTAGCCCTCGTACATGATGGTCTGCCAGTCGGCGCCGCCCGCCTCTTCACCGCCGCCGCGCTTGCGGGCGCGCTCGATGTTGTCGTTGGGGACCGACGACTTCTTGGCCTTCTGAATGGCGTCGTACAGCGTCGGGTTGCCATCCGGATCACCGCCACCCGTGCGGGCCGCCACCTCGATGTTCTTGATCAGCTTCGCGAAGAGCTTGCCCCGCTTGGCGTCGATCGCGGCCTTCTTGTGCTTGGTGGTGGCCCATTTGGAGTGGCCGCTCATTCCCTACTTCCTTCAGGTCGGTTGCACTGGGAGTGACCGCCGGGGACGGCGGCGCCCCGGGGGAGGGATCGAGCCGCGTGCCAACCGAACGGACAACTCCTCCAGCCTAATGGACGCCGTCCGGACGGCGTTCTCCCCAGCCCCTCAGAGCGAGACCACGTATGCCTCCGGGAAGAAGGCGCCCTTGATGTACTTCGGCGACGCGTACGCGAAGCCCTTGTCGCCCCACGCGGTGCCCCAGCTGTTGCGGACGATGAAGTGCCCGCTGGGCAGGTAGCCCACGATGGCGACGGCGTGCCCGCCGCGTTCGGTGCCCGCCGCGAATTCCTCCAGGAAACCCCCGTTGGCGGTGGCGTTGTCCCAGGTGTCGTCCACCATGAACCCCGCGAGGATCGGGCGGCCGTCGGCCAGCACGGTCTTCCACTGGTTGAGGTTCTTGCCGACGTTGAAATACGAGGCGATGCGCAGGGTGGCCGCGTGCGCCCAGAAGGTGTTCTCCTGGCCGCGGTACATCTTGGTCTGGATGTGGAACGGCAGCAACGACTCCTCGACGACGCCGTACTTCTTGCAGACCTCGACGGCCGACTTCAACTCGGTGCCCGCGCCCTCGATGAAGGTCTCCGGCCGCTGGAAGAACGCGTCGGTCTCCTTGGAGGCCATCCACACGAACCGCGGCGAGACTCGTCGGTCGCTGTTCAGCTTGCTCGCGGTCACCAAGTGGTAGCGCATCAGTCCGTCGCCGGTCGCCCAGCCGACGCAGGACCCGGTGTCCTCCTGGTCGCCGATGGTCCACCAGTCGCGGCGCAGGTCCACCGAGTTGGGCAGTGCGGTGACGGCGCCCAGCGCGCCGACGGACAGCGCGTCGGTGAACGTCCAATCCCGCGCGGTGTCGCGGGAGGGGACCAGATTGCAGATCCGTGCCTCGGCGGGCACCGGCTCTTCGCTGTTCGCACGGGGTGCGGAGATGACTTCGGTCATGTTCGTGCTTCGTTCGTCCGGTGGTGTCGCCACCACGCCCGGGTCGGTCGGGATCGCCCGGATGGCAGCGATGATTCACCCCGCGGCGCGGCGAAGCGCGAGTACTCGGTTACCCGTTTCACCAGCGGGTTCGGCGCGAACTACGCAGCTCGGACCAGATCGACGAACATGCGGTGCACGCGGAGATCGCCCGTCACCTCGGGGTGGAAGGAGGTGGCGAGCACCTTGCCCTGGCGCACCGCGACGATGCGGCCCTCGAACGGGCCGGAGGGCACCGTGGCGAGCACCTCGACATCCGCGCCCGCCCGCTCGACCCACGGCGCGCGGATGAAGACCGCGCGGACGGGTCCGTCGGCCAGACCCGCGAATTCCAGATCGGTCTCGAAGGAGTCGACCTGGCGTCCGAAGGCGTTGCGGCGCACCGTCATATCGATGCCCGACAGATGCTTGGCGTCCGGCCGGGTGTCGAGCACCTCGGAGGCCAGCAGGATCATGCCCGCGCAGGAACCGAAGGCGGGCATGCCGTCGCGCAGCCGCGCGCGCAGCGGTTCGAGCAGCTCGAACGCCTCCAGCAGCTTGCTGATCGCGGTCGACTCGCCGCCCGGCAGCACCAGCCCGTCCACGGCGGCCAGCTCCGACGCCCGCCGCACCAGCACCGGCTCCGCGCCGCACTGTTCCAGCGCCGCGACGTGTTCGCGCACATCGCCCTGCAGGGCCAGCACACCGATGGTGGGCCGGGACGGCGTCTGCCGCGCTTCGGCGGCGGGTGCGGCGACCGATGATGCGTTCACCCCGCCGAGCTTATTAGTCCCGTCGCTGTGTGCCCGCTCACGGTCGGCTTCGGTCAGCCGCGCAGGGTGCGGATCAGTCCCTCCTGCACGACGGCCGCGACGAGTTCGCCCGCGCGGTTGAAGATCTTGCCGCCGGTGAGCGCGCGGCCGAAACCGGCCGAGGGCGAGGACTGGTCGTAGAGCAGCCAGTCGTCGGCGCGGAACGGTCGCAGGAACCACATCGCGTGGTCCAGCGACGCGTCCTGGGTCCGCTCGTCGGGATGGGTGACCTTCGAGGAGCCGAGCAGCGTCATGTCGCTCATGTAGGCCAGCGTGCACACGTGGAACAGCGGGTCGTCGGGCAGCGGGTGCCGGTAGCGGAACCACACCTGCTGCTGGGAGACCACGCCGTCGCGGCGCGACACCGACTCCTGCGGCACGGTGCGGATGTCCCAGTGCTCCCATTCGCGCATCGCCCACAGCCGTTCCGGGCTCATCGAGGTCTGGGCATCGGGGAGGTCTTCCGGCGCCGCCACCGCGGGCATCACGTCCTGGTGTCCCGGGCCCTCGTCGCCGACGTGGAACGAAGCCGACATCGTGAAGATCGCCGCGCCGTCCTGCACGCCGGTGACCCGGCGGGTGCAGAAGGAGCGGCCGTCGCGGATCCGCTCCACCAGGTACACGGTCGGTTCCTGCGGATTGCCCGGCCGCAGGAAGTATCCGTGCAGCGAATGCACCTGGAAACGCGGCTCCACCGTACGCACCGCCGACACCAGGGCCTGCCCGGCGACCTGGCCGCCGAAGGTGCGGGGAAGCTGGGTCTTCGTGGACGCGCCACGGAAGATGTCCCGCTCCAGGCGTTCGATCTCCAATGCCTCTTCGATTGTCGCCATGCGCTGAGGTTAACCCGCGGCGTCCGATTCACCCCGTTCGGCCACCGGCCGGGGATGCCAGGGGGTTGCGGCATGTCGCGCTCGTCACAGCACGACGGCAGCGGAATTCGCCGCGGCTCGGCCTGCCACCCGGGTCGCGCCGGGCCGCAGGAAGACCCGCGGGCGGGCGTCTGCTGTGATGGAGCGGTGCCGCAGTTCGTGCCGATCACCCAGGACGGCCTCGCCGATCTGCTCGCCGACCGGCTCCACGCGCTGCCGGGCCGTCGCGTGATCGCCGTCGACGCGCCCGACGCCGCACAACCCGTCGCGTTCGCCGAGCGCGCCGCCGAAAGACTGCGCGGGACAGGACGTTCCGCCGAGGTGGTCGCCCTGCACGACTACGTCCGCCCCGCCTCGCTGCGCATGGAATTCGGTCGCGAAGACGAATTCTCCTACCGCACAGCGTGGTTCGACTACGATGCGGTCCGCCGCGAGGTGGTCGACGCGCTGCGCGAACACGGCCGCTGGCTGCCCGCGCTGTGGGACGAGACCGCCGACCGCTCGGCCCGCGCTGCCGTCCGCGCCGCACCCGCCGATCTGGTTCTGTTCCTCGCGGGTCCCATGCTGCTCGGCCGCGACCTGGCCTTCGATCTGACGGTGCGCCTCGACCTCAGCGAAACGGCGCTGCGCCGCCGCACGCCACAGGACGAGCACTGGACCATCCCCGCGCTGCTGCGCTACGACCGCGAGAATTCCGAGACGCCAACGTTTTCGGCGCGCTGGGATCATCCCGATCGCCCGGCGCTCAGCCGAGACTGAACCTGCGCGCAGCCCTATATCCGTTGCGCCGCATGGTGAATCAGGTATCCAGGCGCCGAAAAAGAAACACCCGGACGCGATGCGCGCCCGGGTGTTGTTCAGCTCCTGCGGTTTCGACGGCGTCCGACGAGTGGCACACATAGCGGTAGCGGAGCTTCCGCTACCCCCGACGTTGTGCGCCACTCGCCCGCCGAGACGTGTGCGGCACGATCCGCGCTCCGGCGGATCAGCGCTGTCAGGCGCAGGCGGCCGACTGCTGACCGAGGTTGGTCAGCATCCCGCAAGCCCACGCCTTCTGGACCTTCCACGTGCCGTCCTCGGCAACGAACGGCACGTCGGCGATGTTCTCCTGGTTGTTCAGCACGATCTTGGCCTTGGCGTTGATGGTGTCGCCGAAGGCGTTCACCTCGGTCACCACGACGCTCGCCCCGGTCTGCTGGTACGCCTGCGCCAGCCGGCCGGGCAGCTCGGGATCGGCCTCGGCGCCCTGGATCATCGCCAGCTTCTCCTCGTTCGGCACCGCCGGATCGAGCGCCCGCTGCAGTTGCGCGTTCAACTGCTCCACGGTCGGCACCGGCGGCACATTCGCGGCGGTGGCCTTGGCGCTGGTCGTGGTGCGGGTCGGCGCGGTCTCGCTCTTGTCGTCGCCGCCGCACGCCGTCAGGCTCAGCGCCGCCGCGACGGCCAGGCCCGCGATCGCGATTCTTCCGGGGTTGCGAAGCTTCAACTCTTGATCCTTTGCGTTCGAATCGGTCGGCTGTCACCGGCGACCCGTCCTGCTCGCCGTGCCCCGAAACCTACTCAGCGGCTCTGTGGGAACTCTGAGATCGGGATGTGGCGCTTCGAAGAGTCGAGAGCCGCGAACGGGAAACGCCCGGTCCCTGGCTGAGCCGGGAACCGGGCGTCACGAAAACAGCAAGCTCACCAACCGCGTTCGGCGAGCCGGTGCGGCTGCGCGATCTCCTCGACGTTGATGCCGACCATGGCCTCGCCGAGGCCGCGGGAGACCTTGGCCAGCACGTCCGGGTCGTCGTAGAAGGTGGTGGCCTTGACGATGGCGGCGGCGCGCTGCGCCGGGTTGCCGGACTTGAAGATGCCCGAGCCCACGAACACGCCCTCGGCGCCGAGCTGCATCATCATCGCGGCGTCGGCCGGGGTGGCGATGCCACCGGCGGTGAACAGCACGACCGGCAGCTTGCCGGTCTCGGCGACCTCGCGGACAAGCTCGTACGGCGCCTGCAGCTCCTTGGCCGCGACGTAGAGCTCGTCGGCGGGCAGGGCGGCGAGCTTGCGGATCTCCTGGCGGATCTGGCGCATGTGGGTGGTCGCGTTGGACACGTCACCGGTGCCCGCCTCACCCTTCGAGCGGATCATGGCCGCGCCCTCGGTGATGCGGCGCAGCGCCTCGCCCAGGTTGGTGGCGCCACAGACGAAGGGAACGGTGAAGTTCCACTTGTCGATGTGGTTGGTGTAGTCGGCGGGGGTGAGCACCTCGGACTCGTCGATGTAGTCGACGCCGAGGCTCTGCAGGATCTGCGCCTCCACGAAGTGGCCGATGCGGGCCTTCGCCATGACCGGGATCGACACGGCGCCGATGATGCCCTCGATCATGTCCGGATCGCTCATCCGGGACACGCCGCCCTGGGCGCGGATGTCGGCGGGCACCCGCTCGAGCGCCATGACCGCGACCGCGCCGGCGTCCTCGGCGATCTTGGCCTGCTCGGGGGTGACGACGTCCATGATCACCCCGCCCTTGAGCATCTCGGCCATGCCGCGCTTGACGCGGGCGGTGCCGACGGTGTTGGTGGTCTCGGGCGTGGTCACGGCAAACTCCTGGGTCATGTGCGCCTATCAGGTCGCGCGGAACGAAACGACCTAATTCTAGGCGTGCCGAGAAAGCCACTTGATAGCCAGTTGAGGGCCACTGGACTGGTACCGAGGTCGGCCCGGGGGCCAGCCGCGCGTGGTGTGACGAGCGCCACTCCCCCAGTGGAATCGGCTTACGGCTATCAGCGAACCGTTCGCAATCGAGCCCGCGTGGAATCCGCCGGGCCGACTCGGCTCAGAGCGGAGCCACGACCAGTAGCTGGGCCCAGTACTCGGCGGCCGACGGGCCCACGAGCGGCAACAGGAAATCGAACAGCAGATACGACATGAACTAGCTACCTCCAACACCGGACAAGGACCGCCCCGCGTCATCGCGCGGCACCGACTCCGGATACCCACGGGGACGCGATCCAGTCACGAAGCTATCACGATCGTGAACCAGATCACAGGCGCGCTCAGCGGATGGAGCGGACCTCGGGGTCGTCGGAGCCAGCGGCGATCCCGGCGGCCTCGGGAAGCAGTTCGTCCAGGTGGTAGGGGTAGACCGTCTCGCCGGAGCGGTCCAGGGCCGCGATGTCGGCGGGCGTGCACCACTGGTGCCCGGTGATGGATCGGCGCTCGATCACGGTCAGGTTGCCCGGTTCGGGCGTGAAGGCGCGCACCCGCAGCACGAAGAACAGCTCCTCGGCGCGGATCAGCTCCCCGTCGAACGGGAACACCGCCACGCGCCGCCAGATCGGGCCGCGCAGGCTCTCGGGATCGGCGCGATACCCGGTCTCCTCCCACAGTTCCCGCACCGCGGCCGCGCGCAGCGACTCACCCGGCTCCACACCGCCGCCGATCGTGAACCAGAACGAGACCGCCGGGGTCTTCGGGTCGTTGCCGCGCATCAGCAGCACCCGGTCCTGCTCGTCGAGCAGGACGACGCGCGCCGAGGTGCGGATCGTGTCCACCGCGAGACCGGTCGAGGCGGCGGGCGTCGCGCGCTCGGTGATCTCGAAATAGGTGGGCAGTGGCGCGGTACCGCCCAAGTGCAGCAGGCGGACCGGGCGGCGGGTGCGCAGCGCGAGCGTGTCGCGGACGGCGTCGTTGTGGAAGCGCCGGGCGATCAACACCCTGGCCTCGGCGTCGGCGAGTTCGGCGACCAGCTGCGGGCGCAGCTGGGCGATGTCGACGGCCGAGAGCGCCGAGGAGAGCTGGTTCTCCACCGTCTCGCGTTCCGCGCGTCCGGCGCGTTCGGCCCGATCGGCCAGGCTGGACAGCCGTTTGGCCTGGTCGGTCAGCGCCGGGTCGGAGACCGGACCGGCGATCGCCATCGCCACCGCGCGCGCCACCACCGCCCGCCTGGCCAGCGCCGAGTCCAACGCCTGCCAGGACTGGTCGGAGCGCACGTGCAGCCGGTCCAGCCGGTTCGCCGTGGAGTAGGCCCACAGACCGATCGCGACGACGACCGCCGCGATCAGCGCGAGAACGAGAACCGTTGTGGCCGAGAAGGTGATCATCCGGCGGCCCGCACCCGGGTGTCGCCGATGGTGACGGTCTCGTAGACCCGCAGGATCTGCTCGGCGACCACCGGCCAGTCGTATTCGCCGACCACCTGATTGGCCGTGTGCACCAGCGATTCCCTGCGCACCTCGTCGGTCAGCACGGTGTCCAGCGCGGCCGCGAGCCGCGCCGAATCCCCGACCGGGACGAGCATGCCCGCGGTGCCGTCGCGCAGCACCCTGCGGAACGCGTCGAGTTCGCTGGCCACCACCGCGGTGCCCGCGGCCATCGCCTCGATCAGGATGATGCCGAAGCTCTCACCGCCGAGGTTGGGCGCCACGTAGACGTCGGCGCTGCGCATGGCCGAGGCCTTCTCCTCGTCGGAGACCTGGCCGAGGAAGCGCAGGTGCCCCGCGTTCGGCCCGGCCTCGCGCCGCAGCCGCTCCTCGTCGCCGCGGCCGACGATCAGGATCTCCACGTCGGGGTGGCGGCGCACCAGCTCCGGCAGCGCGCCGAGCAGCACATCCATGCCCTTGCGCGGTTCGTCGTAGCGTCCGAGGAACAGCACCGTGCCGCCCGCGCGCGGATAGCCCGGCAGCATCGGAGCGCGCGCGAAGGCGGCCACGTCGACGCCGTTCGGGATCTCCACCGCGTCGGAGCCGAGCGCCTCCACCTGCCAGCGCCTGGCCAGCTCCGAGACCGCGATCCGTCCGCTGATCTTCTCGTGGTAGGGCCGGAGCACGCCCTGAAAAGTGCTGAGTACCAAAGACTTCGTGGTCGAGGTGTGGAACGTCGCGACGATCGGGCCCTCGGCGATCTTGAGCGCGAGCATGGACAGGCTCGGCGCGTTGGGCTCGTGGATGTGCAGCACGTCGAAATCGTTGCCGTCGATCCAGCGGCGGATCCTGGTGTAGGCCATGGGGCCGAACGAGAGCCTGGCCACCGAGCCGTTGTAGGGGATCGCCACCGCGCGTCCGGCGGAGACGACGAACTCGGGCAGCGGGGTGCCCTCCGAGGCGGGCGCGAGCACGCTCACCCGGTGCCCGCGCTCGATGAGCACCCGCGCGAGCTCCACCACGTGCGCCTGCACACCGCCGGGGACGTCGAACGAATAGGGACAGACCATGCCGATCTTCACGGCGCCTCGTCTCCTCCGCCCTGCGCTTTTCCACCCTGCGCCGCGAGTCCGCCCTGCGCGGCGGCGATCCTGGCCCGCCGTTCCTCGGACAGGTCGCTCTCCCACAGCGGTTGCAGCATGTGCCAATCGGCGGGGTGCTCGGCGATATTGGCGGCGAAACGGTCCGCCAGCAGCTGCGTCGCCGCCGCCACGCCACCCGAGACGTCCAGCCGCTCTTCGCATTTCAGGCCCCATGCCTCCACGCCGTCGTCGTCGACGGTGAACCAGGCGTGCACCGGTATGAGCGCGGCGCCGGTCTCGATGGCCAGCTTGGCCGCGCCCGCGGGCATCCAGGTGCGTTCGCCGAAGAAGGTGACCGGCACCCCGCGACCGGTGAGATCCCGCTCGCCCATCAGGCAGACGATCTTGTTCTCACGCAGGCGCTCGGCCAGCACGCCGAACGGTGGCTGCTCGCCCCCGGTCAGCGGGAACACCTCGAAACCGAGGCTCTCCCGGTAGGCGACGAAGCGCTCGAACAGCGACTCCGGCTTCAGGCGCTCGGCGATCGTGGTGAGACCGCCGTAGTTCTGGACACACCACAGCCCGGCCATGTCCCAGTTGCCCGAATGCGGCAGCACCAAGATCGCCCCGCGCCCCTCGGCCAGCGCCGCGTCCAGGTACTGCAGTCCGCCCACGGGTAGCCGCGAGGACTTGCCCAAGGCCGCGTGGTCCATCGTCGGCAGCCGGAACGCCTCGCGCCAGTATCGGGCGTAGGAGCGCATGCTCGCCCGGATCAGCTCGTCGGGCACCTGCTCGGGCGGCACGCCGAGCACGCGAGCGAGGTTGCGCCGCAACTGGATCGGGCCGCCGTCGCGCGCGGCCAGCTCCCCGCCCCAGTCGAACACGCGACGGGCCGCGCCTTCCGGAAGCGCCCGGACCAATCGCCAGCCCGCCGCGTAACCGGCGTCGCTCAACCGTTCCCCGATACTCACCGTTCCCCCGATCCCACAGCACCGACGGTACGACCGAAAACCCGAACCGGTGCGCGGAGTCTCGGTGCGCTCACCGGGCCTCCTGCGGCGCGGCGGGCGGGATGACCTCGCGCGCGCCGGGCGAATTGCGCACCGCGAGCACCCGCTGGAACACCGTCACGATGCTGAGCACCGCGAGGATCCACATGGCCACGTGCACCGCCCAGGTCAGCCACTCGATGCCCCAGTGACCGCCGAGACCGGTGAAGCCCGCGCCGACGAGCACGATGATCAGCCGGTCCGGGCGCTCGATGATGCCGCCGTCGGCGGACAGGCCGCTCGCCTCGGCGCGCGCCTTGGCGTAGGAGATCACCTGCGAGGTCACCAGCACCACCAGCGTGGCGAAGAACAGCCACTTGTTGTGCTCGTGGTACACCGCCCACCAGGCCAGACCGCCGAAGATCGCGCCGTCGGCGACCCGGTCGCAGGTGGCGTCCAGCACCGCACCGTATTTCGTGCCGCCGCCGCGCGCCCGCGCCATGGCGCCGTCGAGCATGTCGAACATGACGAACAACCAGATCACCATGGTGCCCCAGAACAGGTGACCGGTCGGGAAGAGCGTGACCGCGGCCGCGATCGAGGCCGTCGTTCCGATCAGGGTGACGGCATCCGGGGTCAGGCCGGTGCGCACCAGCGCCTTGCCCAGCGGAGCGGTGGCTTTGGCGAACGTCTCACGGCCGAAGAAACTCAGCACCGGCTACACCCGCATCCGGTCGGCTCCGACGGACGACGCACCGCGGTGCTCGATCACTCCGTCTCCTTCCACGCTGCGGCGAGCAGAGCTCTGGTCTCGCGCAGCAACTGCGGCATCACCTTGACCCCGCCCACCACGGTGATGAAGTTCGCGTCGCCGCCCCAGCGCGGCACGATGTGCTGGTGCAGGTGGTCGGCCAGCGAGCCACCCGCGACGCCACCGAGATTGAGCCCGACGTTGAAGCCGTGCGGGCGCGAGACGCTTTTCATCACCCGGATGGCCCGCTGGGTGAACGCCATCAGCTCGGCGCTCTCGGCGTCGGTGAGGTCCTCCAGGTTGGCCACCCTGCGGTAGGGCACCACCATCATGTGCCCTGGGTTGTACGGGTACAGGTTGAGCACCGCGTACACCAGCTCACCGCGGGCGATGATCAGGCCGTCCTCGTCGGACATCTTGGGGATGTCGGTGAACGGATGCCCGGTGGCGTCCTTCGGACGGGATCCCGCGGCCTCGGTGATGTAGGACATCCGGTACGGCGTCCATATTCGCTGCAGCCGATCGGGTTCGCCCGCACCGATGTCCACGATGTTCCCCTGCTCCGTGTCGTCGTCCAGGCCGTAGAGCCCGTCCGCGGTCATGCCCGGCCCGCCGGCACGATCTCGAACCCCTCGGCGGTCGGCGAGGCGTTCTCGCGGCGCGCGATCCACGCGACGACGGTGGCCACCGCGTCGGCGACCGGCACCCCGTTGACCTGGGTGCCGTCCCGGAAGCGGAAGCTCACCGCGTCGGCGTTCACGTCGCGCTCACCGGCGAGCAGCATGAACGGCACCTTCTGCGCGGTGTTGTTGAAGATCTTCTTCTGCATGCGGTCGTCGCTGCGGTCCACCTGGGCGCGGATGCCCTCGTCGTGCAGCCGCTCGATCACCCGATCCAGGTGCGGCGCAAAGGCTTCCGCGACCGGGATGCCGACCACCTGCACCGGGGAGAGCCAGGCGGGGAAGGCGCCCGCGTAGTGCTCGGTGAGCACGCCGAAGAAGCGCTCGATGGAGCCGAACAGCGCGCGGTGGATCATCACCGGCCGCTGCTTGGTGCCGTCGGAGGCGGTGTATTCCAGGTTGAAGCGCTCGGGCAGGTTGAAGTCGAGCTGAATGGTCGACATCTGCCAGGTGCGGCCGAGCGCGTCCTTGGCCTGCACCGAGATCTTCGGACCGTAGAACGCGGCCCCGCCCGGATCGGGCACCAGCTCCAGGCCGGAGGCCGAGGCCACCTTGGACAGGGTCTCGGTGGCCTCCTCCCAGATCTCGTCGGAGCCGACGAACTTCTCGGGATCCTTGGTGGACAGCTCCAGATAGAAGTCGTCCAGGCCGTAGTCCTTCAGCAGGTCCAGCACGAAGCGCAGCGTGTCGGTCAGCTCCGCGTGCATCTGCTCCTTGGTGCAGTAGATGTGCGCGTCGTCCTGGGTCATGCCGCGCACCCGGGTCAGGCCGTGCACCACGCCAGACTTCTCGTAGCGGTAGACCGAGCCGAACTCGAACAGCCGCAGCGGCAGTTCCCGATACGACCGCCCGCGCGCACGGAAGATCAGGTTGTGCATCGGGCAGTTCATCGGCTTGACGAAGTAGTCCTGGCCCGGCTTGCGGACGGTGCCGTCCTCGTTGAGCTCCGCGTCCAGATGCATGGCCGGGAACATGCCGTCCCGGTACCAGTCCAGGTGGCCGGAGACCTCGAACAAGTGCCCCTTGGTGATGTGCGGGGTGTTCACGAACTCGTAGCCGGCGGCCACGTGGCGGCGGCGCGAGTACTCCTCGAGCTCCTTGCGGATGATGCCGCCCTTGGGGTGGAACACCGGGAGGCCGGAGCCGAGCTCGTCGGGGAAGCTGAACAGGTCGAGTTCCAGGCCGAGCTTGCGGTGGTCGCGGCGCTCGGCCTCGGCGAGCAGGTGGAGGTACTCGTCCATGGCCTCCTGGGATTCCCAGGCGGTGCCGTAGATGCGCTGCAGATCCTCGCGGTTCTGGTCGCCGCGCCAGTAGGCGGCCGAGCTGCGGGTCAGCTTGAAGGCCGGGATGAACTTGGTGGTCGGGATGTGCGGGCCGCGGCACAGGTCGCCCCAGACCTTCTCGCCGGTGCGCGGGTCCAGGTTGTCGTAGATCGTCAGCTCTTTGCCGCCGACCTCCATGACCTCCGGGTCGTCGATGCCGGACTTGTCGCTGATCAGCTCGAGCTTGAACGGCTCCTTGGCCAGCTCGACGCGGGCCTCGTCGATCTCCACCACGCGACGCGAAAAGCGCTGGGCGCCTTTGACGATCTTCTTCATCCGGGATTCCAGCTTGGCCAGATCCTCGGGGGTGAAGGGCCGGTCGACGCGGAAGTCGTAGTAGAAGCCGTCCTTGATGGGCGGGCCGATGCCCAGCTTGGCCTCGGGGAACTCCTGCTGCACGGCCTGGGCGAGCACGTGCGCGGCCGAGTGCCTGATCACGCTGCGTCCGTCTTCGGTGCTTGCGGCGACCGCCTCCACCTCGACGTCGGCGTCCGGGGTCCAGGACAGGTCCTTGAGCTGGCCCTCGCCGTCGCGCACCACGACGATGGTGTCGGGTCCCTTGGTCGGCAGACCCGCCTCGCGCACCGCGGCGCCCGCCGTAGTCCCGGCCGGCACCCGGACGAGGGTGGCTTGGCTGATCGGGGCTGAGGTCGTCACGGCGGCGCTCTCCTTGGCGTTCTCGTGGGCGGGCCTGTTCCCGCGCGTCGTCACCGGGCGGCAATCGCCCGGCGCGACCAATGCTAGCTGTCCCGCCGTCCTGCGATTCGCGCCGGTCGCGAGCGCCTCGAGCGTGGCGTCACGAGCCGAGTGCCACGTCCCCGGCCGGGTTCTCGGCGTATCCGGCGCGGGGTCGGTGTGCGCGAAACCCGCTGTCACGGCGGGGTAGCTGGTTGTCGGCGTGTCGGCACCCATCTTGCAGGACATCGCGCCGGGCGCAACTCGAATACCGCCGCCGCGAGCGGGGTGGATCAGGACCCCGCGGCGAGCTTCGCCAGCAGTGCCTCGCGGTCGGCGGCGGGGCGCTTGGGGCAGCTCGTGCACATCTCGCAGCCCGGGATCTCGAAGACGAGGCAGCAGGAGATCCGCCGGACGAAGGTGCGACCGCCGACTTCCACGAAACGCGGCATCGGCAGCTTCTCGCCGACCTGGGCGGCCAGTTCGGCGCCCGCCGCGCCGTTGCCCGCGTCGAGGGCGCGGTTGCCCATCGCGTCGGCGGCGATGGCCCACAGGGCGGGCACGCCCGCGCCGGAGACCGCGGCGACGGCCGGGATCACCACCGCGAGGGTCTCCCCCAACACCGCCGCGGACCGCGCCGCGTCGGGAGCGTCGCACGCCGCGATGCGGACGCGTTCGACACCACCGTCGGGCCGGATCTCGCAGTCGATGCGGTCCAGCGCCGGTTCGGGCGGCAGCTGGCCGGTCGCCGCCGCCCGCGCCAACGGCTCGACGAGCGCGGAGGCGACCATGCACCACCACAGCGTGCCCGCGATGCGGGTCGATGAGGTGCCCCAGGACCGGCCCATCTCGGTGATTCGTGCCGTCAGCCACTCCGGTGACGTGAGTGTCGCGCCGGGGACCGTGCTCACCACTTCAGGGGACTGCGCAACCATTCCGATTCGACTCCGATCCAGCCGCCGACCAACTCGTACGTGCCGAGAACCCAGAGCGTCGCGACCACCAGCAACGCGGTGAATATCGCCGCGGTCGCCCGCATGGCAAGGCCCCGCGAGGAGTACCAGGCCATGCCCTGCCGGTACCTGTCCCGCAGCCAGGTCAGCGCCCGGCGCGCCCAGGCGAATTCGGTCGCGAGAATGCCGAGACCGGCGAACACGATCGCCCAGCCCGGACCGGGATACGGAATCGCCAGGATGCCGAGGGTCAGCACCAGCAAGCCGATCACCGCGACGCCGATACGGTAGGCGAGGTTCAGCGTAGGGCGGGTGGCCACGCCGGTGCGGAAGGCGCGCCATCCGGTCGGCTCGTCGGTCGGTCTCTGGTCCAGCTCGGCACTCACATCAGCCAGCGTACGAGAAAGCCGGAGGGCGCAGATCGCGCTCGAGCCTGGCGAACACAGAGAACACCCGCGGGAGCCGAAGCGGCGCCCGCGGGTTGTCCCTACTCATCGATCAGACCAGTTCGGGCACGGGGCGCTCGTCCACGTCCTCGATGTGCGCGAGACCGTCGATCGTCACCTCGACGACCCGCGCGCGACCGATGTCGAAGAACAGACCCGACACCCGCACGCCCCGCTCGATCACGGCCCGGCGCACCGCCGGGTGGCGGTGCAGCGTCTCCAGCTGCAGCGCGACGTTCACCATGCTCAGCTGGTCCACCTCGCCGTAGCCCGCGGCACGTGCCGCCTCCGCGACCGGGTGGCCCGCACGGAATTGCTCCAGGCTCGGGTGCGCGTGCGCCAGCCACGGCCCGATGCCGGGACCGGTGTCGGCGCCCGAGTACAGCGCCTTCATGGCGCCGCACGACGAGTGGCCGCAGACGACCACCGAGCGCACGTTCAGCTCCTCGAGCGCGAACACCAGCGCCGCCTCCACCGAGGCGTCGCCCGTCTCCGGCACCAGATTGCCGACGTTGCGGACGGTGAACAGGTCGCCTGGACCGCTGTTGGTGATGACGTTGGGCACGATGCGCGAGTCGGAGCAGGCCAAGAAGAACGAGTGCGGATCCTGCCGGTCGGCCAGGCTGTCCAGGTGCGGACGCACCACGTGGGCGTGGCTGCGGTGGAAGGCGGCGACGCCCGCGGCCAGCGGGTTGGGGTGCTTGTCCTCGCGCCGCCACGGGCCGAGGATCTCGTCCCACACCGCGCGACCGAAACCGCGCGCGGGCGGCCCGGTCAGCGCGTCGGCCATCCGCGCCGTGCCGATCTCCACGAACTCGACGCTGCCGCCGCCGTGTTCCTGCTGGCGCACCCACTCCTCGATGGCCTCGAAGGCGGCGTGGTCCAGGAAGTCGACGGTCATCTCGACCGTCACGTCGGCGCCCGCGGGCACCTTGGCCAGTTCGGCCGAGAGCTTCGGCAGCGCGAGGAAGGTGCAGGAACCGTCGATGGTGACCAGCCAGCGCTGCGACTGCGGGATCTGCTCGGCGGTGATCGCCACCCGCACCACCCGCCACAGCAGCAACCCGAAGGCGAGCGCGAGGCCGATCATCACGCCCTCGAGCAGGTTCAGGAAGACCACGCCGAGGATCGTCACCGAGTAGACGAGCAGATCGCCGGTGCGGCGGGCCAGCTTGATGTGCGCGAGCTTGACCAGCTGGATGCCGATCACGATCAGCAGACCGGCCAGCGCGGCCTTCGGGATCTGCTGCACGACCGCGGTCAGGGCCACCGAGAACAGCAGGACCCAGACGCCGTGCATGATCGCCGAGGCGCGGCTGCGCGCGCCCGCCTGGACGTTGGTGGCGCTGCGCACGATCACGCCGGTGACCGGCAGGCCGCCGAGCAGGCCGGACAGCACGTTCGCCGAACCCTGACCGATCAGCTCCCGGTCGAAATTGGTGCGGCGGCCGTTGTGCATCTTGTCGACCGCGACCGCCGAGAGCAGGCTCTCCACACTGGCGATCAGCGCGATGGTGAGCACCATGAGCGCGACCGCCGACCAGCCGCCGTCCGGGATCTCCGGCAGCCCGATGGCGTCGAACAGCGAACCCTCCAGCACGATGCGCTCGACCTCGGTCGGCAGCACCATCGACAGCACCGTGCCGATGAACACCGCCACCAGCGGACCCGGCACGACCCGGATTTTCTCCGGCGCGTACTTCCAGCCGAGCATCACCGCGATCACCACGGCGCCGACCAGCGCGTCACCGCCGTGCAGCGACATCAGCTGGCCGGGAAGTTCGGTGATGTTGTTCCACGCCGAGCTGTGCGACGACCCGCCGAGCAGCACGTGCACCTGCTGCAGCGCGATGGTGACACCGATGCCCGCGAGCATCGCGTGCACCACGACCGGCGCGACGGCCAGCGCGGCCCGCGCGATGCGGCTGAGACCGAAGATGATCTGCAGGATGCCCGCGGCCACCACGATGAAGCCGGTGACCTTCCAGCCGAACTTGTCGATGGATTCCGCGACGACGACGGTGAGGCCGGCGGCCGGGCCGCTGACCTGCAGCACCGAGCCGCCGAGGGTGCCCGCGACGATGCCGCCGATCACGGCGGCGATCAGACCGGCGAGCACGGGCGCGCCGGAGGCCAGTGCGATGCCGAGCGAGAGCGGCAGCGCGACCAGGAAGACCACGATCGATGCGGGTAGATCGTGGCGCAAGACGGATGTCAGACGATCGGACAGAGTGCCCGGGCCTTTGCCCGGCGCAGGTGGGGACAGCGGTGGAGCCAGATCGCTCTCGACAGCCATGACTTCTCCTTCGCCGACTCGACGCCGCGGCGTCGAGGTCGGTTGACGATCAACATGTCCAGCAGGGCAATAGACCGCGAACCGGCATCTCGCGGTGAAGCAGTTCCCGACACGGCACTGGGCCGAGATGTAAACCCGTTCAAGGGTATTGGTAAAGACTTAGCAAAGCCTGAGAACTGCGGTAGAAGTGTCACTTTCCATATCGCGGTTTCGGTGTGAAATCGTTCACATCGTCGTCGAAATACGCCGTCCGGCAACCCCTTCCGTTCGCGACCGCATCCCGCCGCCGCGGGCCCGGACCGGCTCGGCCGTGACATTGCTGTCCACATCGTCGAACTCGGCGATTCCGTCCACCCGCACCTCGATGAGGCGCGCGGTCGCGAAGTCGAAGAACAGGCCCGACACCGCCACCCCGCGTTCCTCGATGCCTTGGCGCACAGCGGGATAGGCGTACAGCGTCTCCAGCTGCACCGCCACGTTGACCATGCCCAGCTGGTCCACCTCGCCGAACCCGGCGCGCGCGGCGGCCTCGGCGACCGGATGCCCGAGCCGGAACCGCTCCAGCGCGGGCCTGGCGTGCGCAAGCCAGTCTCCCAGGCCCGGACCGGCCTGGACCTCTCGGTGCAGCGCCTCCATCGCGCCGCATCCCGAATGCCCGCACACCACCACCGCGCGCACGTCCAGCTGTTCCAGCGCGTAGACCAGCGCGGCCTCGACCGAGACGTCGCTGCCGCCGACCGGCACCAGATTGCCGACGTTGCGGACGGTGAACAGGTCGCCGGGGCCGCTGTTGGTGATGACGTTGGGCACGATCCTGGCGTCCGCGCAGGTCAGGAAGAACGAGTCCGCGTCGTGGCGGTTGCGCAGACCGTCCAGGTGCGGGCGCATGAGGTGCGCGTGGCCGCGGTGATAGGCGGCGATGCCCGCCGCGATCCGGTCCACCCGGCTGCCGGTGCGCCGCCACGGCCCGATCACCTCGTCGAGCACCTTGCGCGAATGTCCGCGCTCGGGCGGGCCGTGCACGACGGCCGCCATGCGCGCGGCGCCGAACTCGGCGAAATCGACTGGGGCGCCGGAGTCTTCGCGCTGCCGCGCCCAGTCGGTGATCAGTTCGTAGGAGGCGTGGTCGAGGAAGTCGACCGTCATCTCCAGCGTCACCGGGACGCCGGGCGGCACCTTGGCCAGCTCCGCGGTGAGCTTCGGCAGCGCGAGGAAGGTGCAGGTGCCGTCCATGGTCACCACCCAGCGCCGCGCGCCTGCCACCTGCTCGGCCAGGATCGTCACCCGGACCACCCGCCACAGCAGCAGCGCCACCGACAGCGCGAGCCCGATCGCCATGCCCTGCAACAGATTCAGGAAGACCACGCCCAACACAGTCGCCAGGTAGACCGCCAGATCACCGTTGCGCCTGGCGAGCCGGATGTGCGCCAGCTTGATCAGCTGCACGCCGATCAGGATGAGCAACCCGGCCAGCGCGGCCTTGGGTATCTGCTGCACGAGACCGGCCAGCGCCACAGCGAAGACCAGCACCCAGAGGCCGTGCAGGACGGTGGCGGCCCGTGTCTGCGCGCCCGCGTTGGCGTTGGTGATGCTGCGCACGATCACCCCCGCAACGGGCAGTCCGCCGAGCATGCCGGAGGTCATGTTCGCCGCGCCTTGGCCGATCAGTTCGAGATCGAGATCGGTTCGGTGACCGGGCCGCGCCTTGTCGACGGCCACCGCCGAAAGCAGGGTCTCCACGCTGGCGATGAGCGCGATGGTGATCATCGCGACGCCTACCGCGAACCAGCCGCCCGTCGGAATCGCGGGCAGGCCGATGGCATCGAACATGGCGCCGCTCAACACGATTCGATCCACGTCGAGGAACAGCGACAGCAGCGTCGCCACCACCACCGCGACCAAGGGACCTGGCACCGTGCGCAGCTTGCGCGGCAGGAAGCGCCACGCGATCAGGATCGCGATGACCACCAAGCCCACGCAGAAGTCCGCGTGGTGCACCGACACGAGTTGGTGCGGTAGCTGGATCAGGCTCTGGAACGGTGAACTCAGCGACGCGCCGCCCAGCAGCACGTGCACCTGTTGCAGGGCGATGATCACGCCGATACCCGCCAGCATCCCGTGCACCACCACCGGCGCGATGGCCAGCGCGGCCCGCGCGATTCGACTGAGCCCGAACAGAATCTGCAACACACCCGCTCCGATCGTGATGAAACAGGTTGCCGCCCAGCCGAAATGGTGGACGCTCTCGGCGACCACCACGGTAAGGCTCGCCGTCGGCCCGCTGACCTGGACGGCCGAGCCGCCGAGCAGCCCGGCCACCACGCCGCCGACGACCGCGGCGATCAGACCCGCCGCGACGGGCGCGCCGGAGGCGACCGCGATGCCCAGCGAAAGGGGAAGGGCGACAAGGAAAACCACGACGGAGGCGGGGACATCGTGATGCAGGATCCGAGCGAGCTGCGACGTCCGTGGTGCGAGATCGGTGTCGGTCGACATATTTCTCCTTCGCCGTCTCGGCGGCAGCCGATCCGGTTCATCGGGCAACATGCACTGGCATCGAAAGCGGGCGGTGGGCGAAGCTTGGTGGAGCCGGGGAGCGAGCGGGTCGAGCGGCACTTCGGCGAAGCGGCGACCTCGTGGCGCACAGGTCGTCTCAATGGTAAAGACTTCGCAAAGCGCGTGGAAAGTTATATGGTGCGAACGGGACAACCGCTATCGAACTGTGATGCAAGTCACAGTTGAGTGGCAGGCTCGCCGACCTCCGCTTCGATCGCACACGGCGGCAGATCGGTCACCTGGGGGCGCACGAAGGACCGCCCGCGACTGCCACGCGCACCGCGGAGCCGCTCGACGGCTAGTTGGCGGATAGTTCGGCGGGCATGGAGCGGTAGCTGTTCAGGTTCACCAGGCCACGCGGGATCGGCGGGCCATCCAGACGCAAATCCGGGTACCGCTCGAAGAGGGCTCGCAGCCCGATGGCGCCTTCCAGCCGGGCGAGATGGGCTCCCAGGCAGCTGTGCACCCCGCTGCTGAACGAGAGATGTTCCGCGGCGTTGGCCCTGGTCACATCGAATCGTTCGGGATCGGGAAAGACGGCGGGGTCCTTGTTGGCGCCCTGCAGCAACAGCAGGATCAGGGAACCGGATTCGACGTGCTGATCGGCGATATCGACGTCACAGCTCGCGATGCGGCCGGTTATCCGGATGGGACCGTCGTAGCGCAGGACCTCCTCGACCGCGCCCGGCCACAGCTCCGGCTGCGCCATCAGCAATTCCAGCTGGTCCGGATGGCGTGTCAGCAGGGCGATTCCGTTGCCGAGCATGTTCACCGTCGTCAAGAATCCGGCGTCGAGCAGCAGGGCCGCGTTGGCCACCTGCTCGCGGCGGGTGAGCTCGCCACCTGTCACCAGCATGCTGAGCACATCGTCGCCCGGTTCGGCGGCGAGCCCGGCGATGTGCTGGTCGAAGAACCGCTGCCCCTCGGCCAAGTCTTCGATAGCGCGGCGGAAAGCGGCCCAGGTCAGGCCTCGATCGAGCAGCGGCGCACCGGTGTCTCCCCACCTCAGCAGGGTCGAATGCATGTCGGCGGGCAACCCGAGGATTTCGGCGATGATCGCGATGGGCAACCGCTCGGAGAAGTCGCGGATCAGATCCGGCCGCGGCGTCGAGCTCAAGCGTTCGAGCAGCTCATCGGTCACTTCTACGACCCGCTCCTCGAGTTTGGCTATCGCCTTGGGAGCGAATGCCTGCCCGACCAGGCGTCGGTATTTGGTGTGCTCCGGCGGATCGGTCACCAGCATCGAGGGCGGTTCCGCGAGGTTGGGAAGCCCCAGATCCGTCTTGGTCAGTACCCATCGGATCTGCTTCGGCACGGCTCGATTGTTGGGCGTGACCGTGCCGAAGCGGCGGTCCCGCAGGATGAGCCTGCACAATTCGTGGTCCGGGGTCACGCGCACCTGCTGCGCTATCGTGGGCATCCGGCCCCGCTGCCGGATCTCCTCTACGGAGCGTGGCGCGCCGCGCTCGCGATCCGGACCGACCACGATCTGCGCGAAGGGATCGCCCCGACGCGCCGACACCAAGAGATAGGTCCGTGCCAGGCGATGGAGGAACAGCCATCGTATCCACGCGCGCGCCAACATTTTGCCACCTCCCACGCTGGATCTCCCCATCGTAGAGCGACGCCGCCCGCACGGTGGCTAATAGTTGGCTAGCCAACGTCGACGACGTCGGCGACCGGGACCGGAAGGCACTGTTCATGGCCCGCACGGTGGGTCGATCGCACCGACTCCGACTCCCCGGTCCTGGCACGCAGGTAGCGTGGTAGAGCGGATTATGTCTTGCTCAGCAAGCTCCCAGGACGCACCTCGCGATGATCATCGCCAGGTTCCGGCCCGCCCGCGCGTAACCGAGTTTCCCAGCACGAATCACGAGGTATGGGGATGCGATGGAGCGACATTCGGATCACCTGAGGGCCACGATGGACCGGCGCGGTTTCGTCAAAGGCGTCGGCATCGCCGCCGCGATGCTGGGTCTCGCGGGTGGCAGCTCGCTCGCGCCGGGCGCTTCTCCGGTGCGGGCCGACGACTACAGCCCGAGCCCGAATTCGTTGCTGTACCGCGTGCTGGTGCCGGAGATCTTCGCGCCGCTGCCGGATCCGGCCGACCATGTGCCCGCGATCGTCGTCGGATCGGGGTTCGGGGCATCCATCGCCGCGCTGCGCCTGGCACAGTCCGGGACCGAGGTCGCGGTGCTAGAGCGCGGGTCGCGCTGGCCGAATGATCCGTGGCGCAACATCTTCGCCGTCGATACGATTCCGGATGGCCGTGGCTTCTGGCATCGCACCACGTTCACCGGCGTGACCAGGGCCCCTGTGTCGTTCGATTCGTTCGGCGGGGTCCTCGACGTTTCCAATTACCCGGGCATCGATGTGTGGCGCGGTGCCTGCGTCGGCGGTGGCTCGGTGGTGTTCACCGGGGTGATGATCGAGCCCGAGCAGCGCTTCTTCGAGCATGTGTTCGGCGGTGCGGTCGGCTACCGCGAGATGCATGACGTCTACTACCCCAGAGTCCGCGATATGTTGCGGCCGAGCCCGATACCGGACGACCTCTATCACTCCGTGGCGTTCGCGCACTCGCGGGCCTGGGACGATCAGGTCCGCGCCGCCGGCTATCTGCCGCAGCGTATCGACGGCATGTGGAATTGGAACATCATCCGCGACGAGCTGGCCGGACGATCGCAGCCGTCGGCGACGGTCGGCTGTTCGAACCTCGGCAATTCCAACGGCGCGAAGTTCGACCTGAACCAGAACTACCTGCGCTATGCCGAGGGCACCGGCCGCGCCCGGATCTACCCGGGCCACCGCGTGGACGCCATCGCCAAGGAACCGGGACCATCGGGTCGCTATACCGTCGCCTTGACCAAACTGGCGCCTACCGGCGAGGTGCTGCGGACCAGGACGCTGACCTGCGACCGGTTGTTCCTCGGTGCGGGCTCTATCGGCACCTCCGAGCTGCTGGTGCGCGCGCGGGATACCGGCGCGCTGCCGGACCTGAACGAACACGTCGGCGAAGGCTGGGGCAGTAACGGTGATGTCGGCTTGGCGCGACCGCTGACCTCACTCGAGCTAGGCACGCAGGGCGCACCGTCCGCGAGCCGGATTCTGGACGAGGCGGGCACACCTGTGTCGCTGGAGAGCTGGTTCATCCCCGGCGTGACGCCTTTCGACATCACCACTCTCGGATCGCTGGGCATCGTGCTCGACGACACCCGCGGCCGGTTCGTCCACAACCCGGCCGATGGGCGAGTGGACCTGCAGTGGCCCGACAACGGCGCAGCCGGCTACCTCGCGCGAGCCCTGGAAGTCAACGACAAGGTGGCGTGCGACTGCCCGCCCATCGCCCTACGGGTCATCGGCGGGGACGCATCGTTCACCTCACACCCGTTGGGCGGCGCTGTGATCGGACGAGCAACCGACGAGTACGGTCGGGTGCGCGGTTATCGAGGCCTGTACGTGATGGACGGGGCGGCTGTGCCCGGCAGCACCGGAACCGTGAACCCGGCGTTGACGATCAGCGCGCTGGCCGAGCGCAATATCGAACAGATCATCAGTTCTGGGGAGTAGGCCGAGACGCACGTTCGGGCATCTCATCGACCCCGCTGCGCCCGGCGCTCGATCACGAGCGAGCAGACGCATTCCGTAATCGGGCATCGAACGTAATGGCATCGAGGCGTCGAACCACAGCGAATGATTCTTTCAGTCGAGCCGATCGCTATACGCGCCCGATATCTATGTGGCGGAGCCGGGGAGCGCCGACTATCACTTTCGAAAAAATAAACGCTATTACGCGACGCGGATCATGGTTTCGGGGGTGTCCCGTACCAATCAGTCGGCTTATACTGGGGCGCGGTCGGGTCTGGAGGCAAGTGATGACCGCGCGACCGCAGTTCCCGCCCGACCAGAGATCAGACGGGAACTCCGAGCCCGACGTGTCGGTCACTCAGCTGGTGCCGCTGTCCGCGGGGCAGCGGGGGCTGTGGCTGGCACAGAAATTGAGCCCGGATGTGCCGATATGTGAGGCACAGTATCTCGAGTTCCATGGGGATCTGGATCTCGACTTACTTCGCGAGGTTTCGATTCGAGCGGGCCACGAATGCCAATCGGGGTATATGCGACTGGTAGAGATCGACGGTGAGCCGTATCAGTTGTTCGACCCGTCGCTGGATTCGACCGGACCGCTCATCGATATGCGTGGTGAACCGGACCCCGTGGCGGCGGCTTTGGAGTGGATGCGCCGGGAGTACACCTCACCTTTCGATATGCTCCGCGACCGGTTGCTGAGATGGGTGGTTCTGCAGGTCGGGGATCGGCATTTCCTGTGGTACCTCAAGGGCCACCACGTCGCAGGGGACGGCTACGCCGCGATGACGGTGATGAACCGGGTCGCGGCGCTGTACACAGCGGCGGTGCAGGGCCGGACGGCGGAGCCGAACCGGGCCGCGGACTTGCGCACCCTCTACGAGGCCGATCGCAGTTACCGAGAGTCCGAGCGATTCACCAGCGACAAAGCATATTGGCTGGACAGGCTCGCCGACGTCGAGGACGAGTCCAGCCTGGCCGACGGATACGCACCGGCACGCGCGGACAGTGTCGTGGCAAAAGGCGAACTGCCCACCGAGACGGTAGGGCGGATCGCCCATTCCGCGGAGGCGTTGGAGGCGAGCCCGGCCGCGGTGGTGATCGCCGCGTTCGGAAGCTACCTTGCCCGTATGACCGGCCGGGACAAGGTCCTGGTCAATATTCCCGTATCGGGTCGTACCACCGCGGTGCTGCGGCGGTCCGCCGGAGTCTTCGTCAACGTTGTGCCGCTTCCGATTACGCTCGGTACGGACGACACGATCGCGACGCTGGTGCGGCGCGTGCAGTCCGACCTGGTTGGAGCGTTACGGCACCAGCGGTGCGGACTCACCGACATTCGCGCCGCCGCGGGACACAACGGGCAGCGGCGTTTCGCGGGCCCGCTGGTGAATGTCATGTTCTTCCACCAGGAACTCCGGCTCGGGTCGATGACCGCGGAATTCCATATTCTCAGCTCAGGGCCGGTCGAAGATTTGCTTGTCGACCTCTACCAGGCCGGAGACCCGCCGCAGACGATCCTCCACTTCATGGCCAATCCCAACCTCTACACGGGCCCTGAACTATCGGCGCATTACACCAGATTCGTACAGTTCCTCGACGAGTTCGCCGCCGCCGCACCGGACACCGAACTCGAGCGGGTCCACCCAGACAGCGTCCGCCACGGCGCCGGGATACGGCGCCGCCGCGAGAACCTGGCGTTCTGGCGAGCCACGCTCGCGGACCTTCCCGAGGAGCTCCGTCTCCCGGTGGACAGGGCACGGCCGGTGATGATGTCGGATCGGCGGGCCACCCTCAGCTACCCGATGGGCGCCGAGTTGGTTCGGGCGTTGGAAACGCTCGCGCGGCAGCGTGGTTCGCCACTGTTCATGGTGATCCATGGTGCGTTGGCGGTCCTGCTCGCCCGGTTGAGCGGTTCGACCGATATTCCGATCGGCACGCCGGTCGCCGTACGCGGCGCGACCGAATTCGACGACGTGGTCGATATGTTCGTCAACACCCTGGTGTTGCGGACGGAGGTCGATCTCGACGAGTCGTTCACCGACCTGCTCGGCCGGGTCGGACAGCTCGATCGGGATGCCTTCGGGCATGCCGATCTTCCGTTCGAGCAACTGGTGGAGCGACTCGATCCGCAGCGGTCGCGGTCGCGACACCCGCTGGTCCAGGTGATGCTGGCTTTCCGGAATCTGGAGCGGGTGGCGCTGGAGTTACCAGGTCTGGATGTGTCGGTCGCCGAACTCTCCGACGAGGTAACTCGTTTCGACCTGCGGGTCGTGTTGTCGGACGATCATGACAGTGGCGGCATGGCGGTAGCGGTCACCTATGCCACTGATCTGTTCGATGCCGCGACGATCGATTCTTTCGCACACCGGTGGATCCGGATACTCGAGTCGATAGCCACCGACCCCACCGTTGCGGTGGGGGGCATCGAGGTGCTCGAGCCTGCTGAGCGAGCCGATCTGGTGTCGCGCTCTGGTGCGCCCACGGCCGCGCCCACTACTTTGGCCGACTTGGCGACCGCGGCGGCCGCACGGGATCCCGACGCCGCAGCGATCGTTTTCGACGGGCGGCAGCTGACCTATCGAGAGGTGGACGAGCGTTCGAATCGGTTGGCTCGGTTACTGATTCAGCGAGGTGTCGGTCCGGAGGATGTTGTCGCGATCGGTATTCCGCGCTCCCCCGACTCGGTACTCGCGGTATGGGCGATCGCCAAGTCGGGCGCTGCTTTTCTGCCGATCGACCCGACGTATCCCGTCGAACGCATCACCCACATGCTGACCGATTCCAAGGCGTCGATCGGTCTGACGGTGACCTCCGCGCGAACGCGATTGCCCGACGACATCGACTGGTTGATACCGGAGGACCTCGGCGAGGCCGAGGACCGTCCTGTCACCGACGATGACCGGGCACGCCCGCTACGTGTCGATGACGTCGCCTATGTCATCTATACCTCCGGATCGACCGGACTGCCCAAAGGCGTCGCGGTCACCCACCGCGGGCTCGGCAACTGCGCCGCCGAGCACCGCGATGCCTTGCACATCGAATCCGATTCTCGGATAGCGCATTTGGCTTCGCCGAGCTTCGACGTGTCGGTACTGGAATTGTTGTTGGCGTTGTGCGCGGGCGCCACGCTGGTCATCGCGCCCAGCGATGTCTACGGTGGCGCCGAACTCGGCGAACTACTCGACCGCGAGCACGTCAGCCACGTCCTGATCACGCCAACGGTGTTGTCCACGATCGACCACAATCGTTGGCCGCTACCGGATTTGCGATACCTGCTGGTCGGCGGCGAGGGCTACGGCACCGAGTTGGTCGAGCGATGGGGCGACTACGGCCGGAACATATTCAACGAATACGGGCCAACAGAGGCCACCATCGCCGTGACGCTGACTTCCCCGTTGGTGGCGGGTGAGCTGGTTACGATCGGTGGCCCGATTCGCGGTGTCTCGCAATGGGTGCTGGATCAGCGGCTGCAACCGGTGCCCGTTGGTGTGGCGGGTGAGTTGTATGTCGCGGGCCCCCTGCTGGCTCGCGGATACCATCGCCGGGCAGCTTTGACGGCCGAGCGTTTCGTGGCGTGTCCTTGGGCGCCAGGCGAACGGATGTATCGCACGGGGGACGTGGTCCGGTGGACAGCCGATGGAACGCTCCAGCATCTCGGCCGATCCGATTTCCAGGTCAAGATTCGCGGTCTGCGCATCGAGCTCGGCGAGATCGATGCGACGCTCGCCGCCCACGAAAGCGTCGGCTTCGCCGTGACCATCGGCCATCGCAACGATTCCGGGGGCGAGTCACTGGCTTCGTATGTTGTTGCCGCGCCCGGTGCTTCGATCGATACGACGACCCTGACCGAGTACGTGGCCGACCGGTTGCCGTCCTATATGGTCCCGTCCGCGATCATGGTGCTGAAGCGTATTCCCTTGACGCCGGTGGGCAAACTGGACCGCAAGGCCCTACCGGATCCGGTATTCACCGACTTCAAGGCGTTCCGTTCACCCCGGACGCCCCTCGAACGCAGGATCGCCGAATCATTCGCCGAGGTATTGAGAATCGATGCCGTCGGCCTCGACGATTCGTTCTTCGCCCTCGGCGGGGACAGCGTGGTCGCGACCCGGGTTGCCGCGCGACTCGGGGCCGCGCTGGGTACCGAGATTCCGGTGCGGCTGTTGTTCGAGGCGCCCACGGTGGCGGCGCTCGCTACCCGTATCGAGCAGCATTCCGGCACGGGGCGACAACGCCCACCGCTGATCGCCGGACCGCGCCCGGATCTGGTGCCATTGGCTCCGGCCCAGCAACGGATGTGGTTCTTCAACCAGTACGACATCAGCTCGGGGGCATACAACGTGCCGATCGCCATTCGGTTGCGTGGCGAGTTGCGCGTGGACGCCCTGCGATCGGCCATGGTCGACGTGCTGCGCAGGCACGAGTCTTTGCGGACACGGTACCCGGACCACGACGGAATGCTGATCCAGCTGATCGAACCCGCCGACGAAATAGACGCCGAGCTGGCCTTGGTGCCGGTTCCGCCGAGCGAATTGGCCGCGGCGGTAACCGAATTCGTCAGCGAAGGCTTCGACGTGAGCACCCGGGCGCCGGTCCGTGCCCGATTGTTCCGCGCTGCCGGTAGCGAGGAGCCCGACTACGTGCTGGCCGTCGTGGTGCACCACATCGCCGCGGACGGTTTCTCCATGGCACCACTGGCCCGCGATGTGACGACTGCGTACACCGCGCGGATCCACGGAGAAGCCCCTTCGTGGACACCGCTGCCTGTCCAGTACGCGGATTACGCCCTGTGGCAACGAGCTACCCTCGGCTCGCCCGACGATCCGGAATCGCTGGGCGCCGAGCAGATCCGGTACTGGACCGAAACTCTGGACGGGGTTGCCGAAGAGCTTGGTTTGCCTGCCGACAGGCCACGGCCGGTGGTGGCGTCCAATCGGGGTGCCACCATCGACTACACCTTGGACGCCGAATTGGTGCGGGCGCTGGAACAGCTCGCGCGACAACATAATTCGTCACTGTTCATGGTGATCCACGGCGCACTGGCGGTGCTGCTCGCCCGGCTGAGCGGTACCACCGATATCCCGATCGGCACACCGATCGCCGGGCGCGGCGCGGCGGAACTCGACGACGTGATCGGCATGTTCGTCAACACCCTGGTGTTGCGGACCAGAATCGATCTCGATGAACCGTTCGCCGACCTGCTCGATCGGGTCAGGCAGATCGATCTGGATGCCTTCGGACACGCCGACGTGCCGTTCGAGCAACTGGTGGACCAACTCGCTCCCCAGCGGTCCCAGGCCCGGCACCCGCTGTTCCAGGTGATGCTGGCCTTCCAGAATCTGGAAAAGGTGAAGCTCGAACTGCCCGGGCTCGATGTATCAGTGGTCGACCTCCCCAACGAAGTGTCTCGTTTCGACCTGCAGGTCGTACTGTCGGACAACCACAACGGTGGCGAGATGGCGGTGGCGGTCACCTACGCCACGGATCTGTTCGACACCGCGACGATCGACTCCCTCGCACACCGGTGGATCCGGATACTCGAGTCGATAGCCACCGACCCCACGATTCCGGTCGGGATGATCGAGGTGCTCGAGGTCGCCGAACGTGCCGATCTGCTGTCGCGCTCCGGTGCGCCCGCGGCGGCGCCCGCCACACTGGCCGACCTGTTGACCTCGGCGGCCGCAAGGGATCCCAAGGCCACAGCGATCGTTTTCGAGGGGCGGCAGCTGAGCTATCGAGAGGTCGACGAGCGTTCGAATCGGTTGGCCCGGGCACTGATTCAGCGAGGTATCGGCCCGGAAGACATCGTCGCGATCGGCATGCCCCGCTCCTTGAATTACATACTCGCGGTATGGGCCGTCGCCAAATCGGGCGCTGCTTTCCTGCCGATCGACCCGACCAATCCCGTCGAACGCATCACCCACATGGTGACCGATTCCAAGGCGGCGATCGGTCTGACCGTGACATCCGCGCGAGCACAACTGCCCGACGACATCGACTGGTTGACATCGGAGGACCTCCCCCAGGCCGAGAACGGCCCCGTCACCGACAGCGACCGGGTACGCCCACTGCGTGTCGACGATATCGCCTACGTCCTCTACACCTCCGGATCGACCGGACTGCCCAAAGGCGTCGCGGTCACCCACCGCGGGCTCCGCAACTGCGCCACCGTGCACCGGCATTTCATGAGAATCGAATCGGGTTCTCGTATCGCGCATTTGGCTTCGCCGAGCGTCGACGTGGCGGTACTGGAATTGCTGGACGCGGTGTACTGGGGCGCGACCATGGTCATCGCGCCCAGCGATGTCTACGGCGGCGACGAACTCGGCGAACTACTCGACCGCGAGCACATCAGTCACGTCCTGATCACACCTTCGGCGTTGTCCACGGTCGACCACAATCGTTGGCCGCTACCGGATTTGCGGAACCTCCTGGTCGGCGGCGAGGACTGCGGCATCGAGTTGGTCGAACGCTGGAGCGTCGACGGCCGGAACATGGTCAACGAATACGGCCCCACCGAGGCCACTATCGCCACGACGCTGACCTCACCGATGAGGGCAGACGAACCGGTCACCATCGGTAGCCCGATTCGCGGCGCCTCCGTATGGGTGCTCGATCAACGACTACAACCCGTATCGGTCGGCGTGACAGGCGAATTGTATGTCGCGGGCGTCTTGCTGGCCCGCGGATACCACCGCCGGGCGGGCCTGACCGCCGCGCGCTTCATCGCATGCCCATGGGCGCCCGGCGAACGCATGTACCGCACGGGAGACTTGGTCCGATGGACGGCCCAGGGAACGATCCAACATCTCGGCCGGTCGGATTTCCAGGTCAAGATTCGCGGTCTGCGCATCGAGCTCGGGGAGATCGATGCGACGCTCGCCGCCCATGAGACCGTCGATTTCGCCGCCACGATCGGTCACCGCGGCGATTCCGGGACCCAGTCGCTGGTTTCGTATGTCGTTGCCGCGCCGGGCAACTCGATCGACACCTCGCTGCTGACCGATTATCTCACCGGCCGGTTGCCGTCCTATATGGTCCCGTCCTCGATCATGGTGCTGGAGCGGATTCCCTTGACCGCGGCGGGCAAGCTGGATCGCAAGGCGCTACCGGATCCGGTATTCACCGGCGACAAGCCGTTCCGAGCACCCGAGACACCCCTCGAGCGCACGATCGCCGAAGCGTTCGCCGGTGTATTGGGTATCGACACGGTCGGCCTCGATGATTCGTTCTTCGCCCTCGGCGGCGACAGCATCATGTCGATCCAGCTGGTCACTCGGGCCGGGGCGGCGGGTGTGGTGTTCTCCGCGCGCGACGTGTTCGAGCGCAAAACCGTTGCCGGGCTGGCCCAGGTCGCCGTCCGCGACAGCACCGCGGCGACCTCCCTTCCGAAGGAACTGCCAGGCGGGGGTGTCGGGCCAATACCGGCGACGCCGAACATTCGACGGCTGATCGAACGCGCGGAGTCCGGGTTCGACCGCTTCTCGCAGGCAGTGATGCTGGCTCCGCCTGCGGGGATCGACCAGCAGCGCCTGACGGCGGCGGTGCAGGCGGTACTCGATCGGCACGACATGCTGCGCGCGCGGTTGCGCCCGGGCGACGAGGACAGCTGGACGTGGGAGGTGCTGCCGGTCGGGAAGATTCGAGCCGAAGCCGTCGTCCATCGGGTCGCGATGGCGGGGAAGCCGGGAAGCCTCGAGTTCCGTGCGTCGGCGGCAGCGGAGTTGGATGCCGCCGCGAGCAGGCTCGATCCGGGCGCCGGGATCGTGATGCAGGTGGTCTGGTTCGATCCGGTCGACGCGGCGGAGTCGAGCAGAGCGCTCGTGCTGGTGCATCGTTCGGCGATCGACAGGGCGTCCTGGCGGGTGCTGGTTGCCGACCTGGCGGTCGCATGGACGCGGATCGAGTCCGGCGAGCCACCCGATCCGGCCCCGGTCGGGACATCGATGCGCAGGTGGGCGCACGGGTTGGTCGAGGCGGCCCAGCGCCCGGAGCGGGCCGCCGAGCTCGACCTGTGGCGGGGGATGTCGGTCGGGGACGATCCGGTGATCGGGTCCCGGCTCCTCGACCCCGCGATCGATGTGGCTGCCACCGTCCGCACGGTCGAGGTCGAGGTGTCCCCCGAGGTGACCGAGGCGCTGCTGACCGACGTGCCCGCGGCATTCCACGGCAGTGTGGGCGACGGGCTGCTGGCCGTGCTGGCGGTAGCGGTGACGAAGTGGCGGCGCGAGCGTGCGACGGACGCCTCCGGCGGCCCGCTCGCGGACATGGTGATCGATCTCGAAGAGCACGGCCGTGCGGACGGCGCC
Source organism: Nocardia bhagyanarayanae (assembly GCF_006716565.1). Taxonomy (NCBI): domain Bacteria; kingdom Bacillati; phylum Actinomycetota; class Actinomycetes; order Mycobacteriales; family Nocardiaceae; genus Nocardia; species Nocardia bhagyanarayanae. The sequence continues at coordinate 3,918,639 of NZ_VFPG01000001.1, read as the reverse complement.
GTTCCGGGCTCGGACCTGGCTCGGACGGTCGGCTGGTTCGCCACGAGTTTTCCGATGCGCCTTGATCTCTCGGGCATCGATCTCGACGACGCGTGCGCCGGTGGGCCGGCTATGGGGGCAGCGGTCAAGTCCGTCAAGGAACAACTGCGCGCGGTCCCCGACCACGGAATCGGCTACGGCTTGTTGCGCTATCTCAACGAGGACACCGGACCGATTCTCGGGACTCAGCCGACGCCGCAGATCGCGTTCGACTACGTCTCCACGAAGATTCCCGGAGGAATCCGGCCGGCGGGGTGGATGCCGGAGGACCACGACCTCGCGGGCGCCGAGCTCGCCGGTGTGCAGAATCCGGATATGCCGGTGTCGGCGGTGCTCGACATCGAAGCCTTCACCCTCGACGAGGAGGGCAGGCCGCGGTTGCGGGCGATCTGGTCGTATCCCGCCGGGGTTCTCACCGTCGACGAGGTGCGCGAGCTGGCGGAGTCGTGGCGCCGGGTCGCGACCGCGTTGGCGACACATATCCACCGTGCCGGGGCCGGGGGGCGGACACCGTCGGATCTGGATCTGGTCGAACTCGGGCAGTCCGAGATCGAGCGACTGGAAGACAGCTATCCGGAGTTGAGCGACGTCTGGCCATTGACTCCGTTGCAGGAGGGGTTGCTGTTCCATGCGCTGGTGTCCGAGGAGTCGATGGACGCCTACTCGGTGCAGTTGGTCCTCGAACTGGGTGGGCGGATCGACCCGGAGCGGCTGCGCCGGGCCGGGCAGGTGCTGCTCGACCGGCATGCGAATCTGCGCACCGCATTCGTCTCCGACACCGCCGCCGGACCGGTGCAGGTGGTCAACGAAAACGTCGAGGTCCCATGGTCGGAGCTCGACCTGTCCGAGCTGGCGGACGGCGCACGGGAGCGCGAATGGGATCGGCTGATGGCCGCGGACCGGGCGGCCCGATTCGACCCGGCTACTGCTCCCCTGCTGCGCTGGATGCTCGTCACCACGGGGCCCGAGCACTACCGGCTGGTGCTGACCAATCACCATCTGCTGCTCGACGGCTGGTCGACGCCACTGCTCCTGAAGGAGTTGCTGATCCTCTATGCCGCCGACGGCGATGCCGCGATCCTGCCTCGGATACGTCCCTACCGTGACTTCTTGGCGGAGATCGCCGGGCGGGACCCGGCCGCGTCGCTCGACGCATGGGCCCGCGCGTTCGACGGCGCCGACGGGCCGACCCTGGTGGCTCCGGCCGATCCCGGCCGCCCGTACACCGAATCGCGTGCGGTAGTCGGCGAACTGACCGAGGAACAGACCGCGTCGCTGGCCGACCTGGCGCGGGCCCGTGGCGTCACCCTCAACACCGTGGTCCAGACGGCATGGGCGATCGTGTTGGGCGCGTTCACGTCCCGGGAGGATGTGACATTCGGCGCCACGGTGTCCGGACGGCCCCCGGAGATCGCGGGCATCGAGTCGATGATCGGGCTGTTCATCAACACACTGCCGGTGCGCGTCCGCCTCGATCCCGCCGAGAGCTTGGAGCAGTTGCTCGACCGAGTCCAGGCGGAGCAGGCCGGGCTGCTCGGTCACCACTACGTGGGTCTGACCGACATCGAGCGGGTGGCCGGGCCCGCGGCGGTATTCGACACGATCACGGTGTTCGAGTCCTTCCCGATCGATCGCGGCGGGCTGACCGCGGACACCGATATCGCGGGCATGCGGCTGCTCGACGTGAGCAGCATCAACACCGCGCACTATCCGCTGGGAGTGGTCGCGCGGGTCGACACACGACTGCACGTCGAGATCGTCTACCTGCCCGAACTCTTCGATCAGGACACGATGGACGCGACCCTGCGGAGGCTCCTGCGCGTCATCGGCGGCATTGCCACCGACCCGGATCTGCCACTGGCGCGGCTGGATCTGCTCTCACCGGCGGAACACCGGGAGTTGACGCCGGTCTCGGGTGACCCGGCGGTGCCGGAAAAGGTGTTGCCGGAGTTGCTGGCGGCGGCGGTGGACAGGGATCCGGGAGCGGTCGCGGTGGTGTTCGGGGATCGGTGGTTGACGTACGGCGAGCTGGATGCGGAGTCGAATCGGTTGGCCCGCTTGCTGATCGGCTGGGGTGTGGGGCCGGAGGCGAGTGTCGCGGTGGGTCTGCCGCGGTCGGTCGATTCGGTACTGGCGGTATGGGCGGTGGCCAAGTCGGGGGCAGCGTTCGTGCCGGTGGATCCGCAGTACCCGACGAGCCGGATCGAGCACATGCTCACCGATTCCGGTGTGGTGGTAGGGATTACACGGCCGGAGTGGCGTGATCGGTTGCCAGCGACCGTTCCGTGGTTGCTGCTCGGCGAGCCGGAGGTCGCGGCGGCGACCGCGGGGTTGCCATCGACGCCGGTGACCGACGCGGATCGGACATCGGCGGTGCGGGTCGACAATGCGGCGTACGTGATCTACACGTCCGGCTCGACAGGTGTGCCGAAGGGTGTGGTGGTATCGCATCGAGGGCTGGCGAATCTGGTGGCCGAGGAATGTTCGCGGTTCGGCATCGGGCCGAGCGCGCGGGTGCTGCATTTCGCGTCTCCGAGTTTCGATGCGGCGCTCCTGGAACACCTCTTGGCGTTCGCGGCAGGCGGGCGGCTGGTGATCGCGCCCCCGACCGTCTACGGCGGAGCCGAGCTGGCGCACATCATGTCGCGTACGAAGGTGACTCACATCGCGCTGACGCCCGCGGCCTTGGGGACGGTCGATCCCGACGGGCTCGAAGACCTCGGGACCATCGTAACCGGTGGCGAATCGCCTTCACCCACACTGGTGTCGCGGTGGGCGCCCGGCCGACGGTTCTTCAACACCTACGGCCCGGCGGAGGCCACGATCCTGACCGATGCCGGTGCGCCGATAGCGGCAGACGAGGCGGTGACGATCGGCGGGCCGATCCGCGGGGTCGGCCAGGTCGTGCTCGACGCGTGGCTGCGGCCGGTGACGATCGGGGTCGTGGGCGAGTTGTATCTCGCGGGTCCTGGGCTGGCCCGCGGCTACCGCAACGGGATGGGTCTGACGGCATCGCGGTTCGTCGCCGATCCGTTCGCGGGCCCGGGGCAACGCATGTATCGGACCGGCGACCTGGTGCGGTGGCTACGACTACCGGACGGGAGTCTGACGCTCGACTATGTGGGCCGGTCGGATTTCCAGGTCAAGATTCGTGGTTTCCGCGTCGAGCTCGGCGAGGTCGAGGCGGCTCTGGCCGCCTGCCCGGGTGTGGCCCGAGCAGCGGCGAATGTGCACCGGGACCCCACCACCGGCGACCGGTTGATCGGGTACGTGGAGCCCGAGCACCGCGCGGATCTCGACGCGGCCGCGGTCCTCGCGTTCGCCGCGGAGCGGTTGGCCTCGCACATGGTGCCCGCGACCGTGATGGTGCTCGACGCGCTGCCGGTGACGGCGAACGGCAAGATCGATCGCGCCGCTCTGCCCGAGCCCGACTTCTCCACGGGCCGAGCCGAATTCCGGGCACCGGCCACGGAAGTGGAGAAGACGCTGGCGACACTGTTCGCCGAGGTATTGGGTATCGACACGGTCGGGGCGGATGATTCGTTCTTCGCCCTCGGCGGCGACAGCATCATGTCGATCCAGCTGGTGACGCGAGCCAGGGCGGCGGGTGTGGTGTTCTCCGCGCGCGAGGTGTTCGAGCGCAAGACAGTCGCCGGGCTGGCCGAGATCGCCGTTCTCGACGACAGTGCCGCGGCGGCCTCCCTTCCGGCGGAATTGCCTGGCGGGGGTGTGGGACCGGTACCGGTGACGCCGATCATGTGCTGGATGATCGAGCGCGGCGGCTTCGACCGCTTCTGCCAGTGGGTGATGCTCACTCTGCCGACCGGCATCGACGCCACCGGAATCGGCGCCACCGTCCAGGCGGTGATCGATCACCACGACATGCTGCGGGCCCGACTACAGCGGGAACCCGCGCAGACATCGGGGTGGACGCTACGGGTGCAGCCGACCGCGATGCCCGCCGCCGGCTTGATCCGGCAGGTGCCGGTGGATCTGGCACCGGACAGCAGCGCCTTCGCGGCGCTTGCCGACGCCGAGGCGAACGCGGCGGCCGAACGCCTCGACCCCGCGGCCGGAGTCGTGCTGCAGCTGGTCTGGTTCGACTGGGCCGGACAGCCGGGACGGCTGCTCGTCGTCGCGCACCACCTGGTGATCGACGGCGTGTCGTGGCGGATCCTCGTCCCCGATCTCGCTGCGGCGTGGGCCCAGCTCAGTGCCGGGCAACGGCCGCGGCTCGCGCCCGTCGGCACCTCGATGCGGCGTTGGGCGCATGCTCTGCACACCGCCGCCGAGAGCCTCGACGAATTCGACTGGTGGCAGCGCACACTCGCCGCTGAAGATCCGCCGATCGGTGCCCGCCCGATCGATCCGGTCGTGGACGTGCAAGCTACCGCCGCCACCGTCGAGGTGGCGCTCCCTCCCACGGTGACCCGTGCCGTACTCACCACGCTGCCCCGTGCGTTCCGCGCCAACGTGGACGACGCCCTCGTCGCCGGGCTCGCGCTGGCGCTGACTCGATGGCGACGCCGTCACGACGACACCGGCACCGAGACGCTGCTCACCCTGGAAAGCCACGGCCGCGACGACACGGTGCTTCCCGGTGCCGACCTCACCCGCACCATCGGATGGTTCACCACCACCTACCCGGTCCGGCTCGACCTGTCCGATATCGACATCGACGACGCTTTCGCCGCCGGAGGCGCCGCCGCGGCGGTCGTCAAGTCGGTCAAGGAACAGCTCCGGCAGGTCCCCGACCACGGGATCGGCTATGGGCTGCTGCGCCATCTCAACGCCGGTACCGCCCGGATCCTCCGTGAACTGCCCACTCCCCAAGTGAGTTTCAACTATCTCGGTCGGCTCGACACCACCCCCGCGACGTTGCGCGGCATCGGGTGGATGCCCGTCGGCGACGGCCCCGATGGCGGCAGCATCCAGAATCCCGACGCACCCGTCGCAGCCGTGCTGGGCATCAATGCGGTCACCATCGATACATCGGACGGGCCTACCCTTACCGCCGCCTGGGAGTATCCGACCGGACTGCTCACCTCCGCCGAGGTCACCGAGCTCGCGGGACTGTGGCGCGACGCGGTGACCGCTCTGGCCGCACACGCTTCCCGTCCCGGCGCAGGCGGGCTCACCCCCTCCGACGTCGACCTGGTCGACCTCGACCAAGGCGCGATCGACCGGCTCGAGACCGGACGTCCGGCACTGGAGGACATCTGGCCGCTCACGCCGCTGCAGGCAGGGTTGCTGTTCCACGCCCAGCTCGCCGACGGCACCTTCGACGCCTACATCGTGCAACTCTGTCTGGAACTCGGCGGGCGCGTCGACACGGACCGGCTGCGCCGCAGCGCCCAGGCGCTCGTCGGACGGCACCCGAACCTGCGAGCCGCGTTCGTGCGCGATGGCGCAGGCGAAGCGGTCCAAGTGGTGCACCGGCACGTCGAGGTGCCGTTCACCGAGATCGACCTGGCCGGACGCGACGACACGGAAGCCGCGCTCGAACAGCTGATGGACACGGACCGCCGCGCATGCTTCGACGTGACCGCGGCGCCGCTGCTGCGATTCACCCTGATCACCACCGCACCCCGGCGGTATCGGCTGCTGTTGAGCATGCACCACATCCTGATAGACGGCTGGTCCACGCCACTGCTCATCCGCGAGCTGCTGACCCTCTACGCCGCCGACAACGACCCCACGGTGTTGCCTCCGGTGCGTCCCTACCGGAACTACCTGGTGTGGCTGAACAGCCAGGACCGGGACGCGGCGGAAGCCGCGTGGGCGCGGACATTCGAGGGCGCGGTCGAGCCGACTCTGCTGGCGCCCGCGGACCGCGGCCGCCGGCCCACCGTCGCCGCGCGCGAAGTCCAGGTACAGCTGAGCCAACAGCGCACCGCGGCCCTTGTCGCGGTGGCCCATCGACAAGAGGCCACCCTCAACACCCTCATCGAAGCCGCCTGGGCGATCGTGCTCGCCACCTCGACCGCCCGCGAGGACGTGGTCTTCGGTACCACCGTCTCCGGGCGCCCGCCGCAGATCCCCGGCATCGAGTCGATGATCGGGCTGTTCGTCAACACCGTGCCCGTCCGGATCCGGCTCGATCACCGCGAAACCCTGGCCCAGCTACTCCGGCGAATCCAAGCCGAACAAGCCGCGCTGCTCGACCATCAGCACCTCGGGCTCGCTCGGATCCAGCGCGTGGCCGGTCCCGGTGCGATGTTCGACACCGTGACCGTCCTGGAGTCCTACCCGGTCGACCGGGCCGGGCTGTCCGAAGACACCGACATCGCGGGACTGCATGTGCTCGACGTGCACGGACGCGACGCGGCGCACTATCCGCTCGGCCTGGTCGTCCATCAGGACACCCGAGTGCACCTGACCTTCAAATACCTGCCGGAACTGTTCCCACGACACCAGATCGACGCCATCGCCGACCGAATGCTGCGAGTGCTCGGCACCATCGCCGAACACATCGACCTCCCGCTGACCCAGCTGCAGCTGCTGTCGCCGGTCGAACGAGCCACGCTGGTACCAGTTCGCGGTCGGCCCGGTGGTGTGCTGTCGGTATTGCCGCGGGTGTTGACGGCCGCGATGACGCCGGACGCCGAAGCGGTGGTCTGCGACGGCGCGAGGCTGTCCTACCGCGAACTCGACGAGACCTCGAACCGGTGGGCGCGGGTACTGATCGAGGCGGGAACAGGACCGGAATCGTTGGTCGCCATAGCGTTGCCACGCTCCATCGACGCGGTGATCGCCGTGTGGGCGGTCGCCAAATCCGGTGGCGCGTTCGTTCAGATCGACCCCGCCCATCCCCGGGACCGGATCACCGGCATGCTCACCGATTCCGGTGCCGCCGTAGGGCTGACACTCGGGATCCACCGAGACCAACTGCCGGACACCACCGGATGGCTCGCCGTCGACGACCCGTCCTTCACGGCGACGACAGCCTCGGCGTCCCCCGCCCCGATCACCGACCACGACCGCACGAGCACGCTACGGCCACAGCACCCGGCCTACCTGCTCTATACGTCGGGCTCTACCGGAATTCCCAAAGGCGTCATGGTCACTCACAGCGGAATAGCGGACCTGGCCGCCGAAACACGGGAACGGTTCGGCCTCACCCCGGCCTCCCGAGTGCTGGGCGCCGCTGCTCCGACCTTCGACGTCTCGGTCCTCGAATTGGTCGGCGCCGCAGCCGCGGGCGCCACACTGGTCCTCGCACCAGCACCGGTAGTCGCGGGCACCGAACTGGCCGAGGTGATCGAAGCCGAAAACGTCACCCATGCCGCATTCACCCCGACGGTGCTCGCCTCGCTGCCTCCCGGCGAACTCGACACCCTCCGCACCCTGATGGTCGGCGGCGAGACCTGCCCACCGGACCTGGCAGAACAGTGGATACCAGGCCGGACGGTGATCAGCTCCTACGGTGCTACCGAAACCACCGTCATGAGCTGCGCCGGCGCACCGTGGACCCCGAATGGTCCGATCACGATCGGCGGCCCGACCCGCGGATTCACCGCCGTCGTGCTCGACCGCAGACTACGCCCCGTCCCGCTCGGAGTCGTCGGCGAACTGTATGTGTCCGGACCGGGCGTCGCCCGCGGTTACCACAAGCAACCCGCCACCACGGCATCCCGATTCGTCCCCGACCCCTATGGCCCGCCCGGGACACGGATGTACCGCACCGGCGACCTGGTCACCTGGACCCCCGACCGAACACTGCAATACAAGGGGCGCAGCGACCTACAACTCAAAATCCACGGCCACCGCATCGAACGCGGCGACATCGAAGCCGCGCTGTGCAGCCACCCCGACGTCACCCACGCCGCCGTCACGATCCACACCCAGCCCAACGGCGACAGTCAGCTCACCGGCTACGTCGTACCCACCCCGCACACCACACCCGACCCCATCGCACTGACCACCTACCTCGCGGCCCGGCTACCGACCCACATGATCCCGACCAGGATCCTCACCCTCGACCGGATCCCCCGCACTTCCACGGGCAAACTCGACTACAAAGCCCTGCCCGCACCCGACCGGCGACACTCCCGATTCCGTTCGCCGTCCACCCCACTCGAGGCCACTGTCTGCGACGACTTCACCCGGACTCTCGGCATCGAACGAGTCGGCGTGGACGATGGCTTCTTCGCCCTCGGCGGCAACTCGCTGGCCGCCGCCCAACTGGTGGCGCAGCTGGCGGAATCGACCGGCGCCACGGTACCGGTTCAGTGGGTGTTCACCGACCCGACACCGCAATTGCTGGCCCGACGCATCGACGCCCGCCTGCGCGGCCTCGAGGAACAGGATCCCGGCGACGCACTGTCGGTCCTGCTCCCGCTGCGTGCTGCCGGCGCCGATCCACCGCTGTTCTGCGTCCACCCGGCCGTCGGATTGGCCTGGGGTTTCAGCGGACTCGTGCAGCACCTCGATCCCGACCGTCCCGTCTACGGACTGCAGTCCCCGACGCTGACCGACCCCGCGGCGCGGTTCGACACGCTCGATCAGCTCGCCGCCCGCTACGTCCGGGAGATCCGGTCCGTCCAGCCTCGCGGCCCTTACCATCTGCTCGGCTACTCGCTCGGCGGCACCATCGCCCACGCGATCGCCGTCCAGCTCCGCCGCGACGGTGACCACGTCGCGACCCTCGCCATGATGGACACCCGAGTCGTCACCGACCGCGGCATCAGCACTCCGACCCCCACCGCCGTGGACTTGCTGACCGAGTTCGGCGGCCTCGCCGCTTCCGAGCTCCCCGCCGACCTCACCTTCGAGGTCGCGGCCGACTTGCTGCACCGGCAGGGCGGACTCTTCACCGCCTTGACGCCCGAGCATCTGGTGACCCTGCACCGCGACTACACCCGGCTCGCCGACCTCACCCGGAACCACCGGCCCGCATCCTTCGACGGTGACCTGATCTACTTCAGCTCCACCGCGGACCACACCGACGACGGCCCCTCTCCGGCCCTCGCATGGAACGAACACATCACCGGCCGGATCACCGAACACCGCATTCCCGCCCGGCACGAACGAATGACCGAGCCGGACGCACTCCGCGCGATCGGACGTGTTCTCACCGAGCACTTACGGTTCACCGATACCCCCTCGCCGCAGGTCCTCCCCTCGGCCGCCCGCGCCACACAGCAGAATCCTGGAGCTGGGAACGATGGGAGACTACGACGGGCGAGCGAAGCTCGATGATCACCGTCTCGATCGGGCAGCACTTGCATCGGCGGGAGGCCGCTCCATTCTCTCGAAAAGCGCTGACCTGCCGCTTTTGAGTGGTCCCAGCTGGGATCGAACCAGCGATGCCACACTTCTTCCTAGCGCTTCCATCTAGGCCAAAAGTCTGCTCTACCAGGGATTTTCACTTCACAACCCGCATTGCACTACATCGCCGACCGACGGCTCACGCATACCCCACATTCCAAATAGCGGTACTACATCAGCAAAACAAGCACCGAGCGACCACACGCTGATGCCGATGTGGGTGCGATCAGTGAAAGTTCCGAAGCGCGTCTTCGCGGTGTTATCGGTCCCGATGCAGGTGGGCGTCGTGCGCAGCGCGATCATCGGCGAATACCCGGCACTGCGCGCTCTGCTCGGAACCATCTCCGAGCGCCTCACCGACCGGCTCATGCAGGAACTGAACTGCCGCGGCGACCTCGACTGAGAAGACCCCGCCGATGTCGCCTACGACTGGCCCGCAGCGAAAAGCTGGTCGAATAGCGGAGCTGCTAGAGGGCGCAGCCGATCACACGGGCATCCTCGAGCGGAACACCGTGCCTGTTCACACAGTCGATTGCGTCGTCGACCCCCATCAGGCGCCACCCAACCGGTGCGGAGTACTTGAACATGTACACGACCGGGTGCAGGGTGCCTTCCGGTTGGCTCAGCGCCGTCGCATAGTTCCCGCTGCACCGCGCATTCTGGAGATCGGCCAAGGGAATGTCGGGCGATGCCGTCATTCGCAGCGTGGTGATGAGGTATTCGCGGGTAACCACCGCGCAAGGTGCGGCCGTCGTCGGTGCGGCCGTGGTCGGTGCGGCCGTGGTCGGTGCGGCCGTGGTCTCCGGCGCCGACGAGGTAACCGGCTCCGGCTCCTCGTCGGCAGGTGATGTGGTGTCGGCCGTGGGCGCGACGGTTCCGGGGGCGGGGGCTGTGCCCCGAGCGGATGTGGAAACGGTGCTCGATGCCGAAGGGGCGGCATCGGAGGCGCCCTCGCCACCGCACGCCGTGAGAGCCACCGCGAGGGCGGCCGCCGCGGTCGCGAGCAGAACAGATCGGGTCATAATTCCTCCGCACTAGAGGCCGCCCAATTGGCGGCCGCTTCCAGATCATCTGAGCGCGTGAAGATTTCATTACAACCGCGAACTATCGTGGAACTCACAAGACGAATCAGAAGGGGACATCCTCGTGAACACCGACATGCGAGAGCGTGGCCGGGTGGTGCCCACCTCCGCAGGGCTCACCCGTGCCCTGCGTGACCGCAGGAACTCACCATCGTGGAATGGCTCGAGTCACCGGGAGACACGACCTAGTGCGGGATGAGTAGTCATCGATGTCGGCCCATCGCCACGCGAATTGCCCAGCGGTGCGGTAGTTTTCGAGGAATGTCGAAGATCGCTATCGTCACCGGCGGCAATCAAGGCTTGGGATTGGCACTGGTGCGTGGGCTGTGCCGCACCCTCCCGGCGGGCTCGACGGTCTATCTCACCGCTCGCGACCCCGATCGCGGGGCGGCGGCGGTCGCGCTGCTGGAGGCCGAAGGACTGCGGCCCGCATTCGAAGTCCTCGACGTGTCCGACGACAGTTCGGTGCGTGCAGCGGCGGAGCGTATCGCCACCCGGCACGGCGGTGTCGATATCGTCATTTCCAATGCGGCGGCACGTATTTCACCCGAACTCGACAACGCGTCGCAGGTGCGCGGTTTCGTCGACACCAACAACCATGGGACGCGGCGGATGCTCGACGCGTTCCTGCCGCGGCTGCGCGACGGGGCGCGCTACGTGGTGGTGGCGAGCTTTTTCGGGACACTGACACAGCTGGATCCTCGGTTGTGGGAGCGCTTCGATCGTCCGGGTATCTGCCTCGGCGACATCGACCGCGTGATGGACGAGTACGTCGATGCGGTGGAAGCGGGGCGCGCGGCAGACGAGGGCTGGCCCGAGTGGATCAATGTGCCGTCCAAGGTCGGACAGGTTGCCGCCGCGCGGATCGCGGCGCGTGACCTGCCGCCCGAGCGCGACATACTGGTGAACGCCGCATGCCCGGGCTTGGTCGATACCGACGCTTCGCGCCCCTGGTTCGACAACATGGACCAAGCGCTCAGCGCCGACGACGCGGCGATCGACGTCAACTGGCTGGCCACGCTGCCCGCCGGGACCACCGAGCCCCGCGGTGAATTGGTCCAGTACCGCAAGGTGATTCCGTTCCGCTGAACGCGAGCATCCCCCGCCGGGACGGCGAAGACACAGTCAGTGACGGCCGGAGGATGTGGGGGCATCCATGAGATGTTCACGGCCCCAAGCTTCCAAAGGCAGCAGGGCGTTGTTGAGCAGTTCGCCCAGCGGGGTCAGCGAGTATTCGACGCGGGGGATCACCTCGTCGTACACCTCGCGGTGGACGATCCCATCGGCCTCCAGCTCCCGCAGTTGCGTGGTGAGGACCTTCTCGGAGACACCCGGTACCTGGCGGCGCAATTCACCGAATCGGTGCGGGCGCTCGCTCAGCGGCCACAGGATCATCATCTTCCACTTGCCGTTCAGTACCGAGAGGGTGGCGTCGAGCCCACACGTGTACGCGCCCGGCCTGCGTCCGATCGGCACGTCTGCCCCTTCCATTACCTGTTCTCTTTCCCGGAAGTGCGTACCCACTTCCATGTGCGTACTTGTTCGATCCGGATGCCTGGCCAAGAGTAGCCGTCATGTCCGATCACTCGAAGAAGTCGCTAACTGTCCTCGGCCTCGGCGATATGGGCTCGGCCCTGGTTCGCTCGTGGCTGGCCGTGGGGTACGCCGTCACGGTCTGGAACCGCAGTGCCCGGCCGGCTCCGGAGGGGGCCGTCGTCGCGTCCACCGTCGCCGACGCCGTCGCCGCGAACTCTCTCGTTGTCGTGTGCCTTCTCGATGACGCGTCGGTTCGCGCGACACTGGACGGCATCGATCTGACCGGTCGGGACATCGTCAACCTGACTACCAGCACCCCCGCCGAGGCCCGCACGCTGTCCGACTGGATCGCCGTGCGCGGCGGACGTTTCCTGGACGGCGGGATCATGGCCGTTCCATCGATGATCGGTGTCGCCGACTCCGGTGGGTACGTCTTCTACAGCGGCTCGGCCGAGCTGCACGAGACTCACGCCGAGGCTTTGGCCGTACCCGCCGGTGTCACCTACGTCGGCGCCGACGCCGGGTTCGCGGCTCTCTACGACATCGCCCTGCTCAGCGCGATGTGGGGCATGTTCGCCGGCGCCACGCACGCGTTCGCCCTGATACGTGCGGAAGACATCTCGCCGGTGGAGTTCGCCCCCCTCCTGGTCGGCTACCAGCAGGCGATGGCCGGATATGCGTACGGCACCGCCGCCCAGCTGGCGAGCGGCGACTACGCCGAGGGCGTCGAGTCGAATCTGGCGATGATGGTCACCACGAACGGGACATTGCTGCGTACCGCTGCCGAGCAGGGCGTGAGCCCCGAACTCCTGACGCCATTCATGGCACTGATGGAGCGGCGGGTCGCCGAGGGCGGCGGGAAGGAGTCGACCACCGGCGTCGTCGACCTCCTGCGACGCTAGGGGCCCCGCCCGTTCGGCAGCATCCTTCGGCATCAGCAGGCTCAGCCGCGGCGCAAGACTGACACTGCACCTGTCTGACACATCGACCGCGGCGAGCACACCTCGATCAGGACTGGCTTCGGACGCGCCGGCTGGAGGCTTTCGATCACCGCCGTACCGGTCGGGTCGAGTGCGCGGGCGCTCGAGACCAGGACCTCGAGCCAGGGGATTTGGGCGCACTCTTGGGGTGAAACCGAAGCTGGTTGCCCATAACTCGGCACGGCAAGCCGAAAACTGCTGCGCGGCAAGACCGGGACCGAACACGGCGGGCAACTTCTGCGCTTAGCCGTCAGCCCGGTCGACTTTGCACCCTGCCGATGCCCAACGATCGGGATCGGTATCCGATCTCATTGCCGATGACCACACGGTGACCATCGCACTTTGATCTGGCTGTCGCGGTTGCGGGCGACGGGCTCATCCGAGCCTGCGCAGGGAACACTTCGCTGACCCGGATCTCATTCCGCGTGCGCGGGGAGCACTGGCAGTTTGCATAGGGGTAACGGCCTTACAGGGCTCATCCTCGCGTGCACGGGGAGCACCAGTTCGGCGGTAGCGCCGACGGCGCGGCCGCGGGCTCATCCCCGCAGCGGGGAGCAAGACGTGTCGATCGAGTTCGCAGCTGAGCGCGCCAGTGTGACCAAGGACACAAACAGACGGATGATTGCCGATGGCACTCCGCCGGCCTACAGATTCAGGGGGCAGATACGCATTGCACTCGAAGACATCGATGCTGCTATGCGCCCGCTGCGCTGAGGTACGGCGCCGGAGCCCTCGGCACCGACCAGTCCAGCCCTGACAACGTCTCATTCGACGACACCCTCAGCCCAGCACTCCTATCCGGCTGCGACAAAGGTCACATCGGGAGATGGTAGCGACCACTACTTGAGCTGAGGCAAGTGCCAGATTAGATGCTGATTTGTCGCACGTTTATTGCACGCGGTCGGGCTATTTCTCTCGAAATAGCCCCCGACCTGCAGCTTCTGAGTGGTCCCAGCTGGGATCGAACCAGCGACCTTCCGCGTGTGAGGCGGACGCTCTCCCGCTGAGCTATGAGACCGAACTCTCCGTTCGGATGGCGACTCGATGGCCTTCCGAACGAGATGGAACATTAGCACGATCTACCGGTCAGCCACCAAATCGCCACTTGGACAGCACCAATTCGCCCTGTTGCCGGTGAGTCGTCCTGATGCGGATGAGACCGGCCGGACCGTCCCCAATGCCCCCGCCCTTACCCCGAGCGGCCGATTCCGGGCCCTCCTCGCCCCCTCCAGCCGAAGCGACGCCGCGACACACATACCTCCCCAGTCCCTCGCACCCCATCGATCGCATCGGCCACACTCGCAACTTCACCGTTTCCGGCCGTTCTACCAGCGGATTTGTACCTTTCACCGGGCGTCGGCTAATGTTCTGTCTCGCACCGAGGAGGCCGGAACGAAAGCCCCCGAGATGCAAATGCGGATGTAGCGCAGCTGGTAGCGCATCACCTTGCCAAGGTGAGGGTCGCGGGTTCGAATCCCGTCATCCGCTCGAGAGGTAGGGCCAGGCAGTGTAAACAGCCTTCCCCCTTTGCGCGGTGGAGTGGCCGAGTGGTGAGGCAACGGCCTGCAAAGCCGTGCACACGGGTTCGATTCCCGTCTCCACCTCGCGCGATTAGCTCAGCGGGAGAGCGCTTCCCTGACACGGAAGAGGTCACTGGTTCAATCCCAGTATCGCGCACCACCGTCTCACAGATCAGACCCGGTTTCGACCGGGTCTGTTTTTGTTTGTGCCCACGATTGCTTCGAGCGTCTGGGCGAGTGTGGGCCTTCGAAGGCTCGGCCTCGTAGGGCCCGGATTGTCGGAGGCTCTCGTTAGGCTGCCGGTTGTGGCTGGTGAATTGGGGTTTGGTGGCGCGCGGGACGGGGGTTTGTTCGTCGACGACATCCAGGGGGAGGTGTCGTTCGGGCTCGAAGAGGTGAACGAGGGGGTTGCGGGGATGGTGGGGGTATTCGGGGAGCGACGGAAGCGGGATGCGGAGATTTTGGGGTATCGGCTGGGGATCGGCGGGGAGGGGCCGGAGACGTTGGCCCGAATCGGGGCGCGGTTCGATCTAGCGCGGGATCGGGTGCGGCAGTTGCACACTCGGGCTGTCGGGCAGATGTTGCGGGAGGCGGCGCTGAGCCGGGGGCAAGCGGAGGTGTTCGAGCAGCGGTATCCGGTGGATGGGCGGGATTCGGCGCTGACGCGGGCGCTGCTGGTGGAGACGTACGCGACCGATACGGACTTGGCGGCCAACGAGTTGTCGTATCTGAAGCTGCGGCTCGCGGGACACGCGCCGGAGGACGCGAAACGGATCGCCGGGTACGTCATGCAGCGGATCATGGCGTGGCAGAAGAAGACGAACCGGCAGCTGGCGAAGTTGCGCGACGCCGAACCCGCGGCCGCCACGGAGGTCGGTGAGTGGTCGGCGCGCATCGAGTGGACTTCGGGCGCGCCCGCCGCGCTGCCGACGAGTTCCGCGCGGACGGTCGACGGTGACGACGACGGCCGCGGACGGTTCTACCTGGACAAGGTGGGCCGCGACGTCGGCTTCGACTCCGCGCTCCAGGCCAGGCTGCTGCGCACGCTCAACGCGGCCGACCTGGTCGAGACGTTCCAGGAACATCCGGTGGCGGTGCCGTACGACATCGACGGTTCCGAACGCGTCCACTACCCGACCGTCGGCGCACGTCTCACCGACGGACGGGTGGTGCTGATCGATGTGCAGCCGCTCGGCCACGTCGCCTTCCACGTCAACCGCGTCAGGTCCGCGGCCGCCCGAGCCCGCGCACACGCCGAAGGATGGGGGTGGCTGGTCTGGACGGGCAGCCGCCTCGGTCTGCCCGAGCTGGCCCGCCGGGAGGTAGACGCTCGCCACGAGGCCGAACTCGCCGAGCTCATCGAGCGCGGGTCCGTGCCCTGGCACGAAGTACGACGGCTGCACAAGGACAGCGGCCTCGAGCTGCTCGATTTCACGACGCTTGTGCTCCGCAATGAATGGCGTTGGGACCGCGGCCCCTTCCGCCTGACCCGCCCCTGAAGCCCTCCCCCAGCCCCGCCACCAAGACGGCGCACCTGCCAGCACAGCTGTGCACCCGGCTCGCCGCGAGGTGAACGACCGTCACGAGGAAGGGCCCGCCGAACTCACTCGACGCGGCCCGGTGCCGTCTCGCCGACTTCGTCCAACGCGGTCTGATGCCGTGCGGGAGGATTGCCCGCCGAGAGGCGGGGCCCGCCGCGATGAGGGACTCGCCGAACTACGTTCACGCACCTCGCGCGCTCAGCGCACCACCATCGCCGCCGCGAGGAACGTCACGATCAGCAACATCGCGCAGTAGGTGATCAGCTGCCAGTGGCTGACGGTCTGCTGTAGGCCGGCGATGGTGGCGCGCAGGCTGTTGTCCACACGGTGGTGGTCGGCGAGCTTGCGGTTCACCTCGGCCAGCGCGTCTGCCTGTTCCTGGGCGTCGTGTTCGGCGCGCTCCAGGCGGGCGGTCAGCTTCATGACCTGTTTCTGCTTGTCACGGACCGATTTCCGGGAGAGGGCGAGCGCGGTGCGTTGATTCATCAACTCCTGCCGCTGCCGGGCGATCACCGCCGCCTGCGTTCTCGTGTGATGCTCCCAGTCGGTCACGGTGGCCCATCCTCCCGTCATCTCGTCGCGGAAACCCCAGACGATCTCACCCGATACCCAGCCGCGCAAGAACTCGCGCAGTTCGAACGGGTCCCGCCGGGGCATCGCGACCGCGCTCTGCTCGGCGTCGAGCATGCCCATCTCGGCGAGGTAATCGCAGGCGGGCGGGGCGAAGTCGGCGATGCCGAGGGCAGGCAAGTGGGCGACCCAGTAGCCGGGCTGGCACAGCCACAGCACGCCGTCGCAGCCCGCCTCGCGCAGCCGGGCCGTGTGCTCCAGGGCGAGGGTCCGGTCCAGCGCTCCGCCGCGCACCTCGATGGCATAGGTCCGCTCGCCGATCCGCCAGAGGATGTCGACGCGGATGCCCCCGATGCGCCGATCCACGTCGGCCTCGTCGGCGCCGAAGGCGACCAGCCTGCCGCACAACCAGTACTTGAGGCGCTGGATATCCCATTGGGCGTAGGCGCATCCCGGACACCGGCAGCTGTACCGGGACCGATCGCTCACCGCGGCGCGGATCTCGTCCTGGACATCGGCGATGCCCAATTCGGCGAGCACCGCCCGACGCCCGCAAGCCTGCTCCACACGCTGCGTCGTTCTCACGCGATCACTCCCCTGCCCAACACCGCACGGTCTCGCGACCTACTCCATAGATCAAGAGTGCGCCTATCTTCCTCCGCTCGCCAGCCCCCTTTACCCCGCGCTCGGGTGCGCCGCACCCGCCGCGAGGCCGCTCACCAGGCGATGTGCGCTGCGTCACAAGGGTTTTCGCAGCGACATGCGCGAGAAACACCACAGAAATTTCGGTCGATTGATACTTGCCGCCAATTCGGTGACGCGGCCGGGCGCGCCGGATCGCCCGCCCGCCGTCACGGCCGCGACGGCCGGTGCTCGCCCCGCGCCGCCAAAAGGCTGCGGATAGAATCGCCGGGCCACGCACGTAGTTCGGGCATCGACGGGGAAGAAGGTACGCATGGAGCACGGCCAGCAGGGCGCCGAGTCGGTCGGCGCGATCTTGTCGGGCATCGCGGAGCTCCTGCGCGAGGTGAGCGACAAGCTCGACAGCGTCGCCGCCCGGGTGGGCGAGGACAACGGCGTCGAGGCGCGCCTGAAGAAGCTGGAGGCGTGGGCCTTCCGCACCGAACAGAACGTTTCGTCGTTGGAAGCCCGGCTCGACGACGCAGCCTCCGGCGCTGCCGTCGAACGCACCGCCCCGCGCGCCCGCGCCGAGCACCGCGCTCCCACGGCGCGCACCGACGCGACGCGGCCCGAAACCCTACGGCCCGAAACCCCGCGCCCCGAAACCACACGCTCCGAAACACTGCGCCCCGAAGCCACACGCTCCGAAACACTGCGCTCCGAGGCCACGCGCTCCGAAACGCCGCGCCCCGAAACCACCCGCACGGAAACTTCGCGCCTCGACACGCCGCGCGCCGAACGCCTACGACCACCAACGCCACCCCGCCAAGAACCCGCGCCAGAAGGGCCGCGCACCGACAGCTTGGAAGTGGCCGCCGTCGCGGCGCGCGTGGAGCAGCAGCCCGCCGCGTCGAACGGGCTACCGCGCCGCGAGCCCGTCTCCGTCCCGCCCGCGCTGCACGATTGGGTCGAACCGAACGTCTCGCGAGGCGCGCCCTACGACGCCGCGCCCGAACCGATCTCGAACGCGCACGTGGAGCCCGCGGAGATCGCGCCGCGGACGGAAGCACCGCAGGAACGCCTGGACTACGGCAGCGTCGGCACGCCCGGTGTCGACACCGCGCCGCGGCTGAACGGTCGCCTGGAGACGCCGACGCTGACCAGCCGCCCCGAGACCAACCTCACCGCACCGCGCGCCGACCGCGAGGAACCGACCGCCGCACCCACCCAGCATCGGTCGGCCATCGAGGACAACTCGCACGTCGACAAGTTGCAGGCCATGCTCGACGAACTCAAGCGCAATCCGTCGGGCCCCTTCGGCAGACCGCTCAGCACACCCCCTGGCGACCTGCCCGCGCAATAGTCACCCGCTCGCGCTCGGCGCGAGCAACCCGCGGATCGATTCCCGCAACCACCGATGCCCGCTGTCGGCGGTGTTGCGCGGGTGCCACGCCATGCCGATCGTCACCTCCGGCAACGGCAGGGGAATGTCGAAGGCGCGCAACCCCATCGCCCGCAGCGCGTCGTCGGCCAGCCGGGCGGGCGCGGGGCAGACGAGTTCGCCGGAGCGCACCGCGAGCAGCGCGGTGCTGAGATCGGGGACGATCGCGACCACCCGGCGCGTGCGGCCGTGCAACGCGAGGCGGTCGTCGATCGGGCCGCGGGCGCGGCCGTGTCGCGAGATGGCGAGGTGGGCCGCGGCGGCATAGGCGGCCACGGTGACTCGTTCGGTGATCAGCGGATGGTCGGGGGCGGCGACGCCGACGAGGTGATCTCCGAGCACCCGCTGCACGGTGATCTCGGGATCGCTGCGTTCCAGGACGCCGACCGCGATGTCGGCGCGGCCGTCTCGCAGCGCCGACGACCCCTCCGCGCCGTCGGCCAGGAAATGCACGGTGACGCCGGGCGCCCGGCGCCGCACGGCGGCGAGCAGCGGGGCGGCGAGGTGGGCGCGGACGGTGTCGTCGGCCTGCACGGTGAATCCGCGCCGCAATCCGGCGGGGTCGGCTTCCGCGCGGGTGTCGAGCAGCGCGCGGCCGCGTTCGACCAACGCGGCGACCTCGTACCGCAATTCGAGGGCCCGCGGTGTCGGAACCAGGTTCCGCCCGGAGCGGACGAGCAGCGGATCGTCCAGCACCCGGCGCAGCCGTGCGAGCGTGCGGCTCATGGCGGGGGTCGAGGTGCCCAGGCGTTCGGCGGCTTTGGTGACGCTGTTCGTGTCGAGCAGCGCATCCAGAGCAACCAGCAGATTCAGGTCGAGGGCATCCACTCGCGGATTATCACAGACGCAATTCGGACGCGTGCGCGTTGCGCCGGTGACAATCCGCGAGCACCGCGGCTCAGGCCTGAGACGGGTGCGGGTCGCGCTGCGGGTACGGCTCGGCCGAAGCCGTGGCCGCCTCGGTGGGCGCCGGGCCGGGCGGCGTCGGCGCCGCCGGAGTCTGCCCGCGCTCCGAGAGTCCGCGATAGGCGGCGGGTTTCACGGGCCGGAACCACTGGGCGAGCCGGGTGCGCAGCGGGAGCCGGAACTTCAGGTCGGCCAGCATCTCGTCGATGTTGTGCAGGGCGAACGGGGTGATGGTCGTGCCGTGCGCGTGGTGGCCGCCGGTGCCCGCCGCCATCCACTGCAGCCGGGTGTCGATGTGTTCGCCCATCTCCTCCTGCGACGGCAGCGCGAGACGGCCGCGCAGCAACGCGGCGGTCCAGTGCGCGCCGACCTCGGCGCTGAGCGTGCCGAGCAGCGAGGAGTTGTAACCCGCGAAGGTCAGGTTCGGTACCTCGGTCGGCAGAATGTGCCGGTAGAGACGGAAATTGCCGTCGTCGTCGGTGAGCCTGCGCTGGATGTACGGGGTCAGGAACGGCACCCGCTGCTGGAAGCCGGTGGCGCACACGACGATGTCGGCGGGCAGGACCTGCCCGTCGGACAGCCACGCGGCACAGCCGGCGGGCGTGCCGGACAGCTCGGTGACGCTGGTGTCGCGCAGCACGGTGATCCGGCCGTCGCGGATCTGCTCGAAGAATCCCTCGGTGGCGATGCTCGCGGTGCTCTGCGCGATCTCCTCGAACCGGCCCTCCGGGACCAGATCGAGCTCGCGCAGGCCGAGCTTCTTGGTGGTGAGTTCCTGGATCACGTCGAAATCGGTGTCGCGGAAGCTGTGTCCGGCGCCGTGCAGGAAACGTTCGAAGCCGCGCGGGCTGTGGTAGCGGAAGTGCGCCTCGCCGAGCCGGGTGAGGAACAGCCGCTCGAAGTCCAGGCCGGTGCTGAGCTTGCGCGGCATCTTCCACAGCAAACGCCGAGCGACCACCGTGGTCTCGGCCGCGACGTGGCTGACCGCCTCGGCGATGTCACAGGCGGACTGGCCGTATCCGACGACCACCACCGACTTCCCGCGCGCCTGCTCGACGTCGAGGAATTCCGACGAGTGATAGAGCTGTCCGCCGCGCGCGAGGAAGGCCTCCGCGCCGCGGTAGTCGGGCATCGCGGGTTCGCTGAACACGCCGTTGGCGACGACGAGGTGGTCGCACGAAGTGCGGTGCACGCCCGTCTCGTCACGGATCTCCAGCAGCCAGCCGCTGTCCACCGGGTCGGCGGCCACCACCTCGGTGCCGAGGCGGAGGTTCTCGCGCAGCCCGAAGTGCCGCACGTATCCCTCCAGGTAGGCCTGCATCTGGGCGCCGTCGGGCACGCGCGGGTAGTCCTCGGGCATGGCGAAGTCCGAGAAGCGGTAGGTGTGTTTGCTGTTCAGCGTGCGCAGCCCGGGATAACGCCGGGTCGCGCTCCACACACCACCGACATCGGGAGCCCGTTCGAACACCTCGACCGGAAAACCCGCTCGGCTCAACACCTTCGCGCAGGCTAGGCCTGCGATGCCCGCACCTACGACCGCGATGCGGTTACCGCTCGTCATGGCCACCGAGATTACCCGCCCGCGGCGCGGCGCAAAGCTGGCGGGCGCAGATTCCTCGGATCTACGCCTACCTCCACCTCTTCTCCGGCCATGCGCGGGCTGACGACGGACTCCGTCCGGCTGTGTCATCTACCGTGGTGTGACCACGATTCTGGCCTTGCCGCGCGGGACTGTGGTGATATTCCGCACCCGTCCGCGCTCGGGGCGTGCGTCGGCGAGCGCCAGCGTGTGCCTGATCAGGACCTCGCGTAGAACCGCCGTCCCCTCCATCAGCGCGAAGCCCGCGCCGATGCACCGGCGCACGCCACCGCCGAACGGCAGCCACGTGTTCGGTTCGACCTCGCCGTCCAGGAACCGCGCCGGGCGGAAGGCGGCCACGTCGGGATAGCTCTCGGGCCGACGATGCGCGAGGAAGATCGAGCAGCTGACGGTGGTGCCCGCGGGCAGCTCCCATTGGCCGATCGTGGTGTCCTTGGTGAGTTTGCGTACCGCGCCGGGGATCACCGTGTGCAGACGCATCGCCTCCTTCAGCACGGCTTCCACCGCCTTGTCGTCGTCGGCTCGCACGGCCCGGTAGGTCGCGAGCTGTAGCGCCGGATCGGCGGCGAGTTCGTAGAGCGCCCAGGACAGCGCGGCCGCGGTGGTCTCGTGCCCTGCCAGCAGCAAGGTGACCAGCTGATCGCGCAACTCCGCGTCCGACAACGGCGCTTCGCCGCCACCGACCTGTAGCAGCCGGGACAGCACGTCGGTGCGGTCGGCCAGATCGGGGGCCGAGCGGCGCTCGGCGATCTCGCGGTAGAGCAGGTCGTCGATCGCGGCGAGCGTGTCGTGGAAGGACCGCCACGGCCAGTAGCGCTGCAACCGCGGGATCCGCAGACCCGCGTACTGCAGCGGGCTGATGGTGACGATGCGGTGCAGGCGCGGCGCCAGTTCGGCGCGAGTGCGTTCGTCGGTGACGCCGAAGACCACCCGCATGATCACCTCGAGGGTCAGCGCGTTCATCCGGTCCAGCGTGACCACAGTCGAGCCGGGCCGCCAGCCGGCGGTCTCCGCGGCGGCGATCTCGCTCACCAGGTCGCGATAGCCGCGCAGGGCCGTCCCGTTGAACGCGGGCATCAGCAGCTTGCGCGCCCTCGCGTGTTCGGCTTCGTCGGTGAGCAGCACCGAATGCGGACCCATCACCGGACCGAGGATGTTGTTGGCCTCTCCCGCGTGCATGTCGTACGGGTCCCCGGCGAAGATCTCCTTGACGTGCTCCGGGCGGGAGAACACCACGAGCCGATCGGCGAACGGCGGAATGCGCAACGAGAAGACCTCGCCGTAGCGGCGGCGCAGCACCGGAAGCAACGCGGCGCGGTACCGAATGTAGAGATAGCTCTGCGCGAACACCGGAAGGACCGGGCCGGGCGGGTACCCCGCTACCGTCGGTGCGTGCCCTCGACTCATCGGTCCTCCTGAGGTGTCCGCGGGGGTGTGCGAACTCAGCGTGGCACACCCCCGCGGCCCCCGGAACCTCGTCGGCGCCGCTGTGCACAACCGCGGCCCTGTGGATGATTTCGCCGAGTCGCCGCGCGAAACTCAGCGCAGCGCGGGCGACTTGGTGGTCTCCACCGGCAGATCCAGGACACCGCGGAACAGCACGCTCTCCCGCCACAGGATGTCGTCGGCGTCCACCGCGAGCCGCATATCCGGATACCGCTCCAGCAGCCGCGAGATGGCGATGCGCGCTTCCAGCCTGGCCAGGCCCGCACCGAGGCAGTAGTGGATGCCGTGCCCGAAGGCGAGGTGGCCGTTGGTGTTTCGGTCGGCGTCGAAGGCGTCCGGCGCGTCGAAGCGCTTCTCGTCGTGGTTGGCCGAACCCAGCGCGACCAGGACGAGTTCCCCGGCCGGAATCTCGGTCTCGCCGATGACGGTCGGCACCGTCGTGTAACGCAGCGTCGCCATGTTCACCGGGCCCTCGAAGCGCAGCATCTCCTCGATGAGCGCGGGCACCTGCTCCGGATTTTCCCGCAGTGCAGCGTATTTCGGCGGATCGGCGAGCAAGGTCAGCATGGTGTTGCCGATCAGGTTGACCGTGGTCTCGTGGCCCGCGATGAGGATGAGGAAGGCCATCGAGATGATCTCGTCGTCGGTGAGCCGGTCGTCGGCTTCGCTGGCGGTGAGCAGATCGGAGAGCAGGTCCGCGCCGGGCCCCTCGGCGCGGCAGCGGGCGAGCAGATCCTCGAAATACGCCACGATCGCGTCGGTGGCCACGCGCATCCGCGCCGGGTCGGCCAGGGTGATGTCGGAGACCACCGCCGACCACTCCTTGAACTGCTCGCGATCGGCGGCGGGCACGCCGAGCATCTCGCAGATCACGGTGATGGGCAGCGGAAAGGCGAACTCGTCCATCAGATCCACCGGGCCCTCGGCCGCGGCGAGGCGGTCTAGCAGTTCGTCGGTGATGGCGGTGACGCGCGGGGTGAGCGCCTCGATGCGAGCGGGGGCGAACGCGGGGGTGACCAGCTTGCGCAGCCGGGCGTGGTGCGGCGGATCGGTGTTGAGCAGGTGGTAACTGAGCCGGGCGTTGACGGCGCCGACGCCGCTCTCGCCCGCACCCTCCCTGCGGGCCCCGGCGCCGGTGTCGGTGTGCGGGTCCTTGCGAATCGTCGGATTGCGCAGCGCCTCGCGTGCCGCGTCGTAGTCGACGATCAGCCAGGCGCGCACGCCGGTGCGCAGCTGGATCTGATGCACCGGGCCCTGCGCCCGGAGCTGCTCGTAGAAGGCATACGGTGTACGAAAGAATTCCGGTGGCAGCTGTCTCATGATCGATTGGCCTTCCCCAGTCGCGAGTTATGTTGCGCCACTTCGATAGTGGCACGCGTCACGATGATCGGCCAGTATCGGCGCACTGGCCGCCGCGGTCGCCGATCCGGACGACGGTGAACGATTCGGCGGGGTGGCGGCGCAGCATCTTGCCGAACGCGCGCGCCGAGGCGGGCCACGGATTGGTCACCCGGCCGGCGCCGTGCTTGTACCAGCTCTGCTCCATCGCGGGCCAGACGGTCTTTGCCATGGCCTTGGCCAACCAGAGCTGGTGGCTGTGCGCCGCCTCGGCGGTCACCTCGATCGCGGCGGCGCCAAGTTCGGCACGCCAACGCAGACAGCGCACGATGAAGTCGACCTGGCACTCCTTCATCGTGGGATTGCTTCCCGCCGGGTTGAACGTGTTCGGCCCGGCGATGAGAAAGGCGTTGGGGTAACCGGGCACCGCCACACCGAGAAACGCGGACGCGCCGGTCGCCCACTGTTCGTGCAGCACCGCGCCGCCGCGGCCGCGGACCGTGACCGGGACGAGGAACTCCGAGGCGCGAAAACCCGTCGCGTAGATCAAGACATCGCAGCGGCGCAACGTTCCGTCGACGGTCTGGATGCCGTCGACGGTGACCCGCTCGATCGCCTCGGTGACCAACTCCACTGCGGGGCAGTTGAGCACCGTATAGAACCGGCTGTCGAAGACGATGCGTTTGCCGCCGATGGGATAGCCGGGCGTCAGCTTCGCGCGCAGCGCGGGATCGGGCACATGCCTGCGCAGATGCCTGCGCGCTGCCCACTCCACTGGCCGCGCCGACCAGCCGCGCCGCATGACCGGAGCCAGCACGCGGTCCGCGCCGTGATAGAGCATCCGGCGATAGAGCCGGTGCGCGCCGGGAATCCGCAGTGCCGCACGGGTAACCGGGCCGAACTCCGGCCGCGGCTTCGGCAGCACCCAGTGCGGCGTCCGCTGGAAGACGAACACCCGACGCGCCGTCGCCGCGAGATCCGGCAGCATCTGGGCGGCAGAGGAGCCCGTGCCGATCACCGCCACGGTCCGGTCGCGCAGGTCCACACCGTGATCCCATTCGGCCGAGTGGAACGCGGGCCCGCCGAACTCCGCGCCGCCGGGCAGGTCGGGGATGTTCGGGCGGTGCAGCTGGCCGACCGCGAAGACGACCACTTCGGCCACCGAGTGGTGACCGCATTCGGTGCCGAGTCGCCAGTGTCCGGTGTCGTCGAGGTAGGTCGCCTCGGCGATGGCGACACCGAGGCGGAGATGCCGCGCCAAGCCGTGTTCGTCGGTCACCCGGCGCAGATACGCCAAGATCTCCGGCTGGCCGGGGTAACGCACGCGCCGGTCGCGGTAGGGCGCGCACGACAGCGAGTACAGGTGCGAGGGCACATCGCACGAACAGCCCGGATAGGTGTTCTCGCGCCACACGCCGCCGACCTCGTGCCCCTTGTCGAAGATCAGGAAATCCTCGATCCCGGCGCGCTTCAGCGCGACTCCCATCGCGATGCCGCCGAATCCGGCTCCGATCACCGCGACCGCGCAGTCCAGCATTCCGCTCAACCCTCCTCACCGTCGGATAGACCTCTAGACAACCGCTAGCTACCTTGAATCTTCGTCTCGGACGAGGCGATGGATGGGAGCAGAATCCCGCCGAATGACTCTCGGTCTCAACGGGAGTCAGCAGAAGACAACGGGCGTGGGAAAAGACTGAACAAACGACAGAAGGATGTCCGAATATCTGATAGCACACTTTTGGCTAACCGATGGCGACCGACAGAAAGGAGCTGCGAGCGCCGCCAGGTTCGCGTGCGGCGCCGCGTTTACGCCATCGCCGCCGAGGAACCCGAGGGCATCCGGGGAACAGCTGCATCGCGCACGGCGCCACCACCGTCCGACCACGCGGGACCACATCGCGTGAGTGCGGATCGTGCGTGGTTTCGCGCGAACATGCTCTACTGGACGCATGAGCAACATCCCAGTCATCGTCGACCGGGCCGGATTATGGGACGCCGAAGCCCTCAGTGACGTTGCGGCCGCGACCTTTCCGCTGGCCTGCCCGCCCGACGCCACCGCGGACGACATCGAGATCTTCCTGGCCGAGGTGCTGTCCGGCGAACGATTCGGCGAATACCTGACCGACCCCGCGCGGACGGTGCTCAAGGCGGTCGCGGGCGGCGACATCGTCGGCTACGCGATGCTGCACGCGGGCGAGCCGGCGGACCCCGAGGTGGCGAGGGTCGTCGATCTGCGGCCGGTCGTCGAGATCAGCAAGATGTACGTCCTGCCCGGTCACCACGGCACGGGGGTGTCGACGGCGCTCATGCACGCCGCGCTGGAGCGGGCCCGCGAGGAGGGTTACGCGGGCGTGTGGCTCGGCGTCAACCAGGAGAACACCCGCGCCCAGCGGTTCTACGCCAAATACGGTCTGCAGACGGTCGGCACCAAGACCTTCCCCGTCGGCAACCAGCTCCACCACGACTACGTGATGCGCTTGGTCTTCTGACCGCGGCGGAACTCAGCGCACGAAATCGACAAGGGCGTCCTTGAACCCGGGATTCATCACGGCCAGCATGTGATCGCCGGGGACGACCACACAGCGACCGTCCGGCAACGCTGCGGCGAGGCGCTCGGGCTCGGCGGCGAAGGGATCGTCGGAGCCCGCGAGAACCAGCGCGGGGACGGTGATGTCGTCGAGCGTGCCGATCGGACGGTCGTCGAGACCGGTGACCACGGCGCGGATGGCGTCCAGGTCGGCGCGGACCGCGTCGGCGAGGACGCGGAACTGGCGGGCCGCCCGCGGCGCGCCCGCGCCGTCGCCGTTCATCGCCAGTCGAATCTCCTCGGGTTCCACCACTCGCCGGTCCACGCCGCCGCAGTCGAGCACACCCGAACCGATCCCGCCCACAGCGAGTTTCGCGACTCGCTCGTCGGCCGCGGCGACCAGCAGCGAGATCACTCCGCCCATCGAATAGCCCACCTGCGCGACGTCGTCGAGGTCGAGTTCGTCGTAGAGCGCGCGCACGTCCCGAGCCATCGCCGACCACGAGTACCGCGCCGCGTCGTGCGGCTTCTCCGAGCGCCCGTGCCCGCGCGCGTCCAGCGAGACGACCCGGTGTCCGGCGGCTTGCAGCGCGGCCACCACGCCCATGCTCATCCAGTTGGCGTTGGTATCGGCGACGACACCGTGCTGCAGCACCACCGTGCGACCTTCGCCGTCCCACACGCGGTAGTTCAGCTCCAGCCCGTCCCAGGTCTTGAACTTCGACATGTCCGGATCGTAGTCACACCATGCCCGCCGCGATCCCGGTCGAGCGATGAGATGCCCGCGCTGGTCGACCGGTGGCACCGAGCACCGGTCCCCGAACCGGCGTCGGACGCTCAGGCCGGCATCTTGGCCCGCAACGCGGCGATGCGGCGTCGGTCAGGCCCAAGCCGTCGTGCGCGTACGCGTCGAAGCCGCCGTAGTCACCGTGGCGCGATCGACGCCGAGCAGGGTCAGCAGCACCGCCGTGGCCAGGTCGGCCGGTGTCGCGTTGTCGAGCTGCCCGGTGCGATAGACCAGACCGGTGCGCACGAGAGTCGGCGGGCAGTCGTGCGGGCCGGTTCAGGCCGCGGCAGCCTCGAAACGGGACAGCGCCAGCAGACGCGAGATGGCGCGCAGGTACTTCTTGCGGTACCCGCCGTCCAGCATCTCCTGGGAGAAGATCTCGTCCAGTTTGGCGCCCGAGACGGTGACGGGGACGCTGGCGTCGTACAGGCGGTCGGCGAGGACGACGATGCGCAGCGCGACGGCCTGGTCGGTGACGGGGTGCACGCCGGAGATGAACACCGCCGAGAGCCCGGAGATCAGCGCGCCGTACTTGGACGGATGCAGCGTGCTCAGGTGCTTCAGCAGGGCGTCGAAGTCGTCGAGCGTGGAACCCGGTGTGGCCGAGGCGCGTTCGGCGAGCAGGTCGGCCGAGGTCGGCTCCGGCGCGGGCGGCAGGTCGCGATGCCGGTAGTCCGGTCCGTCGACGCGCACGGCCTCGAAGATCGCGCCGAGCTTCTTGATCTCGCGCATGAAATCCTGTGCGGCGAAACGCCCTTCGCCCAGCTGGCCGGGCAGGGTGTTGGAGGTGGCGGCGATCGACACGCCGCGGGCGGACAGCTCGGTCAGCAGGCGCGACACGAGCATGGTGTCGCCCGGATCGTCGAGCTCGAATTCGTCGATGCACAGCACGCTGTTGGCCGCGAGCCGCTCGACGGCGTTGTTGAAGCCGAGCGCGCCGACCAGGTTGGTCAGCTCGCCGAAGGTGCCGAAGGATTTCGGCGCGGGCGCGCTGTGGAAGATCGAGGCGAGCAGGTGCGTCTTGCCGACGCCGAAACCACCGTCGAGGTACAGGCCCGCGCCGCTGACCTGCTTCTTCTTACCGAACAGGCCCTTCTTGCCCGCGGCCTTGTGGATCTTGGCCACCTGCCCGGCGAAGTCCTCGGCCTTGCGCACGGCCGCGGCCTGGCTGGGCTCCTTGGGGTCCGGGATGTAGGAGGCGAAACTGACCTCGTCGAACATGGGCGGAGGCACCATTTGGGCGACGAGCTGGTCCGCCGGAACCTCCGGATGGCGATCGACAAGGCGTTCTTGCATGGACGAAGCCTAAAGACGTGGTGTGATGTGACTTCATGCAGCGTATCCACAATGCGATCCAGCTCACAGAGCTGAGCCGCGAAGACCTCGCCAGGCTGTACGCCTACCCCTTCGACCTCCAGGCCCCCTGGGTCCGCGCGAATTTCGTCGCAAGCATCGACGGCGCCGCGACCAGCGAGGACGCGACCGCCGGTCTCGGCACCCCGGCCGACAAGAAAGTGTTCATGCTCCTCCGCGAACTCGCCGACGTGGTCCTGGTCGGCGCGGGCACGGTTCGCGCGGAGAACTACGGCGGCGCGCGCACCAGCGCGACCCGCCGCAGGGAGCTCTACGACCGCGGGCTCGGCGGACACCCCGACGGCGCGCCGCCGCCGATCGCGGTGGTCACCGCCAGCGCCGCGCTGGAACCGGGCTGCCGCCTGTTCACCGACACCGCGGTGCCGCCGCTGATCATCACCACCAGCACCGCGCCCGCCGACCGCAAGCTCGCGCTCGCCGAAGCCGGCGGCGTGGTGATCGAGGCGGGTGGCGTCGCGGTGACACCGAAAGGTCTGCTCGCGGCGCTCGCCGAGCGCGGGCTCACCCGGGTGCTGTGCGAGGGCGGTCCGCACCTGTTCGGCGAACTGCTGGAAGCGGACGCGATCGACGAGCTGTGCCTGACCACCGCACCGGTGCTGGTCGGCGGCACCGCACGCCGAATCTCGCTGTCCGCGCACGAGTTCCGGATGCCGATGGAGCGCAGGCACATCGTGCTCGACACCGACGGCACGATGCTGACCCGATGGGCCCGTCGGTGAAACACGCGTCCGAACCTGGCAGGCTGTAGCGCATGCGCTGGACTCGAGCCGCCGTGCTGGCCTCGGCACTGTCGATGATGATCGCCGGATGCGGTGCGGGCCCGTCCGATCGTCCCGTCGTCGCCGTCGAGCATCCAGCCGTCGGCGGCGGGGAGACCTCGGCGTCGACCCCGCCCCCGCCGCCCAACGCCGAGGTGCCCAAGACCGACCTGACCTGGCGCGAGTGCACGACGCCGACCCTGAATCTGCTCGGTCTCGGCCCCGCGCCCGCCGGTCTGGTGCTGGAGTGCGCGGAGTACTCCACGCCGATCGATGCCGCGGGCAGCGTGCTCGGCAGCTTCCGCACCGGCGCGATGCGGGCCCGTCTCGCGCAGACCCCGACCGACGTCGCACCGCTGGTCCTGACCTCGGGCACGGACCGCTCCTCGACCGCGACGCTCGCCGGCCTGGCCGTCGGGCCGGCGAGCACGCTGCTCGGCGCGCGCCCGATCGTCGCGGTGGACCGGCGCGGCCTCGGCACCTCCCAGCCGATCGACTGCCTGCCGCCCGACATCCGGCGCGGCCTCGCCGACAACGCCCAGTTCGGTCCGGACGCGGCCGATCCGGTGCAGGCGGTGGCCGCGCTCAGCCGGGAGGCCACCATCTCCTGCCGCGATTTCCTACAGCCCTACGAAGGCACCTTCGACGCGCCGCACGCGGCCGACGACATCGAGCAGCTGCGCAGGCAGTGGCAGGTCGAGCACATCGACCTGCTGGGCACCGGAAACGGCGCGCGGGTCGCGCTCAGCTACGCGCGCAAGTTCGGCGATCACCTGGCGCGGCTGGCGCTCGACTCCCCCGAGGCCGTCGGCGCCGACTCGGTGACCGCCGAGGAGCACCGCCTGCAGGGCGCGGAGGCGGCGCTCACCGCGTTCGCCCAGCGCTGCACCGGGCTCGGCTGCTCGCTCGGGCCCGACCCGCGCGCGGCGATCACCGACCTGGTGCGCAGGGCGGGCGAGGGCGGGCTCGGCGACATCTCCGCCAACGCGCTGCTCACCACGATCAGCGGCTTCCTCGGCTCGCCGCGCGCCGATCAGGCCAACCGGATCACCGAACTGGCCGACGCGCTCTCGGCGGCCGGGCGCGGCGACCGGGCCGCGCTCGGCAACCTGGTGCTGCGCGAATCGGCGGCAACCGCGAGCGACGGCCAGTTCGTCAACCGCTGCACCGACATTCAGCAACCGCCCACCCCCACCAAGGCGACCGAGCTGACGGCCGCGTGGGGTCAGAAGTATCCGGTGTTCGGCCGGAGCGCGGCGATCGCGCTGATGGGCTGCTCGGCTTGGCCGGTCGCGGGGGCGCCGCCGCTGCCGGAAAAATTCACCCTTCCGGTGCTGGTGCTCGGCGGCATCGCCGACCCCGTGGTGGGCAACGGCGGGCAGGCCTCGGTGACGGGCGCGCTGGGCGCCGCGGGCGCGCGGCACGCGTCGACGACCTGGCAGGGCTGGGGGCACCCGGTCTTCACCCACTCGGGCTGCGCGCAGCGATTGCTGCTGGACTACCTGAAAGAGGCGCGGCTTCCGCAGGACGGCAGCGCCTGTCCAGCCTGAACCCGCCGGTCATAGCCTGATTGCATGGCCTGTCTCGCCGCGCCGAGACATATCCCGGCAACCTATCCGCCGCCCATCCGGTGTACCGTGCCCCAGTGTTACTTCGACAGCTCGAGCCTCGCACCGCTCGCACCACCGCCGAGGTGATCAAGTTCGCACTCTGGCCTCTCGCGGTCATGACGGTGCTGAATCGGGTATTCATCAAGGCTGTCAACGGGTTCATCACCGACGACTACAAGCCGGTCTACAACGCCTCGCTGGCCTTCCTCAACGGCCGCCCCGTCTACACCGCCAACTTCGACTCGGTGGACCCGCACTACCTGTATCCGCCGGGCGGCACGCTGCTCATCGCGCCCCTGGCGCTGATCGATCCCGAGAAGTCGCGCTGGTGCTTCATCCTGCTGAACGCCGCCGCCATCCTGCTCGCCTGGTACCTGCTGCTGCGACTGTTCAAGTACACCCTGAAGTCGGTGGCCGCGCCCGCGCTGCTGCTGGCCATGTTCATGTCCGAGACGGTCATCAACACGCTCGTCTTCACCAATGTGAACGGCTGCGTCCTGCTGGCCGAGCTGCTCTTCCTGCACCTGTTGCTAGCCCGGCGCGATTTGTGGGCCGGCGCGATACTCGGATTGAGCATCACCGTGAAACCTGTGCTGGCGCCGCTGGTGCTGATCGCGGCAGCGCGCGGGCAGTGGAAGGTGTTCATCACCGCCATCGGCGTGCCGGTCGCGCTCACCGCGATCGCCTGGCCGCTGCTGAAGGATCCCGAGCAGTTCTTCAGCAGGACCGTCCCTTACCTGCTGGAGACCAGGGACTACTTCAACAGCGCGATCGCGGGCAACGCCGCCTACTACGGCCTGCCGGACGCGCTCACGTGGGGCATCCGCCTCACGATGGCTGGACTGGTGGCGATCTCGCTGTGGATTCTCTACCGCTACTACCGCGACGACGAGCTGTTCTTCGTCACCACGTCTTCGGGTGTGCTGCTCACCGCGATGTTCCTGCTGCCCGGTCTCGGCCAGATGTACTACTCGATGATGCTGTTCCCGTTCCTGATGTCGGTGGTGCTGCGCAACTCGGTGCTGCGCAACTGGCCCGCTTGGCTGGCGATCTTCGGGTTCATGTCCTACGACAAGTGGCTGTCGGACCGCTGGCAGAGCTTCGGGCGCAACCTCGAGTACCTGCGCATCACGTTCGGCTGGGGCCTGCTGCTCATCGTGGTGTTCTGCGTGCTCGGCGATCGCTACCTGGCCGCCCGCCGGGAAGGCCGCCTGCCGTTCGGCATCGATCCGGTGTGGATGCGGACCGCGCCCGACAGTCGCGACACCGCCGAAGCGGAGGCCGCGAACGCGGCGCCCGAGGACGCGACCGAGTCCGTCACGGCGCCCGCCGACCAGGCGCAGGCCCCGGCTTCGCCCAGGTCACACAACGGGTCGGCGCCGGCCGAGGAGAAACGTATTAGCGTGGAGCAATGAGTTCCGACGCCGAAACGTCTCTACCCGCGCCACGACTCCAGCTGACGCCGCAGCAGTGGCGCGCCAAGCTGGATCCCGAGGAGTACGCGGTGCTACGCGAGGCCGCGACCGAACGTCCCTTCACCGGTGAGTACACCGACACCAAGACCGAGGGCGTGTACAGCTGTCGCGCCTGTGACGCCGAATTGTTCCGCAGCACCGAGAAATTCGAGTCGCACTGCGGGTGGCCGTCGTTCTTCGATCCGGCGAAATCGGACGCGGTGATCCTGCGTTCGGACAATTCGCTGGGCATGCACCGTGTCGAAGTGCTGTGCGCGAATTGCCACAGCCACCTCGGCCACGTGTTCGAGGGCGAAGGCTATCCCACGCCCACCGACCAGCGCTATTGCATCAACTCCATCGCTCTGCGGCTGCACCCCTCGGACAGCGCAGCCGGGTAGCCGACCGAACGCTCAGCGCAGAATACGGGTTCGCCAGCGCGCCGTGCATGCCCCGAAAACCCGGGGCACGCACGTCCGTCGTCGATCAGGGCAGCGCCGCGATGAGCTTGTCGACCTCCACGCGGGGGCCGGTGAAGAACGGCACCTCTTCGCGGACGTGCAGGCGCGCCTCGGTGGCCCGCAGATCGCGCATGAGATCCACGATCCGGTGCAGTTCCGGCGACTCGAAAGCCAGGATCCACTCGTAGTCGCCGAGCGCGAACGAGCTCACGGTGTTCGCGCGCACGTCCGGGTAGCCGCGGGCGGCCTTGCCGTGGTCGGCCAGCATCTTGCGACGTTCCTCGTCGGGCAGCAGGTACCACTCGTAGGAGCGCACGAACGGGTACACGCAGATGTAGTTGCCCGGGTCCTCACCGGCCAGGAACGCCGGGATGTGGCTCTTGTTGAACTCCGCGGGGCGGTGCAGCGCCACATTGCTCCACACCGGGGCGCTGGCCCGGCCGAGCTCGGTGGTCCTGCGGAAGTCGGAGTACGCCGCCTGCAGGTCCTCCACCCGCTCGGCGTGCGTCCAGATCATGAAGTCGGCGTCGGCGCGCATGCCCGCCACGTCGTAGATGCCGCGCACCACCACGTCGCGCTCGGCGAGCCCGTCGAAGAACGCGCGCGCCTCCTTGACGGCTGCCTCACGGTCCTCGCCAAGCACGCCCGGCTGCACCTGGAACACCGAGAACATCAGGTAGCGGATGGTGGAGTTGAGAGCTTGATAGTCGAGTCGCGCCATGTTTCCTATCGTGCCACTGGGGCGAACGCGCACCGCCGCGCGGGGCGGCGTAGGACAGCCGACGCCCTGCTGTCGCGCAGGAGAGGCTGAGCGCGATCAGCCCAGGGATTCGGCGATGCGGCGCGCGGCGTTCTCACCGGAGGCGACGCAGGCCGGGACGCCGACGCCGTGCAGGTAGGCACCCGCCAATGCGAGGCCGTCGAGTTCGGCTGTGGCGGATTCGATTTCGGCGATGCGGTCGACGTGGCCGACGGCGTACTGCGCCAGACCGCCCGGCCAGCGCTGCACGATCGCCTCGACGGGATCGATGACGGCGCCGGTGACGGTGGCGAGGTCTTCGGTGGCGGCGGCGATCAGGTCGGTGTCGGACCAGGACAGCGGGGCGTCGTCGCCGAACTTGCCGAAGGAGGCGCGCACCAGCGCGGTCTTACGCTCGGCCAGATGCGGCCACTTGCGGCTGGACAGTGTGAAAGCCTTCGCGCGCAGGGGTTCTCCGGTCGCCACCAGGATGCCGGAGTTGTCCGGCAGCGCGGTGTCCTGCGGCAGCGACAGCGCGACGACGACCGACGAGGACAGCTCGATCCCGGCGGCCGCGTCCGCCGCCCGCGGCGCGACGTAGCGCAGCAGCTTGGCGGTGACCGGCGCTGGGGTGGCCAGCACCACGGCGTCCACGAGACCGAGCGGATCGAGTACCCAGCCGCCGGTGGCGCGGGCGAGCCGGGTGGCCGGTGTCGCGGTGACGAACCGGGCGGACGCGGCCTCCGCCAGCGCGTCGAGCAGCACCCGGTACCCGTCGCGGATACCGCCGAACACCGGCGCGTCCGACGGCGGCGGCAGCGCGGCGGCCACGGCGTGGGTGAGGCTCGGCGCGCCCGCGTCCAGTGCGGCGGCCAGGCCGGGCAGGGCGGCGCGCACGCCGATCGAGCGGGAGCTGCCCGCGTACACCCCGCCCAGCAGCGGATCGACGCTGCGCTCGGCGACCTGCGTGCCGAACCGGTCGGCGACCAGGCTGTACACGTCCAGGTCGGCGTCCAGGTACCAGGTCAGTGCGCGCTCGGGTTCGGCGGCGACCCGCGCCAGCGTGTCGGCGTCGACCAGGCCGCGCAGGGACTCGGCGTCGGAGGGAATGCCCATGAGGGTGCGCGGCGGCAACGGGTGCGCCGCGCCACCGGCCCAGACCAGGGGACGCCGCCCGGCGGGTGTCACCAGCTGGTCGCTCAACCCCAGTTCGCCGAGTAGCGCGGGCACTTCGGGCCTGCGCCCGACGAACGCCTCCGCCCCCAGATCCAGTGGCTCGCCGCCCATTTCACCGGTGTGCAGGATGCCGCCGAGCCGTTCGGCGCGATCCAGCACCACGATGTCGGCGTCCGCGCCGAGCCGCGTGCGCAGCCGGTACGCCGCAACGAGACCACTGATCCCACCGCCGACAATCGCGATCCTCATGTCTGCGACGGTATCCCGTTCGCCGCCCGTTTCCACCGCCGCCTCGCTGTCCGATTCGTCACGCCCGGCGGCCACAGGCCGTCGCAGGCCGTCAGAACCCACGCTGCCCCGGGTAGTCCGGCCTCGGCGGACGATGGACCTTCCTGGTCGTCCGGCAGCAGCTCGATTTCGGCGGGTGGCAGGGGCCGGGCACGGCTGCCCCGCCGTGACCTCGGCGCGACGGCCCAGCCGAGGGGCGAGTTCTAGAGTTCGTGAACGAGCTCGACCAGGGCGGTGAGCACACCGGGGTCGGTGTCGGGAAGAACGCCGTGCCCGAGGTTGAAGATGTGGCCCGCGGCGCCCATCGTGATGGCCTGATCGGCCTCGCGGGCGATGCGCCTCGCCTCGGCTTCGACGGCCTCGGGTCCGGCGAAGAGGATGGCCGGATCCAGGTTGCCCTGCAAGGCTTTTCCGGCGCCGACGCGGCGGACCGCCTCGGTCAGCGGAACCCGCCAGTCGACGCCCACCACGTCGGCGCCCGCCTCGCCCATCGCGCCGAGCAGCTCGCCGGTGCCGACGCCGAAGTGGATGCGCGGCACGCCGGCGTCGGCGATCTCGGCGAACACCCGCTCGGAGTGCGGCAGCACGAAGGTGCGGTAGTCGGCCAGCGAGAGCGCGCCCGCCCACGAGTCGAACAGCTGCACCGCGTCGACGCCCGCGGCCAGCTGCGCCTGCAGGAACACGATGGTGATGTCGGTGAGCGCGCCGAGCAGTTCGTGCCAGGTCTTGGGATCGGCGTGCATCATCGCCTTGGTGCGCTCGTGATGCTTGCTCGGCCCGCCCTCGACCAGGTACGAGGCCAGGGTGAACGGCGCGCCCGCGAAACCGATCAGCGGGGTCTGGCCGAGCGCGTCGGTGAGC
This sequence comes from Nocardia bhagyanarayanae, assembly GCF_006716565.1. Lineage (NCBI taxonomy): Bacteria > Bacillati > Actinomycetota > Actinomycetes > Mycobacteriales > Nocardiaceae > Nocardia > Nocardia bhagyanarayanae. Next base: position 3,882,714 of record NZ_VFPG01000001.1, on the reverse strand, counting down.
AGTCGCACACCCTCGGTGACCGCGTGCACCTCCTCGGGCCGCAGCCGGGGCAGCGCGCGCACGTCGTCGTGGGTGCGCACCGGCGCGGCGACGACGGGGCCGACGCCGGGCACGATGTCGAGGTCGATACCGGCCGCCTTGAGCGGAACGACGATGTCGGAGAACAGGATCGCCGCGTCGACGCCGTGCCTGCGGATCGGCTGCATGGTGATCTCGCACACCAGCTCCGGGTCGAAGCAGGACTCCAACATGCCGATACCCGCGCGCAGTTCGCGGTACTCGGGCAGCGAACGTCCGGCCTGGCGCATGAACCACACCGGGCGCCGACTCGGGGTGGCGCCGGTGGCGGCGGCCAGGAACGGGGCGTCGGTCAACCGGCGGCGAGTGTAGGTGCTCATCATCGCTATCGTATGCGCGCCCGGCGGGCGGCAACGGACCGGCCGAACCGGGCCGTCACGGGGCCTGAGCGGCGCGCCTCCGCCCGCGCCGGGGACACAAGGTCTACCGTCGCTTTTGTGACACCGCTCGACTTCCGCGACGGCGCCGCACCGACCGAAGGCCCCCAAGGCGAACCTGCTCCATTTCGCGCCGCGGTCGAGGCGATGGGCACCGCAACTGTGCATCCTCGGATCGAGCTCGCGCCCATCCGGCCGCCGCAACGCCTCGCGCCGTTCTCCTACGCCATCGGCGCCGAAGTCAAACACCCCGAGACACCCGTGGTTCCGGTCGAGTCCGAGGGTGACGCGTTCGGCAGGCTGATCCTGTTGCACGACCCGGACGGCGACGACGCCTGGCACGGGGTGTTCCGTCTGGTGGCCTACATCCAGGCCGACATCGACGCCGCGCTGGCCACCGACCCGCTGCTTCCCGAAGTGGCCTGGAGCTGGCTGGTCGACGCGCTCGAGTCGCGTTCGGAGCCGTTCACCGCGCTCGGCGGCACCGTCACCTCGACGAGTTCCGTGCGCTACGGCGACATCGCGGGGCCGCCGCGCGCCCACCAACTGGAGCTGCGCGCCTCGTGGACCGCGCTCACCACGGAGATGCGTCCGCACGTCGAAGCGTTCTGCGAGGTGCTGGCCTATTCGGCGGGTCTGCCGCCCGCGGGAATCACCCATCTGCGCCCGGAGTCCTATACCAGCAACGACCACAACTGACCACAACGTAAAGTTCAGGTCTATGCCGGTAGGAGACCAGCCCGAAGATGGGCGCGCGGGAGACAGCACAGCGGAACCTCTGCTCGCCCCCGTCGATGGAGTGCCGCCGGTCCTGGCCACCGCGGACGAGGTCGCCGCGGCGGCGGCGAAGCTTGCGGCGGGCACCGGTCCGCTCGCGGTCGACGCCGAACGCGCCTCGGGTTTCCGTTACTCCGCCCGTGCCTATCTGATCCAGCTGCGCCGCGCGGGCGCGGGCACCTTCCTGATCGACCCGATTCCGGTAGCGGACGCGCTCGCGCCGCTGGCCGAGACGATCAACGACCTGGAGTGGGTGCTGCACTCGGCCGATCAGGACCTGCCAGGGCTCGCGGAATTGGGGCTGCGTCCCGCGCGGCTGTTCGACACCGAGCTCGGCGGCAGGCTGGCCGGATACGAGCGGGTCGGCTTGGCCGCGATGGTCGAGAAGCTGCTGGGACGGGCGCTGCGCAAGGGGCACGGCGCCGCCGACTGGTCGACCCGCCCGCTGCCCGCCGACTGGCTCAACTACGCCGCGCTGGACGTGGAGCTGCTGCTGGAGCTGCGCGCCAAGGTCGCCGCCGACCTGGAGGTGCAGGGCAAGACCGATTGGGCGGCACAGGAATTCGAGCACATCCGCACCACCGAACCGCCGGCGCCCAAGGCCGACCGGTGGCGGCGCACCTCCGGCATCCACACCTTGCGCCGCGCGCGTCAGCTCGCCGTCGTGCGCGAGCTGTGGACGACGCGGGACGCGCTGGCCCGCGCCCGTGACGTCGCGCCCGCGCGCATCTTGCCGGACTCGGCCATCGTCTCCGCCGCGACCGCCGACCCGCGCACCATCGCCCAGCTGCGCACCCTCCCGGTGTTCGGCGGCCCGCGCCAGCGCCGGTATTCGCGGGAATGGCTCGGCGCCATCGATCGCGCCCGCGCGCTGCCGGACAGCGAGCTGCCCCCGCTGACCCAACCGTTCGACGGTCCGCCCCCGCCGAACCGCTGGGAGCGCCGCGACCCGATCGCCGCGGCCCGCTTGGCCCGCGCCCGCGCCGCGATGGGCGAACTGTCGCTAGAGCACGCCATCCCGGTCGAGAACCTGCTCTCCCCCGACCTGGTCCGCAGACTGTGCTGGGACGGACTGCCGGAATACGACCGCGGCGACACCGCCGAGCTCGCGGCCGCAGTCGACGGTTTCCTCAAGTCCGGCGGGGCGAGGCCTTGGCAGCGCGAACTCGCCGTCCCCCGCCTCACCATCGCGCTGGCACCGACGCCCGACTGAGTCCAGCGTCGTCGGACGGCCTACCGGCGATGCCCGCCTGCCTCGGTCAGACGTCGCGGCCGACGGGTCGCGGGCTGTCCAGCCCCCACGAGATGATCCGGCGCGGATGGATTCGAATCACCTCACCGCTGAGTCCGCCGCTGCTGTCGACCGCGTCGCGCAAGGGCTCGGCAACGCCGCGAATCTCGATCCCCCGCGCGACGGGCGGATCCACCGACTCGACGCTGTCGACGAGGAACGCGACGCGCGGGTTACGCAGTACGTTGCGCCACTTCTGCGTGGCGGCCAGCGCGTGGCCGACCACATCGACTGTCCGCCGATCCTCGGCCAGATGCACGCCGACCGGGCGGATCTGCGGATCGTCGTTCGGACCGACCGTCCCGAACCTGCCGATCGGCTGCTGCTCGAGGAATTCGATTTCCGCCTGTGTGAAGACCACAGCGCCTCCTCCTATGGACTCGGCCATGTAGTTGAAATTTGTACTAGTGGTAACGGGAGCGGATCCAGCAGGTATTCCCGGCCTACAACGCGACGCGCCCCGCACTCGGGTCCGAGGCGGGGCGCGCGGAGATCGCGGGGTCAGCCGGCGTCGAGCCAGCCGGTGATACGCCGGGCGATATCGATCGGGGTGAGGCCGAGTTCCTCGTGGACCTGGTTGCGCGAGGCGTGGTCCAGGAACCGCTGCGGTACGCCGAGGTCGCGGGTGGGGACGTCCAGGCCGGAGGAGCGCAGGCGGGCCGAGACGGTGGAGCCGATGCCGCCGTGCAGACCACCGTCCTCGAGGGTGACCACCAGGCGGTAGTTCTCCGCGAGCTTCACCACCGTGTCGGAGACCGGCAGTACCCAGCGCGGGTCGATGACGGTGACCGAAACGCCCTCCGGCGCGAGCAGGTCCGCGACCCGCAGCGCCGTCTCGGCGAACGAGCCGACCGCGACGATCAGCACGTCGCCGCGCTGCGCCTGCGCTGAGCCCTCGGCGTCCGGCAGCCGCAGCACGTCCACGCCGTCGAGACGTTCGACCGCCGGGATGTCCTCGGTCACACTGCCCTTCGGGAAGCGCAGCGCGGTGGGTCCGTCGTTCACGGCCAGTGCCTCGCCCAGTTCCTCACGGAGGGTGCCGGCGTCACGCGGGGCGGCGACCCGGATGCCGGGGATGATGCCGAGCACCGACAGGTCCCACATGCCGTTGTGGCTGGCGCCGTCGGAACCGGTGATGCCCGCGCGGTCCAGCACGACGGTGACGGGCTGCTTCAGCAGCGCCACGTCCATCAGCAGCTGATCGAAGGCGCGGTTGAGGAAGGTCGAGTAGATCGCGACCACGGGGTGCAGACCGCCGAGCGCGAGACCGGCCGCCGACGCCATGGCGTGCTGTTCGGCGATGCCGACGTCGAACATGCGGTCCGGGAACCGCTCGCCGAACGCGGCGAGACCGGTCGGGCCTGGCATCGCGGCGGTGATGGCGACGATGTCGTCGCGCTGTTCGGCGTGCGCGATCAGTTCCTCGGAGAACACCGAGGTCCAGCCGACCGCCTTCGGGCCGCCGACGGGACGTCCGGTCAGCGGGTCGATGGGGTCGCAGGCGTGCATCTGGTCGGCGACGTGGTTCTCGGCGGGCGCGTAGCCGCGACCCTTCTGGGTGACCGCGTGCACCACCACCGGACCGCCGAAGTCCTTGGCGCGGCGCAGCGCCGCCTCCATGGCGGCGACGTCGTGGCCGTCCACCGGGCCGACGTACTTGAGCCCGAGATCGCTGAACAGCTCCTGCGGGCTCACCGCGTCCTTGATGCCCGCCTTCACCGCGTGCACCATCGAGTAGGCCGACTCGCCCACCCGCGGAATGCTCTTGAGAATCCGCTTGCCCGCGTCCAGCGCGACCTCGTAGGCGGGCTGGGTGCGCAGCGCGGTGAGCCGGTCGGCGAGGCCGCCGATGGTCGGCGCGTAGGAGCGGCCGTTGTCGTTGACGACGATCACCACCGAGCGGTCCGGCGCGGCGGCGATGTTGTTCAGCGCCTCCCAGCACATGCCGCCGGTGAGCGCGCCGTCGCCGACGATCGCGACGACGTGCCTGCCCTGTCCGGTGAGCTGGAACGCCTTGGCCAGCCCGTCGGCGTAGGACAGCGCCGCGGAGGCGTGCGAGGACTCCACCCAGTCGTGCGCGCTCTCCGCACGGCTCGGGTAGCCCGACAGACCGCCCTGCTTGCGCAGACCGTCGAACTGGTCCTTGCGGCCGGTGAGGATCTTGTGCACGTAGGCCTGATGGCCGGTGTCGAAGATCAACGGGTCGGCGGGCGAATCGAAGACCCGATGCAGCGCGATGGTGAGTTCCACCACGCCGAGGTTCGGTCCCAGGTGACCGCCGGTGGCGGCGACCTTCTGCACCAGGAACTCGCGGATCTCCTCCGCCAGTTCCTTCAGCTCGGCCACGTTCAGCCGGCGCAAGTCTTCGGGCGTGTCGACCCGGGAAAGCACTCCCACCTGAACTCGCTCCCTCCGGATAGCGCTTCTGATCCGATCAGTCTACGGAGCGGTGACAGTGCCTCTTTCCGACAACTGCCTGTCACCAGCCGACTTCGTCGCGACATGTGAGACTGGACACGCGCGAGCCGGACGAAAACGTCCGGCCGTGCGCTCTACGGTATACCTGTCGGCCACGCGGGGCCGGACGGAGTACGCCCGAAGTTCGCGCACGCCCGCGGCGAACGGCCATACAGTGGTCGGGTGGCCGAGCCCGAGCGAGCGGTTCCGCGAACGACCGATTCCGGTGTGGTGGCACGCATCGTCGCCGACGTGTACGCCGAGTGCCTGGCCGACCGGTCCGGGGAGCCGGCCGACTACATTCCCGAACTCGCTGCGGTGCAAGCGGATTCGTTCGGCCTGTGCGTGGCCACCGCCGACGGACGGGTGTACGGCGCCGGTGACGTGCAGGCTCCCTTCACGATCCAGTCGATCTCCAAGCCGTTCACCTACGCGCTGGCGCTCGCCGATCGCGGGCCCGCCGCGGTGGCCGAGCGGATCGACGTGGAGCCCTCCGGCGAAGCGTTCAACGAGATCAGCCTGGACCCGGTGACCGCGCGTCCGCGCAACCCGATGATCAACGCGGGCGCCATCAGCGCCGCCGCACTGATCGGCGGTCGCGACGCCGCCGAGAAGTTCGAGCGGGTGCGCCGCTGCTACTCCCGCTTCGCCGGGCGCGAGCTGCGCGTGAACGAGGCCGTCTACGCCTCCGAGGCGCGCACCGGCTACCGCAACCGCGCCATCGGCTACATGCTGCGCTCCTTCGGCGTCATCGACTCCGATCCGGACGAGGCGGTGGACCGCTACTTCCGGCAGTGCTCTATCGACGTCACCTGCCACGACCTCGCCGTGATGGCCGCGACACTGGCCAACAACGGCGTCAATCCGCTCACCAGGGAGCGGGCCCTGTCGAGCACGCTGACCGAACAGGTGCTGAGCGTGATGACAACCTGCGGGATGTACGACGCGGCGGGCGAGTGGGTGAGCACCGTCGGCATGCCCGCCAAGAGCGGGGTCGGCGGCGGCATCCTGGCGGTGCTGCCCGGGCAGATCGGGATCGCCGTCTACTCCCCGCGCCTGGACCGGCACGGCAACAGCGTGCGCGGTGTCGCGGCCTGCCGGGAACTGTCGCGGCGGCTGGAGCTGCACTTCCTGCACGTCACCCGGTCGGCGCGCACGGCGATCCGCGCCGACTACACGGTGGTGGAGGTGCCCTCCCGGACGCGGCGCAGCACCGAGGAGATCGCGGTGCTCGACGAGCACGGACACCGGGCCAGGATCTACGAACTGCACGGCGACCTGCTGTTCGCGGGGGCCGAGGGCGCGGTACACGCGATCGAGAAGCGAGCCGGAGAACTGGACGCGCTGGTGATCGACCTGCGCCGGGTGGGTGAGGTCAGCGCGATCGCGGTGACCATGCTCGACGAGCTGCGACGCGAGCTGGCCGCGACCGGGTGCCTGGTCGCGCTGGTGGACCCGGACGCCAAGCTGGGGCGTCTGGTGTCGAGCGTGGACCCCGCGGATCCACGCGGCCGGGTCTTCGTCGACCGCGACACCGCCACGGAGTGGTGCGAGGACATCGTGCTCGCCCGCCACCGTCCCGCCGACGAACCGGCGTGCACGTCGATCACGGTCGAGGAGCATCCAGCGCTCGCGGCGCTCGCCCGCGAGGCGCGGGCGCGGCTGGCGGAGGATTTCGAGATGCGCACCGTCGCGCGTGGCGAGGTGATCGCCCACCGCGGCAGCAGCCGTTCCGGGCTGTATCTGATCTTGGAGGGCCGGGTCCGGCTCAGCTTCGAAGGCGCCGACGGACGCGCCCACCGGCTGGTCACACTCTCGGCGGGCATGTCGTTCGGCGAGATACCCATGCTGGTCGGCACTCCGTTCGTGAACGAGGCGCGGGCCGAGACAACCGTCCGAGTCGCGGTGCTGAGCCCCGCCCGCTTCGACATGCTCGCCGAACGCGCGCCGGAGCTGAAGCTGGCGCTGCTGGAACGGCTGGCGGCGGGCGCGTACGCCCAGATGGACGCCGCCGTGCGCGCGATCGCGGTACGCGGCGGGGACTATTGAACCGAATATCCGTTGAGCCGGCGACGAGGACCGGCAGCACCGAGCGAGCGAGGAGCGCAGCGACGTGAGCAAGAAGAAGTCCGACACCGGCACGGTCACCACCTTCGGACAGGGCAGCGTGCGCGCCACCCCGGATCTGATGCGCGTCACCATCTCCATCGAGACGAAGGCGAGCAAGGTCGCGCTGGCCTACGGGCAGGCGGGCGAGCGAGTCGCCGCGGTCACCGCGGCGCTGCGCGGAAACGGCGTCGCCGACACGGACATCGCCACCAGCGGTCTGTCGGTGCGCACCGAGACGATATGGACCGAGGGGCAGGGCAACCGCATCACGGGCTATCTCGCGACCGCCGATCTGACGGTGGCGCTGCGCGACATCGACGCCGAAGCGGGAGCCGACACCGGACCCGCGACGATCATCGCGGACGCTGTGGAGGCGGGCGGCGACGACGTCCGGCTCGGCGGGCTCACGCTCACCTTCGCCGATGAGGCCGGTTTGCTCGCGCGGGCCCGCGACGCGGCCTGGGACAACGCGCTCGCCAAGGCCGAGCAGTACGCCGCGCGGGCGGGCCGGGCGCTGGGCACGGTGCTGGAGATCACCGAGAACGCCGCGTCCGCACCGCCTTTCGCACCGCGGATGCGCGCCGTGTCCGCGCCGGTGGGCGAGGTCGCGTTCGCCGCGGCGGTGCCGGTCGAACTCGGCGAATCGGAGGTCTCGGCGAGTGTGCGCGCCACCTGGGAATTGGACTGACGGAGCGACGGATTCGCCGCGATCGGCGTACGGGCGACCCTATAGTGAAGGCGCGCGGCGGACCCGGCGCCGCGGGTCAGGAGCCGCCATGTCCTTCGTGCTCGTCGACCGGCCGCGGCCGCACGTCGCGCTGGTGACGCTGAACCGGCCGGAGCGGATGAACGCCATGGCCTTCGACGTGATGATCCCGCTGCGCGAAGCACTCGAACAGGTGAGCGCCGACAACGACGTCCGCGTGGTGGTGCTGACCGGTGCCGGGCAAGGCTTCTGTTCGGGCGCCGACCTCCAAGGCGCCGGGCGGGTGCCGAACACTGCTGGCCTCACTCCCACCACGGTCGCGCGGCGCTCGATGGATCTGCTCAACGATGTGATGATCACACTGCGCCGTATGCACCAGCCGGTGATCGCCGCGGTCAACGGCGCGGCCATCGGCGGCGGGTTCTGCCTGAGCGTCGGCGCCGACATCCGTATCGCGGGCGAGGACGCCTACTTCCGCGCCGCGGGCATCAACAACGGCCTCACCTCGACCGAGCTGGGCATGAGCTTCCTGCTGCCGCGCGCCATCGGCTCCGCGCGCGCCTTCGAGATCATGCTGTCCGGACGCGACGTCGACGCCGTCGAGGCCGAGCGGATCGGTCTGGTCTCCCGCACCGTGCCCACCGCGAAGCTCCTCGACACCTGTTACGACCTCGCCGAACGCATCATCGGCTTCAGCAGGGTCGGCACCGAGCTCACCAAACGGATGCTGTGGAGCGGACTGGAGGCGAGCAGCTTCGAGTCGCACATGCAGCAGGAGGGCCTCGCCCAGCTGTACGTCCGCCTCACCACCGACAACTTCGACGAAGCCATCCGCGCCCGCCGCGACCGCCGCCCACCCCACTACGAACACTGACCGGACCAGGTCACGCGTCGGCGACGTCCGAGGCGAAGGGTTCGGAGTTCAGTCCGCCAGGAACTCGAGCCGATTTCCGACGCCGTCCACGGTGAAGAACCGGCGCCGCCCGGGGATTTCCGCGGGATCGGCCCAGCGCACCGGATGCCCCGCACCCGCGACCGCCTCGGCAGTCGCGTCGATGTCGACGACGAACGCGGGATGCGCCTTGGCCGCAGGGCGAAAGTCGGCCTCCACGCCCACGTGCAGCTCGCCGTCCGGCCCACCGTTGCCGGGCACCCGGAACCAGCAACCGCCACGCGCCGCCAGCAGCGGCGGCTTCCGCAGCTCCGGCCAGCCGAGCACACCGGTGTAGAACGCCCGCTGCGCGCCCTCGGACCCCGGCGGACAGCTCACTTGCACGTGATGGATCACGACATCCCTCCCTCTTGCAGCGCCCGGTCACCTTCCAACGCAAGGACTCTCGGGTATGCCGCCGACTCTACGCGGGTCGGCCGTCCGGATCGCGGCGCTCGCGCATCAGTCCGGGCGGTGGTCGAGACCCTTCACCAGCAGGGTCAGGGTGTCGGCGCCCGCGACCCGGTCCTTGGAGATCTCCTGGTACTCCGGGGATTGCGACCAGGCGGTGACCGCGGCCTCGTCCGGGAACGACATCAGGACCACCTTCTCGCGGTCGGTCGTACCTTCGAGGGTGGTCGGGGTTTCGTCGGCTGCGAGCAGCGTGCCCTGGTACTTGGTGAACACCGACATGAAGCGCGCCTGGTAGCGGTCGTAGGCGGCGCGGTCGGTGAACTTCAGCTGGGCGATCACGTACACGGTCATGGCTTGGACTCTAAACGCCCGGCCGGTCAGCGCTCCAGCAGCGCAAGGCATTCCACGTGGTGGGTCGCGGGGAAGGCGTCGAAGGCGCGCAGGCCGGTGAGGCGGTAGCCGTGCGACCGATAGAGGCCGAGATCGCGGGCGAACGCGGCCGGGTCGCAGCCGATGTGGACGATGCGGGCGGGCTCGGCCGTCGCCACCGCCGCGACGACGTCCTTGCCCGCGCCGGCGCGCGGCGGGTCGAGCACCACGGCGCGCGGCGCGACGCCGCCCAAGTGCTCGGTCACCCAGCGCTCGACACGTTCGGCGCGCAGATCCACCCAGGGCAGGTCGCGCAGCGCGGCCTGCCCGTCGGCCACGGCGGAACGCGCGGACTCCACCGCGAGCACCGATCCCTCCGCACCCACTCGATCCGCCAGCCGCGCCGCGAAAACCCCTGCGCCGCTGTAGAGATCCCAGGCCAGGTCGCCTCGGTCGAGGCCCGACCAGTCCGACACCACGTCCGAATAACATTGCGCCGCAAGGCGGTGAGCCTGCCAGAACCCGGTCGCCGCGATCTCCCAGCGCCGTCCGGCCACGTATTCCACGGCGCGCCCGGTGCCGTCGACGACCCATTCATCGCGGGCGGCGTGCGTCGCGGCCCGCCGCGCCACCGCCTCCCGGCGCGCCTCCTCCGGATCCTCGGCCCGCTCCTCCCCGCGGCCCGCCGGTCCCGCGACACCGCGCGGCCGCTCCGAGCCCTGGTTCCGGTTCCCGCCGTCCCTGCGCCGGCCGCGCGGCCCGCCACCGTGCCGTCGCCCCCGCTTGGCGGTCACCTGCTCGGCGGGCGGCAGTTCCACCAGGTGCCGCACACCGTCCCCGTCCACCGCGACGACCAGATCCGCACCCGGCGTCCAGATACGGTCCGCGATGCCTTCCATCGCACCGGAAACCGGTTGCGGGCAGCGCAGATCCGCGATCACCTCGGTGCTGCGGTAGCGATGCATACCGGCCCGCCCCTCGGCGTCGACCGGCAGCCGGATCCTGGTGCGCCAGCCGCCGCTCGCGTCGTCGGGATAACCGGCGATCGGTTCGACGACGATCTCACGCTCGATCCCCGCGAGCCTGCGCAACTGCTCGGCGACCACCGCCGCCTTCAACTGCCGCTGCGCGGCGGGCGTGGCATGTGAGAAGTCGCAGCAGCCCGCGCCGCCCGGCCCGGACACCGGGCAGGTCGGCGGCACCCGATCCGGCGAAGGCTCCAGGATCCGCACGGCGTCCGCGCGGCAGAACGAACCGCCGCGGTCCTCGGTGACCGTGGCGCGCACCAGCTCACCGGGCAGCCCGTGCCGGACGAACACGACCCGGCCCTCGTGCCTGCCGACGCAGAACCCGCCGTGTCCGGGCGGGCCGAGCCGCAGGTCGAAGGTCCTGCCGAACCAGTCGGTCATCGCGCGGACCCGCTCGGGGCGCTCATACCCGGTCCTCGTAACCGCGCCGCACCGCGCCGGGCGCGTTGATCTCGCCCGCCTGCCCGGCCCGCGTCGTCGACGAGCTCAACTGCCACGGCACCGAGGTCACCATGACACCGGGCTCGAAGAGCAGCCTGCCCTTGAGCCGCAACGCGCTCTGGTTGTGCAGCACCGTCTCCCACCAGTGGCCGACCACGTACTCGGGAATGAACACCGTCACCACGTCGCGCGGCGCGTCGCGGCGCACCCGCTTGACGTAGTCGAGCACCGGCTTCGTGATCTCGCGGTAGGGCGATTCGATCACCTTGAGCGGCACGGTGATATCGCTCCTCTCCCATTCCCGCACCAGCGCCCTGGTGTCGGCCTCGTCGACGTTCACCGTGATCGCCTCGAGCGTGTCGGGGCGGGTGGCGCGGGCGTAGGCCAGTGCGCGTCGTGTCGGCAGGTGCAGCCGGGAGACCAGCACGATCGAATGCGAACGGCTCGGCAGCACGCCGTCCCACTCGTGCTCGTCGAGCTCCCTGGCGACCGAATCGTAGTGGCGGCGGATGCTCTTCATCACCACGAAGATGGCGACCATGGTCAGGATCGCGATCCACGCGCCCGCGAAGAACTTGGTGATGAGAACGATGACGAGCACCGCGCCGGTGGCGCTCAGGCCGACGGCGTTGATCACCCGGGAACGCTGCATCCTGGCCCGCTGCGCCGGATCGGTCTCGGTGCGCAGCAGCCTCGTCCAGTGCCGCAGCATGCCGGTCTGGCTGAGCACGAACGAGACGAACACGCCGACGATGTAGAGCTGGATGAGCTTGGTGACCTCGGCGCCGAAGAACACGACGAACGCGATCGCCGCGCCGGACAGGAACAGAATGCCGTTGCTGAAGGCCAGCCGGTCGCCGCGGGTGTGCAGCTGGCGCGGCAGGTACCGGTCCTGCGCCAGGATCGAACCGAGCACCGGGAAGCCGTTGAAGGCGGTGTTGGCGGCCAGCACCAGGATCAGCGCGGTGACGATGGTGATGAAGAAGAAGCCGATCGGGAAGCCTTGGAACACCGTCTCGGCGATCTGGGCGATCAGCGTCTTCTGGTGGTAGTCCGCGGGCGCGCCGACCAGGTGTTCGGTCTCGTGTGCGTACACGATGCCGATCTTCTGCGCCAGGATGATGATGCCCATCAGCAGCACGATCGCGATGCCGCCCAGCATCAGCAGCGTTGTCGCGGCATTGCGTGACTTGGGCTTGCGGAACGCGGGCACGCCGTTGCTGATCGCCTCGACACCGGTCAGCGCGGCACAGCCCGACGAGAAGGCGCGCGCGATCAGGAAGGCGAAAGCGAGACCGTACAGGTGCTCGTCCTCGGCCTCGAGCTGGAACCCGGCCGATTCGGCCTGCAAGTCCTCGCCGAGCACCACGATGCGGAACAGCCCCCAGCCGAGCATGACGACCATGCCGACGATGAACGCGTAGGTCGGGATCGCGAAGGCCTTGCCGGATTCCCGGACGCCACGCAGGTTCATGGCGGTGAGCAGCGCGATCGCCGCCACCGCGAACAGCACCTTGTGGGTGGCCACGAACGGGACGGCCGAGCCGATGTTGGAAGCGGCCGAGGAGATCGACACCGCGACGGTGAGCACGTAGTCCACCAGCAGGGCGCTGCCGACCGTGAGCCCAGCGGTGGGACCGAGATTGGTGGTCGCGACCTCGTAGTCGCCGCCACCGGACGGGTAGGCGTGCACGTTCTGGCGGTAACTGGCCACCACGACGGCCATGACGAAGGCGACGGCGAGGCCGACCCACGGTGCGTACAGGTAGGCCGAGACGCCAGCCACCGAGAGCACGAGGAAGATCTCCTCCGGCGCGTAGGCGACCGAGGACATGGCGTCGGAGGCGAACACCGGAAGCGCGATTCGCTTCGGCAACAGCGTGTGGCCCAGCGAATCGCTACGGAAGGGCCTGCCCAGCAGCATCCGCTTGGCTGCCGTCGTCAACTTGGACACTGGAGCGAGCATAGATCCCCCGGCCCTTGATCGCCCGTGGGGTGTCGCTGCGCGTCTACGCAGGCCCAAGGGTCACAAAGAGGTTTGCCCGCCACCCGAAGGGGGAAAGTGGGCCATGGACACATCCGGCGGGTACGGTTCTGCGGACAGGCAAGTAGACCGAACGCCATTGGTCCAGGAGCGAGGTTGCACGGTGTACGTAGTGATCATGGGATGCGGTCGCGTCGGCTCGTCGCTGGCTCGCGCCCTGGTCCGCATCGGCCACGAGGTCACCGTGATCGACCGGGACCCGAGCGCGTTCCTGCGGCTGGGTAACGATTTCCCCGGCGAGCGTCTGGTCGGCGTCGGCTTCGACCGAGATGTGCTGACCCGCGCCGGAATCGAGCGAGCCGAGGCGTTCGCCGCGGTCTCCTCCGGCGACAACTCCAACATCATCTCCGCCAGGGTGGCCCGCGAGACCTTCGGTGTCGAGCGCGTGGTCGCCCGGATCTACGACGCCAAGCGCGCGGCGGTCTACGAACGGCTCGGCATCCCGACCATCGCCACGGTGCCGTGGACCACCGACCGTTTCATGCGCACCCTCGTCGGCGATTCCAGCACGACGACCTGGCGCGATCCCACCGGAACGGTCGCGGTGACCCAGCTGACGCTGCACGAGGACTGGTACGGGCGCACGGTGCGCGACCTGGAGCGCGCGATCTCCGTGCGCGTGGCGTTCATCATCCGATTCGGCCAAGGCCTGCTGCCCGACAGCAAGACCATCGTCCAGGCCGACGACATCGTCTACGTGGCCGCGACCTCCGGCAACGTCGGCGAGGTCGTCGCGCTGGCCGGCAAGCCCCCCGCTAGCGAGGACTGATCATGAAGGTGGCCATCGCCGGGGCAGGCGCCGTCGGCCGATCGATTGCCCGCGAACTGCTACGCAGCGGACATACGGTGATGCTGATCGAGCGTCAGCTCGACCACATCGATCCGGACGCCATCCCGGACGCCGTCTGGGTGCACGCCGACGCGTGCGAGCTGGCGCTGCTGGAGGACGCCGGGCTGGAGACCTACGAGGTGGTCATCGCGGCCACCGGCGACGACAAGGCGAACCTGGTGCACAGCCTGCTCGCCAAGACGGAGTTCGGCGTGCGCCGGGTGGTCGCCAGGGTCAACGACCCGCGCAACGAATGGCTTTTCGACGAGTCGTGGGGCGTCGACGTGGCGGTCTCCACGCCGCGCCTGCTCGCCTCGCTGGTCGAGGAGGCGGTCTCGGTGGGCGACCTGGTCCGCCTGATGACGCTGCGCCAAGGACAGGCGAATCTGGTCGAGATCACCTTGCCCGCCGACACCGCGCTGGCGGGCAAGCCCGTCCGTACCCTGACCCTCCCCCGCGACGCCGCGCTGGTGACGATTCTGCGCGGCGGGCGGGTGATCGTGCCGCAGGCCGACGATCCCTTCGAGGGCGAGGACGAGCTGTTGTTCGTGACCTCGGTGGAAGCCGAGGAAGATCTGCGGGTGGCGCTGGCCCACCACGGCATCAAGCCATAACACCCCGATACGGTTTGCTGCCGCGGTTCGGGGCTCAGGACGCCGGCTGCAGCTGCGCCCGCAACTTGCTGAGGGCGCGGTGCTGCATCACCCGGACGACGCCGGGGCTGGTGCCGATGGCCTCCGCGGTCTGCGCGGCCGACCAGCCGAGCACGATCCGCATCACCAGCACCTCGCGGTGCGCCGGAGCCAGCACCTTCATCAATTCTCTTGTGGCCGAGCGGCGTTCCAACGCGAGCGCCCATTCCTCCGGACCCGCGGCCGCCGACGGGGAGTCGGGGACGTCGGCGACGGGGTAGGTCGGGTGCATCTGCGAGCGCCGGAACGCGTCGGCGATCTTGTTGGCCGCGATGCCGTAGACGAAGGCCAGGAACGACTTGCCCTGATCCTGGTACCGCGGAATGGCGTTGACGGTGGCCAGCAGGATCTCCTGCACCACGTCGTCAGCGGTGACGTGCAAGTGGGCGGTGTTGCCGAGGCGGGCGCCGGTGTAGCGGCGGACCAGCGGGTGCACCACCCGCACGATCTCCGACACCGCGCGCTTGTCGCCTGCGGCGGCGGGGCCGATCAGCTTGTCCAGTTCGGCCGCCACCCGGCGGCTCTCCGACAGCGCGGGGCTGGAGTGGGCGTGGGTCTTGGTGGTCGAAACCGTGTGCTCGGTAGCCAATGTCCGAGTCCTTTCTGGCCGATCGTTGCGTTTCTCGTGTTGCAAACGATCGTCCGATGAACTCGGCGCACCAACCAGATACCCCAGGGTGGGTAGTGCCCCACCTCGGCGGTGAGGCGGCCCCACCCCGGTTCCGTATCAGGCGGTTTCGGCCTTGGCGCGCGGCAGATGACCCGCCCGGCGCACGGCCCAGATGGTGACCGCGAAGGCGACGGCGGTCAGCGGCCAGCCCATCGCGATGCGGGCGACGGCGAGCCACCCGGTGCGGTCGGTGTCGTACAGCTGGGACTGGACCAGATATCTGGCGGCGAAGACCACCACGAAGGTGGCCGTCGCCAGGTCGTAGAGGCGCAGCGCCCTGCGGTCGGCGCGCCAGCCGGAGCCGTGGCCGTTCAGGACGCCCCAGATCACGCCGACGAGCGGCCAGCGCACCAGGATCGAGGCCAGGAATACGCCCGCGTAGACCAGGCTGGTGTAGATGCCGAACAGGAAGAAGCCCTTGGCCTCGCCGACCCGGTACGCGATCAGCGCGCAAACGCCGACGCCCAGAAATCCGGAGATGGCGGGTTGTACCGGATCGCGCCGGATCAGCCGCCACACCAGCACGGCGGCCGCGACGCCGAGCGCCGTCCAGATCGCGGCGGTGAGACCGGCGAGGGTGTTCACGGGGACGAAGACGAGCACCGGCAACGTCGAGTAGATCAGGCCGCTGAAGCCGCCCAGCTGCTCGAGCAGCGTCTGTTCGGCGGCTTCCTCACGCACGGCCTCTTCGGCCGAGGCATGACGGCCATGCAGGCGCCGGTGAGCCGCGGCGTCGATCGGTCGCTCGATATCGGTCGGCGTGCCTCGATCGGCGCCGTGGTCGTTGCTCGAAGGCATACGTGTCAGCTGTTCCCGCGTAATTCGTAGTAGGGGTTGAAGATCACCTTACGGCCGTCCCGGTCACCGACCCGGCCGCGGACCAGAATGCGCCGCCCCGGTTCGATGCCGGGGATGCGCCGACGGCCGATCCACACCAGGGTGATGGCATCGGTGCCGTCGAAGAATTCTGCCTGAACACTGGCGCCCACCGCCTTGGGGCAGGCTTCCACACTCCGTAGACGACCGAGCATCGTCGCTTCGTCACCGCGACGACACTCCGACGCCCGACACGCGCCCGACGCCTCTGCGGTCTCGGCCAGCTCCTCGGCATCGAGTCGGTCGATGTCCTCGGTCAGCCTGCGGCCCAGACGTCGAAAATACCCTGAGGCTGCGGATGGCATTGCACGCTCTCCTGCTGCACAGATGGCGCGGGTCTCACGCCATCGTGGTTGTTCGGTGACGACCGGCTGTTGGCCGTACACCCGCCACTGTAGATGCCCGCGGTCACCCCCGCTACGCTCGACCCGGTGTTCGACTCCACACATGTCACGACGGCCACACGACCTGCGGTTCCGCTCGTCGTGGCGCTGCCGGGCACCGGCTCCGACGCCGATTTCGCCCGGCGTGCCTTCGGTCCGGCGAGCGTCGCCCGCGGATTCGAATCGATTGCCGTCGAACCGGATCCGCAGGCGGTCGTGGCCAGCTGCCGAGCCGCGCTGGACGCGGCCGCCGCGCGCGGACCGGTGCTCGCCGCGGGCATCTCGCTGGGCGCGGCGATCGCGCTGGAATGGGCGGGCGCGCACCCGGAATCCGTCGCGGGCGTCGTCGCCGCCCTGCCCGCGTGGACGGGCTCGGACACCGCCCGCTGCCCGGCCGCGCTCAGCGCCGCCGTGACCGCCGAGCAACTGCGCGCCGACGGCCTGGAGACGGTCATCGCCAGAATGCGGGCGAGCAGCCCGCGCTGGCTGGCCGACGCCTTGACCCAGTCCTGGCGCTCTCAGTGGCCGCACCTGCCGCAAGCCCTCGAGGAAGCCGCCGACTACAAATGGCCGAGCACCGACCGCCTCGCCACGCTGGACGTGCCGGTGGCGGTCGTCACCGCGGTCGACGACCCGGTCCACCCCCTCGCCGTGGCCGAGGAGTGGGCCGATCTGATCCCCCGCGCCCGGCTGTTCCGCACCACCCTCGACGAATTGGGCGCCGACCCGGCGATCCTCGGACGCCTCGGATTCGCCGCCTTCGACTGACGACCTCTTCTTCGCGGCCCGTTCACCCGCCTCGCGGTACGGACAACCTGTCCTGTCGCGAGGCGGGTGCGGAGCCGGTGAAACGGATCAGTTCAGGCCGAGCTGCTGCATGGCGGAGCCGTCGGCGCCGCGACGCGGCTGGGGCGGCAGCGTCTGCGGCTGGGCGGGCACCGGGTTATGGACCGCGGCGGCTTGGGCGGCCATCTGAGCCTGTTGCGCCTCGACCTGCGCCTGGTGCGCGGCGGCCAGCTGTTCGGCGAGCTGCTGCGGCAGGACGACCGGCAGCGGATCCCGCACCGGCAGCGGGTCGGTACCGCGCCGGATGACCGTCTCGCTGAGGATCGCCCGGGCCGCGGACACCAGCGGCGTGCCGTCGTTCACCGCGCCCGAGGGACCCGCCGCGACCAGGCGCACCATCCAGCGGTAGCCGTCCACGCCGATGAAGCGCAGATCGGCGCCCTCCGTGATGGCCAGGACCTCCCGGCCCCACGGACCGGTCTCGATCGCGACCCGCGCGCCGTCCTTGCGCAGCGAGTCGGCGAGGTCGGCTGCCACCGCCCGCCACTGGCCCGGCGATTTGGGCGCGGCGTAGGCGGCGACGGTGATGCGGCCGTGCTCGGTGGCCAGGTGCACCGCCTGCGGGGTGCCGTCGGGCGTCATCTCGACCTGTAGCTGGCCGCCCGGTGGCACCGGCAGGATGACCGAACCCAGGTCGAGCCGCTGCTCAGCGACTCCTTCGAGCAGCTCGGCCACTTCGTCGTAGTCGTAGGGGCCGGTCCGCTCGCCCTCCGGGCGTTCCGCGAAACCGGCGGTGTCCTCGGCGAATTCGTCGTAGGACAGCTCGTCGTACTCGGCGTCGTAGTCCACGTCGTCGTACTCGGCGCCGTATTCGTCGTACTGGTCCTCGAACCGGTCCGACCGCTGCTTTTTCTTTCCGAACATCGTCGCCTCACGCCTCCCGGCCGGTCGCCCGGCTCACCCCGTCGGTTTCCGCGCCCAGACTGGCGTGACCGCCGCTGGACCCGTAGCCACCCGCACCCCGCGTCGTGTCGTCGAGCTGATCGACCTCGACGAAGTCGACCAGCTCGACCCGCTGCACGAGCAGCTGCGCGATCCGGTCGCCACGGCGCAATTCGATGCGCGTGCGCGGATCGTGATTGATCAGGCACACCTTGATCTCGCCCCGGTAGCCCGCGTCCACGGTCCCCGGCGTGTTCACCACCGACAGCCCGGTCTTGGCGGCGAGCCCGGACCGAGGATGGATCAGCCCCACCGTGCCGACCGGCAGCGCCACGGCGACACCGGTGCCGACCAGCACCCGCTCCCCCGGCTCCAGGATGACGTCCTCGGTGGTGCACAGGTCCACGCCGGCATCGCCCGTATGGGCGCGCGTCGGCACGGGAATGCCCGGATCCAGCCGCAGCAGCGGTATCGGTGAAAGTGCGCTCACGTTGGTCGAGCCTACGCGTACCTCGGCGTTCGCCTGGCGGGACGGTGGCCTACTGTTGAGTCGTGTCGGACAGGCCCAACCCTTCGGTGACGGACAACGAGAAACAGGCCAGCCAGCCCTACGACGAGCGGCTCTGGGTGCCGCTGTGGTGGTGGCCGGTCGGGTTCGGCATCGCCGGGTTGCTCGCCGCCGAAATCCACATGGGCGCACCGGGAATCCGGGCCTGGCTGCCCTACGTCCTGCTCATCCCGATCGCGGCGTGGGTGCTGCTGTGGTTCAGCCGCCACAAGGTGGCGGTGGCCGCCGACGCCTCGGGAACACCGGAACTGCGCGTAGACCGGGCGCACCTACCGGTGAATTTCGTGTCTCGCGCGGCGGTGGTCGCCCCCTCCGCGAAGAGCGCGGCCCTCGGCCGCCAGCTCGATCCCGCCGCGTATGTGCAACATCGTCCCTGGATCGGTCCGATGGTGTTGTTGGTCCTCGACGACCCCGATGATCCGACGCCGTACTGGTTGATCAGTACGCGCCGGCCAGAAAAGGTCCTTGCCGCGCTCGGGCTGCCGAGCGCGGGCTGACTGTTACCTTCGGCCGAACCCTCGGTTCGGCCGGATTCCGCATTCCGCGAAGTATCAGGCTGCGCAATCCATGCAAATCATCTGACCGCCTGCCTCGCTCGCCAGCCTGCTGCGGTGGTGAACAAGGAAGCAGCTGGAACAGGTGAACTCGTCGGCCTGCTTCGGAATCACCCGAACCGAGAGCACTTCCTCGGACAGATCCGCGCCGGGAAGCTCGAACGACTCCGCGGTATCGGATTCGTCGATATCCACGACGGCGGACTGCGCCTCGTTGCGACGAGCCTTCAGCTCCTCCAGCGAATCTTCCGACACATCGTCGGATTCGGTGCGCCGCGGTGCGTCATAGTCGGTTGCCATGTCGTCTTCCCCTCGTCCTTACTCCGTATATCCCGGACCGGCTGCCGACACGCCGATTCCTCGCCGGAATCGAGCGCCCGCACCGCCCCGCCGGTGGTGCACATCACACGTGCACCGGTCACCTATCAGGGGGGATCACTAGGATCCATACCCGGTAGCGCTCGGTAAACGCAGGACATGCCCTACTTGTTCCCGCGACCGACCCACCGTTTTCGCCGCTGGTGATTCGATCTGGGCCGCCAGACAATAGCGGACGGCGCGACAAAAGTCGCAATCAAAACACAGCCGAGTCGAAACTGTCGGGGAATCGACACCAACGCTGGAACTCGCCGAGACCTTCCGCACCGGCGTCGCGACATTTTCGTAGAGTGTGGCTCGTGGTTTCACTGATCACCGAAGGCACCGCGACGGATTCGCAGGGACGACCCTACGCTCGGCGCCGCCCCCAACCCTGGCTCATCATGCTCGGCGTCATGGCGCTGATCTGCGCGATCGTGTGGATCAAAGCGCTGACGACGCAGGACACCGACACCACCGCGATGGCCTGCAACTCGCCGAGCCCCGCCAGCGATCCGGGCGCGGCCCCGGCGCCCAAGCTCGGTCAGCGGGTCGGCGCTTCGCGGCTGGAGGACGTGGAACCCGCACCGCTCACGGCGAGCAAGGTGCGCGTGCTGAACGCGAACAACCAGCGTGGCCAGGCCGCGCACGTCGCGGCGCAGCTCGGTGATCTCGGCTTCGCGAGCGCACCCGGCACCCAGTACGGCAACGATTCCATATACGTCAACGGCGACCTGGAATGCACCGGGCAGATCCGCTTCGGCGTGAACGGCAGGCCCGCCGCGGCGTCGGTGCAATTGGTCGCGCCGTGCGCCGAGCTGATCGAGGATCAGCGCGAGGACGACAGCGTGGACCTGGTGCTCGGTTCGCTGTTCCGGGATCTGCGGCCGAGCAACGACGCCGAGGAGGTGCTGCGTTCGCTGAAGAACCCGGCGCCCGGCGCCAGCCCGGCGATCGACTCCGAACTGCTCGACGCCGCGCGCGCCGCGCACTGCTGATCCGGCGCCGAGCCCACACCCCCAGGGAGCCGCTCCCGGATCACCGATCCGGGAGCGGCTCCGTCACGCCGACTTCGGCCAGCAGCTCACCGAGTTCCCGTGCGATGCCCGGCGCCGCGGCGACGACGAGATCGCCCGCCGCGCCGGACGCGGTCGCGGGCGGAAGCGTCAGGAGCGCGCCCGCTTCCGCGGCGATCAGCGCGCCCGCGCCCCAGTCCCAGGCGTTGAGCCCGTGCTCGTAGTACGCGTCCACCCGCCCGGAGGCCACATGGCACAGGTCGAGCGCGGCCGCGCCGAAGCGGCGGATGTCGCGGATCCGGGGCAGCACCCGGGCGAGGAGTTCGGCCTGCCGCGCGCGCCGGTGCGCGCCGTAGGCGAAACCGGTGGCCACCAACGACATCGAGAGGTCCTCGACCGGATTGCACCGCAGCTGTTCGACCGTGCCGTCGGCGGCCGTCGCCGTGGCGCCCAAGCCGAGCCCGGCGCTGTAGGTGACCGCCCGCGCGACGTCCACCACCGCGCCCGCCACGGACCGCCCGTGGCGCATCGCCGCCACCGAGACCGCGTAACCGGGGACGCCGTAGAGGAAGTTGACGGTGCCGTCGATCGGGTCGACGACCCAATGCACCAAGTCGTTGCCGGCGGTCATGTCGCCGCCGCCTTCCTCGCCGACGATCGGGTCGCCCGGCCGTCGCTCGGCGAGCAGCGCGCGGATCAGCTCCTCGCTCTCGGTGTCCACCACGGTCACCGGATCGGTCGCGTGGCCCTTGGCCCGCACGGCGCCGTCGGTCGCGGCTCCGGCCGGGCCGAACACCTCGGGGCGGCGGGCGCGGACGTGGGCCGCGGCTCGTTCGGCGAGCTCGATGGCCACGCGGCGGAGTTCGGAGGCGGTCTCGGCGGCGGACTCTTCGGCTACTGGGGTACTGGATTCCGGCACGCCGTCCATCGCATCACAGATGCTTCCACGTGCGCAGCCTCGATCGCGCATTACTCTTGTCGTGCACGACACAGCGCCGTCGTCGGGCACCCCAGCGCATTCCGCCCGGAGGCGGCCGCGTGGGCCCGGTACGGCGGGCGCTGTCATCACAACCGGCCAGCTAAGGGAACGAGGGGTTAGCCATGTCCGCTCGGGGGCACGCATTCGGGATCGATATCGGCGGCAGCGGCGTCAAGGGCGCCGCGGTGGATCTGGCCACCGGCGAGCTGCTGCACGAGCGGATCAAGATCGCGACCCCGTATCCTTCGACACCGCACGCCGTCGCCGACGCGGTGTCCAAGCTGGTCGCCGAGGCCGACTGGTCCGGCCCGGTGGGCATCACGTTGCCCTCCGTCGTCCTCGAAGGCGTGGCCCGCACCGCCGCCAACATCGACAAGACCTGGATCGGCACCGACACGCGCACCCTGTTCTCGGCGGCGCTCGGCGGCCGGTCGGTCACGGTGCTCAACGACGCGGACGCGGCCGGGCTCGCCGAAGACCGCTACGGCGCGGCAAGGGATTTCGACGGGCTGGTGCTGCTGCTGACCTTCGGCACCGGCATCGGCTCGGCGCTGCTCTACAACGGCACCCTGGTGCCCAACACCGAACTCGGCCACCTCGAGGTCGGCGGCATGGAGACCGAGCACCGCGCCGCGGCCTCGATCAAGGATCGAAACGGCCTCAGCTATGAGCAGTGGGCCGCGGAGGTCAGCACCGTGCTGATCGGTCTGGAGAACCTTTTCTGGCCGAAGGTGATCGTCGCGGGCGGGGGCATCAGCCGCGATTCCGACCGGTGGATTCCCTTGCTGACCAATCGGACTCCGGTGGTCCCCGCCCGGCTACGCAACACCGCGGGCATCGTCGGCGCCGCCATGGCGATCGCTTCGGGCGTGGTCCCGTGACCTGCCCGGCGCCGCGCGACCGACGGGTCGGCGACGACGCGGAAGACGCGCGAGGCGGGCGTCCGACAACTGGCATCGCGCCGTGAGTACCCTGGTTGGATCGTTACAATGGAACATGCCCGGCGGTGAGCCGGAGAAACCCGACCGGCCCTCCGCCGGTGAAACCCGACAGACCGCTCCGCCGGAACACCACTCTGGCGTGACGCCGCACGAGACCGTCACGAAAGGGCGTACGTGGTAGCCACGACCCGTCAGACCGCCGAATCGGCCGACGCCGACTCCACAGATGTAACCGCAGCACGGCCGGTCCGCAAGGCTGCCGCCAAGAAGGCACCGGCCAAGAAAGCCGCGGCCAAGAAGGCGCCCGCGAAGAAGGCCGCCGCCGCGAAGAAGGCGCCCGCGAAGAAGGCCGCCACCAAGAAGGCGGGCCCGGACGGCGAGCCCGGCGCCGAGGAGGCGTTGGAGGACGAGGCTCTCGATCTCGAGGATCTGGACGATCTGGAGGTCGACGAAGGCGATCTCGCCGAAGACGCGGACTTGGTGGACGACACGGCCGAGGACGTCGCCGAGGACGAGGAAGAAGCCGAGAGCGCCGAGGAGCCGTCGGAGAAGGACAAGGCGTCCGGCGATTTCGTCTGGGACGAGGAGGAGTCCGAGGCGCTGCGGCAGGCCCGCAAGGACGCCGAGCTCACCGCTTCCGCCGACTCGGTGCGCGCCTACCTCAAGCAGATCGGCAAGGTCGCGCTGCTCAACGCCGAGGAGGAGGTCGAGCTCGCCAAGCGGATCGAGGCCGGCCTCTACGCGGCGGAGAAGGTGCGCGAGTTCGCCGAAGCCGGCGAGAAGCTGCCGGTCGCGATGCGCCGCGATTACAACTGGATCGTGCGCGACGGCAACCGGGCCAAGAACCATCTGCTCGAGGCCAACCTGCGACTGGTCGTCTCGCTGGCCAAGCGCTACACCGGCCGCGGCATGGCGTTCCTGGACCTGATCCAGGAGGGCAACCTCGGTCTGATCCGCGCGGTGGAGAAGTTCGACTACACCAAGGGCTACAAGTTCTCCACGTACGCCACCTGGTGGATCCGGCAGGCCATCACCCGCGCCATGGCCGACCAGGCCCGCACCATCCGCATCCCGGTGCACATGGTCGAGGTCATCAACAAGCTCGGCCGCATCCAGCGCGAGCTGCTCCAGGACCTGGGCCGCGAGCCCACCCCGGAGGAGCTGGCCAAGGAAATGGACATCACGCCGGAGAAGGTCCTCGAGATCCAGCAGTACGCGCGCGAGCCGATCTCGCTGGACCAGACCATCGGCGACGAGGGCGACAGCCAGCTCGGCGACTTCATCGAGGACTCCGAGGCCGTGGTCGCGGTCGACGCGGTGAGCTTCACCCTGCTGCAGGACCAGCTGCAGTCGGTGCTGGAGACGCTGTCCGAGCGTGAGGCGGGCGTGGTCCGGCTGCGCTTCGGCCTCACCGACGGCCAGCCGCGCACCCTGGACGAGATCGGCCAGGTGTACGGCGTCACGCGTGAGCGCATCCGCCAGATCGAGTCCAAGACCATGAGCAAGCTGCGCCACCCCAGCCGCTCCCAGGTGCTGCGCGACTACCTGGACTGACACGCACGGACCTGCGGGCCCGCATTCCTTGTGCCACTTGCCATTTCGGCGGCACGACGGGAATGCGGGCCCGTTGTCGTTCGCGGGGGGAGTTGCGCTGGCCCATACCACTTTCCAGATGGAACCAAACCGGAAAGTGATCCAAAACACTTCAGGGAACGCGGTTTTGCGACGCCCGCTGCCGTACTGTCTGTCGCACATGTTTTTCAATCGCCGGGCGGTCTCGGCCCGGCCATGGGGTTCACGTGCTCGACATTCACCACTTCACGTACGGGTGGTTGACACCACTGCTTGCCTACATCATGTCCTTCACCGGATCGCTGCTCGGGTTGCAGTGCGCCGCGCGGGCCAGGGCGGGTCGAGGTAGGGCCGGTTGGCTCGTGCTCGCCTCGTTCGCGATCGGCGGCACCGGCATCTGGGTCATGCATTTCATTGCGATGCTCGGCTTTTCGATCACCGGCGCGGAGATCCGCTACGACGTTCCGCTCACCCTGCTCAGCGCGGCGACCGCGATCGTGGTGGTCGGCATCGGGCTGTTCGTGGTGGTCACGCCGCAGCCGACCCTGGTCGCCCTGCTCGCGGGCGGCGCCGTCACGGGCCTCGGCGTGGCGGCCATGCACTACGTCGGCATGTTCGCGATGAGGTCCAACGCGACCATCGGCTACGAGCTGCCGATGGTGGCGCTCTCGGTGGTGATCGCGGTGGCCGCGGCGACGGTGGCGCTGTGGTTCACGTTGCGGGTCAACGGTTTTCTCGCAACCACCGGCGCGGCGGGGATCATGGGCCTTGCCGTGTGCGGTATGCACTACACGGGCATGGCGTCGATGCACGCGCACGGCTCGGGCCATGGTGCGCCGGTCGACGGGACGGGAGCGATGCAGTTGCTCGCGCCGCTGATCGTCGGCATCAGCATCGTGACCATGCTGCTGCTGATCGCCGTCAGCCTCACCGCGATCGAGCGCGATGCCGAGCTGCCGCCGCTGCGCGCGGCCATCGTCCGTCCCGCCAGCGAGGACCTGGCTCCGCAGCCCAAGCCCCGCGTGGCCCCCGCGCGCTCGGCCGCCGACGATCTCGCACCGCCGCCACCTCCCCGCCCCGCAGCGGTGCACGTCACCCCGGAGAATTTCGCGACGCTGTCCCCAGCCACCGTGGGACCGACCGCCGAAGATCTCGTGCCCTCGCTCCCGCCCTACGTCACTTCCGTGCCCCAAGCCGCCGAGGTTCCCGCACCCGAACCCGGCCCGCAGTCGGCCGCGATCTCCGCCGCGCCGGTGACGGGGACACCGTACTGGCCGACGACGCACGACGTTCCGCGTCGGCGGTAACGCGCGGATCCGGGCGGCCGCCGAGCGCTGGCTCGGCACCGGCCGCTGGATCCTGTTGTTCGCCACCGGGCACATCGGCGCCACGTTGATCACCGTCACCGGGATCGACCGCTGCCTCATCCCGCTGCGCGTGGCCACCGCCCCGGACGTCGGCGCCGGCTACGGGTTCACCACGGTGCTCGCCGCGATGGCGTTCCGATTTCGCGGCGTCGTCCGGGTTCTGTGGGCGGCGGCGCTGGTCGCCGTGCTCGGCGCGACCACCTGAATCGGACCGACTTTCACCGGCTACGGGCATCGGTGCGCGGCCCCACCGCCTTCTGGACTCGTGTCGAACGGCAACGCGCCGCGACACCGGACGAAACCCAGGCGCACGCGCGCATTCGCTCCGGCCATGCGCGGGCTTTCGGCGGACGCCAGCCTCTCAGGGGGTGACCGCGGGGCCCGGCTCGCGTTTCACGAAGCCCACCAGCGGCTCCACCACCCGCGCCGCGATGGGGCCGAGCACCGCCATCAGCAGCACGTAGGCCGAGACGAGCGCGGCCAGTTCGCCGGCGACCGCGCCGGTCGTCACCGCCAAACCCGCGATGACGATCGAGAACTCGCCGTGCGCCACCAACGCCGCGCCGGCCCTGGCCCGGCCCATCCGCCGGATACCCTGCCGCTGCGCGGCCCACCAGCCGGTCGCGACCTTGGTCACCGTGGTCACCACGGTCAGCAGCACCGCCCAGCCGAGTACCGGCGGAATCGCGCGCGGGTCGGTACTCAACCCGAAGGCGACGAAGAAGATGGCCGCGAACAGATCGCGCAGCGGCTCCAGCAGTTTCGCGGCCTGGTGCGCGGTCGACCCGGAGATCGCGATGCCGAGCAGGAACGCTCCGACCACCGCCGAGATGTTCAGCGCCGAGGCCGCGCCGGCCACCAGCAGCGCCGCTCCGAGCAACTTGAGCAGGAACACCTCGTTGTCCGAGCTGTCCACGATGGCCGAGACATAGCGGCCGTAGCGCAGCGCCACCACCAGCACGAGCGTGATCGTCGCCAGCGCGACGCCGAGCGCCCGCAGTCCGCTGATGAAGCTCAGGCCCGCCAGCAGCGTGGTGAGGATCGGCAGGTAGACCGCCATGGCAAGGTCCTCGAACACCAGAATCGAGAGCACGACCGGGGTTTCGCGGTTACCGAGCCGGCCGAGATCGTTGAGCACCTTGGCGACGATGCCCGAGGACGAGATGTAGGTGACACCGCCCATGGTGAGCGCTCCGAGGAGGCCCCAGCCGAGCAGCAGCGCGACCACCACACCCGGGATCGAGTTGACGACGATGTCGACGAGGCCCGCGGGCCACGACCGCCGCAGACCGGTCACCAGCTCGGCGGCGGTGTATTCAAGTCCGAGCAGCAGGAGCAGCAGCACCACGCCGATCTCGCCCGCGACATGGCCGAACTCGTCGGCCTCGGCGAGATCGATGAACCCGCCCGACCCGAACGCGAGTCCGCCGAGCAGATAGAGCGGGATCGGCGACATGCCGACCCGTCCCGCCACTCGCCCCAGCATGCCGAGAGCGAAAAACACCGCTCCGAGCTCGAGCAGGGCGAGCGCGGTCGTGTTCACCGGTCAACCGTGCGAGAGGATCTTCGCGGCGGCGTCCAAGCCGTCGGGAGTACCGACGACAACGAGCAGATCGTCTGCGGCGAAGGTGAAATCGGGTCCGGGCGAGGGGTGCAGCTGACCGGCGCGCATCACCGCGACGATCGAGACCTTGGTGCGGGTGCGCATCGCCGTCTCGCCGAGGGCGCGGCCCTCGTACGGCGAATCCTCGGCGATCGGCAGCTGCCGGGTCGTGATGCCGGGAAGGTCGCGGTGGTCCTCGCGGAGTTTGGCCACCAGCTGCGGTGCGCCGAGCAGATTGGCGAGTACGGCCGCCTCGTCGCTCGTCAACGGCACCTGCGCGGCGCAGGCGTCGGGGTCGTCGAGCTTGGAGACGATCAGATCGATGCTTCCGTCCCGGTGGTCGACCACGCCGATCCGGCGGCCCGACCGGGCCTCGAAGTCCTTGCGTACCCCGATGCCGGGTAGTGCGGTGACGTCGACGTTCACTTGTTCAGCGTAGCCCCAGCCGGACGAAGTCCGTCCGAAGCCCCGCGCACGGCCGGGGTGCTAAACAGCGGCAAGGCCGCCGATGGCGCCGCGGACCAGGACGATGCCCGCGATGGCCAGCGCCCACCCGGTCGCGCTGTCGGCGTGGCGGGACAGAAAGGCGTCCAGCCGAGCCAGCAACGGTTCGATCCTGGTGTGCAGCAGCGACCTCCCCGCGATGAGCGCCAGCGCGGGAACCACCATCACAACGCAGTACCCGGCCAGCAGCGCCACCGAACCTCCGATCGGCACGTCACCGGCGGCGAGCAACCCGATGGCGGCCAGATACGGCACCATCGAGAACGCCTCCAGCGCACCGGCGCTCACCGCCAGCACCGCTAGCCCCGCGCCCGAGCGCTGGCTGCGCAGCGCCTTGGTGCGCCACGCCGCTGTCCGGTCCGGTTCGCCCCTGGCCCGGCGCTTCTTCGAATCGAAGCGCCACGAGACGGCGAAGAGCGCGACCCCGAGCGCCAGCTGCGGTACGAGCACGACCGGGCTGCGCGCCAGCTCACCGAACCGCTCGAGCCCGGCGCCGACCAATCTCAGCAACGCGATGCCGAGCGCGAAGTAGAAGCAGGCGATCGCGGCGAGGTAGAGCAGCAGCCGCCGGGCGGGCGGTCGATCGGGGGCGAGCAGCAGCCACACGGGGACGATCAGGGTGCCGATGCTGGTGCTGTCCACCAGCGCGAGCCCGATCAGGGCGAGCAACAGTGTCACGCAGCGAGCCTCGCGGTCCGCCGGTATGTGTCGCATCGGCCGTCGGATCGATCGCGCGTCATCACTTCGGCGGACCCGGGGCCGTCGACGCGTGTGCTGTGATGGGTCGGTGAAGCAGTGGCGCGCGTTGTCGGCGACCGCGCAGGACGCGCTGGTCGCGGCCTTCGCGTTCACCTTCGGCGCGTGCCTGTATCTGTCCGGGCTGTATCCGATGACCCAGGCGAGCGTCCCCCCTTCGCTCAGCGCCCGGTTCGGTGTGCTCGCGCTGCTGTGCGCCGCGACACTGCTGCGGCGGCGCGCGCCGCTGGCGGCGCTGGTGGCGGGCGCGGTTCCGGTCGGCATCGATCTGGCGCTCGGCCCGACGGTGCCGGTGTGGATCGTCTACTCGGATCTGATCTACGCGGCCGTCCTCTACGGCACGCGCGCGGTCTCCCGCTGGGTGACGATCGGCTGCGCCGGGCTGACGACGGTCCTCACGATCGCGGTCTTCGTCGGCACCGGTGACTGGCGGGCGCTGGTGCTCGCGGTCGCCGCGGCGGCCGCGTTCGTCGGCACGCCGATCTGGTGGGCGCTGTCGGTGCGCACGCACAAGGAGATCGCCGAGGCCGAGCGCGCGCGGGTGCAGGCGATGGCTTTGGTGGCCGAGCTGGACCGGCGCGCCGCCATCGCCGACGAGCGCAAGACGATGGCACGCGATCTGCACGACGTCATCGCGGGGCACCTCTCGGCCATCGCGATTCAGTCCGAGGCGGCGCTCGGCGTGCTGAGCCGCGAGGACGCCGATCCCGCGGTGGCCGGGATCCTCGGCTCGATCCGGGCCAACAGCGTCAGCGCGCTCCAGGAGATGCGGACCATGATCGGTCTGCTGCGCCGCGACGACGGCGGCGAGGACGAGCCCGCCGCACCGCGCACCCTGGCCCAGTTGCCGATCCTGGTGGACGCCGCCAGGTCGGCGGGAACGACGGTGCGCATTGCCGATTCGCTCGACGGCGCCGTGCTGCCCAGCGCGGTGGACCAGGCCGCCTACCGAATCGTCCAGGAGGCCTTGACGAACGCGATGAAGCACGCGCCAGGCCAACCGGTCGACATCGCGGTGCGTGCCGACCCGTCGACACTCGACGTGTCGGTGCGCAATCCGGCGCCCGCACTGGCGAACTCGGCCGGATCCGCGAATTCCGAAGGGGCGCACCGCGGCCTGATGAACATGCGGGAGCGGGCCGCCGCACTGGGCGGCAGCTTCGCCGCAGGACCGGAAGCCGGAGGCTGGGCGGTGCGCGCCAGACTGCCGCTCGGTGTGCCGGAGCCGAGCGCGGGCGCGGTGCCCGCATAACGATGTGGCGGCCGAACAGCGGAGGTGGCATGACGATTCGCGTGCTGATCGCCGACGACCACGGCGCGATCCGCGCCGGGTTGCGGATGATCCTGGACAGCGCCGAGGGCATCGAGGTGATCGGCGAGGCCGCCGACGGAGACATCGCGGTGGCGCAGGCCAAGGCGTTGCGTCCCGACGTGGTGCTCATGGACGTGCGAATGCCCGGCGTGGACGGCATCACCGCCACCGAGCGAATCACCGCCGACGCGCTGGCGCGGGTGCTCATCCTCACCACATTCGACTTGGACGAGTACGTCTTTCGCACCCTGCGGGCCGGCGCGTCCGGGTTCGTGCTGAAATCCACGTCGGGACAAGCACTCGTCGACGCGGTGCGCGCGGTCGCCGCGGGCGACGGGGTGCTGGCGCCGGAGGTCACCCGGGCGGTGATCGCCGCGTTCGCGTCTTCCGGCGTCGAGGCCGAACCCGCCGCGCCGGACGGGCTCGCCGATCTCACCGAACGCGAACGCGAGGTGCTGGACTGCCTCGGCGAAGGTTTGTCGAACGCGCAGATCGCGGCGCGGCTGTTCATCGGGGAAACCACGGTGAAGACACACGTCTCGCGGGTTCTCACGAAACTCGGTGTGCGGTCCCGTGTTCAGGCGGCCATCCTGGCCCGGCAGGCGCGCGAGCGCTGAGCGGCAGCGCTCATTCCGCCAGCGGCGCGAAAGTTCCGTCCGGACCGGGCCGATACTCGTCGACAGATGTGACGACGCTCACAGGCAGGGGACCGTACAGGTGCGGGAAGAGCATCGACGCCGGATCCGTCGGCACGCCCGGCTCCCATTTCACCGGGTCCACGAGCAGTTTCGCGTCGATGCGCAACAACACCAGGTCACACCTTCCGGCGTACAGCCGGTTGGCGGGCAGGTGCACCTGCCGCGGCGTGGAAAGGTGAACGAATCCCACCTCGGCCAACGAGGGCGGCCGGTGCGCACCGGTTTGCCGCGCGTTGCGCCACTCACACCAAGTACAAAGGTGAACCAGTGTGTGAGTGTCGTACGTCACGGGTAATCTCCCAACAGACCAACTGGATAGACGTGTTCGTGGGTGATCGAGTGCGGTTCGATCCCTGACCTGGCGCGTTCGCCATCAGCGAAATCCCAGGTCGTGTTAGAGAAAACACACAGAATCACTTGCGGGAACAATGCCCCCGTCCCGAACGTCTGACAGAGTAGTCATACCACTGCTGGGAAGTAGCGGTAGCGAGCTCGTGGTGAGTGACCACGGGCCCCACACCAGGTGAACGGACTGTAGTGCCGGGAGCCAGGACGGAGGAGTCATGCCAGGAACCCTGACAAGCACCCCACTGACCGCGGTCGATCGTTGCGACCGTTGCGGGGCGGCTGCCCGAGTGCGTGCCGTTCTGCCCGCAGGTGGAGAGTTGCTCTTCTGCCAGCATCACGCGAACGAACACATGGATCGGCTGCGTGAGCTCGAGGCCGTGATCGACACGGAGTCGGCTCCCGCCCTCTGACCGGTTTTCGCTTCCCGACACAACAGCATCGAACAACAGAAGAAGGCCTTACCCGCAGCGGGCGACGATTCGTCGCCCGCTGCGGGCATGTTCGGACTTCGGTGTGCTGAAGATCACAGTGCCTCGAGCGCACCTCCGCCTTCGCCCCGGCCATGCGCGGGCTACTTGCGGACTGCGTCCGGCTGTGTCGGCCGAGTCACACCATCGAGTTCGGCGAGGATCCCATCCAATAGCCGAGTCAACCCGAATTCGAACGCACCGTCCGGATCGGCGGGCGCCTGATACCGCTCCCCCACCGCCGCGCCGACCCGTCCGGCGAGCGGGAACTCGCCGAGCGGCATGACCCGGGCCAGTTCGGGACCGTACCGCTCCCACCACTGCGCGTCGCTCAGCTCCGCCGCGCCGCGGGCCGCGGCCACCGCCATCCGCGCGTTCCCGGTGGCGAATTCGGTCAGCACCGCGATCGCCCGGTCCATCGCGAGGTCCGTGAGACCGATCCCCTCGATGGCCGCCAGCTGACGCTCGTAGCGTCGCATCCGACCCGGCCCGAGCACTGCCCGCCAAGGCGACACCTCCAGCAGCCACGGGTGCGCCAGCACCTCGGAGCGGGCCTGGCGCGCGATCGCGGCCATCCGCTCGCGCACCGGCAGCGCCGCGGGGATGGGCACGTCCTCGGCGGCGACGGCGTCGACCATCAGCACGCTCAGCGCCTCCTTGCTCGGCACGTAGGTGTACAGGCTCATCGGCCGCAGTCCCAGCTCCGCCGCGACCGCGCGAATCGACACCTTCTCGTACCCCTCGCGGTCGGCCAGTGCGACGGCCGCCGCGACCACGGCGTCGACGCTCACCGTCTGCTTCGGACCACGCCCGCCCGTGCGCGGCGGCATCGACTGCCGCCACAGCAGGTGCAGCAGTCGCCTGGCCTGGTCGTCGTCGCTCTGCTCGGGCAAGGGACTCCTCGGAACAAACCCGGTACGGTGTACGTTGTCACGATACTCCGTACGCCATACGATGATCTAGGGGTTCGCTCTGCCCAGCACACAGGCCACCTATCTGCCCGACCGTCACCTCTTCGCCCTGTGGACCTGGACGGGTCACGGACCCGGGCGCGCGCCCGCGGATCTCGGCGACCGGGAGACGCTGGCGCTCGCGCTGCCGACCGGCCCGCGCCGAGCCATCGAGGTCGTCGATGTCGACTGCGCGCTGATCTCGCCCGCGGAGCTCGCCGCACTGGATGGCGACCCGTCATCGGCACCCTGGATGTCCGACGCGGGCTCGTCGCTGCGGGTCTGGCAGACGGTCCTGCGCGCAGACGAACCCGTCGGCGCACTGCCCATCGCCGCCCACGCCGTACCGGACGCCGCGGGCACCGCGATCGTGTCCGCCGACCGCGCGTTGCGAGCCCTGCTCGACACCGAGGCGGTGGCCGCCGACCTGGCGACCACCCTGCACGCCGACCTGCGCCCCTATCAGGCGCGCGGGGTCGGCTGGCTCACCGAGACCACCGAGGCGTACGGCGGCGCGGTGCTGGCCGACGAGATGGGTCTCGGAAAGACGGTGCAGGCCATCGGTTTTCTGCTCGGGCGTGCACCGGCGGGCGCGCAGCTCGTGGTCTGCCCCACGTCGCTGGTCGGCAACTGGGCGCACGAGATCGCCCGTTTCGCACCGGAACTGCGTCCGATCGCCTGGCGCGGCGGAGAACTCGCCGCGGCCCCGGGTGACATCGTGGTGGTCGGCTACCCGATGCTGCGGCTGCACGGCCACCTCCTCGCCGAACGAGACTGGGCGACAGCGATATTCGACGAGGCGCAAGCGTTGAAGAACCCGCGCACCCAGCTCGCGAAAGCCGCCCGCGCCCTCACCAGCCCCGCCAAGGTCGCGCTGACCGGCACGCCGGTGGAGAACCACCTCGAGGAACTGTGGGCATTGCTGCATCTGGTCGCGCCTCGCCTGTTCGCCCATCGCGGCCAGTTCCGCCGCCGTTTCGTCCGGCCCATCCAGGAGGGTTCGGCCGCGGCCGCCGCCCGGCTTCGCGACACCATCGAACCGGTCGTGCTGGCGCGCAAGAAGTTCCATGTCGCCGCCGCGCTGCCCGCGAAGATCCACACCGACCTGCTCTGCGATCTGACCGCCGAACAGGAGAAGCTCTACGATCAGCTGCTGGAGCGGGCCATCGACGACGGCTTCGGTTCCGGCGCGCAACGGCAGAGCCGGGTGCTCGCCGCCCTCACCGCGCTCAAACAGGTGTGCAACCACCCGGGCCTGATCACCGGCGATCTCGCCGAGCTGCCGGGCCGTTCGGGCAAGCTCGACCTGTGCACCGACATCGTCGCCACCAACCTCGAAACCGATTCGCCGACCCTGATTTTCACCCAGTACCGGCAGACCGGTGAGTTGCTGGTCCGTCACCTCGCCGAGCAGTTCGGTGTCACCGCGCCGTTCTTCCACGGCGGACTGAACCAAGCCCAGCGCGCGGCGATCGTGCGCGACTTCCAGTCCGCGGACGGGCCGCCGGTGCTCGTGCTGAGCCTGCGGGCGGCGGGCACCGGTCTCACCCTGACCCGCGCCGCCGACGTGGTGCACTTCGACCGCTGGTGGAATCCCGCCGTGGAGGCGCAGGCCTCGGACCGCGCGCACCGGATCGGCCAGACCCGCACGGTCACCATCACCACCCTCACCTCCGGCACCACCGTCGAGGAGCACATCGCGGGCATGCACGACCGCAAGTCCGCGCTGACCGATCTGTCGGACACCGCGGGCATCGCCGCGCTGGCCCGCCTCGACGACGACCAACTCGTCGAGATCCTGCGACGGAAGCGAGAGAACTGATGGCGGACAACGAATTCGGCTACACCGCCTGGGGCATGGACTGGGTCCGGCTCGCCGAACCGCTGCGCCAGACCCGGCCCGATCCGCTGCTGCCCCGCGCCCGCAGCATCGCCCGCAACAACGGCGTCCAGGCCACCGTCGAAGGCCGCGTCGTGCGCGCGCACATCCATCGCGGCGGGCAGGCCTCGGTGACCCACCTGGAGGTGGCGCCGCTGTCCCGGCAGGCGGTGGCCGCGATCGCCGAGGTGATCCCGGATCCGACGGTGCTGACCGACGAGACGCACCGCGCGCTCGCCGCGGCGGGGGTGCGGCCCGCCGCGGTGCTCGCCGCCGTCGACTGCTCGTGCTCGGCGCGCAGCGACCGCTGCGTCCACGTGCTCGCCACGCTCTACGACATGGCGCGCCGAGTCGACGAGCACCCGCGGCTCGCCCTGGAGATCCAAGGCTATTTCGAAGCGGCGCACGCCGATTCGGAGATCACCGTCGAACAGCCGCGCTGGACGCCGATCAATTCCTTGGATCCGGATCACTTCTTCGAACCGGTGTGAGTCCGGCGGTACCGCACCGGGTGAGCGTCAGGCGTTGGTGCCGCTGTCCACCGTGAGGATCGCGCCGGTGATGCTGCGCCCGGCCGGGCCCGCCAGGAACGCCACGGTGGCGGCGATGTCGTCGGCGGTGCCGAAGCGCCCGAGCGCGGTGAGGCCTACCTGGGTCGCGGCGTGTGCGCCGTCGGCCGGGTTCATGTCGGTGTCGGTCGAGCCGGGCTGCACCAGATTCACCGTGATCGACCGCGGGCCGAGTTCGCGCGCCAGCGCCTTGGTGAATCCGTTGAGCGCCGACTTGCTCAGGTTGTAGAGCGCCAGACCGCCGAACGGGGCGTGCTCGGTGAGGTTGGTGCCGATGCTGATGATCCGGCCGCCCTCGGTCATGTGCGCGACCGCCGCTTGGGCGCCGACGAACGCGGCGCGGGCGTGCACGTGCAGCGCCCGGTCGATCTCCTCGACGGTGAACTCCTCGAACGGCTTGCTCGGGAAGATGCCCGCGTTGTTCACCAGCACGTCGAGCCCGCCCAATTCGGCGGCCGCGCGATGCACCGAGTCCGTCACCTCGCCCGCGTCGGCGCTGTCGGCACGCAGGGCGATCGCGCGCCCGCCAAGCGCTTCGATCTCGGCGACAACGGTTTTGGCGGCGGTCTCGGCGCTCTGGTAGGTCAGCGCGACATCCGCGCCCGCGGCGGCCAACCGCCGGGCGATCGCCGCTCCGATCCCCCTGCTGCCGCCGGTCACCAGTGCCACCTTGCCGGTCAGGTCGGACATCGGTACTCCTCCAATTTTTGTGTCGATCAGTACATAAATAGCTAAGCCCACGGCGACCGGCCCGTCAAGGGGTATATTTAACGATCGACACAGAAAGGAGCAGCCGTGGCCGAACGGGGTCGTCCCCGCGCTTTCGACCGCTCGGTCGCGCTGCGCCGGGCAATGGAGGTGTTCTGGGAGCACGGCTACGAGGGCGCGTCGATGAGCGATCTCACCGCCGCGATGGGCATCAACTCGCCCAGTCTCTACGCCGCGTTCGGCGGCAAGGAGGCGCTGTTCCGCGAGGCCATCGAGCTGTACGGCCGCACCGACGGCGGCTACACCGACCGCGCACTACGCGAGGAGCCCACCGCACGCGCCGCCATCGAGGCCATGCTCCGGGACAACGCCGCCGCCTATACCGCCGAGGACAAGCCGCACGGCTGCATGGTGGTGCTCGCGGGCGCGACGTACACGACCCGCAACACCGGGGTGCGCGACTTCCTGGTCGAAAAGCGCAGGGAGACCACCGAGCACATCCACGCGCGCCTGCGCCGCGGTGTAGCCGACGGCGATCTGCCCGAGCAGACCGATACGGCGGCGCTGGCCGCGTTCTACACGACGGTGCTCTACGGACTGTCCATCCAGGCCAGGGACGGGGCCGCTCTCGATGAACTCACCCGTTCCATCGATTGCGCGATGGCGGCTTGGCCAGCGGGCTGAGCCCTACCCGGGCACGGATCGATCCGCACCACGACGCCTTGCGTCCTCGACCGTTTTGCGTCTTCGACGCCTTGGGCTCAGACGCCGACGATGCGGCCGCTACCGCCGACGCAGCGCGGCGATGCGCTCGTGCAGCTGGTCGGCCGTGGCCAGCGCGGTCGGCGGCCCGCCGCACTCACGCCGCAACTCGCCGTGGATCACCCCGTGCGGCTTGCCGGTGCGGTGGTGGTGCATGGCCACCAGGCTGTTGAGTTCCTTACGCAGTTCCCCGAGCCGGTCCGCGGTGGCCACCCGCTCGGCGGCGGTCGCGACCTGCGGCGCGGGTTCCGCGATCTTCGGCTCACCGCGATCGGCCAGCTGACGCGCTTGGCGCTCGCGCAGCAGCGCGCGCATCTGGTCGGCGTCGAGCAGGCCGGGAATGCCGAGATAGTCGGCCTCCTCGTCGCTGCCCGCGAAGGTGGCGGTGCCGAACGAGGAGCCGTCGTAGATCACCTGGTCGAGCTCGGCGTCCGCGGCGAGCGCCACGAACTTCTTCTCTTCCTCGCCCGGCTCGTCCTTCTGCTTGGCCGTGTCGGTCAGCAACTCGTCGTCGAGGCCGTTCTTCTCCCGGTGCGGCTTGCCGATGACGTGGTCGCGCTGCAACTCCAGCTGCGCGGCCAGATCCAGCAGGACGGGCACCGAGGGCAGGAACACGCTCGCCGTCTCGCCGGGGCGGCGCGCACGCACGAATCGGCCGATGGCCTGGGCGAAGTAGAGCGGCGTCGAGGCGCTGGTCGCGTAGACGCCGACGGCGAGGCGCGGCACGTCGACGCCCTCGGACACCATGCGCACCGCGACCATCCACGGCTGGGTGTTGTTGCTGAACTCGGCGATCCGGTTCGATGAGGCGGGATCGTCGGAGAGCACCAGGGCCGGCCGCTCCCCCGAAATGTGTTCGAGCAGCTCGGCGTAGTCGCGGGCCCGGTCCTGATCGGTGGCGATCACCAGGCCGCCCGCGTCGGGCATGCCCGAGGCGCGCTTCTGGCGCAGCCGGATGTCGGCGGCGCGCAGCACCGCGGAGATCCAGTCGCCCGCGGGGTCCAGCGCGGTCCGCCAGGCGCGCGCGGTCTGTTCGGCGTTGAGCGGCTCGCCGAGGCGGGCGGAGTGCTCCTCGCCCGCGCTGTCGCGCCAGTGCGCGTCACCGGAGTAGGCCAGGAAGACCACCGGACGGACGACGCCGTCGGCCAGCGCCTCGGCGTAGCCGTAGGTGTGGTCGGCGCGCGACTTGGGGAAACCGGATTCGTCGGGCTCGTAGACGACGAACGGGATCTGGCTGTCGTCGGAGCGGAACGGCGTACCGGTCAGCGCCAGCCTGCGCGTCGCGTCGCCGAACGCTTCCGCGGTCGCGTCGCCCCAGCTCTTGGCGTCGCCCGCGTGGTGGATCTCGTCGAGGATCACCAGCGTCCTGCGGTTCTCGGTGCGCACCCGGTGCCGGGACGGATGCGAGGCGACCTGCGCGTAGGTGACGACCACGCCGTGGTAGTCGCCGGAGGTGCCGCCGGTGGCGTTGGAGAACCGGGAATCCAGCTGGATGCCGCTGCGCGCGGCCGAGGCCGCCCACTGGTGCTTGAGGTGTTCGGTCGGCGCGACCACCGTGATCTGGTCCACGGTGCGGTCGGCGAGCAGCTCGGCGGCCACCCGCAGCGCGAAGGTCGTCTTACCCGCGCCGGGCGTCGCCACGGCGAGGAAGTCGCGGGGCTTGGTGGCCAGGTATTTGGTGAGCGCGCGCCGCTGCCACGCGCGTAGCGAACCGCCCCCGGCTGCCGACTTTCCCGAATCGCCCGGCGTCGCTCCATCTCCCGCCGCAGCGCCATCCGACCCAGTCACGGAGAAGACAGTAGCGGCCGGGGACGGCGTGTCGCCAAACCGACGCGGCGGTCGCGATCCGCGTCACACATTCCCTGCGCGCCGCCCCGTGTTCACCTGTTGCCCGCCGACACGATGCGGGGACGGGCCGGTGCGGGAGCGTCGAGTACGCGATGCTGTAGACACCATGACCGAAGCCAGTCCCCCACCCGCGCGCGGGCCCGAGCCGATCCACAGCGGCGGCGCGGGCACGCCACCGCACGGCGCGGACGTCGTCGTCCGGCGGATCCGGCATGCCGGACGGCAGGCTCGCAGGCTGGTGGTCCGGGTGTCGGGGAAGGCGTGGGACGACTCGATCTTCGCCAAGTCCGCGGCCGCCGCGTTCTGGCAGACCCTGTCGCTGGCCCCGCTGTTGCTCGGGGTGCTCGGCAGTCTCGGTTACGTCGGCGGGTGGTTCGGCCCGGACACCGTCGAGATCGTCGAATCCAAGATCATCACGTTCAGCCGGGAGTTTCTCAGCGAGGCCGTCGTCACCGATCTGATCGAACCGACCGTCGGCGACGTGCTCGGCCGCGGGCGCGGCGCGGTGGTGTCGTTCGGCTTCGTGCTCTCGCTGTGGGCCGGATCCTCGGCGATGGCCACCTTCGTCGACGCGATCGTGGAAGCGCACGACCAGCAGGACGCCCGGCATCCGGTGTGGCAGCGCATCTTCGCGCTGCTGCTCTACGTGCTGTTCCTGGTGGCGGCGGTCTTCATCCTGCCGCTCGTCGCGCTCGGTCCCAGCCTGATCGGCCGGGTGCTGCCGGACGCGTGGCGGGAGCCGGGTCTGCGGCTGCTGGACAGCTTCTACTATCCCGGCGTCGGCCTGTTGCTCATCGTCGGCCTGACCACGCTCTACAAGCTGGCGCTGCACCGCACGCTGCCCTGGCATCGGCTGTTCGGCGGGGCGCTCGTCGCGGGCGTGTTCTTCATGGCGGCCAGCGAGGGGCTGCGCAGGTACCTGTCCTGGATCACCGCGACCGGCGTGAGTTACGGCGCGCTGGCGACGCCGATCGCCTTCCTGCTGTTCACGTTCTTCCTCGGCTTCGCGGTGATCCTCGGCGCCGAGTTCAACGCCGCGGTCCAGGAGTTCTGGCCCGCCCGCGCCACCCGCATCGAGCAGATGCGGGAAT
The DNA here is from genome assembly GCF_006716565.1 of Nocardia bhagyanarayanae. Lineage (NCBI taxonomy): Bacteria > Bacillati > Actinomycetota > Actinomycetes > Mycobacteriales > Nocardiaceae > Nocardia > Nocardia bhagyanarayanae. Next base: position 3,843,665 of record NZ_VFPG01000001.1, on the reverse strand, counting down.
GGATCTCCAACCAGGTGCGCGGCGAGACGCCGGACGAGGACACCGACGCCGACGTGCCGGATCGCACCGACTCGGCGCGCGCGATCACCCCGGCCGCGCGAGACGCGCTCCGTAGCTCGGGATGACCGCGGTCCGAGGTCGGGGGACTCAGTCGCCCTTGCGCAGGGACTCGTAGACCTTCTTGCACTCCGGGCAGACCGGCGAGCCGGGCTTGGGCGAGCGGGTCACCGGGAACACCTCGCCGCACAAGGCCACGACCACGGTGCCCATGACGGCGCTCTCGGCGATCTTGTCCTTCTTCACGTAGTGGAAGAACTTCGGGGTGTCGTCGCCCGTCGTCTCGTCGGTGGTCGTATCCGGGCGAACCAGGGTGTCGGTACTCACGGATTCCATGATGCCGTATGACGGTCCGGTGGGTCGCCCACGCCCGAAGCCCGCGCCGAATCGACCTGGTGTGTGCGCTCGGAACACGGGAGTGGAAGACTCGGGGTATGCAGCAGTACGGCGACTCCTCCGACGCCGACGACATCGGCCGCGGTGTTCGCCCGGACGTCTCATCCACCCCTTCTCCGTCGCGCGGGTACTTCCCCGGAAACGACGACAAGCACCCGGTGCTCATCACCGAGGCCGCCCCTTCGCTCGAGGATCAGCACCGCGCGCGGGTGCGCAGGTACACGATCCTGATGGCGTTCCGCATTCCCGCGCTGGTGCTGGCCGCCGTCGCCTACAGCGCGTGGGGCAGCGCCTTGATCTCGCTGCTGATCATCGGCGCGTCGATTCCGCTGCCGTGGATCGCGGTGCTCATCGCCAACGACCGCCCGCCGCGGCGCAAGGACGAACCCAGCCGCTGGGACCGCCCTCACAAGGCCATCGAATCGCGCCCGCACAACGCCATCGACGGGTGAGTTCCCTCAGGCGACGATCCGCCTGCGGATGACGATCGACATCAGCGCCGCGAGCCCGCACAGCGCGCCCGCCACGTACCAGGCCGTGTCGTAGCTGCCCTGCACGTCGCGAATCACGCCCGCGCCGGTGGCCGCGATCGCCGAGCCGATCTGGTGTGAGGCGAAGACCCAGCCGAAGGCCACCGGCCCGTCCTCGCCGAACAGCTCGCGGCACAGCGCGACCGTCGGCGGGACGGTCGCGATCCAGTCCAGGCCGTAGAAGATCACGAAGACCCACATGCTCGGCTCGGTATGCGGCGCGAACAGCGAGGGCAGGATCAGCAGCGAGAGCCCGCGCAGGCTGTAGTAGGCCAGCAGCAGATAACGCGGGTCGACCCGGTCGGTGAGCCACCCCGAGGCGATGGTGCCCGCGACGTCGAACACACCGACCAGCGCGAGCAGTCCGGCCGCGGTGGTCGGCGGCATCCCGTGGTCGTGCGCCGCGCTGACGAAATGGGTGCCGACCAAGCCGTTGGTCGAAGCGCCGCACACCGCGAAACCGCCCGCCAGCAACCAGAATCCGCGCGTCCGCGCGATCCGCGCCAGCACGGTGAGCGCCCGTGTCGCGCCGCCTCGAGCGGTGGTGCGCGTCCCGGCAGACGAGCCGGGTTCCGCGCCGTACGCGGAAACGCCCACGTCGCTGGGGAAGTCGCGGATGAACAGCAGCACCAGCGGCACCACCGCCAGCGCCGCGCCCGCCACCACCAGCGCGGGCAGCCGCCACCCGTGCTCGTGCGCCAGCGCCGAGACCAGCGGGAGGAAGACCAGCTGCCCGGTCGCGCCCGCGGCAGTCAGGACGCCGGTGACCAGGCCGCGGTGGCGCACGAACCAGCGCCCGGTGATGGTCGCCACGAACGGCATCGACATCGAGCCGACACCGACGCCGACGAGCAGTCCCCAGGTCGCGACCAGTTGCCAGGCCTGGGTCATGAAGACGGTCAGTCCGCTGCCCGCCGCGACGAGCACCAGCGCGCAGGCCACCACCCTGCGGATGCCGAACTTGTCCATCAGCGCGGCGGCGAACGGCGAGATGAGCCCGTAGAGCAACAGATTCAGCGAGACCGCGAGCCCGATGGTGCCGTGCGACCACCCGAACTCCGCGTGCAGCGGGTCCATCAGCACGCTCGGCACGGAACGGAACGCGGCCGCGCCGAGCAGAGCGACGAAGCCGACCCCCGCGACGATCCAGGCCGGGTGCGGCCGCCGCGCCACCGGGTCGACGGGCTCGGCGGACTCGGCGGGTGAAGTGCGCAGTTCGGTCACCCGCCGAGCTTGCCGGAAAACCGCGCGCCGAACGAGTGGCACGAATGCCACAGAACATCGAGATTCCGCCAAACCGGTTCGACAGTCCTCCGGCTGCCCCCTACTGTGTCCCGGGGGCACGGCGGCCGTGTGGCCTGCACCGCACTGGTCACTCGCCGTGTCCCGCAACACCTGCTCGGCGCACTCGCCGGGCCACCACGTCGGCGGTCGCGGGTACCTCCCGCACGGCACAGGAGACAACATGATTCGCTGGGTCTGGGCGTTCCTCGACCGTCCCGCACAACGTTTCGACGCCTGCGCGACCTTCTGGTCGACCATCACCGGCACCCAGCTCTCCGCGCGCCGCGGCGACGACAACCAATTCCTCACGCTGCTACCGGATCCCGCGCTGTTCGCCGCGGCCGGGGTCAAGATGCAGTCGGTGAACGGCCTCGGCGGCGTGCACTTCGACTTCGACGTCGACGACATCTCCGGCGCCGTGCGCACCGCCCTGGACCTGAACGCCGAACTGGTCGCCAACCACCCCGACTACGCGGTGCTTCGCTCGCCATCCGGGCAGATCTTCTGCTTCACACCGAGCGGCCGCGCCAAGGGCCGCCCCGCGCCCGCCTTCCGCGCGCCCGACGGCACGCTGAGCCGCCTCGATCAGGTGTGCCTGGACATCGGCGCGGCCGATCACGAGGTGGAGACGCGCTTCTGGGCCGACCTCACCGGGTGGAAGCACACGCCGGGCCGACTCGCCGAGTTCTCCCGGCTGCGCCCGGCGGAGCCGATGCCGGTCCAGTTGCTGTTGCAGCGCCTCGGCGAGAACCGGCCGACCAGCGCGCACATCGATCTGTCCTCGTCCGATATCGAGGCCACCGCGGCGTGGCACGAGTCGCTCGGCGCGACCCTGGTGCAGCGGCACGAGCACTGGATCGTGATGACCGATCCGGGCGACGCCCTGTACTGCGTCACCGGACGCGACCCGAACGGGGTGTGAGCCGCGGCTCCTCTCCGCGGAGCGGTCACGGGCCGCTTCCTCAGCCATCCGCCGTGCGACCAGCGCGTCCGCAACCGTCGTGCGGATGCCCGCGGGTAGCGGTGGCAGAGTACCGGTGTGCCTACGAACCAGACGACCACCGGATCCCTGCTCACCGCCCTGTGCCCGGAGCTGCGGACGGCGCTGACCCGCGTCGGCTACGACGCCGACACGCTGCTGTCGGCGCTGGGACCGGACGCGCACGCGGCGCTGGGCCGGTCCGAGCCGGTGCCGGTGCGGCGGGCCGCGCGGGCGGCGGGTGAACTCGGCACGCTGATCCGGCTGCTGCTGCTCGGCGACGCCCTGCCCGAGCGCGAGGTGGCGGCCGCGCTGGCGCCGGTGGATATCGAACAGGCCGTCGCGGCGGGTCTGCTGGAGCGCGACGGCGACGAGGTCCGCGCGGCGCTGGACCTGCGTCCGCTGGACGCGGGCGAGGGCAACCGCTGGATCCTGTCCGATCTGGACGACTCGATGCGCAGGCGCACCCTCACCGAGGATCACGTGCTCGGTGTCGGCCACGCCTCGCTGTCGCTGCTGCGCGCCACACCGACCCGGCCCGTCGGGTCGGTTCTCGATCTCGGCACCGGCTGCGGCGTGCAGGCGGTGCACGCCGCCTCCTACGCGCGCACCGTCACCGCGACCGACGTGAATCCCCGCGCGCTGTGGCTCGCCGAGGCGACGGCCGCCCTCAACGGCCTCGACATCGAACTGCTGGAGGGTTCCTGGTTCGAACCGGTGGCCGGGCGACGGTTCGATCAGGTGGTGGCGAATCCGCCGTTCGTCGTCGGCCCCGCGCGTATCGAGCACACCTACCGCGATTCGGGCCTGGCCTTGGACGGCGCCAGCCAGCTGGTCGTCTCGCGCGCGCCCGAGCTGCTCGCGCCGGGCGGCACCGCGGCCATGCTGGCGGCCTGGGTGCACGTGGACGGCGAGGACTGGCGCCAGCGCGTCTCCTCCTGGCTGCCCGCCGAGGGCGTCGACGCCTGGGTGGTGCAGCGCGATGTCGCCGATCCCGCGCTGTACGTCGGTACCTGGCTGCGCGACGCGGGCCTGGACCCGCGCGATCCGGCGTCGCAGGCCCGCGCCGAGCGGTGGCTGGACGCGTTCGCCGCCGCGGACGTCGAGGGCATCGGTTTCGGCTTCGTCTACCTGCGTGCGATCGACGGCCCGACCGAGTTGCTCGCCGAGGACCTCACGCACGGCTTCGACGATCCGCTCGGCGCCGAGGCGAGCGCCTATTTCGAGCGGTCGGCCTGGCTGCGCACCGTGGCGAGTGACGAAAAACACGCCTGGACCGCACGTTTCGCGGTCGAGCCCACGACGGCGCTGGAGCGGGTGTCGCTGCCGGGCTCCGACGGCTGGGCCGAGCGCGTCGCGCGGCTGCACCGCGGCGACGGTCCGCGCTGGCAGCACGAGGTGGATGAGACGACGATCGCGCTGGTCGCGGGAATGCGGCCGGACGGACTTCCGTTGTACGAGCTGGTCGAACTGCTGGCGCTCGCCCACGGAGCCGAGGAGGTCACGCCGGAGTTCGCGGCCGACGCGCTGACCGTCGTCACCGGATTGGTCCGGCACGGATTGATCGCTCCCGTGTAAGCACGGGGCAACCGGGTATGCGTCGGCGGAGGCATCGGACAGGGAGGCGTTCCCGCCCGCGGGGGTTCTCAGGAACTTCTCAGACGTAAGTGACCGAAACCGCAGTTCAGAAGCGGTTTATCGGGGCGCGAGCGGGGAACTTTCTCTCTGTCGGGTCCGTTGATCGGAGTGAGACACCACCGACAGGAGGCAAGTCATGACCAGCCCCGCCACCACTCGAGTGCGCACCAGCGAATCGGACCTCGACGCCCAGAGCCCTGCCGCCGACTTGGTACGCGTGTACCTGAACGGGATCGGCCGCACCGCGCTGCTCTCGGCCGCAGACGAGGTCGAGCTGGCCAAGCGCATCGAGGCGGGCCTCTACGCCCAGCATCTGCTGGAAACGGGCAAGCGGCTTTCCGCCGGCCGGAAGAAGGATCTCGCCATCATCGTGCGCGACGGCCAGGCCGCACGGGCACACCTGCTGGAAGCCAATCTCCGCCTCGTGGTCTCGCTCGCCAAGCGCTACACCGGCCGCGGCATGCCGCTGCTGGATCTCATCCAAGAGGGCAACCTGGGCCTGATCCGGGCGATGGAGAAGTTCGACTACGCCAAGGGATTCAAGTTCTCCACCTACGCGACGTGGTGGATCCGCCAGGCCATCACCCGCGGGATGGCCGATCAGAGCCGCACCATCCGGCTGCCCGTCCACCTCGTCGAGCAGGTGAACAAGCTGGCCAGGATCAAGCGTGAGCTGCACCAGCAGCTGGGCCGCGAAGCCACCGACGAAGAGCTTGCCAACGAGTCGGGCATCCCGGTCGACAAGATCTCCGATCTGCTCGATCACAGCCGCGACCCGGTGAGCCTGGACATGCCGGTCGGCAACGACGAAGAGGCGCCGCTCGGCGACTTCATCGAGGACTCCGAGGCCACCTCGGCCGAGTCCGCGGTGATCGCGGGACTGCTGCACCACGACGTGCGCAGCGTCCTGGCGACCTTGGACGAGCGCGAACAGCAGGTCATCCGCCTGCGCTTCGGCTTGGACGACGGCCAGCCGCGCACCCTCGACCAGATCGGCAAGCTCTTCGGACTGTCCCGCGAGCGGGTGCGTCAGATCGAGCGTGAGGTCATGGCGAAGCTGCGCAAGGGCGAGCGGGCCGACCGCCTGCGGGCCTACGCCAGCTGACCCATCGACGCCGGGTGTTTCCGAGGCGCCCCGGCGTCCGACTTGGTGACCTACGCGGTCACCGCACAGACGCCGACCGGTGTCCGCGCGACCCGTCCCCTCCGGGTTCCGCGCGAACCGGTCGGCGAACTCGTTGTCAGGCCGGATCGACGGCGACGTCGTAGTTGACCGTGTCACCTTCCACCGAGGTCACCGTGACGGTGAGGCCGAGCGTTTCGCCGCCCGCGGTCAAGGTGCAGCGCATGGTGGTGCCAACCTTGCCCTCCAGGTCGTCGGGGCAGTCGATGCTGTCGGGCTCCTGCCCGACCTCCGCGGTCAAGGTCTGTTTGACCGACTTCTCCAGCTCGCTTTCCTTCACCTGGGGCGTGGAGGAACCGACCTCCACCGAACATCCCGCTGCCAGGAACGCAAAGGCGAAAAGCCCGGCGAGGGTAGTGGCTTTCATGTCGACACCTCTCTGGTCGAATCTCTCGGATCTTCACCAGATCGGGTGCCGCCCGGGCGGCGTTAACGCCGCTCCACAGCGGGTGTCTCATGCCAGCCGCCGCGGGCCGCTGTCGAACCGGCTCGGCTCGGGGCCGACTCGGCCGCGCGCGTAAAGGATTTCCGCCGAGGTCGGCGAGGCCAGCACGGGATCGAAGGACAGCTCGCGCATTTCGGGGAGGTCGTCGAACAGCGCCGAAATGCGTTGGGCGAGTTCGGCGAGCGCCGCCTTGTCCACGCGTGGGCTCGCCGGCGTTCCGGAGAGCAGCGGGGCCGCGCGCGGAGCGTCGATCAGCGCCGCCGCTTCGTCACTGGTCAACGGAAGCGCGCGATAGGCGCGGTCGCCGAGCATTTCGATGATCGTGCCGGACAGGCCGAACTCGATCACCGACCCGAAAGACGGGTCGTCCTGCACGCGCAGGATGCAGCCGACGCCCTTGGTCGCCATCTTCTGGATGTGCAGCACCGGGTCGCCGCAGATCTCCACCAGATCGGTGTAGGCCTGGCGCACCGCCTCCGGCCGCCACAGGTCGAGCCGCACACCGATCAAATCGGGCCTGCGCCGCCACATCTCGCCGGTCGCCTTCGCCGCCACCGGATAGCCCAGCTCCTCGGCCGCGGCCACCGCCTCCTCGGCGTCGCGCACCTCACGGAACTCGACGACCTGGATGCCGTAGCAGGTGAGCAGCTCGGCGGCCTCCAGATCGGTCAGCCAGCGGCCGCCCGAATCGCCCATCCACTTCGCCACCAGTCCCCTGGCTCGCTCGGTATCGATCCCGTCCGGGCGCACCACCGCCGACACGGGTTTGTCCCGCCACTCCGCGTAGCGGCGGACCCGCGCCAGCGCACGCGCCGCCCGTTCGGGATCCGGATACGACGGAATCGATCCGTGCACCGCCATCCCGCCCTGACCGCGCACCGCGAGCAGATTCGGAATGCCCTGCTCGGCGATGAACGTGGTGAGAATCGGTTTGTCCGCCTCGGGCACCGCGGCCGCGGCCGCCCGGATGGCGTCGGCGAACCCGGCCATCGGCAGCGGCACCGGCGGCGCGAAAACCACTATGACGGAATCGATCTCGTCGGATCGCAGGGCGGCGACGACCGCGTCGAGATAAGCGCCCGGTGTCGCCTGCGGCCCCAGATTCACCGGTTCGGCCGCGTCGAGGCCTTCGCCGCGGGCCGCGTCGACGGCCAGCCAGCTCAGCGCGGTGCTGTTGCTGATCACCGCGAGGCGCGAACCACGGGGCAGCGGTTGATAGCCGAGCAGTGCGGCGCAGTCGAACAGCTCCGAGATCGAGTCGACCTGCACGATGCCCGCCTGCGCGAACAGGTCTCGCACGATCGAGCGGTCCATATCGCGCGGGGGCTGGCTGTGCCCGGCCTGCCGCCCGCTGCTCACCGCGACGATCGGTTTGGTGCGCGCCACCCGTCGCGCGATCCGGGAGAACTTGCGCGGGTTACCGAAGCTCTCCAAGTACAGCAGGATCACGTCGGTGTCGGGCGCGGTGTCCCAGTACTGGAGCAGATCGTTGCCGGACACGTCGGCGCGGTTGCCCGCCGAGACGAAGGTCGAGAGACCCAGGTTCCGCGCGGCCGCCTCGCCGAGGATGGCCGCGCCCAACGGCCCGGACTGGCAGAAGAATCCGATCCGCCCGCGCGCGGGCAGCACCGGCGCCAGCGTCGCGTTCAGCGACACCGCCGGATCGGTGTTGGCGATGCCCAACGCGCTCGGGCCCACCACCCGCATCCCGTGCACTCGCGCCGCCGCGACCAGGTCGCGCTCGGCGGCGAGCCCCTCCGGGCCGGTCTCACCGAACCCGGCCGTCAACACCACCAAACCCTTGACGCCCTTGGCCATACAGTCGTCGAGAACCGAGTCGATCGCGGCGGCGGGCACCGCGACCACCGCCAAGTCCACCTCGTCGGGGATCTCGCGCACGGTGGCGTAGGCGCGCACGCCGCGAACGAACTTCCGGGTCGGATTGACCGGATACACCGGGCCCTGGAACACGCCCGACAGCAGGTTGGCCAGCACCACGCCGCCGACCCGGCCCGCGGCGGGCGTGGCGCCGATCACCGCGACCGACCCCGGCGCGAGCAGATTCCCGACGCTGCGCGCCTCCGAGGCGCGCTCCCGCGAATCCCGAACGGAAACCAGCGCTTCGGTGGGGTCGATGGCGAACTCCAGGTGCAGCACCGAGCCGTCCCTGGCGCGCTCGACCTGATACCCGGCCTCGCGGAAGACAGTGACCATCACGGTGTTCTCGGCCAGCACCTCCGCGACGAAGGTCTCGATCTTGTTCTCCGCCGCGGCGCCCGCCAGATGCTCGAGCAGGATGGAGCCGAGGCCGCGCCCCTGGTGCCCGTCGGCCACCACGAAGGCGACCTCGGCGGCGCGCGGACCGGTGCGGTCCAGCAGCTCGTAGCGGCCCACCGCGATGATCTGCTCGCCGAGCTCGACCACCAGGCCGACCCGGTCGTGATAGTCGACATGGGTCGTCCGGTACAGGTCCTTCGGCGAGATGCGCGGGTAAGGACCGAAATACCGCAGGTACCTGGTGCGATCGGAGAGCGCGGCGTGGAATTCCTGCAGCCGCTCGCCGTCCTCGGGGGTCACCGGCCGCAGCCGCACCACCCCGCCGTCGGAGGCGAGCACGTCGGCGAACCAATGCTGCGGCGGCGGGGGCGGCGTCGCCGGCGTGGACGGAGAGTCCGGGACGGGGATCTGCTCAGTCACGGGGGTCCTCCGGATCCAAGCCGAGCAACCCGAAGCATGCTCGGCGCGTAGCCAATACGGCCGTGTCGACGGCCCGCTGCGCACGGTCGGCGCGCGCATCCCCAGTCTCCCCCGTTCCACCGGGCCCGTCCCACGGACGGAATGTGATGTCGCCCCCTTCCCCCATGGTGCGCGGCGGCTCGGTGTTCGGCGCCACTGCGCGCACCAGATCGATCCAGTCCTGCGGCACCGGGGTTTCCGGCGCGATGTCGCGGTCGAGCGCGGTGGCCAGCAGGTGCGTCCACGCGCGCGGGACCACCCGGACCAAGCCGTAACCACCGCCGCCGACTGCGAGCCAGCGTCCCTCGGCGTACTGATCGGCGAGATCCCGCATGGCGCGGAACGCCGCGCGCTGTCCGTCCACCGTGAGCTCCAGATCGGCGAGCGGATCCTCGCGGTGGGTGTCCACACCGCACTGGCTCACCACGATCTGCGGACGGAACGCGGCGACCGCGCCGGGCACCACCGCGTGAAAACCGCGCAGCCACTGGGCATCCCGGGTCCCCGGCAGCATCGGCAGGTTGATCGCGGTGCCTTCGGCCGCGCCCGTGCCGATCTCCTCGGCCCAGCCGGTGTTGGGCCACAGGGTCGCCGGGTGCTGATGGATCGAGACGGTGAGCACCCTCGGGTCCGCGTAGAACGCGCGCTGCACGCCGTCACCGTGGTGCACGTCGACGTCGAGATAGGCGATGCGGTCGAAGCCGTGGTCGAGCAGCCAGGAGATCGCCACGGCCGCATCGTTGTAGACGCAGAAGCCCGAAGCCGACGAGGGCATCGCGTGATGCATGCCACCGCCGATGCTGACCGCCCGCCGGGTCCGGCCCTCGGCGATCTCGCGCGCCGCGGCCAGCGTGCCGCCGACGATGATCGAGGCCGCTTGGTGCATGCGCGGGAACACCGGGTTGTCCGGCGATCCCAGGCCGTAGGGCGGGGCGAGCGGCTCGCCCGCGGGCGCCACCGCGTGCTCGACCGCCTCGATGTAGTCGGCGGTATGGACGCGCAACAGTTCGTCGCGGCCCGCGGGCTCCGGCTCCAACCGCTCGACACCGTCGAGCAATCCCAGACTTTCGGCCAGCGCCATGGTGAACTTCAGTCGCGCCGGTTTCATGGGGTGCTCCGGCGTCCAGCTGTAGTCGAGGAAGCGTTCACTCCACACGACCGTGCCCGAACTCCGGTGCGCCCCTGGTTCGCGGGGCGACGCCGAGGGTGCAGTGGCCATGCTCGCAACGGTACGCGGGAAGCTACCAGCCCCGTCGGGCGTTTGTATGCAGTAGAAATGAGGCAAGTGCGAACACGGCGACAGGCCGTGCGCCGACGCGGTTCCGGTGGTGCGACGCGAACCGACGCGGCACACGGTGCTGTCGCCGTGCGTGGGTAGAATTCGTGCCGACGAAGGGGTAACAGGTGAAGGATCTGGTCGACACCACGGAGATGTACCTCCGTACCATCTACGACCTCGAGGAGGAGGGCGTGGTGCCCCTGCGCGCCCGGATCGCCGAGCGCCTCGAGCAGAGCGGCCCGACCGTGAGCCAGACGGTCGCGCGCATGGAGCGCGACGGGCTGCTGCTCGTCGCGGGCGATCGCCATCTCGAGCTCACCGAGAAGGGCCGCAGCATGGCCGTCGCGGTGATGCGCAAGCACCGCCTCGCCGAACGGCTTCTGGTCGACATCATCGGCCTGGACTGGCAGAACGTGCACGCCGAGGCGTGCCGCTGGGAGCACGTGATGAGCGAGGACGTCGAGCGGCGTCTCGTCGAGGTGCTCAACCACCCCACCACCTCGCCCTACGGCAACCCCATCCCCGGCCTCGACGAGCTGGGCATCACCGCGCCCGTCGCGGTCGAGGAGACCCTGGTCCGGCTCTCCGATCTGCCGCACGGCCCGGTGCACGCGGTCGTCGTGCGCCGCCTGGCCGAGCACATCCAGACCGATCCCGAGGTCATCGGCCAGCTGCGCGAGGCCGGCGTGGTGCCCGACGCGCGTGTGACCGTCGAGACCAAGCCCGGTTCCGTGGTCATCAGCGTGCCCGGCCACGACAGCGGCTTCGAGCTGTCGGACGAAATGGCCCACGCCGTCCAGGTGAAGCTGGTCTGATCCGTGAAACTTCTGGTCACGGGTGGCGCGGGATACGTCGGGGGAGTCTGCGCGCAGGTGCTGCTGGAGGACGGCCACGAGGTGGTCGTCGTCGACGATCTGTCCACCGGTAACGCCGACGGCGTCCCGTCCGGTGCGCGCTTCGTCGAGGGCGATGTCGCCGAGGCCGCGCCCGCACTGCTGCGCGGCGAAACCTTCGACGGCGTCCTGCATTTCGCCGCGCAATCGCTGGTCGGCGAATCGGTGCAGCAGCCGGAGAAGTACTGGCACGGCAATGTCGTGAAGACGCTGGAGCTGCTCGAGGCCATGCGGCTGACGCGCACGCCGCGCCTGGTGTTCTCCTCGACCGCCGCGGTGTACGGCGAACCCGAGCAGGTGCCGATCACCGAGGACGCGCCGACCCGGCCGACCAACCCCTACGGCGCGTCGAAGCTCGCCATCGATCACGCGATCACCTCCTATTCGATCGCGCACGGCTTGGCCGCGACCAGCCTGCGGTATTTCAACGTCGCGGGCGCCTACGGCGGGCTCGGCGAGAACCGCGTGGTCGAAACGCATCTCATTCCGCTCGTGCTGCAGGTCGCGCTCGGCCACCGCAAGGCCATCTCCGTCTTCGGCACCGACTGGCCGACTCCCGACGGCACCGCGGTGCGCGATTACATCCACATCCGCGATCTCGCCGAGGCCCACCTGCTGGCCCTGCGCTCGGCCGAGGCGGGCGAGCACCGCGTCTACAACCTCGGCAGCGGCGCGGGATTCTCGGTGCGCGAGGTGATTTCGGCGTGCGAGCGCGTCACCGGACTGCCCATCGCCGCGCAGGACGCGCCGCGCCGTCCCGGCGATCCGGCCACGCTGATCGCCTCCAGCGAACGGGCGATCGGCGAACTCGGCTGGCGGCCCGAACACAACGATCTCGACGAGATCGTGGCCGATGCCTGGGAGTTCCTGCGCTCGCTGGGTGAGCGCGCGCACAGCGCGAAGTAGCCGCTCGACGCATCGAAGTCGCGGCCGCGGCGAGGCATCGGCGCACCTCATCGGACCACAGGCGCGCCGCCTCATCGGACGACAGGTCCGAGGTCGACGCCCAGCCAAGCCGCGGCGTCGTAGCCGCTGCGGGCGAGCCTGCGCAACTGCTCGGGGCGCATGCCCGCGCGCAGCGAGGTTTCCAGCAGTATCGCCATCGCGTTGCCCGGATCGGCCTCCAACGCCGCCTCCAAGGCGATGCCCGCGAACGGTCCGTCGCCCCGGAAGTAGGCGCTGTAGCCGAGCAAGGCCGCGCTCTCCGCACGGTCCCGACCTGAGGGCAGACCGCGCACGAGGGTCAGCCACAGCCGTTCCGCGGCCGCCGCGTGATCGGAGGCGGCCAGCGCGAACATCGCGTCGCGCACCACCCGATCACGCAGTGCGGCAACGACTTCCGCGATCTCCGGTGCTGCTAGCACGGCGCCGGATTCGATGTTGGCGACCTGCCACAGCACGCGTTCCAGCGCACGCCTGCGATAGCCGGTGACGTCGTCGTGCCGCACCGCCCTGGCGAACCGGTCCCTGGCCACCGCGACAGCGCTGTCGAGTTGGACACCGACCTCCGCGCACAGCGCCGGGTCGGCGGCCACCCGCTCGGTGAGCTCCGCGCGGGAGCGCAGGATCGGCCGGCCGTCCAGCACATGCGCCAGCGCCACCGTGGACGCGCTCGGGTCGGGCACCGTGCCACGGTCCGACCCGTCCAGCAAACTCCACCACGGTCGGTTCTCCTCGATCGCGGTCACCGCCCACGCGCTACCGACCCGGATGCCGTCGGCGCCCAGCCGCTTGGCCAGCGCGGCGATCAACGCCCCCGGCGGCGAACCACGCCGCCCGCGCCCCGCCTTCCCGAGCGGTCCGCCGAGCCGGTCGTCGACGACCACGGCGAGTGTCTCCGTCGCCCGCTCGGCGGCGCAGATCTGCCCGATGAGCTCCGCGAACGACCCGACGAGACCGCGACGCGCGCCGACCGGCTCGAGATCGAACCGCAGCACCGCGGCGATCCCGTGGCTCGCGCCCGGCTCCGCAGGACCGAGCACCGCGACGATTAGCGAGCGATGCGGATAGAACCCCACCATGGCCGGCAGCGCGGCGATCAGTTCGCCGGGATCGTCCACCCGCAGCGGTCGCGCCGAGTAACCGGCGCGGTACAGCGGTGACGGCTGTGCGAGCACCGCGCTCGGCCCCGGATCGTCGTGGTTCCCGGTCCGGCGGGTTCGCGAGCCGACGGCGGACGGCCGCAGACACAATCGCCGCTGCGGCGGCCGCCAGTGCGCTGGCCCCGGCGGATGCTCGGAACGCACCGGGTCGCCCGGAGGGCGGCCGGGCGGATCGACGGGTTCGCTGCCCTCGCCGCCGCGCCGGGCGCCCGCGCCGAGCGGCGGATTCGCTGAAGTCGTCATGCCGCCATACTGCGCACCGCCCCGCCGGCCGCCGATCGTCCGACCTGCGCGAACAGTTCCCCTGTGGACAACCGGCAGCCTGTGCACGAAGCACGGCGACAGCCCCACCCGGCGGCACCGATTGTCGGACCGGGCGAGTAGGCGTCCCTTTCGACCGTTCCATTCCCATAGACAGCGCGAATCACGAAGCACCAACAGGGTTTTCGCGATCTCGGCGGGGGTCATGACTGCTGAGTTCGCGCGCACGGCAGCGACTTGGCCGGAGAACGCCGCCTACGCCTCGCGGACCTTCCGCACCGACGTGGTGAACAGCTCGTCCAGCGCCGTGGTGTCCGGCGGCGCGTCGCTGAACGTCATGTAGGTCACGGCGATTCGCACATCGCCCACCTGCCCGATCAGCGTCCGCATGGTCTGTGTCAGGCCGGGCCCGCCGACGTCGGGGGCGACGGTGCGGCGCAGCGCCAGCGTGTCGTCGGCGTCGAGGGGCGGCGGCGGATCCAGCTCGGTCGACACCGTCGTGATCGCCCCGGCCCTGGCCACCCGCATCTCGCCGCAGCGAAGCACCTGTTCGCGCAGCGTGGACAGCGGCTGCCTGGTCCGGATGAGCTCGACGGTGAGCGTGGCGCGGGACGTCTCGTCCGTGCCGACCGCGATGGCGGTGTGGTCGGGGCCGAACTGCTGTTCGGCGGGGGCGCACCCCTCCGGCCGTACGGTCGCGCCGCGGATCACGCCGCTCAGGTCCCCCGCCGCCTGGGCCGCCGCCTCCGGGGGCAGCACCACCGCGGGATAGCGCGCCGGGAACTGCGCCGGTTCGGGCAACAGCGTGGTCAATCCGGCGTCGATATGCCGCACGGTCGATGGCCGTGCCGCGACGGGCTGTCCGGTCACGGTGGATCCGCACCCGGCGAGCAGCAGCGCGCACGCGGCCACCGCGCAGGCGCCGATCGCGCGCGTGCGTCCCGTCGATCCCGGCCCAGTCACACCGCCCACTGTGCCAAAAGCATGTTCGGGATTCCCGCGCCACGCCGACCGCCGCGCGCGACTCGAGCGCCGCCGGACTGATTTCGCCGTAACCGGTGTCACCCGTCGCGACGAGGGAATACAGGTACCTACCCGGTGGGGAATGCCGGGCGTTCGAGCGATGTTGGCTCGTTCTATGGGTCGGTGTCCGCACCGTGCGCGGTGCGTGTCATCGCCATGGGGGACAATGGACATGGGTTCCCCGCGGTGCTGCCCTCGATCGGCCGCCGCGGTGGACCGCGCAGGAAGGAGTGACGCGATGGACTACGAGTCGCGAATGTACGAGCTGGAGTTCCCCGCTCCGCAGTTGTCGTCCGCCGACGGCGCGGGTCCGGTCCTCGTACACGGGCTGGAGGGCTTTACCGACGCCGGGCACGCCGTCCGCCTGGCCACGACGCACCTGCGCGAAAGCCTGGAAAGCGAACTGGTCGCCTCGTTCGACGTCGACGAACTGCTGGACTACCGCTCCCGCCGTCCGCTGATGACGTTCAAAACCGATCATTTCGCCGATTACGCCGAACCCGAGCTGAACCTGTGGGCGCTGCGCGACACCGCGGGCACCCCGTTCCTGTTGCTCTCCGGTCTGGAGCCGGATCTGCGCTGGGAGAAGTTCACCACCGCGGTGCGGCTGCTCGCCGAACAGCTCGGCGTGCGCCGCAGCATCGGCCTGAGCGCGATTCCGATGGCGATTCCGCACACCCGCCCGCTGGGTGTCACCGCGCATTCCTCGGATCGCGACCTGATCTCCGATCACCAGCGCTGGCCCGGGGAATTGCAGGTGCCGGGTAGCGCGTCGTCGCTGCTGGAGTTCCGGATGGCTCAGCACGGACACGAGTCGGTCGGCTTCTCGGTGCACGTGCCGCACTATCTCGCCCAGACCGCCTACCCGGAGGCCGCGCAGACGCTGCTCGAGAACGTCGCCGAGAACGCGGGCCTGGAGCTGCCGCTCGCCGCGCTGGGCGAGGCGGCGGCGCGCGTCCGCGAGCAGGTCAACGAGCACATCTCGGGCAACTCCGAGGTCGAGACGGTGGTGCAGGCGCTGGAGCGCCAGTACGACAGCTTCGTCACCTCCCAGGAGCGCCAGTCCAGCCTGCTGGCCGGTGACGGCGAGCTGCCGAGCGGTGACGAACTGGGCGCCGAGTTCGAGCGTTTCCTCGCCGAGCAGGGCGGCTACGACGGCGACAACACCTGACGTGGGCGCTACCGAGCGCCCATCGCGGTGACGACCTCGGCGAGGCCTGCCCTAAGCTGGTCGGAGTGGATCTGACCGAACTGCTCGACATTCCAGGAACCGACGCCGACGCGCTCTACGAGTCGTTCGGCATGTGGGCCGCCGAGCAGGGCACGCCGCTGTATCCCGCGCAGGACGAGGCGCTGCTGGAGCTGGCGTCCGGATCGCACGTCATCCTGGCCACACCCACCGGTTCCGGCAAATCGCTGGTGGCGGTCGGCGCGCATCTTTTCGCGCTGACCCGCGGGCAGCGCACCTACTACACCGCCCCGATCAAGGCCCTGGTCAGCGAGAAGTTCTTCGCGCTGTGCGAGGTGTTCGGCGCCGACAAGGTGGGCATGGTCACCGGCGACGCGTCGGTGAACGCCGACGCGCCCATCATCTGCGCCACCGCCGAGATCCTGGCCAATCTGGCGCTGCGCGAGGGCGCGGACGCCGAGGTCGGCCAGGTGGTCATGGACGAGTTCCACTTCTACGCCGACCCGGACCGCGGCTGGGCCTGGCAGGTGCCGCTGCTCGAGCTGCCGCGCGCGCAGTTCCTGCTGATGTCGGCGACCCTGGGCGAGGTCGACTTCTTCGCCCGCGACCTGGAGCGCCGCACCGGCCGCGGGACCGCGATCGTGGCGGGCACCGAACGCCCGGTGCCGCTGAGCTTTTCGTATGTGCGCACGCCCATCACCGAGACCTTGGAGGAGCTGGTCACCACCCACCAGGCCCCCGTCTACGTGGTGCACTTCACCCAGGCCGCGGCGCTGGAGCGGGCACAGGCGCTGACCAGCGTGAACTTCGCCACCCGCGCGGAGAAGGACGCCATCGCCGCGGCGATCGGCGATTTCCGCTTCGCCGCGGGCTTCGGCAAGACCCTGTCCCGGTTGATCCGGCACGGCATCGGCGTGCACCACGCGGGCATGCTGCCGAAATACCGTCGGCTGGTGGAGCGGCTCGCCCAGGACGGGCTGCTGAAGGTGGTGTGCGGCACCGACACGCTCGGCGTCGGTATCAACGTCCCGATCCGTACCGTGCTGCTGACCGGACTGACCAAGTTCGACGGCGTGCGCACTCGCAGGCTCAAGGCCCGCGAGTTCCATCAGATCGCGGGGCGGGCCGGACGGGCGGGCTTCGACACCATGGGCACCGTGGTGGTGCAGGCGCCCGAGCACGAAGTGGAGAACGCCAGGCTGCTCGCCAAGGCGGGCGACGATCCCAAGAAGCAGCGCAAGGTGCAGCGCCGAAAGCCGCCGGAGGGTTTCGTCTCCTGGAGCGAGGAGACCTTCGACCGTTTGGTGGCGGCGCAGCCGGAGCCGATGGTGTCGCGGTTCAACGTCACCAACGCGATGCTGCTCAACGTGATCGCCCGGCCTGGCAACTGTTTTCAGGCCATGCGCCATCTGCTCGAGGACAACCACGAGCCGCGCCCCGCGCAGCGCAGGCACATCCTGCGCGCGATCCGCCTCTACCGCGCACTGCGCGACGCCGGGGTGGTGCAGCAGCGGCCCGAGCCCGACGCCACCGGCCGCTACGCCCGCCTCACCGTCGACCTGCAACGCGATTTCGCCCTCGACCAGCCGCTCTCGCCCTTCGCGCTGGCCGCGCTCGAGCTGCTGGACCGCGACTCCCCCGGCTACACCCTCGACGTGGTCTCGCTCATCGAGTCGACCCTGGAAGACCCCCGCCAGCTGCTGATGGCCCAGCAGCACAAGGCGCGCGGCGAGGCCGTCGCGGAGATGAAGGCCGACGGCATCGACTACGACGAGCGCATGGAGCTGCTCGAGGAAGTCAGCTGGCCCAAGCCGCTGGCCGAATTGATCGAACCCGCCTACGAGACCTATCGCGCGGGACACCCGTGGGTCTCGGAGTTCGCGCCCTCCCCCAAGTCGGTGGTGCGCGACATGATCGAGCGCTCGATGACCTTCGCCGAACTCATCTCGCACTACGAGCTGGCCCGTTCGGAGGGCGTCGTGCTGCGCTACCTGGCCGACGCCTACCGCGCGCTGCGCCGCACCGTGCCCGACGCGGCACGCACCGAGGACCTCGACGACCTCACCGAGTGGCTGGGAGAGCTTGTCCGGCAAGTGGATTCGAGTCTGCTCGACGAATGGGAGCAGCTGACCAGCCCGGGTGCGGAGAACGACGCCGAACAGGTGGCCTTCGGCGCGGAGACAATCCGCCCGATCTCCGCCAACGAGCGCGCCTTCCGCGTGATGGTGCGCAACGCCATGTTCCGCCGCGTCGAACTGGCCGCACTGCGGCGCTGGGACGATCTGGCCGCACTCGGCACCGGCCCGGACTGGGCGAACGAACTGGCCCCCTACTTCGCGGAATACGAGCGCATCGGCACCGGCCCCGACGCGCGGGGTCCCCAGCTGTTCCAGATCGAGCAGCGACCCGGCTTCTGGCACGTGCGCCAGGTCCTCGACGACCCCGCGGGCGACCACGGCTGGTCGTTCGAGGCTGTGGTCGATCTCGCCGCGTCCGACGCTGCGGGCGAGGTGGTGTTCGACGAGGTCACGGTGTCCGAAGGGTAGGCGGGCAGCCCCTGCTCGAATACGGGTTTCAACGGATTCGTATCTGGGTAGGGGCCGCTGATACTCTCTCCGCTGCTGCCCACGCGAAAGATCAACTATGCCCGAATCTCCGTACCTTGTCATCCACTCCGAGCGAGTTCGCGAAAATTACCGCGCGCTCGATGCCGCCGTCGCCGTCCGCGGTGACGACAAGGCCCGCATTCGCTTCGCGGTGAAGGCGAGCCCGGTGCCGGAGTTGATCACTCTGCTCGATGCCGAGGGCGCGGAATTCGACGTAGCGAGCATCGGCGAGATCGAGCTGTGCCTCGGCCTCGGGGTGGCGCCGGAGAAACTCTGCTACGGCAACCCGATCAAGAAGGCCGCCGACATCGCCCGCGCCTACGCCGAGGGCGTGCGCCGCTACGCCTTCGACACCGAGGACGACCTGCTGCGCATCGTGGAGCACGCCCCGGGTTCGGAGGTCGAGTGCCGCTTCCTGGCCGCCACGCCCGCCTCGCAGACGCCGTTCGGCACGAAGTTCGGCTGCTCGCCCGCGGAGGCGCTGCGCCTGCTGGTGCGCGCCCGCGATCTGGGGCTGGTCGTGGCCGGGCCCTACTTCCACGTCGGCTCCCAGCAGCTGGATCCCGCGGCGTGGCGGATCGGCATCCAGCAGGCCGGTGAGATCGCGGAAGCGTTGGCCGCCAAGGACATTCACATCACTTCGGTGAATATCGGCGGTGGGCTGCCGATCTCCTACGCCGAGGCCGCCCCCGCGCTCGGCGAGATCGCCGCGGTCGTGAACGCCGCCGCCGCCGAATTCCTGCCCGAGACCGCCGGACTGGTCGTCGAACCCGGTCGCGCACTGGTCGGCAACGCGGGCACCATTCACGCCGAGGTCGTCGGCGTCCGCATCGCGCCGGACGGACGGCGCTGGGTGTATCTCGACATCGGCCGCTACAACGGAATGGCCGAGACCGAGAACGAGTACATCGCCTACCGGTTCGTGACAGAACGCGACGGAGACCCCGTCGACGAGGCGGTGGTCGCCGGTCCTACCTGCGACGGCGACGATGTACTGTATCAACGCACACGGGTCCTTCTGCCGACCACGTTGCGAGCCGGTGATCGCATCACCATCCTCGACACCGGCGCCTATACCGCGAGCTATTCGTCGGTGTCCTTCAATGGTTTTCCGCCCTTGACCGTTCATGTCTCGGGCGCTGAGCGAGAGTGAGTTTGCCTATGACGGCGGAATTCACCGGCTGGCATGTGCTGGCCGAGTTCGGTGGTGTCGACGCAGATCTCTGCGACGATCTCGAACGACTCGAATCGGCGTTGCGTGAGTCTCTGATCGCGGCGGGCGTCACCATCTGCGATGTCGTTCACAAGAAGTTCGATCCGCAGGGGGTGACCGTCCTCGCGCTGTTGTCGGAGTCCCACGCCTCGATTCACACTTATCCGGAGTCCGGCGACATCTTCGTCGACGTCTTCACCTGCGGCAGCATCGGCGCGGGCGCGACGAAGGCCGTCGAGATGTTGCGGGACAAGCTGTCTCCCAAAGACGTTCGCATGAAGGTCATCCAGCGGGGACACGGTGCGCAGAAGATCGAGGAGCCGGTCGGCGCGGGCCTGACCCGGATCTGGGATCTGCACGACGTGATCGTCGACACCAATACTCCGTTCCAGCACATGGTCATCGCGCGCACCGAACAGGGCATCAGCCTGTTCTCCGACGACGACCGGCAGTCCACCGAGTTCTCCCAGCTGACCTACCACGAGGCGATGATGGTGCCCGCCTTCGTGCTGGCCGAGAAGCTGGACAACGTGCTGATCATCGGCTCCGGCGAGGGCGTCGCGAGCCAGATGTCGGTGGCCGCGGGCGCCACCCACGTCGACCACGTCGACATCGACCAGCTCGAGGTCGAGCTGTGCGCCCAGCACCTGCCCTACGGCTACACGACCGAGGAACTCGCCGCGGCGGTCGCGGGCGAGGGCCCGATCACGGTGCACTACGCCGACGGCTGGGATTTCCTGGCCAACGCGCAGCAGGCCGGCACCCGCTACGACGTCATCGTGATCGATCTGCCCGACGAGCGGGTCGAGGACGCGCAGCACAACCGGCTCTACGAGTCGGAGTTCCTGTCCCGATGTCGGGCCCTGCTCGCGCCGGGTGGTGTGCTCAGCGCACAGGCGGGCTGCGCGACGATGTGGCGCAACGAGACTCTCGAGCGGTCCTGGAAGCGCTTCCACGAGCAGTTCGGCACGGTCGTGCACTACGGCAGCGACGAACACGAGTGGTCGTTCTTGTTCGGGCTGGTCGACTCCATCGCGGACCCGGTGCCCGGCATGATCGACCGCCTGGCCACCCTGCCCTACCGCCCGGAAACCATCGACGGTCGCGCCCTGGTACGCGGCGCCATCGAACCGCACGCACTGCGCGCGGCCAGGTAGGCCCGGCCCGAGAACGCCGAATCGCATCGGCGCCAAGGAGTTTCGACATCCTCGGCGCCGGTGCGATTCGTCTTTTCAGGCGCCCGGCACGAGCGCCCGTTCAGGTGGTGACGGGCGCCCGCTCAGGTCGTGACGGGTGCCGGTTCGCCGGAACGCTCCGGCTCGCCGCCCGGCTCCTTCCTCGTCGTCTCCGGCTTGGGCTGTTCACCGTCCGGGCCGAAGACCAGACCGGCCTTCCACGCGCTGCGTTCGAAGATCCGCTGCACCGGCGTCGCCATGAACGTGGTGATGATCGTCATCAGCGCCAGGATCGTGTACAGCTCACCGTTGATGAGCCCGGCCCCGAGGCCGATGTTCAGCAGGATCAGCTCCATCAGGCCGCGGGCGTTGGCCAGCGCGCCCATCGACGCGGCCTCGCGCTTGCTCATGCCCTGCCAGCGCGCCGCGAGTCCGACGGCGCCGAACTTGCCCGCGAACGAGACGATCAGCACGATCGCCGTGACCAGCAGGACCTCCGGTTCGAAGATCAGGCTGAGTTCGGTGTTCAGGCCCGAGTAGATGAAGAACGCGGGAAGCAGCAAGTAGGCCACCAGCGGCTCGAAGCGCTCGCGGATGGTGTCGAGCAACCGGCCGCGCGGCATCACCGCGCCCGCGACGAACGCGCCGAACACCGAGTAGATCCCGCACCAGTCGGTGAACCAGCTGGCGAGCAGCACCACGACCAGCACGACGCACAGCTGCGCGATCGGCAGCCCGCCCGCGCGTTCGGTGTCACCGCGCTTGGGTTCCCAGGTGTCGAGCTTGGCCAGCCAGCGCCGCGCGACGAACATCATGAACAGCAGGTAGGCGAGTCCGCCGCCGACTGCGAGGAACGCGCCGTTCATGCTGTCCTTGGTGGTGGCGACCACGGTGGCAAGCAGGATCCAGGCGCACGCGTCGTCCACCGCGGCGCACGCCAGCGACATGGTGCCGAGGCGGGTGTTCAGCAGTCCGGAGTCGTAGATGATCCAGGCCAGCATCGGGAACGCCGTGATGGCGACGGCCGCGGCCACGAAAAGCCCGCCCTGCCAGGGCTCCACCTTGTCGGTGAAGTATCCGCCGCTGCCGACCATCCACCAGCCGAGCGCGCCGCCGAGCACCAGCGGCACCGCCACGCCCGCGGTCGAGGTCGCGCCCGCCTTCCGCAGGTGTGAGGACAGGATGTCCACCTTGAACGAGGCGCCGACCAGGAACATGTACAGCACCAGGCCGAGCTGGCCGACGACGTAGATCGCCGTCAGGTTCGGGTGCGTGATACTCGCGCCTCCCACCGCGAGCGTGGTCGGGAACAGCCATTCCTGGGCCTCGGGCCAGACGAGGCCCAGAATCGAAGGCCCCAAAACGAATCCGGCGACCATGATGGCCACGACCTGCACCTGACCCAACCGGCGGAACACCGGCCAGAGCAGGCGGTAGGTCACCAGGATGACGGCTACCTGTAAGAAGAAATGAGTGGTGATTTCCAAGAGCGATGGCATCGCAGCTCCCCTCCGTCGAGCTGGATCGTGCACTGACACTGTGAGATCGCGGAGACTCTCCGGAACGCAACGCCGTGCCGCCGCATACGGTACCCGAATCCCTTGCCGTGCGACCGCTTTCCCGCCGCGCGAACCTGCGGCGAACCACTGGAGAACGCCGACGCCCGGCGCCGCGAGGCCGGAAACACGTTCCGGTCCGATCGCGCCCGCCGGGCGCCCGCGCGCTCAGGATTTCCGCGCGCGCCACTCCGCCACGTTCATCCCGCCGACGCCCCAATCGGTCAATGGCACTTCGTCGATCACCACGAAGGTGCTCGCCGGATCCTTTCCGAGCACATCCCGAAGCAGGTCGGTGACGCCCTTGATGAGCCGGCTCTTCTGCTCGACGGTCACGCCTTCGTCGGTGACCTTGATGTTGACGTACGGCATTACGCTGCCCTCCCGGAGATGAACCCGCCGTCGACGGGGAAGATGTGGCCGGTGGTGAATTCCGCGTCCGCCAGATAGAGGACGGCGGCGGTGGTTTCGGCGACCTCGCCGACGCGGTTGAGCAAAGCCAAACGGCCCGAGGCTTTCTCGTCGCCGTCGCCGAAGAGCGGCGTGCGGATGATGCCGGGCGCGACGAGATTCACCCGGATGCCGTCGGCGGCGAGCTCGGCCGCGAGGCTGGTGGTGAGCGCGTGCACACCGCCCTTGCTGACCAGCGCGGCGGAGGCGGGCAGCCCGGCGAGCGCGTGGTTGATCAGGACGGTGCCGATGTTCACGATGCTGCCGCCGCCGCCCTGCTCGCGCAGTCTGCGCACCACCGCCTGGGTGGTGAAGTAGGTGCCCTTGAGGTTGCCGTTCAGGTAGCCGTCCAGTTCCGCCTCGGTGACGTCGACGAACGGCTTGGCGCCGAAGGTGCCCGCGTTGTTCACGAGGACGTCCACCCGGCCGAACCGCTCGACCGCGGTCCGCACCAACGCGGAACCCGTTGCGGCCGATCCGATGTCGCCGACCACCTCGGCCACCTGTTCGGGCGCGCCCAGCTCGGCGGCGACCGCGGCGAGCTTGTCCGGGTCGCGCCCGTTGATCACCACGTTGTCGCCGCGGGCCACCAGGGCACGTGCGACATCGCGACCGATCCCGCTGGAGGATCCGGTCACGATGACCGTTTTGGCTGACATATTGTTTCCCTTCTTCTTGAATACGACCGGTCGTCTTGGAATGGGTACGAAATTCGGCGCCTGTGGCAGGGCACGGGAATTCAGGGTCGGAAGTAGTCGTCCAAAAGGCGCCGCAGGCACTTGTGCAGCGGTTCCAGCGAGCGGTCGATCTTCATCCGGATCACCGCCCCCTCCCAGGACTCGATGAGCAAGTCGGCGAGCTCATCGGCCGGGATGTCGCCACGCACCTGATCGCGCTCCTGCGCCTCGAGCAGCGCCTTGGCGACGCCGTCGCGCCAGGCGCGAAACGCACCGGACAGCGATTCGCGCAGCGTCTCGCTGCCCTCCAGCTCGCCGCCCAGGTTGGCGATCAAACACCCACCGGTGAAATCGGTTTCGACGAACTCGTCCATCTGCTTGGCGAAGAAATTCCGCAGCCCGCTCACCGGATCCGGTGCGGGCCCGAGCGCCTCGGCGAGGTTCCGCTGGATGCATCGGGAGTGGTAGTCGATGACCGCCCGCCCGAAGCTCTCCTTGCTGTCGAAGTAGTTGTAGAACGAGCCTTTCGGCACGCCGACCGCGTCGAGCACCTGCTTGATGCCGGTGCCGTGGTAGCCGTTGGCCAGAAAACCGGCGGCGCCTTCTTCCACCAGGAGCTGGCGGGTGTCGTCACTGCGTCGCGGTCGTGCCATGCGATGAACTATACGACCGGTCGTCTAGGAATCGCAACCGGCCGGGTCGAGCGTGCGCCGCCAGCCTCCGCACCGGGTGGCGAACGCGGTCAGATGCTGGGCGGCGAATTCCTCGGCGCACCAATCGCGCTGGGTGATGTCGGCGGTCCACACGTATGTCCACACCACGCCGGGCGCGTAACGACCGTTCTCCGTGCGGTCGGAATCCTCGTGGCGGTAGCGCGACGAACGACCCGCACGAGCACCGGGATCGGCACGCTTCGCGCCATCGAAATCCACTCGGCGCAAGTCGTATTCGTCGTCCTCGAAGGCGTCCAGTATCGCCCACTCCCCCGCGCTCAAGCCGGAGAGCACCGCGCCGCGCACCGTCGCCCGCGCATCCGCCACCAAGCCCGGATACAGGCGGCGAGGCAGTGCGGCCGCCCGCCATCCGGTCAGTTCCGCGGGCGCCAGATCGGGGCAGCGTCCGATCAGCTGGTGCAGCACCTCGGGGAATTGGAGAGTGCCGTAGACGAAGAGCGCGTGCTCGGGCGCGGACACCCGGGAGAGGCGGCCACCGGGGCGGTTGCCGATCACGTCCACGCCACTCTCCTCTCCCGCGCTGCCACCACTGTGCCTCGAGTCCGTGACCCCATTCAACGCCGCGCTCGAGCCACCACCGCACCCGGCCGCCACCGCCACCGCGCTCGGCGGGACCGGCGTCAGCCCCGCTCCGCGAGCCGAGCGAAGGCGTCGGGGTCGTGGGAGGAGAAGATGGTGATCTCCTCGCCGTGCGCCCGATTGAGTTCGAGGAGACATTCGCGGTTCTGCCGGAAGTCGTTGGAGCCGAGCGAACGCAACTCCATCAGCTGCCAGATCAGCGGGGTTCGCGGGTGCACAGGATCGATCTCGCTGCCCACGTAGAAGGCATCCCCCGCGTGCAGCAGCCAGCCGTCGCCGGTGTCGACCGCGACGCCCACGTGTCCCTCGGTGTGGCCGTACAGCGGGACGACGAGGATCTCCGCGGGCAGTCCGGGCAGGTCGCGGACCGCGCGGAAGCCGAACCACTCGGCGCCGCCGTCGATCTCGTTCGTCAGCCACTTCGGCCGGTGCGCCCACTGCGCCGGTTGGTAGCGCAGCCGGTCGAACAGCCCCTTCGACGAGTTCGCCGCGCGCAGTTCCGGGCCGTGCACGTGCACGGTCGCGTCCGGGAAGTCGACAAGTCCGCCCGCGTGGTCCAGATCCAGATGGGTGAGCACGATGTCGCGGACGTCGGCCGGGTCGTAGCCGAGCGCTTGGATCTGCCGGATCGCCGTCTCCCGTTCGAGCAGCTTGGCGCCGAGCGAGAAACGCGCGGGACCCATCATCCGGCCCGGATCTCGCACGCACTCCAGGCCGTAGCCGGTGTCGACCAGGACGAGCCCGGTGTCGGTCTCGATCAACAGGCAGTGGTCGACCATGCCCAACGCCATCGACCCGCAGTTCAGGTGGTGAATCCGCACCAGCCGAGCGTCCCAGCCGCCGACCCCGCGGTCAATGCCGTCACATCGGCCGCTGGGCGCGGATGATGGCGGCGAGATATTCGTAGTCGTCGCTGCGTGCGCTGGAGGCGCGGAACGCGAGACCGATGGTGCGGCCGGGCGCCGGATCGGCGAAGCGGGCGGTTTCCAGTGTGCCCCTGGCGGTTTCGGCGGTCACGGCCATTTCCGGGATCAGCGTGACGCCCAGCCCGCCCGCCACGCACTGGACGACGGTGGCGAGCGAGGCGGCGCGGGTGTCGCCGACCGCGCCGGGGTGGACGTCGACCGAACGGCACAGGTCGAGCGTCTGGTCGCGCAGGCAGTGGCCCTCGTCGAGCAGCAGCAGCGGCAGTGTGCCGAGCACCGCGGGCGCGATGTCCTTGCGCCCGGCCAGCGCGTGGCCGCGCGGGGTCACCAGCACGAATTCCTCGGTGTAGAGCGGAATCTCCACCAACCCCGAGTTCTCGGTGGGCAGTGCGAGCAGCGCGACGTCGAGCACGCCGGTGCGCAATCCCTCCAGCAAACGCGCGGTCTGGTCCTCGACGACCTGCGGCACCAGCGCGGGTAGCCGCTTGCGCAGCTCGGGCAGCAAAGCGGGTAGCACGTAGGGCGCGACGGTCGGGATGATCCCCATCCGCAACGTGCCGCCGAGTCCGTCGCCGGTGGCCGAGGCGACGAAGCGGTCGGCGGCCTCCAGCGTCGCCATCGCCTGCGGCAGCAACCGCATCCCCGCCGCGGTGACCAGAACCCGGCGCGTGCTGCGCTCGATCAGCTGCAGCCCCAGTCCGTTTTCGAGCGCGGCCAATGCCTGCGATAACGTGGGCTGGCTCACATTGAGCCGGGCGGCCGCGGTGCCGAAATGCCGGTATTCCGCGATCGCCACGAACGCACGCAGCTGCGAAAGTGTCGGCTGATAAGTCTGATCAGTCACGCCTATCAGTGTAGTGCGACTGATCACCTTTACCTTTCACTGCCCTTTGTGCAAGATCACAGAAGAACTTCGCACGCCCAAAAACCCCACGAAGGACGAGGAGACAAAGCATGGCCCTGCTGACCATCGGCGACCAGTTCCCGGCATACAACCTCACCGCGGTCATCGGCGGTGACCTGTCGAAGGTCGACGCTCAGCAGCCTGACGACTACTTCACCCAGGTCACCAGCGACGATCACGCGGGCAAGTGGCGGATCGTCTTCTTCTGGCCGAAGGACTTCACCTTCGTCTGCCCGACCGAGATCGCCGCGTTCGGCAAGCTGAACGAGGAGTTCGCCGACCGCGACGCGCAGGTGCTCGGCGTCTCGGTGGACAACGAATTCGTGCACTTCCAGTGGCGCGCGCAGCACGAGGATCTGAAGACCCTCCCCTTCCCGATGCTGTCGGACCTCAAGCGCGAACTGGTCACCGCCACCGGCGTCCTCAACGCCGACGGCGTCGCCGACCGCGCGACGTTCATCGTCGACCCGAACAACGAGGTCCAGTTCGTCTCGGTCACCGCCGGTTCCGTCGGCCGCAACGTCGACGAGGTGCTGCGGGTGCTCGACGCCCTGCAGTCCGACGAGCTGTGCGCCTGCAACTGGAAGAAGGGCGACCCGACCATCAACGCGGGTGAGCTCCTCACCGCCAGCGTCTGATCCGGAAGACCCACTCGCCGAACAGATCCCGCTCCCCGCTCCCGCGGGGAGCGTCTTCGAGAACGTCCCCGCGCCCGCGGGCCTGATACACACAGAGGAAACGTCGAATGAGCATTGAGAACCTGAAGAACTCCCTTCCCGAGTACGCCAAGGACCTCAAGCTCAACTTGTCATCGATCGCGCGCACCACCGTGCTGAACGAACAGCAGCTGTGGGGCACCCTGCTCGCGTCGGCGGCCGCGACCCGGTCGGCGACCACGCTGCGCGAGATCGCCGAGGAAGCCGCCGACGTCCTGTCGGCGGAGGCGTACAACGCCGCGCTCGGCGCCGCCTCGATCATGGGCATGAACAACGTGTTCTACCGGGGCAAGGCGTTCCTCGGCGGCCGCTACGACGACCTGCGGGCCGGTCTGCGCATGCAGATCATCGGCACGCCCGGCGTCGACAAGGCCGATTTCGAGCTGTGGTCCTTCGCGGTCTCCTCGATCAACGGCTGCGCCCACTGCCTGGAGGCGCACGAGCACACCCTGCGCGAGGCCGGTGTCTCCCGCGAGGTGATCTTCGAGTCGCTGCGCGCCGCCGCCATCGTGGCCGGTGTCGGCCAGGCCGTGCAGTCCACCGAGACGCTCGCCGCCGCGTCGGTCTGACGCCGCGACGGCCCGAAAGCCCCGTCTTCGCTCGGACGGGGCTTTCGGCTTTTTCCACCTCGACCGGGCCCCGCCGAGGAGTGACCAGCGCCACGTTTGCTCTCCGGTAGCCGAGGGTCGGAGCCGGTAGGCTCGCGTGCATGGGCACACAGGATGAACCGGAAGCCATGGGCACACGGGTCGAGGTGGTGCGCGTATTCACGGATGCGACCGGACGCCTCGGCAATCCACTGGGCATCGCCCGTGCGAAGGACGTCGGCGAGGCCGATCCGCAGGCCCTCGCGGCGCGGGCCGGATACAGCGAGACGGTCGTGGTCGAGGACCCGGTCGACGAGATTGCCCGCATGCGGATCTACACCCCGGCCATCGAACTGCCGTTCGCCGGGCATCCGTCGGTCGGCACCGCGTGGTGGCTCGCCGAACAGGGCATCCCCGTGCGGGTGCTGGACATGCCCGCCGGGCCGGTGCCCGTCGAGCTGGCCGACGGGCTCACCTGGATCAAGGCGCGCGGCGAGTGGGCGCCGGACTTCACCTTCCACCAGCTCGACAGCCTCGACGAGCTGGCCACGCTGCGTCCCGAGGAGTTCCCCGGCGGACCGCACTACCTGTGGTGCTGGACCGAGGAGCACCGTGCCACGGTGCGCTCGCGAATGTTCGCCCCCACCATGGGCATCGAGGAGGACGAAGCCACCGGCGCGGCAGCCGTCGCGCTCACCGCTCTGCTGCGCCGCAGTCTGATCATCACGCAGGGACAGGGCTCGCAGTTGTTCACCGAGTGGGACTCCGACGGCTGGGTGCGCCTCGGCGGACGGGTCGTCGCCGACACCGTCGTAGAACTCTGATTCCCGGCCTCATCCGAGCGCCGCGGCGACGAGCATGTACGCCATACCGAGATCCATCACCACGTGCGGCACGACGGCCGCCGACCCGACCGCGCCGACCGGGTGCGCGAGCCGGTGCCAGCCACCGCCGCGCAGGCACAGCACCGTGAGCCCGTCGGCGACGAAGAGCGCGGCGAGCGCATAGGCCGCGAGAGGCGGCGGGCCCGCGTGACCGGTGGCCGAATGCCCGGACATCGCGTAGAGCATGGCCGCGGCGGCGAGCGCGTGATATCCGATCGCGAAGATCTGACCCGCCGGCACGGCGCCGCGCGCCGCGCGCCATTCCACGATCCGGCTCACCAGCAACGCGCCGAACGCGACCGTCATGGCGATCAGCACGCCGCGCACCGCGTGCGGACTCGCTTCGGTCGGGAAGATCAGCATCACCAGCATGATCAGGCACATGACCAAGTGGGCGGCATCCGATTCCGAGTCCACATGCCCGCGAACGGGTCTCGCCAACCGCAGCGTCACGATCGCCGACGTCACCAAGAACGCCGCCACCACCGACCACCGCAACGCGGCGTAATCCTGCACGAACTCGGCCACACCCCACCACCTTTCGCCGCGGCGATCGTGAGACTGCCCTTCCATGCTCGCATTCCGGACCGGGTTAGGATGCCCTTTCTCACTACTCCCGAGAGAGAACTCCCGACCCGGTCACGGACACCCCGGCTCATCGCATCCGGAAGACCGGACCATTCGGACGAAACGGCAGCGACGCGCCCGCGGGCACGAGGTAGGCGTGCTCGCGGCGCACTCGCAGCACATCGCAGGCGCCGTCGGTGATGATCAGAATCGGTCCGTCGGCGGGAAAGTCGTCGGCGCGTTCGAGCAGCCGAACCCCGGGCTGCAAGACGGTGCCGCCGCGGCCGCGCACCCGCACCCCGCGCGCGATCTCCTCGACCGGTAGATATCCGGCGTCGTAGGCCGCGGCGTCGCAGTACACCACCCTGGCGCGCGGCACGTCCCTGGCCAGCGCGTAGGAAGCGATAGCGCCCAAGCCTTTTCCGAGCAGCGCCGCGTCCATCGAGCCCGAGGTGTCGAGCACGACGCCGAAGGTCGGCAGCCGCGCGCTCTCCTCCGGCCGCACCCAGGCCGGGCGCGGGATACCGGGCGCCTGCCTGCGGGAAGCGCGGGCGTAGCTGCGGCGCTTGTCGACCGAGGGGACGTGCTCGTCGAACCAGTGCGCAAGCTGCGCGTCCCACGGCAGCGGCGGCTGGTCCATGGCGCGGATCGCCTCTTCCAATGCGGCGGGAAGATAGCCGCGCCCACTGTTCAGGTGATAGGCCAGGCCGGTGGACAGCGCGTTGCGGTAGTAGTCGTCCAGGTCGACGTAACGGCCCGCGCCGCCGGAGTGCGGAAGCGGTTCGCCGAGCACGTCACCGCGGCCGCGCCCGCGCAACGTGGCCAGCTTGCGCAGCCGTCGCAGATCCGTCGCGATACGGTCGTACACCTCTTCCGCCGAGCAGCCTTTCAGCGCGGGGTCGTACAGCAGGCCCTCGGGCATGATCCCGACCCCCAGCTCCACCAGCCAGCCGTTCACCACGTAGTCGCACGCGATGTTGAACAGGTACGGGTCCCGCCAGGCGGTGCGTTCGCCGTGTCGCAGTGCGGCGTGCAGCATTTCGTGCGCGAGCACGAAGCGCCACTCCTCCTCGTTCAGCCCGGCCAGCGGGTTGACGTAGATCTCCGCCGCCTCGGCGTTGACCGCGGCGATGGCGATGTCCCAGCCGCGCGCCAGATCCGCGTCGGCGACGAGCGTCATCCCGGCCGCCAGCGCGCCGAGCAGCGGATAGGACGAGACGAACCAGCTCAGCGCCGCTTCCCACGCGCGCTGGGGCCGACGGCCCTCGGAGGTCGGCTCGCCGCCCGCGACGGTCAACGCGTCGCGGGCGGCGGCGGCGATGCCCGCGGCGAAGCGTGCCGGGTCGTCGGCGCGCTCGGCCGCGGCGGCGCCGCTGATCAGGAAGTCCGGCTCGTCGGCGCGCCGGTATTCGACGGGAACGGCGGTGTCGCGCCAGCGCGCGGCCGTCGCGTGCTCGTCGGAAATGCTCGGCGCGATGGGGAATTCGGTCGGCCGGCGCCCGATCTTCATGGTGGTCAGATACTGGTCGACGACCGCGCAGCAGGCGGCGCGATAGGCGGGGTGTGGTTCGGCCTCGTCGATCGACCAGCTCTCGGTCAGATCGATGTCGGTGACGATGTCGGCCGGGTCGGCCACGCGCGGATCCAGGTGACCGAACCCGGCGTGCAGCAGGCAGTGCGCGAAAACCCAAGCCCACTCGGCGGCTTCGGCGCGGCGCTTCGGGTGGTAACCGACGCCCGCGCCCGCGATGCGCGCCCACACCTCCGGCGAGGTCCGACGCGGGTCGAGCTCGTAGAGCCGACCCGGCAGATACCGGAAGGCACGATGCGCCTGAACCATGCCCCAGCCGTCCAGCACCGCTTGGCGCCAGGGGTCGACGGTCGCGCGGCGCTTCCCGCGCGCGGCGCCCACGGCTACCGCCGCGCGGCCAGGCGCGGCAGGTCGCGGGTCACCTCGACCAGGAACCACGAGGGCAGCACCGGCGCACCGTCGGCGTCCGAGGCGATCACCAATTGCGCGCATTCGACCGAGATCTCGGCCAGCTCGACGAGCATGGCCTTGGCCCGCAACACGAATCGGTGCAGCGCGGCGGACACGTGCTTGCGGGAGCCAGGCAGTTCCTTGATGAGCCGGGCGCGGAAGGTCTCGGACAGGAAGTACAGCAGGTCGCGGTCGCCGGGATCGCGCGGCCAGTCGGCCTCGCCCTTGATCACGGCGTCCAGATCGTAGGCGTGCCGGATGGTCTTGACGAAGGCGCGGAACCCCGAGGCATGCGCGTGGGTCAACGTGCCCGCCGCGAGCACCTCGAGCAGCGTGTCGTCGAGATCGTCGCCGCAGGAGTGCAGTGCGTCGGAGAGCATGTGCCAGCCGCGCGGGGTCGAGAAGGGCGCCTCGGTCTTGGGCGCCGCCGACCACAGGTGATCGGGGCGCTGGGTCACGTAGCGCACCACCCAGGGATGGATGTCGTTGTGCGCGGCCCACTTCAGCCAGTCGTCCACGTCGGCCCGCAGGTGCAGGTGCACCATGCGGTTGACCAGCGCCGAGGCCATCGGACGGGCCAGCGCGTTGTCGGTGGCCCGGTTGCCCGCGCCGATCACCACCGAACCGGCGGGCAGCTCGTAGCCGCCGATGCGGCGGTCCAGGATCAGCGAGTAGAACGACTTCTGCACCTCCGGCGCCGCCGCGTTCAGCTCGTCCAGGAACAGGCAGTACGGCGTCGGCCTGGCGATGAGCTCGGGCGGCGCGAATCGGCTGCGGTCGCCGACGATCTGCGGCACACCGATCAGGTCCTCCGGCGCGAGCTGGGTACCGAGCAGCGTGACGCACTCGAGCCCGAGCGATTCAGCGAACGAGCGCACGAGCGAGCTCTTGCCGATACCCGGGGCGCCCCAGAGAAACACCGGCCGCACCAGAGCGACGTGCAGCAGCAACTCCGGCAGCTGGTCCGGGGTCACCGTGACCGTCGCCTCCATACTCTTCCTCCCCCGTCGAGAACTACGAGGGTCGAAGGTACGCGCGCGGAACCTTTCTCGGCCACCGGTTTTCCGCGTCAGACGGGTCGACCGTGCCGTTCCGCGGCGGCGCGGGCGAACCGGCCGGGAGACACGCCCCGCCACTGTTTGAACGCGTTGGAGAAGCTCGGCGCGCCCGAGTACCCCATGCGGTAGGCGACGTCCTCGACGGTCAGGCCGGTGGCCAGCAACTCCTCGGCCAGGTTGCCGTAGGTCTCGCTGCACAGACTGCGATACGACGTGCCCTCGTCGGCCAGGCGGCGGCGCATGGTGCGCAGACTCATGTGCAGCGCGGCCGCCACGTCCTCCTGGGAGACGCGCCCGCCCAGCCGGTGCAGCAGGACCTCCCGCACCGATCCGGCGATGCCCTTGGCCAACCCGCGCCGTCGCAGCAGGTGTGCGCACTGCTCCTCGAACAACGCCGCGGTGAGCGGGCTGGCTTGCGGCAGTGGGTCGTCGAAGCCCGCGGTGTCGAAGACGACCAGGTGCGGTCCGGCGCCATCGGTGGCCGTGAGGCCGTACCGGTCGAGGATCGGTTGCAGCCGGGGACGCAGGCCCCAGGCGACCTGTCCGCCGAGGATCGGCGCCGGCGCGTGGTACACCGCTGTCCAATTCGTCAGCAGCACCGCCACATCCCGCTCCAGCAAGAAGCCGCGCAGTCGCGGCGGCACGTCGCGGTCGTCGGCGTAGAGCAGCAGCGTGTCATCCTGGTAGACGTGCCGGGTGCGGGCGAAGGTCGTGGTCATCCGGATGTAGCGCATCAGCAGGTCCATCGCGGACCGCACCGTCGGACTGCTGAGCAGCGCCAGTCCGAGCGCGCCGTAAGTCGTGACGTGCGTACGCATTCCGGCTTCCAGGCCGAGGCCGGGGCGGTCGTCGAACCGGGTGACGATATTGCCGATGAGGGCCAGCTCCTGCGCCGCGGTGACCTCCATGCCCGGCGTCGTGAGCTGCGCGGGCTCGATCCCGGTGTCGCGCAAGCATTCCGCGAGCGGCAGCCCGTGGTCGCGCGCCAAGTCGACCAAGACAGCCGACAACGTCACCGAGCGACGCCACTCCCACGAAGACACCGTTTCATCGTCGTCCGGCATGGCCGGATTCCGCATGGTTTTGGCCGGACATCGCAAGGACAGCCGGACGTCCTGCCCGTCCGGGTGGTCGGCGCGGCAAACGCCGCGCGGTCGGCGGCACAACTGGCCGATATCCGAAATGTCCTGACCCGACATCGCATGGCATCGACACCGCGCCGCGCCCTACCGTCGAGGCCCGAGGCGAAAGCGGGCGAAATCACATGTCGAAGAAGACACTTGTGGGCAAACGGGTAGCGATCACCGGCGGCGCGCACGGCGTCGGCCGCGAGATCGCGCTGGCCTTTCTCGCGGCGGGCGCGGACGTGGCGCTCGGGGACGGCGACACGGGCCGGGCCCGCGCGGTGGCCGAGCAGTTCGCGCGGATGCACGGTGGCACCGCTGTCGGTCTCGCGCTGGACACCGGCGACAGCGCGCGTTTCGCCGAGTTCCTCGCCCGCGCCGAACGCAAGCTCGGCGGGCTGGACGTGGTGGTGAACGCCGCCGACACCGCGCCGAGCGGATCGTTCCTGAGCGAGTCCGAGATCGAATCCGATCACCAGATCGACGTCAACCTGCGCGCGGTGATCACCGGATCCCGTTTGGCCGGACGGCGTTTCGTGGAGCAGGGGCACGGCCACATCGTCAACATCGGCTCGGCGGTCGGCGTCACCGCGGCGCTCGGGGCGGCCGTCTACAGCGCGACCAAACACGCCGTCGTCGGGCTGGGCACCGCGCTGCACCGCGGTCTCGCCGAACAAGGCGTGCTGGTCAGCACCATCGCCCCCGGATACGCCCCGGCCCCAGAACTGGTCGCCGACGCCATCGTCGACTGCGTCGAACACCGTAGGAGCGGACTCGTCGTGGTCCCACCCGACCGCTGGCTGCGCACCGCCGTCCCCGGTCGCACCCGGCTCCGCCGAACCCTCGGCCGCGTGTTCGGCGTGGCCTAACCCATCTCCCGCAGGACGCGTTTGAGGACTTTGCCGGTGGGGTTTCTGGGGAGTCGATCGACGAAGAGAACGTCGCGCGGCACCTTGAAGCGGGCCAGGTGGGTTTTGACGTGGTCGCGGACTTCGTCTTCGGTGAGAGTGTGGCCCGCGCGGACCACCACGACCGCGCGCAGACGCTGGCCGTAGCTGTCGTCGTCGATGCCGAAGGCGCTGACTTCCTCGACCGCTGGGTGGGCGGCGAGCAGTTCCTCGACTTCGCCGGGGAAGACGTTCTCGCCGCCGGAGACGATCATGTCGTCGTCCCGGCCGTCGATGAAAAGCCTTCCGGCGCTGTCGAAATGGCCGACGTCTCCGGTGGACATCAGCGAGCCGATGCGGTCCTTGTCTCCCCCGCCCGTGTAGCCCTCGAACTGGTAGTTGTTCCCGACGAAGATGCGTCCGGTGCGGCCCTGCGGCAGCTCGGCGTCGTTCTCGTCGAAGATCTTGACGGTCGTGCTCGGTACCGGGGTGCCGACGCAGCCCGGCTCGACCGCCAGGTCGGCGGGCGTGGCGATGGTCGCGTACGCCACCTCCGTGGAGCCGTAGACGTTGTAGACCACGGGACCGAACGCCTCGGTGACCCGCACGCACAGCTCGGCGCCCAACTGCGAGCCCGCGACGAAGATGATCCGCAGCCGCGAGAAGTCGTGTCCGGCACGGGCGCGCGGCCCGAGATCGACCAGCCGTTGCAGCATCACGGGTACCGCGATCATCGCGGTGGCGCCATGCCGGTCCAGGCTGTCGAGCACCGCCTGCGGATCGAAGCGACGCCGGATCACCAGGGTCGAACCGAAACCGACGGCCATCACGGCGTGCGCGAAGCCGAGGGTGTGGAACAGCGGCGCGGGACATTCGGTGATCTCTTCGGCCCGGAACGGAACCCGGCCGAGGATCGCGCCGAGCGGCGCCAGCGACGTCGGCTCCCGGCGCGGCGCGCCCTTCGGGGTTCCGGTGGTGCCACTGGTCAGCAGGATGATCCGGGCCGCGGTGCTCGGTCGGCGCGGCGGTTTCCTGGAGCCGCCCGCGATCAGGTTCTCCAGCGTGTCGACCGCGGGCGCGTCGGTCCAGGCGCGGTAGCGCCCACGCGGTGTGCGCAGATCGCCGAGCACGCCCGCGAATTCGTCGTCGTAGACCAGCAGGTCGGCGCCTTCGCGCGCCAGCACCTCGCGCAGCTGCGGGCCTGCGAAATCGGTGTTCAGCAGGATGATCTTGGCGCCGCACTTGGCCGCGGCGAACACCGCGTAGTGGAAGCCGCGGTGGTTGCGCGCGAGCACGGCGACGCCCTCGCCGTCGCGCAGACCGCGCGCCCGCCAGGCGTTGGCCAGCGCGGTGGTGCGTTCGTCGAGCTCGCGGAAGCTCACCGTGCCCAGTTCGTCGATGATCGCGGCCCGGTGCCGGTACCGCAGCGCCGCCACCGTCACCAGTCCGCCGAGCATGCCCGAGCGCAGCACCGCGAAACCCATGCGGGCCAGCCGATCCGGCCGTTGCGGGGTGGCCAGGCCGGCGCGCACCGCGAGGCTCGCGTAGTAGGTCTCGTCGGCGACGCGGCGGGCCGCGGCGACCGCGACGGAGCCGAGGGTGTTGACACGGTTCATAGATCCACCTGAGCTGAAGCACGCGAGGGCGAGTGCCCTCACAGTAAGGTGTCTCACACAGTCCCGTCGAGAGCCCGATCCACGACCATGATGGACGGTATGTCGAGCCGTACCGGAGAACAGCGCACCACCCCGCGCATCACCGTCGACGACCTCACCGGCTCCGACATCGCCGCCCTGCTGGCCACCCACCTGAGCGAGATGCGCGCCAACTCGCCCGACGACAGCATGCACGCGCTGGACCTGTCGGCGCTCCGCCATCCCGACATCACCTTCTGGAGCGTGCGCGAGGGCTCGGACCTTCTCGGTTGCGGGGCGCTCAAACAACTCGACGCCAGCCACGGCGAGATCAAATCGATGCGGACCGCCGCCGAGCACACGGGTCGGGGCGTCGCGACCGCCCTGCTCACACACATCGTCGACGAAGCGCGCGCCCGCGGCTACCGCAGGCTCAGCCTGGAGACCGGCGCCGCGCCCTATTACCTTCCCGCCCAACGCCTTTACACGCGCCACGGGTTCGCGTTCTGTCCGCCCTTCGCCGATTACGCCGAAGACCCGCACAGCGTGTTCATGACGCTGGCACTGTGAGCCGGAGGGTCAGCCGAGCGCGCGGGTGAACGCGGCGGCCAGCTCGTCGACCTGGGCGTCGGTCATCACGAACGGCGGCGAGACCTGCATCGCGCCCTGGCCCGCGGCCCGGCTCGAAACACCCTGGGCGCGTAGCTCTTTGACGAACGCGGGCGCTTCGGCCGGGTCCGCCAGCTGCACCGCCGCCACCGCGCCGAGCCCGCTGCGCACCTCCGCCACCCGCGGATGCGCGGCCAACGGCGCGAGCTTCTCGTGCAAGGTCCGTTCCAGCCGTGCCGCCTCGGCGAGCAGGTTCTCGCGTTCGATGATGTCGAGGTTGACCAGCGCCGCGACGGCCGAGGCGGCGTGCCCGCCGTAGGTGTACCCGTGCCGCCACCACACGCCGCCGCCGAAGAACGGCTCGGCCAGTTCCGGCGCGACGAACACCGCGCCCATCGGCAGGTAGCCGCTGGTGAGTCCCTTGGCGGTGGTCATGATGTCGGGCCGCAGGTCGAAGCGGCTGGACGCGAACCAG
Organism: Nocardia bhagyanarayanae; assembly: GCF_006716565.1. Classification (NCBI taxonomy): domain Bacteria; kingdom Bacillati; phylum Actinomycetota; class Actinomycetes; order Mycobacteriales; family Nocardiaceae; genus Nocardia; species Nocardia bhagyanarayanae. The sequence goes on along the minus strand of NZ_VFPG01000001.1, from coordinate 3,806,328 downwards.
CTTCCGCCGATGCGCCCGAATCCGGTGACGACCTCGTCGGTGACGAACAGGATCCCGGCGTCGTGGCAGATGCGGCGCACCTCGTTCAGGTATCCCTCCGGCGGCAGATACACCCCGCCCGCGCCGATGATCGGCTCACAGAAGAAGGCGGCGATGTGTTCGGCGCCCACCTCCTCGATCAGCGCGAGCAGCGCCTTGGCGTCGTCCCAGGCGACGGTGCGGGCGTCGGGCATGAGCTCCCCGTATCCCTCGCGGTTGAGCGGCAGTCCCGCCAAAGCCGTTCCGGCCACGTGCATTCCGTGATACGCGCGTTCCCGGCCCACCACGATCGTCTTCTCCGGCCTGCCCACCTGGTGCCAGTAGCGCCTGGCCAGTTTGGCGGCGGTGTCGATCGCGTCCGACCCACCCGAGGTGAAGAAGATCTTGCTGCCCGGCACCGGCGCGATCGTCGCGAGCCGCTCGGCGAGTTCCCTGGTGGGCGCTTCGGCGAGGTCGCCGAAGTTCGAGTAGTGCGCGATCTCGCGCAGCTGGGCGGCGACGGCGTCGGCGATCTCGGCGCGGCCGTGCCCGACGTTGGCGAACCACAGTCCGGCGGTGGCGTCGAGATATCGGGCGCCCGACTGGTCGTAGACGTAGGCGCCCTCGCCGCGCGCGATCACGAACGCGCCGTCCCGTTCGACGGCGCCCATATCGGCGAATCCATGCCACAACGCGCTCATGCCTTCGCCTCGCCGGCGCTCGGCTCCGGCATGCGCGGGGCGCACTGGCACATGATTCGCTCACTACGTTCGCTCATGTCACCACCTTTACCTCAGCGAAGCCGGAATCGAACCGACCGCGACGCGGCTCACCCGCACCGGACAACCGAGACCTCCGCCACCGGAGCCCATGCCCGGACCGCGGGGCATGGGCGACGCGATCGCTGGGAGCACCCACCTACCGCGGCGACGCCGAGTACACCGAAGGCAACACCGCGTCCTCGCACCACCAGCGCCGCGTCCGAGCCCGCGTCCATGGGCCGATCTTCGCATACCTCGGCACCAGCGACCCGCCGATTCGACACCGTCGGCATACGTTCGGCTATCGGTGCGGGCGCCCGTGGCGGCCCGGCAGCGGCGGGCGGTGAGGCCCGGCCCGGTAGGCTGGACGACGCAATGACCAGGACAGCTGATACCGGAACCCGCGAGCTCCGCACCCGCCTGGCGAATCTCTCCCTCCGCGACGAGTACCGGCTGCGGCGTCGGCTGGACCGGGCGCGCGGCACGGACCTCGAGGAGATCGCCGCCGACATCACCGCCGCCGAGCTGCGCGTGGAAGCGCGCCGAGCGGCGGTGCCGCGGATCCGCTACCCGGAGCAGCTGCCCGTCACCGCCCGTCGCGCCGACATCGCCGAGGCCATCGCCGCCAATCAGGTGGTGATCGTCGCGGGCGAGACCGGCTCCGGCAAGACGACGCAGATCCCGAAGATCTGCCTGGAGCTGGGACGCGGAATTCGCGGCGCGATCGGGCACACCCAGCCGCGCAGGCTGGCCGCGCGCACCGTCGCCGAACGCATCGCCGAGGAGCTGGACACCGAACTAGGTGACGTCATCGGCTACACCGTGCGGTTCACCGATCAGGCCTCCGAGCGCACCCTGGTCAAGCTGATCACCGACGGCATCCTGCTCGCCGAGATCCAGCGCGACCGCCTGCTGCGCCGCTACGACACGATCATCATCGACGAGGCGCACGAGCGCAGCCTCAACATCGATTTCCTGCTCGGCTACCTCAAGCAGCTGCTGCCGCGCCGCCCCGACCTGAAGGTGATCATCACCTCGGCGACCATTGATCCGGAGCTGTTCGCCAAGCACTTCGCCGACGAGAAGGGCACGCCCGCACCGATTGTCGAGGTGTCGGGCCGGTCCTACCCGGTCGAGATCCGGTACCGGCCGCTGAGCCTGGAACTTCCCGCCGCCGACGAGGACGACGAGGACACCCGCGTGGTGGACCGCGACCCCGTCGACGCGATCGGCGACGCGGTGCGCGAACTGTTCGCCGAGGGCGACGGTGACGTGCTGGTCTTCCTCTCCGGCGAACGCGAGATCCGCGACACCGCCGACGCGCTGCGCGACCTGAAGCTGCCGCGCACCGAGATCCTGCCGCTGTACGCGCGACTGTCCACCGCCGAGCAGCATCGTGTCTTCGCGCCGCACACCGGCCGCCGCGTGGTGCTGGCGACCAATGTCGCGGAGACCTCGCTGACCGTGCCCGGCATCCGCTACGTGATCGACCCCGGCACCGCCCGCATCTCCCGCTATTCGATGCGCACCAAAGTGCAGCGGCTGCCGATCGAACCGGTCTCGCAGGCCTCGGCGCGGCAGCGGTCCGGGCGCTGCGGCCGCGTCGCGGACGGCATCGCCATCCGGCTGTACGCCGAGGACGATTTCGAATCGCGGCCCGCGTTCACCGAACCGGAGATCCTGCGCACCAACCTGGCCGCCGTCATCCTCCAGATGACCGCGCTCGGGCTCGGCGACATCGAGAACTTCCCGTTCGTCGAGGCGCCGGACAAGCGCGCGATCCGCGACGGCATCGCGCTGCTGGAGGAACTGGGCGCGCTGGCCCGCGGCGCGGCGGGTCCCGACGCCGCGTTGGCGCTCACACCGGTCGGTCACGAGATGGCGCAGCTGCCGGTCGATCCGCGCATGGCCCGGATGCTGGTGCAGGCCAACGGCAACGGCTGCCTGGCCGAGGTGTTGATCATCGTCGCGGCGCTGTCGATCCAGGACGTCCGTGAGCGGCCCGCGGAGTTCCAGCAGGCCGCCGACACCAAGCACGCGCGTTTCGTCGTCGAGGGCTCCGATTTCCTCGCCTACCTGCGACTCTGGGACTACCTGACCGAGCAGCGCAAATCGCTGTCGTCCAACCAGTTCCGGCGGATGTGCCGCGAGGAGTTCCTGCACTACCTGCGGATCAGGGAGTGGCAGGACCTGCACGGGCAGCTACGCACCATCACCAAGGGACTGGGCTGGTCCACCGACGGACGTGGCTCGCGAACCGTCGCCGCCACAACCGAATCCGAGCCGACGGGTCGCACGGCAGACGAGTCCGCGGGATCGAATCGCAGACGGCGCGGGGGCCGCGGCACGCCGAAGACGCCGGAGGTCGCACTCGAAAGCGACGGTCTCCCTTGGGATTCCACCGCGATTCACCAATCGCTGCTGGCGGGCATGCTCTCGCACATCGGCGTGCGCGAGGCGGAGAGCCGGGAGTTCCTCGGTGCGCGCGGCGCGAAGTTCATGATCTTCCCCGGCTCGTCGCTGGCGAAGAAGCCACCGCGCTGGGTGATGGCCGCCGAGCTCGTCGAGACGTCGCGGCTGTTCGGCCGCATGGCGGCCAGGGTGGAACCCGAATGGGCCGAGCGCCTGGCGGGCGACCTGGTGAAGCGCACCTACTCCGAACCGCACTGGTCGGCCAAGCGCGGCTCCGCGCGCGCGTACGAGCGGGTCACGCTGTACGGGGTGCCGCTGGTGACGAGCCGACCGGTGGACTACGGCCGCATCGACCCCGAGGTATCCCGCGAGCTTTTCCTCCGGCACGCGCTGGTGCAGGGCGAGTGGCAGACCAAGCACGAGTTCTTCCATCGCAACCGGGAGCTGCTCGACGACGTGGCCGACCTCGAGCACCGAGCCCGTCGACGCGACATCCTGGTCGACGACGAGGTGCTGTTCGAGTTCTACGACCAGCGCGTCCCCGCCGACGTGGTCTCGGCGCGGCATTTCGACAGCTGGTGGCGCACCGCGAAGCGGAAAGATCCCGCGCTGCTGGACTTCTCGAAGTCGACGGTGGTCAACGAGAACGCGGCGGCGCTGGACCCGACGGACTTCCCCGACGCGTGGCGCCAGGGCGAGCTGAGCTTCCCGCTGACCTATCAGTTCGAGCCGGGCCAGGAGGACGACGGCGTCACCGTGCGCATCCCGGTCGAGCAGTTGGCGCACGTGCGCGCCGTCGGCTTCGACTGGCTGGTGCCCGGCATGCGCGAGGAGCTGGCCGCGGCGCTGATCAAGACGCTGCCGAAGTCGTTGCGGCGCAGCGTGGTTCCCGCGCCGGACTTCGCCGCCGCCGCGCTCGCGGCGCTCACCCCGCGCGCCGAACCGCTGCGCACCGGTCTGGCCAGGGAGCTGTCCCGGCTCGGCTCGGTGACGATCACGCCGAACGATCTCGATCCCGCCGCGCTGCCCGACCACCTGCGCATGACCTTCGCCGCGGTCGACACCCGCGGCCGGGTGCTGGCCAAGGGCAAGAGCCTTGCGGCGTTGAAGACCCAACTCGCCGAGCAGGTCTCGGCCTCCGTGGCGCGCGCGACCGCGGGCGCCGAGCGAGCCGCGGCCACCGTGTGGACCTCCGAATCCCTCGGCACCGTCGAGCCGACGGTGCGGCGCAAGGTCGCCGGGCAGACGGTGACCGGATACCCGGCGCTGGTGCCCGAAGGCGAGGGCGTCGCGGTGCGGGTGCTCAGCTCGCCCGCCGAACAGGCCGCCGCGATGCGGGCGGGCACCCGCGCCCTTGTCCTGCACGCGATACCGACCTCGGTGCGCACCGTCACCGCCGGGCTCTCGCCCACGGATCGTCTTGCGCTGAGCCAGAATCCGTACGGTTCACTGGAGGCGCTCGTCGAGGACTGCCGCGCGGCGGCCGCCGACGAACTGATCGCGGGCGCGGGCGGTCCGGTGCGCAGCCCGGAGCGATTCGAGGCTCTCGTCGCCGCGATCCGTCCCAAGCTCGCGACCGAGGTCGCCCGCGTCGTCCGCGCGGTGGTGCCGGTGCTGGCCGAGGCGCACCGGGTGACCTCGGCGCTGGGCGGCGCCGCCGAGCGCGACATCGCCGAGGACGTCCGCCACCAGCTCGACGATCTGGTCTTCCCCGGCTTCGTCTCCGAATGGGGCAGCGCGCGCCTGCGGGACCTACCCCGCTATCTGCGCGCCGCACTGGTCCGTTTGGAATCGTTGCCCGGTTCCGCCGTGCGCGACCGGCAGGGCATGGCCGAGCTCGATCGCGTCCTCGCCGCGTACGACCGTTTGCTCGCCGCACTGCCCGAGGGACGCAAGCAGGCGCCCGATGTCACCGAGATCTGGTGGATGATCGAGGAATTCCGGGTCAGCCTGTTCGCCCAGAAGCTCGGCACGCCGTATCCGGTGTCGGCCAAGCGGATCGAGAAAGCGATCGCCGCGATCCGCCGTTAGCGGGCAGTGCGGACGCTCGCCGGGCCTTCGCCGAGCGACCGCGAGCCCGCCGGATCACGTTGTCCGGCGGGCTCGGAGTCGAAGCGGATCAGTCGGCGGCGACGCCCGCCGCGGCGCGCGCCTCGCGCATCTCCCGGATCTCGCGTTCGAAGTCCTCGGCGGAGGTGAAGGACCGGTAGACCGAGGCGAAGCGCAGATAGGCGACCTCGTCGAGGTCGCGCAGCGGGCCGAGGATCGCCAGGCCGACCTCGTGGCTGGGCACCTCGGGCGAACCCGTCGCGCGCACGGCGTCCTCGACCTGCTGGGCCAGCAGGTTCAGGGCGTCGTCGTCGACCTCGCGGCCTTGGCATGCCCGCCGCACGCCGCGGATGACCTTCTCCCGGCTGAACGGTTCGGTGACGCCGCTGCGCTTGACCACGGACAGGATGGCGGTCTCGACCGTGGTGAAACGCCGCCCACAGTTCGGGCAGGAACGTCGACGGCGGATGGCCGCGCCTTCCTCGGCCTCGCGCGAGTCGACCACCCGTGAGTCAGGGTGTCGGCAGTACGGGCAATGCATCCGAGAGATCCTTCGTCGATGTACCCGGCACAAGGTAAACCCCGATTGACACGCGGTATACCTCCATAGCTCTTCGAGGATACCCGTGCCGGTACCGGGCGTTTCGTCCGGCGGGCCGCATCACTCGACTAGTTGCCACCGGGCGGTCAGATCGGCGAGCAGTTCGGGCAGGCGCGGCACGAGCCGCCCGCGGGCGAGCTTGTGCCAGAACGACTCGCCGAGCACGGCCGCGGCGAGGACGGCGTCGGACTCCATGTCGATGTGGCGCGGCACCAGGTCGCCCATGATGTAGGTCCAGCGGTCCTCCCGGTCGGCCCAGTTGAAGGCGGGCAGCGCGGTGCGCAGCGCCATCGATCGGCCGCCGAGATCGGCGCGCACGGTGGCCGGGGCGAAGATGCCGGGCGCGCGCACGCCGGGCACCGCGGGTTTGCCCGCGATGGTGCTGACGTAGGTGAGCACGCGGCCGATGCCGTCGCGCCCCGCGGCGGTGACGTCCCACTGATCGGCGATGACGCGGTTCTGCTCCCGGTCGGTCATGCGGATCAGCGCGTCGATGTAGCCGTCGCGGGTGCCCGTCGTGATCGATTGCCAGGCGGCACGGATGTCCGCGTCGATGATCCCGGCGGCGTACATCTCGTCGATTCCCGGCATGCCGAGCGCGACGAAGGCTTCGTGCATCGGAACGAGGTCGGTGAAGATGTGCTTCTGCATGATCATCAGCCGGGTCTGGTACCAGGCGACGTCCTCGGCGGACAGCCGCGCGCCCTCGGTGGCGAGCAACCGGATGTCGGCGGGCAGTTCGCCGACCAGTTCCCCGGGGGTTCCGCGCAGTAGATCGGCGACCGCGTTGCCGAGTCGATGGATGCCGGGCACGTCGAGGACGACGCCGACATCGCTCATGTCGAAGAAACCGGAAGCGAACGAGCCACCCGCGATCCCGGCCAGGCCCGCCCAGTAGAACTCCGGATGCGATGTGGTCAGCCGCAGATAGTTGACGTACACCTGGTTGAAGGTGCGCTCGTTGGCCCGCACACCCCGGCTCGGATCCCACCCGGCCAGATCGATCGCGGCGTTGTCGGTCGCCACCACGAGCCAGTACTGATGCAGCAGCGTCGCATAGCGTTCCGGCGCGATGCCGTCGGCGCGCGCTTGGTCCAGCGCCGCGCGCAACGTCGGTTCGTCCAGGGGCAGTGCGGGATTCAGTCCGCCGCCGTACTCACCGTCGCCGTTGACCGACGGAAGGTCCAGATAGCCGTGGTAGGCGGGGTCGGCGTGGGCGGCGGGAATCGCGCCGAGTCCCAACAGAAGACAGAAGAACAGCCCGGCGAAAGCCGGGAGCGTTCGGCCCGCTGTGTGTCGCTGCGTCATTGCAAGAGGTCCCGAAATCGTTCGAGGCAGGTGTTGCCTGGGTCACGTTTTCAGCACAGTAGCAACGCGTTCTAGTTCTGGATCGAGATTTTCGGCCACGCTTCGCGGCGCGATCGAACGGCGCCGCGCAGACCGCGATCAGTGCGGGAAGTCGCCGTAGTGCGGCTGCTGTCCGATCTCCGCGGGAATCGAAGTGGAGGGAATGGTCTCCTCGAAAGTGCCGGCACGCCAATGGGCCAGGCCGAACAGCGCCACGACGACGAGCGCGCTCAGCAGGGCCGCGACCGCGAGCACCGCGAAGCCCAGCTGCGCCTGCTCGACGGTCGGCACGGGGTGCGAGCCACGGGGCCGCCGCGCGGCGGGCGTGCGCACGGGACCGCGCCGATACAGTTCCACGGTCCCGCCCGGCCTGCTCGTGCGCGGGCGGCGATCCGCCACCGCGCGCCCCAGCCCGTCCAGCGCGCGCAGTCCGCCGCGGTGCGCGCGCCGCACCCGAGGCACGGAGTCGAAGCCCAGATCGTCGATCGGCCCGTCGGAGGCCGGAGCGGATTCGGTGGCGCTGATTTCGCGGATCGCTGTGTTCATCGGACAAACCTCCGTGGGGATGCAGGCGGGATGGCTCGAAGGGAGTCGCTTTCGATCACATGTTCGAAGAACTGATGTTCGAATTTCTACCACGCGGCGGCGCCGAAGTCAGCACGAAACGCCCGACATGCGTCGAACAGATGTTTGAAACCTGGGCGTCACCGGACTAAATTCGAAAAGCGACATCAACGACAGGAAGGGCGGTTGCGGTGAGCCACACAGACGACACGGGCGACGAGAGCGGAGTCGGCGGCGACCCGTCGCTGACCGGGGCAGATCTCACCGTGCGTCAGCGCAAGGTGCTGGAGGTCATCCGGACCTCGGTGAGCGAGCGCGGCTACCCGCCGAGCATCCGCGAGATCGGCGACGCGGTCGGACTGACCTCCACCTCGTCGGTCGCCCACCAGCTTCGGGCCCTGGAACGTAAGGGCTATTTACGCCGCGACCCCAACCGCCCACGCGCGGTCGACGTCCGCGGGCTCGACGAGGCGGTGCGCGCGGTGACCAGCCTGCCCGGCGCCGCGATCGAGGACGCCGAGGCCGCCGCGATCGATCCGAGCCGTCCGACCCCGACCTTCGTCCCGGTGCTGGGCCGGATCGCCGCCGGTGGGCCGATCCTCGCCGAGCAGGCCGTGGAGGACGTGTTCCCGCTGCCGCGCGAATTGGTCGGCGACGGTTCGCTGTTCCTGCTGAAGGTCGTCGGCCAGTCGATGGTCGACGCCGCCATCTGCGACGGCGACTGGGTGGTCGTTCGCCAGCAGAACGTCGCCGACAACGGCGACATCGTGGCCGCGATGATCGAGGGCGAGGCCACGGTGAAGACCTTCAAGCGCAGCGGCAAGGACGTCTGGCTGATGCCGCACAACCCGCTGTTCGAGCCGATTCCGGGTAACGACGCCCGCATCCTCGGCAAGGTCGTGACGGTTATCCGCAAGATCTGAGGTCAGGCGGAATGCCCGCCGCGGGAACGAAATTCCTGCGGCGGGCACCCGTTCCAGCGCCGGAAGGCGCGGATGAACGAGGCCGATTCGGCGTAGCCCAGCCTGGTGGCGACCTGCTCGGTGGTCAGGCGCGTGTGGCCGAGCAACTGTTCGGACCGCGCCCGGCGCACCTCGTCCACCAGCGCACGAAACGAGGTCCCCTCCGCGTTGAGCCGCCGGGAGAGCGTGCGGCAACTGAGGAACAGCGCTGCCGCTACCTGCGGCAGGTCCGGGATCGCGGCCGGGTCCCGGACCAGCTCGTCGCGCACCGCGCCCGCGACGTCCGCGCGAATCCTGTTGCCCGGCAGTCGATCACGGCGTCCGATGGACACGCTTCCCGATAGTTTCGAGCCGGACATCTCCGCGAACCCCCATCGACCTTTCCGAACACAACCCGCGCGGGTCCGCGAAAACTACCAATTCCGCGCCACTTCGGCGGCGAAATCAGCGAATTCCCTTCTGGGAGAACAGCAATACGCCGAACCCCCGGAGGCTGCGGCAACTGTCGCGCCGCGAGAATCAGCGGCGATCTCCTCGACCGGCAGGCGACGCTAGTCCTCGCCGAGCGCCTGAGTCCGTGCGCTGAGCGAACGCCCGAGCCCGGCCACCTCGGCATCGACCTCCGGCAGCCAGTCCGGAGTGGTCTTGGCGCTCGAGCGCTCGACGAGCCGCGTTTGCAGCAGCGGCCGCAGCCAGCGCAGCATGCCGACCCAGGCGGGGACGTTGATGCGTCTGGCGCGCCGCGCGATGCCCCGCTCGAACCTGGCGGCACACTCCTGCACCGAGGTCGTCTTGCGAATCGGGCCCGGAAGCGCGGCGAGACCTCGCGCGACCGCGGGCAGGTCGGCGAAGCTCTCCCGCACGAGCGGGGTATCGATCCACGACATGTGCGCGGACCCGACATCGACGCCGCGGTGCGCGACCTCGAGCCGCAACGCGTTCGCGAAGTGCTCGATCCCGGCCTTGGCGGCGTCGTAGGGCGCCATCCCCGGCATCGCCAGGTAGGCCGCGAGGGACGAGACGATCAGCACGTACCCGCGCCGCTCGACGACCGACGGCAGGGCGGCGCGCACCGTGTGGAAACAACCGACGAGGTTGACGTCGATCACCCGCCGAAAGGCGGCGGGATCCACGGCCAGGACCGACCCGTAGCTGGCGATGCCCGCGTTGGCCACCACGATATCGATGCCGCCGAATCGCTCGATTCCGCGCGCGACCGCGGCCTCCATCGCGGCGAGGTCGCGGACGTCGGCGGGGACCGCCACGACATGCTCGTCGCCGCCCAGTTCCGCCGCGAGTTCGCGCAGCGGGGGCGGATCGACGTCGACGAGTATCAGGTGCGCACCGCGCGCGTGCAGCCGCCGGGCGACTTCCGCGCCGATGCCGCGGGCGCCGCCGGTGATGAGTACGACCTTGCCGGTGAAGGCGGTCATGGCTCGAGACTAGACCCCTCGATCGCGCTTCGGAACACAGTTCACGAGGCGGTGCGCACGTGTGCGATGGCGGGCGGGATGTCGCGTAAGACCGGCAGCCGCTCGAACAGCGGCAGCGTGGCGGGCAGCGGCCCGTGCGAGGGGCTGTACGACGAGACCGTCACGTCGGTGACCTTCGGACTCCACGAGCGCACCAGGTCCGCGATGTCGCTGCGCCGGACGCCCCACGGCATCGGCGGCGCCTCGTAGTGCGGGGTCTTGCGGAAGCCGCGCACCGTCTTGCGGGAGAACCAGGGCGGGATGGTGTCGAACATCAGCTGCACGCCGGGGAATCGGTCCAGGATCGCCGAGCACAGCTGCCGCACCTGGTCCGGCTCGAAGTACATGAAAAGCCCTTGCGCCGTGACGAATACGCCGCGCGACGGGTCCACCTGGTCCAGCCAGGCGGTGTCGAGCGCGCTCACGGGCAGATGCCTACACCGCTCGCTCGGGGGTAAAAATCGTTCGCGCACCGCGATCGCGTCCGGCACATCCACGCACAGCCACCGCACCTGCCCGTCGTCACAGCGCTGGAATTGCGTCTCGAGTCCGGCCGCGAGTTCCACCACCGTGCCGCCGGGGTGCGCCGCGAGCCAGGGCCGCAGCACCGCGTCGAATTTCTTGGAACGCACCGCGTGGGTGCCGTCCGGCTTGCCGAAGGTCCGCTCGTAGTCGAAGGCGATCGCGTCGTAGATCCGCTCGCAGTCGGGGTCACGCAGGATCGCGTCGGGCCGTTTGGACTCGGAGGCTCGATTGTGCAGGGTCCACAGCATGGTCAGCGGGATCCCGTCGAGTTCGACGTCGGCGCCCATGGGTTCGTCCTTCCACTCGGTCGACCGGAGTCACCCGCGCATCCCGGCCACATTAGTGAAATCGATGTTCAACAAGAACTAAGGACAACCTAACTCAGGTCTGCCGCCGCCGCAACGACTTTCATTTTCCTCCCGCAACGCTCGGCGGACAGCCGACTCAGTCGAACGATTCCGTGCGTTCGGCGATCTCGGCCAGCAGCTTCGCCGGACCGGCGGGCGGGAAACGCAAGCGCCAGACCGCGCGAAATTGCCTGGTCAGCGCGGTGGCGTCGGTCAGAGGTACCGCGACGAGCGACCCGCGTTCGAGCTCGGGCGCGGCGATCAATCGGCTGAGCACCGCGGGCGCCAGCGCCGTCGCCGCGGCGGCGAGAATCGTCGCGGCCGAGCCCAGTTCCGCGGCGGGTCTGGCGGGCTCGCCGTGGCCGCTGAGCACCTCCCAGACGGCGTCGCGGGTTCCCGAACCCGGCTCCCGCCACAGCAGCGGGGTCGCGGCGAGTTCGCGCAGCGACACCGGCCGGCGGCGGCGCGCCCAGGGATGCGTGGGCGCCACCACGACTACGAGTTCGTCCGCGCCGAGCACCCGGCTGCCGAGGTCGGTGGGCGGATGCGGACCCTCGACGAATCCGATGTCGGCGGCCTCGCGGCGGACCAGCTCCAGCACTTGGCTGCTGTTGGCCACCTCCAAGGCGACCGCCACTTCGGGATGAACACCGCGCAGCGCCTGCAACCACTGCGGAATGCGGTGGTCGGCAATGGTTTTGGAGGCGGCGACGCGCAACCGTGGGACGCTGCCCGCACGGAGAGCGGACACCGCGACACCGAAGGAGCGGGCCGCCTCGAGCACCGGGCGCGCATGGTCGACGACGGCGCGGCCCGCGTCGGTCAGCGCGGAGCCGGTCGGCCCGCGGTCGAGCAGCCGCAGGTGCAGCCTGCGTTCCAGCGCGCTGATGCGCATGCTGGCGGCGGGCTGGCTGATGCCGTGGCGGCGGGCGGCCGCGCCGAGGCTGCCGAGTTCGGCGACCGAGACGAGCAGATCGAGGACGTCCAGATCGGGCGTTCCCGGAGGCAGCGTCATGGGCGCGGATTCCGGACCCGGCGGCCCAGCGCACGAGGGGCGGACATAAGAGAATCTTATGAGGTCGTCCGAAAGCGCTCTCTACCTGGGTGCTGTCCGTGCCGCGAGGGTGGAAGCGTGTGCTGCTCACTTCGCCTTCTGCCAGGGCTCGCGCTGGTCGCGGGGCTCGCCACCGTCGCGACGCTGATCGGCCGGGCGGTGCCGGTCGTCGGCGCACCGGTGTTCGCGCTCGGCGCGGGTGCGCTGGTCGGGCTCGCGTACCGGCGATCGGTCGATGAGGACGGGGTGTTCGGCCCCGGGCTCGAGGTGACGAGGCAGCGTGTGCTCGGGCTCGCCATCGTGCTGCTCGGCTTGGGGCTGCCGTTCGGCGCGGTGCTGAGCGTGGGGCGGCAGACGGCGGTGGTGTTGGTCGGCACGGTGATCGCGGGCGCGGTCGCCGCGGTCGTGGTCGGTCGGTTGCTCGCGCTCGATCGGGAATCGGCGACGCTCGTCGCGGTGGGGTCGACGATCTGCGGCGCGTCGGCGATCGCGGCGGCGACCGCGGTCATCAAGCCGGACCGGGAGCGGGTCGCCTACGCGCTCGGCACCATCTTCGTCTTCAATGTCCTTGCGGTGCTGGCCTTTCCACCGCTCGGCCGATTGCTCGGCATGTCCGAGGAGGCGTTCGGGCTGTGGGCGGGCACGGCGATCAACGACACCTCCTCGGTGCTGGCGGCGGGTGCGATCTTCGGGCCCGCGGCGGCGCAGTTCGCGGTGATCGTGAAATTGGTGCGCAGTCTGCTGATCGTGCCGATGTGTGTTGGTCTGCATCTGGGGCAGCGCGGCGGTCGGGGGACCGGCGGCGGGCGATATGGCGGCGGGCCGCGCGACAGCCAATCCGACGGTGGGCAACGGAGTGCCGGTGCCGAGGACCGCCGCGCGGCCTGGCGGGTGATCCCGCTGTTCGTGGTGCTCTTCGTGGCGGCCTCGGTGATCGCCGGGTTCGGGTTGGTTCCCGAATCGTGGTCCGGGCCGCTCGGCGCGGTGAGCGCGTGGTTGATAGCGGCGGTGCTGGCGGCGATCGGGACATCACTGTCGTGGCAAAGGGTGCGCGTGGCCGGCGTTCGTCCGCTGGTCTTCGGCGGTGCGATCGGCCTGGTGCTCGCGTTGTCCTGCTTGGCCATACAGCAAGTCACCGGATGGCTGTGAGGTTGCCGACCGGATGGTTCGGGACCACCCGATCGCGGCCATCGAGCAGACATCCGTCGAGACGAGGGACAATGACAGGGTGACGTGCCTCGTGTGGTACGCCGCCTACGGCTCCAACATGCATCACCGCCGCCTGCACTGCTATCTGGAGGGCGGCCGACCCGAAGGCGGCGCGATCGAACTTCCCGGGTGCCGCGACCATTCCGCGCCGCGGCGATCCCGGCCGCTCATGCTGCCCGGTCTGCTCTACTTCGCCACCGAATCGCTCACCTGGACGGGCGGCCGCGGCTTCTACGCGCCGGACGCCGCGGGCGAGACCGCCGCCCGCGCCTATCTGCTGACGGCCGCGCAGTTCTCCGACATCGTCGCCCAGGAGATGTACCGCCCGCCGGGCGAGGACCTGGACCTCACCGAGGTGCTCGCCACCGGCCGCACCGCGCTCGGCCCCGGCCGCTACGAAACCCTCGTCCGCGCGGGCACTCTCGACGGCCATCCCATCCTCACCTGCACCGCCCCCTGGCGCCACACCGACCTCCCCGGCAACCCGCCCTCCCCCGCGTACCTGCGCCATTTGGCCGCGGGCATCACCGAATCACACGGCTGGCCGCTCCCCCGCACCGCCGCCTACCTGGCGACCCGCCCCGGCGCCGACCTGCACTGGACGCCCACCTCCGTCACCAACCTCCTCCGCACCACCGATCCCCCACCGGTGCCCGCCGAATGACGTTAGCCCCCGCGCGCTACAGCAAATGCCCACGTCCGTATCGGGCGAATTCCGTCTCCAGCTCGGCTTTGTCCGCCGTAGACATGAGCAAGTACTGCGCGTTCTCTCGTCCAGTCCGTCGGTACACCGGGTCCGCGGTGCGCCACGCTTCGCGTTGCAGCTCGCGCTTGAGCACCTTGTTGGAACCGGTCACCGGCAGACAGGCGGATACTCGTAGCAACCCCGGCATATCCTTGCTGCCGAGATCGTCTTGGCTACCGAGGAATTCGGTGAGATCCCGTACATCGAACGCGGCCGGGTCGGCGACCTCTACGGCTGCCATCACCTGATCGCCTGCGCGCGGGTCGGGAACGGCGAATACGGCCGACGCGAGGACAGCGGGATGACGGCGCAGCACCCGCTCGATCGACAGCGCCGAAATGTTCTCGGAGTCGATCCGAATCCAATCTCCCTTGCGCCCAGCGAAATACAGGAAGCCGTCCGCGTCGAGGTAGCCGAGATCGCCGGTCCAATACCAGCCGTTGCGCAGACGTTCGGCATCGGCGACGTCATTCTTGTAGTAGCCCTCGAAGACCAAAGTGCCCGCTTTGTCGACCATTTCACCGATGGCCTCGTCCGCGTTCAGTACGCGGCCGTGTTCGTCCAAGACGGCGGTCGCGCAGTCCCGCAGGGTTTCCGGATCGACCACCGCGACCCCGGGATGGGCGGGTCGGCCAAGGGCCCGCGCCGGTGCGGCCGGGTCGTTCGCGACCAGGCCCGAGCCCTCGCTGGAACCGTATCCTTCGAACAGTTTCGCGCCGAAGCGGCGCTGGAACTCCGCCTGGTCGTCCACCGACGCCTCGGTGCCGAAGCCCCGCACGAGACGATTGTCGGAATCCTCGGGAGTCTCGGGGGTCGCCAGTAGATATCCCAGCGCCTTGCCGACATAGGTGAAGAAGGTCGCGCCGAAATACCGGACATCCGAAAGGAAGCCCGACGCGGAGAATTTCGGTGTCAGGCATATCGTCGCGCCGTTGGCCAGCGCCGGAGCCCACAGCGCCATGATGGCGTTGCCATGGAACAGGGGCATGCAGCAGTAGTCCACGTCCGCGCGGACATGGCCGAACTTGTCGGTGGCCGCGTACGCGATCGCCGCCAAGCGCCGCTGGCTGCATTTGACGGCCTTGGACTGCCCCGTGGTCCCGGAAGTGAACAGCAACAGCAGCAGCAACTCCCCGCCCGCGTGCGCCACCACCGGCTCGGCGCGGTATTTCGCCACCAGCTCCGCGTAGGCGGGATCGTCGACGATCAGGAACCGGTCGTCTTCCAGCCCCAGATCGAGACCGCGCAGGCGACCCATCCCCGCCGTATCGGTGACGATCAGCTGACAGTCCACGTGCCGGATGTCGGCTTCGAGCTGAGCGGTGCCGCGGGTCGGATTGATCCCGGCGACGGTGGCGCCCGCCAGCGCGGCAGCGCCCAGCCAGAAGCTGAAGTCGGGTACGTTGTCCAGCAGCACGCCGATATGAAAAGGCCCGTCGCGCCGCAACTCCCGGGCCAGCGCCGCGCGTGCGGCCGATTCCCGCACCACCGCGTCCCACGTCCAGTCGCGGGTGCGCGTGCGCAGCCCGAGCCGATCGTCACCGAGCCGGTCCAGCAACATCGACGCGATGTCCCCGTGCCGTGCCGTGCGCCCGTCCTTCATAGCGAGATCACCTTCCATACACCGACTGTCGCCTACTTCACGAGCCCGAGTGCACGAGTTCGACGTACTCGCACGGCAATTCGTCGAACGACAGCTTGGTGACCCGCACCGGGCCGGAATGATAGGAATCCTCGCCCTGGATCAGACCGTCGGCGTCGATCGGCCAGAGCAGCAGCTGCCGGAACACGACCAGGTAATCGGCCTGCGGATCATCGACCGGAAGGCCCATCTGCCGCGCGTAGATACCCGGGTAGATCTGCTTCAGGAAGCCTTCCGTCACCACACAGTGGTCGTCGACCACCAGCCGATCCAGCTCGAATTCGAGGACGTTGGTGCGGCTGGCGACGAAATCGGCGTAGTAGCCGCGCACTCCGTCGTAGCCCTTGGGGCCGACGTCCTGCCCGGCGTTCCAGAAGTGATAGGCCGGATTCGGGACCAGGGTCCGCATCAGACCGTCGAGGTCGGGTGTGCTCTCGGCCTTCATGTGCTCGATGACGATGGCGAGCACGGCGCGGTGCCGCTCGTCGGTCGTGTCGGCCAGCCGTTGTTCCAGCAGCTGCCAGGTGCGAGTCGGATCGATGACGGCCATGGCGCGAAACTCCTTCACGTTCACCGGGTATGTCCACAGATCGTCGCCGACTCCGATGACGCGGATCAGCCGCCGGATGTCGCCGAAATCCCGCGAAAGACCCGACACACGTCGGATGCCGTCGTCACCGATCACGCTCGGCCAGCTCGGTCGCCGACAGCGCCATGCGGCGGACCGTCAGCACCAGGGTGGCCTGGAAGCGGTCCAGCGCGTCGTCTATGTCCCACCCCATGACGCCCTCCACCTGGGCGATTCTGGCGGCGACCGTGCTGTGGTGGATGTGGAGTTCTCCTGCGGTCCGGCGCAGCGAACCGAAAACGCAGAACGCCTCGAGGGTGTCGACCGCGAGTGCCCCCGCCTCCGTGGCGGCGAACGCGTTGATACGCAGCACATCCGCGTTGCCGAGCAGCCGATCCACCGGCAGGTCGGCCAGCAGTTCCAGCGAACCGAGCCGATCGAAGGCCACCGCCCGCCTCCCCTGCCAGGTCGACGACGCGAAACGGAGCGCCCGGCGGGCCTGATCCCAGGAAACAGCCGCGGCCACCGCCGGATTCAGCTCGCCGATCCCGACCCAGGGCCCCGTGCCACCACCACGTGATACCGGAAAAGCCTGCGTGATGGCGGTATTCAGGGCGTCGGAGAAGGTGCGGCTGTCGGGGCAGCCCTGGATCAGCACCGCGGTCGTATCGCCGAGGGCGGCCGAACAACACAGCGACACCCGGTCCGCGACGATCCGCACCGCCTCCCGGGCGGACGGACCCGAGATGGCGAGGACCCGGACGGCCCGCGTCGCGTCGACGCCGAGCAGGTACAGCGCGCGAGCCCGATCCGCGCGATGTTCCTTGTCCGACAACACCACTTCGAGTAGACCGCGATCGCCGAGGTGCAACGTGTCCGGCGGCGACCGCCGCGCGGCCACCACCCGAAGGCTGTGACGCAGCCGGTCGAGCAGGACGCCATCCAGGCGGCGATCGCCTTCCCGGCGCTCAACCCACACCGTCGGTTGGGCTCCGCCCGATACGTCGGCGCCGACCGAGATCTCCGCGCCGACCGTGATTTCGGCGCCGTCGGATGTCCCCGGCACCGGCCGACCGGCCGCGTCGTACCGGACGACCCGGCCGGAGGGCCAGCGAGCACCCACTACGCAGTCGCCCAACCGGGCCGCGGCACGAATCACCGCGTCGGCGTCGGCCCCGGACTCGTCGAACGAATCGAAATACCGGACGATCCGCAACACCGACGCCACAT
The DNA here is from genome assembly GCF_006716565.1 of Nocardia bhagyanarayanae. Classification (NCBI taxonomy): domain Bacteria; kingdom Bacillati; phylum Actinomycetota; class Actinomycetes; order Mycobacteriales; family Nocardiaceae; genus Nocardia; species Nocardia bhagyanarayanae. The sequence continues at coordinate 3,788,822 of NZ_VFPG01000001.1, read as the reverse complement.
CCGCGGCGGGCGCCGGCGGACGAGCCGAATCGGACTCCAGCGAGTACTCACACACCTTCACTCCAGCGGGAATCGCACCACGCTATCGAAGGCGTCGCCCGGACGAGCGAGTTCGCTCGAACCTGTCCACTGAGCGGGACTCGACCACTGCAAAGGCGTCCGGCCGCACGGGTTTCCGTGCGGCCGGAGAAGAAGGAATAGGAATCAGGACAGGTTCAGCGACCGCCCGATGATCTCCTTCATGATCTCGGTGGTGCCGCCGTAGATCGTCTGGATGCGCGCGTCCATGTAGGCCTTGGCGATCGGGTATTCCTTCATGTAGCCGTAGCCGCCGTGCAGCTGGAGGCAGCGGTTGATGAGGTCGAGCTGTTCCTCGGTGCTCCACCACTTGGCCATGGCGGCGTCTTCGGCGGAGAGCTTGCCCGCGTTGAGGTCCTCGATGAAGCGGTCGACCATGATGCGCACGGCGGTGGTCTTGGTGGCCAGCTCGGCGAGCACGAAGCGGGTGTTCTGCAGTGCGCCGATCGGCTTGCCGAACGCCTTGCGGTCGCGCACGTACTGGCAGGTCGTCTCCAGGCAGGCCTCCATGGCGGCGGCGGCCATGACGGCGATGGACAGGCGCTCCTGCGGCAGGTTGTGCATGAGGTGGATGAAGCCCATGCCCTCGGTGCCGAGCAGGTTCTTGCCGGGCACCCGCACGTCGGTGAAGCTCAGCTCGGCGGTGTCCTGCGCCTTGAGTCCGATCTTGTCCAGGTTGCGTCCGCGCTCGAAGCCCGCCATGCCGCGCTCGACCACCAGCAGGCTGAAGCCCATCGCGCCCTTGTCGGGGTCGGTCTGGGCGACCACGATGACGATGTCGGCGTTGACGCCGTTGGTGATGAAGGTCTTGGCGCCGTTGAGGATCCAGTCGTCGCCGTCGCGGACCGCGCGGGTCTTGATGCCCTGCAGGTCGGAGCCGGTGCCGGGTTCGGTCATCGCGATGGCGGTGATGATCTCGCCGGAACAGAAGCCGGGCAGCCAGCGCTGCTTCTGCTCCTCGTTGGCCAGATCCAGCAGGTACGGCGCGATCACATCGTTGTGCAGCGTGAAACCGAGGCCGGAGTACTGGCCTCGCACGGTTTCCTCGGTGACGATCGCGTTGTAGCGGAAGTCCTCGACCCCGCCGCCGCCGTACTCCTCCGGAACGGCCATGCCGAGGAAGCCCTGCTTGCCCGCCTCGAGCCAGACCTCACGGTCGACGATGCCCTGCTCTTCCCACTTCGCGTGGTTCGGCGCGACGTGCTGATCGAGAAACTTGCGGAACGACTCCCGGAACAGATCGTGCTCGGGCTCGAACAGTGTGCGCTCCACACCAACCTCCTAGTGACCACACCGGGCGGTCCACACCGACCCGTCGTTACCGCATACGGTACCCGGAACGGGAATGGCAGTTCACTTCACGTCCGAAATTCGCGGGTTCACCTGGTCCAGCGACATCAAGACGGTCTCGAGAGCGACGATTCGCGACAAACCTGACGCCGGATCGGCGCATAGCAATCAGCTATGAAAAACCGATTCAAGCGGGCAGGCCCAGACCCTTGGCCAGTACCGGCCAGGAGGCGACGAGCGCGTCCTCCCAGTAACCCCACGAGTGTGTGCCGACCGGCTGGAAATCGAAGGTCGCCGGGATGCCGAGCTCGTTCAGACGGGTCTGCATGTTGTGCGTGCAGTAGTTCGAGGCCGCCTCGAGCGCGCCGCCGACGGTGAGCTGATTGGCCAGTCCGCCGACACCGGGCAGCGCGTACGGGCCGTCGAGGGTGTCCCACTGCCCGGGGATGCCGGTGCCCGTCGACAGGAACAGCTCGAGCCCGCGCAAGCCCTCGGCGTTCCGGTACGGATCGTTGGCCGCCCACTGCGGGTCACCTTGCGGGCCATACATATTCGTCGTGTCACCGCCGCCCGCGGACACCACCGTCTTGACGAAGTTGTAGCCGACCGGATCGCTGATCTGGGCGCAGCCGCTGTAAGCCGCGACCGCGCGGTACAGCCCGGGCGCCGCGATCGGCAGTTGCAACACCGACGTGCCCGACATGGACAACCCGGCGATGGCATTGACGCCGTTCGTGCCGAGAGCGCGGTCGATCAACGGCGGCAGTTCCTCGGTCAGGAAGGTTTGCCACTTGTTGACCCCGAGCGCGGGATCGGTCGAGCGCCAGTCGGTGTAGTAGGTGAACGCGCCGCCGACCGGCTGCACGACGTTGACGTCCTTCGTGGCAAGGAATTGCAGGACGGTGGTGCGCTGCTGCCAGGTCGCCGTGTCCTCGCCGCCGCCCGCGCCGGCGAGCAGGTACAGCGTCGGGCGCGGCGCCGAGGCATCGGCCGGACGCTGGACGTCGATCTCGATGATCCGGCCCATGGCCGCCGAATACACCTGGAGCCGCAGGTTGCGCTCGTCCAGCACGGTGGTGTCGACGATGCGGGAGCCGTCGGCCTGCGTCCTGACGTCCTGCGCGGCGAGCGAATCGGTAGCGGCCGCACTCGCACTCCCGACGCCCGCCGCGGTGGCTCCGCAGAGGAGGGCTATCGCGGCGGCCGCAGCGGCCGATCTACTTCGTGTCCTGCGCATCTCCCCACGCTACGTACCCGTAGCTGAGAGATTGCCAAGTGAATTCTCGAGAGCTTCTCAGGAAGATCTAGAACGGCAGCAAGCCGCGCACCCGGCCGACCAGGGTGCGACCGGAATCACGGTCGCGCTCGGCGAACAGGAACTTCAACTCCTCTTCCAGCGCCTTGCGTACCACGTCGCGCAGGTCGGCAGCGGCGGTGTCGAGGTCGTCGGCGTCGCGCCACGGCGCCGGGTCGATCGGGGCGCCCGCGGAGAAGTAGAACCGTTCGGGGCGTGGGATCAGGGTCGGGCCGACGCCACGCAGCAGTGGCGGGGTGAGGTCGCGCTTGAGGCCGAGCGCCTCGACCGTCCAGCGCAGCGGACGCATCACCGGGTGGTCACCGTCGAAGACGATGTCGAAGGCGTCGTCCACGCCGATCATCGCGACCGGCACGATGGGCGCGCCCGCCTCGATCGCCATCCGGGCGAATCCGGTGCGCCCCTCCCACTTGAGCAGATATTTCTCGTTCTTGCGGCGCACCGCCTCGCGGCCGCCGCCGGGAAAGACGATCACCGCCTCGCCGCGGGCCAGCAGCGCCATGCAGTTGTTCCGGTTGCCGCGGACCGCGCCGTAGTAGTGCAGGAAGTGGCGCAGACCGGGCACCGCGATCAGCACGTTCTCGGCGAGACCGCGGATCAGCCTGCCGCGCCGGCGCAGCACCTCGGGCATCAGCAGCGGGGCGTCGATGCCGCCCATCAGGTTGTGGTTGCCGACCAGCAGCACCGGGCCGTCGGCGGGAATGTTGTCCAGGCCGTAGAAGCGCGGACTCGTCCAGGCGCGCAGCGGCGCGAACAAGGCTTCGATCAGTCGGATGTCGGTCTCGTCGAGACGCACCTCCAGCGGCGCCCCGTCGGTCAGCACCGCCGCGGTAGGCGAGGATTCAGGCATAGGTGGCTACCCCATCGCATGTCGGATCCCGGCACATCGTCGTACGGAATTAAGGTCCCCTGCGCCGCAGTCGAATACGGCAACGGGGCCGATGCTACCGGATGACGTTGGAACAGGTTGCAACACGGGTGGTCGTCAAGTGTGATCCGCCACAACCCTTGCCGCGCCCGAGCAGCGAGCGGTCAGTCCACCTCGAATCGAAAAATACTGTGGCCGAAGGCAATACGTCACCGGAGCGTATCGGCTTCCGGCGGAACGACGAACCGTCACGTCCGTTATCGGCACGATAGCGAACGTGACGGTCGGTTCTATTTCCGTCCGGTGCCGCGGTCTACGCCGACGGTCCTTCGTCGGGACCCGCGCCGTCGCCGCCCGCGTGCGCGTACTCCGACAGCGCCGCGGCCAACGCGTGCGGTACCCGCGCCCGGACCCGGGTGCCCGCCTCCTCGTGAGCGGAGGACAGGATCCGGCCGTCGGCGTGGATGCGCGCCAGCAGATCGCCTCGGGTGTACGGCAGCAGCACGCCGACCTCGACGTCCAGTCCGCCGAGCACCTCGGCCAGCCGGTCGAGCAGGCTCTCGATGCCCTCGCCGGTCTGCGCCGAGACGAACTCGGCGTCCGGCAGCAGCGCGCGCAGCTTGGTCAGCTCCATCGGATCGACGGCGTCGATCTTGTTGAGCACCAGCAGTTCCGGCGGCGCGGCCGCGCCCTGCTCCTTGATCACGTCGGTGATCACCTCGCGCACGGCCTTGATCTGCTCGGCGGGCATCGAGTCGGAGCCGTCCACCACGTGCAGCAGCAGATCGGCGCCGGTGACCTCCTCCAGCGTCGAGCGGAACGCCTCGACCAGCTGGGTCGGCAGGTGCCGCACGAAACCGACGGTGTCGGTGAACACGACCTCGCGGCCGTCGTCCAGATCGGCACGCCGGGTGGTCGGATCCAGGGTCGCGAACAGCGCGTCCTGGACCAGGAGGCCCGCGCCGGTGAGCGCGTTCATCAGGCTGGACTTGCCCGCGTTCGTGTAGCCGACGATGGCGACCTGCGGAATGCCCGAGGACGCCCGCCGCGCCCGCTTGGTCTCGCGCGCGGTCTTCATCTCCCGGATCTCGCGCCGTAGCTTGGCCATCCGCTCGCGGATGCGGCGGCGGTCGGTCTCGATCTTGGTCTCACCGGGACCGCGCAGACCCACACCGCCGTTGCTGCCGGCGCGACCACCGGCCTGCCGGGACATCGACTCACCCCAGCCGCGCAGCCTGGGCAGCATGTACTCCATCTGGGCCAGAGAGACCTGCGCCTTGCCCTCGCTGGAGGTGGCGTGCTGGGCGAAGATGTCCAAAATCAGGGCGGTCCGATCGATCACCTTGACCTTGACCACCTTCTCCAGGGCGGTCAGCTGGGCCGGGGTCAGCTCACCGTCGCAGATGACGGTGTCGGCGCCGGTCTCGAGCACCACCGAGCGCAGTTCGTCGGCCTTGCCGGAACCGATGTAGGTGGCCGGGTCCGGCCGGTCGCGGCGCTGGATGAGCGCCTCGAGCACCTCCGAGCCCGCGGTCTCGGCGAGCGCGGCGAGCTCGGCCATGCTCGCCTCTGCTTGGGCCACCGAGCCCGAGGTCCACACGCCGACCAGCACGACCCGTTCCAGGCGCAGCTGCCGGTACTCGACCTCGGTGATGTCGGTGAGTTCAGTGGACAGACCGGCGACGCGGCGCAGCGAGCTGCGTTCGTCCAGCTGTAGCTCACCGACCGTCGGCTCCATCGTCCAGCCGTTGCGCTTCATTCGGGCGGCACGTTCGGCCACCACGTCACCGGAGCGCGCGGTGTCGTCGGCCGAGTCGGCGAAGTCGAACTCGTCGTCGGCCGGATTGATGTCATACGTCTCTGAATTCCTCATACACCATCCATGCTGCCAGGTGCGACCACCCGGCGCATTCCGTTATTCGTGGGGCGCGTTCAGCGCCCGTTCCACCACTGCTCGGCCAGCGTGCCGGTGGCGAGCAGCACCGAAGGCCCGCGCAGCCAGGCCGAGCCGCCGTCGAGGCCGACGGTGACCGCGCCACCCGGCACACGCACCGTCACCTGGCCGGTGTCCTCGGCGATGCGGAAGCCCTCGACGGCCAGCGCCGCCGCGGCCGCCGCGACGGTTCCCGTTCCACAGGACCGGGTTTCGCCGACGCCGCGCTCGTAGACGCGCATGTCGACCGAGCGGTCCGCGTCCAGCGAGGTCAGGATCTCCACGTTCACCCCGGACGGGAAGAGATCCGGGTCGTAGCCGGGCGGGACGCTGAGATCGAGCTTGCCGAGCGCGTCTGCGGTCAGCCCGGCGTCCACGCAGGCCAGATGCGGGTTGCCGACATCGATGCCGATCCCCTGATAACCCCAACCGGCGATGGTCGCCGTGGATTCCCCGAACTCCTTCACCCGGCCCATCGTGACGGTGACCTCACCCTCGACCGGCCCGCCCGCGTGCACGACGACCGGCCGAGCGCCCGCCCTGCTGCCCACCACGTACTCCGCGCGCGATTCGCGCCCGGTCGCGGTCAGGTAGTGGGCGAAGACGCGCACGCCGTTGCCGCACATCTCCGCGATCGAGCCGTCGGCGTTGCGGTAGTCCATGAACCAGTCGTCCGCGCCGACGCCCTCGGGCAGGTCCGCCAGCACGCCCGCGTCCCGCAGCGCGCCGGCGCGCGCGACCCGCAGCACGCCGTCGGCCCCGAGACCGCGCTGCCGGTCGCAGAGCGCGGCGATGCGGTCCTCGGTCAGTTCGAGCCGGACATCCTCGTCGGGCAGCACAACGAAGTCGTTCTGGGTGCCGTGCCCCTTCGTGAACTCGATGTCCGTCACGTGCGCGTTCTCCTCGTCGTCGTCATCTGGCAAACGTCCGGCGCTGCCGGGAAATTTCGTACAGTGCGACCGCGGCCGCCGAGGGCGCGCCCAGCGAGCTGGCGGTGCCGCCCATGGGAATGGAGACCAGGTCGTCGCACGCATCCTGCCAGGCGGCGCTCATCCCGCTGGTCTCGTTGCCGATGACCAGAATGGTCGACTCGGTGAAGTCCTGATCGAACACCGGGTGCGAACCGTGCTCGTCGGTGCCGACGATCCTGGTCGGGATACCGCGGGCGATCTGGCGGTCGCGCAGCGCGAGCACCTGTGCGGGTCCGGCGGCGCGATAGACCGGGACCGCGAACAGCGACCCGGTGGAGGCGCGGACGGACTGCGGGTCGTACTGGTCGGCGCCGTGACCGGTGACGATCACCGCGCAGGCGCCGAAGGCGTCCGCGGACCGGATCAGGGTGCCGAGATTGCCCGGCGAGTTCGGGCGGTCGAACACCACGATCACCGGCGCGTCCTCGCCGGGTTCCCCGGGCTCGAAGGTGTCCAGCTCGGGCTGGCGCGAGATCGCGACGGCGACCAATTCCGGTATGCCGCTCGCCTTCTCACCGAGTTCCGCCATCAGTTCGGGCACCAGCCCGACCTGCGGGACGTCGGTGCTGTCGAGCACCTCCCTGGCCCAGCCGGAGAGGTCGGGCGCCCCGAGCCGGTAGAGCAGGGTCTCCAGCGGCCACCCGTTGGCGATCGCCTGGGTGATCGGGCGCACGCCCTGCACCAGGAACCGGCTGTCGCGGTGGCGCTTGGTGCGATTGTTCAAGTAGGCCTGCCACACCTGCACCGAGGCGTTGCGGGTGCTGACACGTCGGGTCAAAGGGAGTTCCGTTCTGTGTTGTCGATCTGACGCAGCGCCGCGCCGAGCAGGTCGGGCTCGGCGCCGTCCACCCAGCGCACCCGGGGATCGCGGCGGAACCAGGAGCGCTGTCTGCGCACGTAGCGGCGGGTGCCGATCAGGGTGCGTTCCATGGCGTGGTTCAGGTCGTATTCGTCGTCCAGGTAGGCGAGGACTTGCGCGTAGCCGATGGCCCGGCGCGCGGTGACGCCCTCCCGCAGGCCGTGCTCGAGCAGCCCGCGAACTTCTTCGACCAGACCCGTCTCGAACATCAGCGCGGTGCGCCGCTCGATGCGCGCGTCCAGCTCGGCGGTGTCGCGGTCGACGCCGAGGACGACGGTGTCCCAGCGCGGCGCGCCGATGGTGGGCGCCGAGGCGGCGAACGGCCGACCGGTGAGTTCCACGACCTCCAGCGCACGCACCATGCGGCGGCCGTCGGTGGGCAGGATGGTGGCGGCCGCGACCGGATCGGCCGCGCGCAGCGCCGCGTGCACGGCGGCGACGCCCTGCTCCGCGAGCATCTGCTCCCAGCGGGCGCGCACCACCGGATCGGTGGCCGGGAACTCCCATTCGTCCAGCAGCGCCTGCACGTACATCATCGAGCCGCCGACGATGATCGGCGTGCGGCCGCGAGCCAGGATGTCCTCGACATCGGCGGCGGCCGCGCGTTGATAGGTGGCCACGCTCGCGGTCTCGGTCACCTCGAGCACGTCGAGCTGGTGGTGCGGAATACCGCGCCGCTCGGCGACGGGCAGCTTGGCGGTGCCGATGTCCATGCCGCGGTAGAGCTGCATGGCGTCGATGTTCACGATCTCGCCGTCGAGGCGGGCCGCGAGATCCAATCCCAGATCGGACTTGCCGGTGGCGGTGGGACCGACCACCGCGATCGGCACTCTCATCGCACCTCCCGTTCCGGTCGCCAGACGCTCACGTGATAGCCGACTCCGAAAGGCGCGTCCCGATAATGGGTTTCGACGGAAGGATCGGACGGATCCGCGGCGAACAGACCGCCGAGGACCTGATAGGCGGCGCGCCCCGACACGGCCAGCTCCGCGCACAGCGCCGGGTCGAGCGCGCCCAGCGCCGCCCGGTCTCCCGCGCTCAGTGCCCGGTCGAGCTCGGCTTGCAGCGGGACGGCGCGCTCGTCGAGGTAACCGGGCGACTTGACGGTCAAGGTGGCGGCGCCGTCGGCGACGACGAGGACGCCGTTCGGTTCGTCGTCCGCGTCGAGCTCGGCGCGTAGCTCGGCGCCCAGTTCGAGGCAGCGCGCCGCCGAGGTGTCGGCCGCGATCAGGCGCGCGGTGGCGCGAGCAGCCGGTGCGACGCGTCCCCGCAACCATCCAGCGATCAAGGCGGGCAGCGGCAGCCGCGGATCGGCGGCAAACCCGGGCGCGGTGGCCGAATCGGCCAGCGCGACATGGAGATCCACGCCGAAACCACGGAAGGTTCCGGCGGATTCGGGGCCGAGCACACCGTCGGCGGATCCGACGCCGAGCACCGTCCACCGCTGCGTCACCGCCGCGAGCGCCCGGGCCGCATCGAGCGCGGCGGAGCGCAGCACGGCTGGTGGGTCGTCCGGATCCGCCCCGCTTCCCCTCGCCGCGGCGCCGCCTAGTTCGGGCACCAGGATCGGCGGCGACGGGACCAGAGCCGCAATACTGAACACGCCGTAAACCGTATCTGTTCGGCCCGCGGGGCCGGTGCACGGCGGTACCGAGACGCCCGCCGGTCGGCTTCGAGTGTCTGTAGCGTCAATTCGCCACGAGATTGATAGTGTCGACATGCGACAACCCAGGTCACCACGGGTTGCCGGTCCCGGGTCCCAGCCCGGGAAGAGCGTAGATCAGATGGTCTCGAGGGCTCGGACCGGGTTCAATGGGATGAGCTAGGGCGTAACCAGGCAGCCGTGACGCGCGGCAGGGACGGAGAACAATGACCGACAGCAACGGAACCGCGAAGGCCAATCCCGGCACGACACCGCGCCCCTCCGGTGCCCCGAAGCCCGGTGGCCCGTCAGCCCATCCCAAGCCGCACGCGGTCAAGCCCGCACCGGGCCCGGCCGCCCAGCAGCACCCGCATCCGGTGGTCGTACCGACCGTCACCGACCCCAGCCGCTGGGGCCGGGTCGACGAGGACGGCACCGCCTGGGTGAAGACGGCCGAGGGCGAGCGGATCGTCGGCTCCTGGCAGGCGGGCGACGCCGCCGAGGGCCTCGCCCACTTCGGCCGCCGCTTCGACGACCTCGCCACCGAGGTCGCGCTGCTGGAAGCGCGGCTCGCCGCGGGCGCCGACGCGCGCAAGACCAAGGCCGCCGCGCTCGCGCTGGCCGAATCGCTGCCCACCGCCGCCGTCATCGGCGACATCGACGGGCTGGCCAAGCGACTGCAAGCTATCACCGAGCATTCCGAGGAAGCGGCCGCGCACGCGAAGGAGGAGAAGGAGCGCGCGCGCCACGAGCACACCGAGCGCAAGGAAGCGCTGTGCGCCGAGGCCGAGCAGATCGCCGCCGAATCCACCCAGTGGAAGGCCGCCGGCGATCGGCTACGCGAGATCCTCGACGAGTGGAAGTCGATCCGCGGCGTGGACCGCAAGGTCGACGACGCGCTGTGGAAGCGCTACTCCAAGGCACGTGAATCCTTCAATCGCCGCCGCGGCGCGCACTTCGCCGAACTCGATCGCGAGCGGGCCGCCGCCAAGGCGCGCAAGGAAGAGCTCTGCGTGCGCGCCGAGGAGCTGTCCGGCTCCACCGACTGGGTCGGCACCGCGGCCGTCTTCCGTGATCTGCTGACCGAGTGGAAGGCCGCCGGCCGCGCGCCGCGCGAGGCCGACGAGTCGCTGTGGCGTCGCTTCAAGAGCGCGCAGGACGTGTTCTTCGCGGCACGCAACGCCGCGGTCTCCGAGCGCGACGCCGAGTTCGAGGCGAACGCCGCCGCCAAGGAAGAGCTGCTGCACGCCTACGAGCACATCGACCCCGCGGGCGGTCTGGACACCGCACGCGCGCAGCTGCGCGAGTTGCAGGAGAAGTGGGACGCCATCGGCAAGGTCCCGCGCGAACGCATCCAGGAGCTCGAGGGCAAGCTGCGGACCATCGAGAAGCGGGTCCGCGACGCGGTGGACGCCCAGTGGCGGCGCACCGACCCGGAGGCCGTGGCGCGCGCAGCCCAGTTCCGCGAGAAGGTCGCCCAGTTCGAGGAGCAGGCGGCCAAGGCGCAGGCGGCGGGCAAGCAGCGCGACGCCGAGAAGGCGCTCGAGCAGGCCAAGCAGTGGCGCGAGTGGGCCGAGGCCGCCGAGGGTGCTGTCAGCAACCGCTGATTTGTTGGCGGCCAGGGCTTTTCGACCGCTCCGGTAGCGTCGGCCTGGTGCGACAGGTGTGGGATGCGTGGGGCCACGTACTGACGGTGTGGGCCTGTGCGGTGCCCGCCGTGCTCGCGGCGATCTGGTGGACGACACAGTGGCGGGTGCGCCGCGGCCAAGACCGGAATCTCGCGCTGCGGTACACCGTGGCGGAGGCCGGGCTGGTCGCGGGCACGCTGCCGTGGATCTGGATGATCCTGACTCCGGTCGACGGCGTCGGCGCGATCAGCGCGGTGCCGCTGCGGGATCTCGTCGCGACGCTGACCGACTCGCCGTCGAGCGCGTTCGTCCAGGTCGGGGCGAACACACTACTTTTCGTACCGCTTGGTTTCTTCCTTCCGCTGCGCCTGCCCCGGTTCGCGGGCGTGCCCGTGATGGTGTTGGTGGGCGCGGCGGTTTCCGCGACGTTGGAAATCGCTCAGTACGTGTTCGACCTGGGGCGGGTCTCGTCGGTGGACGATGTGCTGATGAACGCCGCGGGCGCGGGCTTGGGCGCGCTGCTCGCCAAGGCGCACGTCACGCGGCGTGAGACCGGACGATCACACAGCGAGCGGATGTTGCTTCGCCTCGGCTGGAGCACCTGACCAACCCACCGAACCGGCGCCCACGGCGCCGGGAGCACCGGTCGATCACAGAGAGCGAAAGCTGCTTCGCCTCGGCTGGACTGATCAATGCCATCGGACCGGTGCCCACCGCGCCGGGAGCGCCGGTCGATCACAAGCAAGCGAAAGCCGCTCTCCTGCGCGGGAGCACCTGACCATCCCCACCGAGCCGGCGCACACAACGCCGAGACCGCGAGCGCCGATCGACCGGCCGCGGGGCGGATTCAGTCCCCGAGCAGACGGCGGCGGTCGCGTTCCTCCGCGGCGGCCGCGGCGTTGCGCCGCTGCTCCTCGGCGGCAAGTTGCATGGCCGTGCGGCTCCACACCACGCGGATCCAGTGGAAGGTCAGCACCATGACGGCCAGCGTGCCGATGATCAGGCCGATGCCGGGGCCCGCGCCGACGTAGTTGCCGAGACCGGGGGTCTGGCGGTGCCAGATGGAGAAGACGCCGAACACGCTGGCGATGGCCGAACCCGCGACCGCGATCCAGGCCAGCACCCAGCGCCGGGTCATCAGCGCCAGCAGCGAGAAGCCGATGCCGAACACCACGACGAACCAGACGAAGATGCGCGACGGCAGGCCGATGTGCTCGATGCGGGTGGCGTCGGTGCTGAGCAGCACGTCGAAGCCGCGCGCGCTGCCCGCGTGTGCGAGCACCAGCGAGAACAGCAGCAGGAACACCGCGCCCGCCACCACCATCGCGCGCACGCCCGGATCGATCTCCCCGGCGATGCGGCGCTCGACGGCGTCGAGTTCGTCGCGGAACTGCTCGAAATCCTTGCTGCTCTCGACCGAGCTCACGGCGCTGTCGTCTGCTTCGCGCACGGCGCTGTCGTCTCCTTCGACTGGATGATCGTGCTTGTCCGCGTCCACTGTGCCAGCACCGTCGGTCGCCCCATCGGCCGACCCACTACGCGCGGTAGTACCGGACTCCGATTCGGGCGTCGCGCCCCGCGCGGAATCGTCGGGGCCCTTGCGAGGGGTCTCGTCGTCTCCCGCGCCGGGGCGCGCGCTCATGCGTCGCAGCCTGTCGCGCAGCCGGAGGCGACCGGCTCGAGGACCGGCGCACCGATCTTCGGCAGTCCGAGGCCGACGCCGATCGGCTCGGTCTTCGGCGTGACGCCGCGCTCGTGCGCGTCGCCCGCGCGGGTGCGGCGGTGGGTCTTGATCGGCGCGTCCGCGATGAGGTGGTGCGGCGCGGCCTCGGTGATGTCGACGGTGATCACGTCGCCGGGGCGGACCGCCTCGGCGGTGCCGCCGGGCCGGAAGTGCACCAGCCTGCCGTCGCGGGCCCGCCCGCTCATCCGCGCGGTCGCGGCGTTCTTCTTGCCCGCGCCCTCCGCGACGAGCAACTCCACCTCGGTGCCGATCAGCGCGCGGTTGGCCTCGAGGGAGACCTCCTCCTGCAGCGCGATGAGCCGGTCGTAGCGCTCCTGGACCACCTGCTTGGGCAGCTGGTCGGGCATGTCGGCGGCCGGCGTGCCAGGCCGCTTCGAGTACTGGAAGGTGAACGCGCTGGTGAACCGGGCCTGCCGCACCACGTCCAGGGTCTCCTGGAAATCCTCCTCGGTCTCGCCGGGGAAGCCGACGATGATGTCGGTGGTGATGGCGGCGTGCGGCATGGCCGCGCGGACCTTCTCGATGATGCCCAGGTAGCGGGCCTTGCGATAGGAGCGCCGCATGGCCTTGAGCACCCGGTCCGAGCCGGACTGCAGCGGCATGTGCAGCTGCGGGCAGATGTTCGGCGTCTCGGCCATCGCCTCGATGACGTCGTCGGTGAACTCGGCCGGATGCGGCGAGGTGAAGCGAACCCGCTCGAGTCCGTCGATGTCGCCGCAGGCGCGCAGCAGTTTCGCGAACGCGCTGCGGTCGCGCGGCTCGGTCGGGTCGACGAAGTTGACGCCGTAGGAGTTGACGTTCTGTCCCAGCAGAGTCACCTCGAGCACGCCCTGGTCGACCAGCGCCTGCACCTCGGCGAGCACGTCGCCGGGGCGGCGGTCGACCTCCTTGCCGCGCAGCGACGGCACGATGCAGAAGGTGCAGGTGTTGTTGCAGCCCACCGAGATCGACACCCAACCGGCGTAGGCGGATTCGCGCTTCGCGGGCAGGGTGGACGGGAACGCCTCCAGCGATTCCAGGATCTCGACCTGGGCCTCTTCGTTGTGCCGCGCGCGCTCGAGCAGCACCGGCAGCGAGCCGATGTTGTGCGTGCCGAACACCACGTCCACCCACGGCGCCTTGCGCACGACGGTGTCGCGGTCCTTCTGCGCCAGGCAGCCGCCGACCGCGATCTGCATGCCCGGCCTGCCCGCCTTGATCGGGGCGAGGTGGCCGAGGGTGCCGTAGAGCTTGTTGTCGGCGTTCTCGCGCACCGCGCATGTGTTGAAGACCACAAGGTCCGCCGTCGCCCCCGGCGCGGCCTTCACGTAGCCCGCGTCCTCCAGCAGGCCGGACAAGCGTTCGGAATCGTGCACGTTCATCTGGCAACCGAAGGTGCGGACCTCGTAACTGCGTACTCCCGCCACAACCTGTTCGATCGAATCCACCCATTAAGGGTACGGGGGGCCGTCGAGCGGGTTTCCAGCGCATCGCCGCAGGCTCGGGGCCTCGCCCCGGTCAGCGCCCGGATGCGGCCGCCAGGTTACAGAGCTGTGACGATGCGGTGTGGCGTCACGGTGTGTCGCGGAAACCGGGGCAAATTCGGTTTTTCCCCTTAAGGTCGAGAACCATGACCGACGCCGCCGCCGCGCCCGACACGACCGGGGACGCCACGAGCTTGGACAAGGGCCCCGCCACCAGCGCGCCGCCGATGATCTCGATGCGCAACGTTGACAAGCATTTCGGTGATCTGCACGTGTTGCGCGATATCAACCTCGAGGTTCCCAAGGGACAGGTCGTCATCGTCCTCGGCCCCTCCGGTTCCGGGAAATCGACCTTGTGCCGCACCATCAATCGGCTCGAGCCGATCGACTCCGGCGACATCGCCATCGATGGCGTGCCGCTGCCCGCGGAGGGCAAGGCGCTCGCCGCGCTGCGCGCCGATGTCGGCATGGTGTTCCAATCGTTCAATCTTTTCGCGCACAAGACCATCGTCGAGAACGTGATGCTCGCGCCGATCAAGGTGCGCAAGGTCAAGAAGGACGAGGCACGAAGCCGCGCCATGGAATTGCTCGAGCGCGTGGGCATCGCCAACCAGGCCGAGAAGTACCCGGCTCAGCTGTCCGGCGGTCAGCAGCAGCGCGTGGCCATCGCCCGCGCGCTGGCGATGAACCCGAAGGTGATGCTCTTCGACGAGCCGACCTCGGCGCTGGACCCGGAGATGGTCAACGAGGTGCTCGAGGTGATGGTGTCGCTGGCCAAGGACGGCATGACCATGCTGGTGGTCACCCACGAGATGGGCTTCGCGCGCCGCGCGGGCAACCGGGTGCTGTTCATGGCCGACGGTCAGGTGGTCGAGGACACCGAGCCCGAAACCTTCTTCACCGCACCGAAATCCGAGCGCGCCAAGGACTTCCTGGGCAAGATTCTCAGCCACTGACCCGCCCGGCGCAGACGACGGCATCGAAATTCACACAAGGAGTTAGGAACTCGATGAGGATCAACCGTGCACTTCGACTCGGTGTCGGGGCGATCGCCCTGGCTTTGGCCGCCACCGCCTGCGGCGGCGGTGACGAGGGCAGCGCCCTCGACCACGCCAAGGAAGGCAAACTGACCGTCGGCATCAAGTTCGACCAGCCGGGTCTCGGTCTGCGCAACAAGGACGGCTCTTTCAGCGGCTTCGACGTCGAGGTCGCCAAGTACGTCGCCGGAAAGCTGGGCGTGCAGCCGGAATCCATCACCTTCAAGGAAGCGCCGACGCCCCAGCGCGAGACGCTGATCGAGAACGGCCAGGTCGATTTCGTCGTCGCCACCTACTCGATCAACGACAAGCGCAAGGAGAAGGTCGATTTCGCGGGCCCGTACTACGTGGCGGGCCAGTCGCTGCTGGTGAAGGCCGACAACACCGACATCACCGGCGTCGAATCCCTCACCGGCAACAAGAAACTCTGCTCGGTGAAGGGCTCGACGCCCGCGCAGAACGTCAAGGAGAAGTACGCCAAGGACGTTCAGCTGCAGGAGTTCGACACCTACTCGCTGTGCGTGGAGGCGCTGCGCAACGGCTCGGTCGACGCGGTGACCACCGACGACATCATCCTCGCCGGTTTCGCCGCGCAGTCGCCGGGCCAGCTGAAGGTGGTCGGCAAGCCGTTCACCACCGAGAACTACGGCATCGGCCTGAAGAAGGGCGACCAGGAGACCCGCGACAAGATCAACGACGCGATCGAGGCGATGATCGCCGACGGCTCCTGGGCCAAGGCGATCCAGCAGACGGTCGGCGGCGCGAGCTTCACGCCCTCGTCCGCTCCGCAGGTCAACCGCTACTGAGATTCCACACACGGGTGGTCCGGGGCGATCCTCCGGACCGCCCGCTCGGCTCACCACCGATGAACCGCACCGCATTGATGGGAGGGACGCGCCCGCCGTGTTCGATCTGATCTCGGAATACGACACCAAGATCCTGGAAGCCTTCTGGGTCACGATCAAATTGACCGCGTTCTCCGCGGTCGGGGCGCTGATACTCGGCACGATCGTCGCCGCCATGCGCGTGTCCCCCGTACCGGTCGCCCGCTGGGTGGGCACCGCCTACGTCACGATCTTCCGCAACACCCCGCTCACGTTGATCATCGTCTTCTGCTCGCTCGGCCTGTATTCCGCGCTCGGCTGGAAGCTGGCGGGAGATTCCATCGAGGACAACAACTATCGCTGGGCGATCGTCGGCCTCAGCGTCTACACCGCCGCGTTCGTCTGCGAGTCGCTGCGCTCGGGCATCAACACGGTGCCGCTCGGCCAGTCCGAGGCGGGTCGGTCGCTGGGCTTCAGCTTCACGCAGAACCTGCGCTTGGTGGTGCTCCCCCAGGCCTTCCGGTCCGTGATCGCGCCGCTGGGCAGCGTGTTGATCGCGCTGACCAAGAACTCCACCATCGCCGCCGCGATCGGTGTCGCCGAAGCCGCCAAGCTCATGGCGGAGATGATCGAGGTCGAGGCCGCGCTGCTGGCCATCGGCGCGATCTTCGCCCTCGGCTTCGTCATCATCACCCTGCCGACGGGTCTGCTGTTCGGCTGGCTCGCCAAGCGATACGAGGTCGCCCGATGACCAGCGCTTCCGTTCTCTTCGACGCACCGGGCCCGAAGGCTCGGCTGCGCAACAACATCTACACGGCGGTGGTAGTCGTCGCCGTGCTGGCGGCCGGGTACTTCCTGTTCCGCGCCTTCGATCAGAAGGGCCAGTTCGAGGCCGAGAAGTGGAAGCCGTTCCTGGAGGGCGACGTCTGGTCGACCTACCTGTGGCCGGGCCTGAAGGGCACCGTCGTCGCGGCGTTGATCTCGATCGTCTTCGCGCTGGTGATCGGCATGGTCTTCGGCATACTGCGCCTCTCGGAGCACCGCTCGGTGCGGCTGATCGCGGGCGCCGTCGTCGAGTTCGCCAGGGCCATCCCCGTGCTGATCCTGATGATCTTCCTGTTCGCCCTCTACAGCGAATACGACCTGTTCAAGTCCGACGACCTCGCGCTCGCCGCGGTGGTGACGGCGCTGACGATCTACAACGGCTCGGTCATCGCCGAGATCGTGCGCGCGGGCATCCGCTCGCTGCCCAAGGGGCAGACCGAGGCCGCCGTCGCGCTCGGCATGCGCAAGAACCAGCTGATGCGGCTGATCCTGCTGCCGCAGGCAATCACCGCCATGCTGCCCGCGTTGATCTCGCAAATGGTTGTCGCGCTGAAGGATACGGCGCTGGGCTACCAGATCACCTACATCGAGATCGTCCGCTCGGGCCAGCAGCTCGGCGCGGCCGAACAGAACACGATTCCGGCGCTGATCGTCGTCGCGATCATCATGATCGCGCTGAACAGCACGCTGACCCTGGTGGCGACCAAGCTGGAGCGGCGGCTGCGGGCCCGCAAGCGGGCCAAGGGCGGGGTCGTGCTCGCGGCGGATTCGATCATCACCGACGCCGCTCCGGGCGTCGATGTCGTCAAGAAGCCGTGAGGCGTCAGTACCGGTAGAACCCTTCGCCGGTCGCGATGCCGAGCTTGCCCTTGTCGATGTAGTTGTCCTTGAGCCAGGACGCCAGGCGCTGCGCGTCCTCGTCGCCGTGCGCGAGGATGTTGTAGGGAGTGGTGAGGCCGATGACGTCGAGGATCTGGAACGGGCCCATCGGCGCGCCCGTGGCGATCCGCCAGGTCTTGTCGACCGCCTCCGGGTCGGCGTAGCCGCCCGCGCCGAGCGCCATGGCCGAGTTCAGGAACGGCACGAGCAGGGAGTTGAGCACGTAACCCGCCTTCTCCTTGTGCACCTCGATCGGGACCATGCCGATCGCCTCGGCGAAGTCGACGAGGGCGCGGAACACCGCGGGATCGGTCTCGGGCGTGCCCATGATCTCGGCGGTGTTGAACTTCCAGACCTGGTTCGCGAAGTGCAGCGCGAGGAACTTGCCGGGGCGGCCGGTGGAGTCTTTGATGTCGCTGGGCAGCAGGGTCGAGGAGTTCGTCGCGAAGATGGTCCGTTCGGGGGCTACCTCGCCGAGGTGGCGGTAGAGCTCCTGCTTGATGGTCAGCACCTCCGGCACCGCCTCGATCACCAGATCGGCGTCCTTCACCGCGCTCGCGAGATCGGTGGTGAGCCCGATTCCCGACGCCGTCCGCTCCGCCTTGCCGCCCTCGGCGCCCGGCACCTCGGCCGCGTAGATCGCCGCGAGTTTGGCGAATCGCTCCCGCGCGGCCTCCAGCGCGGGTTCGTCGATGTCGTAGGCCGTGACGTCGAAGCCGCGGAAAGCGGTCTGAAACGCGATCTGCGAGCCAAGCACCCCGGTCCCGAGGACCGTCACCTTACGGATATCGATGGCCATACTCGTTCTCCTCCCGGACTCCGCGCGACACGACCCCACTCTCCGTGGACTCCATACCCCCATCATGGTCCCGCGCACCCCACCGCGCCGCCGAACGACCGCCGGGTATCGGACATATGCGACACCAGCGAGTAACAATGCGGCAAACCACTGCCCATCGGGGAGATCGCGGTGCCGGTCGCTGCTCGTCCGGCTCGATGGTTACGTAGTTCGGGCGACCGACGTATCCCGCGACGAAAGTCGAGAGAAGCGCTCGCGAGATGCGGGGTACGGCGAGTGATGTCAGTCCGGTGGGTTGGCCGGCTCGTCGAGCGGGCCGGAAGACCACTCGGCTTCGGCGAGTTCGGCTTTCACCACGGTGAAGGCAATGGATTGGCTGTAGCCGCGGCGGGCGAGCATGCCGACGAGGCGGCGGACGGCCTTGTCTCGGTCGAGGTCTCGGGGCAGGGTGCGGAGTTTGCGGCGGACCAGTTCCACGGCGCGGGCTTCTTCGTCGTCGGAGCTGATCGCTTCCAGCGCGGGCGCGGCGTCGGCGGGGGCGACGCCCTTACGGCGCAACTCCTGGGCGAGGGCCTGTTTGCCCTTGCCGGAGAAGGTGTGCCGGGAGTGCACCCACTGTTCGGCGAAGGCGGCGTCGTCGATGAGGCCGACCTCGGCGAGGCGGTCGAGCGCACGCTCGGCGACCTCGGCGGTGTATCCCTTGGCGGCCAAGCGCTGGGCCAGTTCGGCGCGGCTGCGGGCGCGGACGGCGAGCAGACGAAGACACGCCTCCTTCGCCTGCTCGACCGTCCCGCCTTCGGGGGTGCGTTCCGACGTCGACCGGCTCGCGCCCGCCTCCGTCTCCCGCGCATCCCCTTCGGATCCGGCCGCCACCGGATCCACCCGTCGGCCGGTGTTTCGACCAGTATCGACCGATCGGGAGTCGTTGCGGCGGTGTGCGTTCCGCCGTTCGCGCCGGGACGGGTGCGGGGCCCCGGTCGAGCCCGCTCGCTGCGGATCGGGCGAGCTCGACCGGGCTCCCAGGATGTCCGAATCGGCCGAACCACCATCGGCCGACCGGACCGGTCCCGGCTCCCGTCCGCCGGGGCGGGGTCCGCGGTTTTCCACGGATCGCCCGTCGGCGGACAAGAGTTCGTGCAGTCGGCGCCGCATGTCGTGCACCGGGTCGGGCCGCTCGGCGGCGGCTCGATCGGTACGGCGTCGAATCGACGCGTTCATGCGTTCGTCTGGCCGACCGGAGGCGGACTCAGAAATCGGCGGGCACCTCGCCCGCGGCGTCCGCGGTCACGTCGGCGCCGATCCCGAGCTTCTCCTTGATCTTCTTCTCGATCTCGTCGCGCACGTCGGTGTTCTCCAGCAGGAACTTGCGGGCGTTCTCCTTGCCCTGGCCCAGCTGGTCGCCCTCGTAGGTGTACCAGGAGCCCGACTTGCGGATGAAGCCCTGCTCGACGCCCATGTCGATGAGCGAGCCCTCCTTGGAGATGCCGTGCCCGTACAGGATGTCGAACTCGGCCTGCTTGAACGGCGGGGAGACCTTGTTCTTGACGACCTTGACGCGGGTGCGGTTGCCGACCGCGTCGCTGCCGTCCTTGAGGGTCTCGATGCGGCGCACGTCCAGACGCACCGAGGCGTAGAACTTCAGCGCCTTACCACCGGTGGTGGTCTCGGGCGAGCCGAACATGACGCCGATCTTCTCGCGCAGCTGGTTGATGAAGATGGCCGTGGTGCCGGAGTTGTTCAGCGCGCTGGTCATCTTGCGCAGCGCCTGGCTCATCAGGCGGGCTTGCAGACCGACGTGGCTGTCACCCATCTCGCCCTCGATCTCGGCGCGCGGCACCAGCGCGGCGACCGAGTCGATGACGATGATGTCGATGGCGCCGGAGCGCACCAGCATGTCGGCGATCTCCAGCGCCTGCTCACCGGTGTCGGGCTGGGAGACGAGCAGCGCGTCGGTGTCGACACCGAGCTTGCGCGCGTAGTCAGGATCGAGGGCGTGCTCGGCGTCGATGAACGCCGCGACGCCGCCCGCCGCCTGCGCGTTGGCCACCGCGTGCAGCGCGACGGTGGTCTTACCCGAGGACTCCGGGCCGTAGATCTCGACGACGCGGCCCCGCGGCAGACCGCCGATGCCGAGGGCGACGTCCAGCGCGATGGATCCGGTCGGAATCACCGAGATGGGCTGGCGGGCCTCCTCGCCCAGCCGCATCACCGCGCCCTTGCCGAAGCTCTTCTCCACCTGGGCGAGCGCGAGCTCGAGCGCCTTGTCGCGGTCGTACGCCTGTGGTGCCATGTCCTTGGTCCCCTTTTCGACGGGTAAGTCTCTCGATCTGTGGTTGGCGCCCACATTAGAGGGCGGCACCGACAAGTTCTGAGGACAAGACTAGACGAACAGGTGTTCGAGTCAAGCGACGCGCCCGGCGACACGCGCCGCGTATTCCGCGACCAGCAATTTCCGCGCAATCCGGCGGCGGGCGCCCGGTGAATCCGCCCGCCGCCCAGGTCTTCCGCCTACCGCTGCGGCAGCACGGCGTCGGCCTCCTCCGGCCCGCGCGGACCGAAGATGCGGCGCTCCGACTCCTCGATGCGCACGTCGTCGATGCTGGCCTCGCGCCGCGCCATCCGTCCGTCCGGCGCGAATTCCCACTGCTCGTTGCCGTAGCTGCGCCACCACCGGCCGGCTTCGTCGTGCCATTCGTACTGGAAGCGCACGGCGATGCGGTTCCCGTCGAACGCCCATAGATCCTTGCGCAGCGCGTACCCGTTCTCCTTCGCCCACTTCCGGGTCAGGAACTCGACGATGGCGGCACGTCCGGTGAAGAACTCGTCGCGATTGCGCCACACCGAATCCTCGGTGTAGGCGGCGGCGACGCGTTCCGGATCGCGGGTGTTCCACGCGTCCTCGGCGGCGCGCACCTTGGCCTCGGCGGAAGCGCGGTCGAACGGCGGCAATGGGGGTCTCATGGGTCGACCTTTCGATTGATCAGGGGTTGAGGGGTGACAATTCCGGCCCGCTCCAGCGCAGCGGACCCGCGGCCCGCCACACGACCTCGGTGATGGTGAAGTCGATCGAGCACTGCGCACCGGCGGCGAATGTGCCCGGGTCCCAGTTCAGTTCGGCCGTGCCGGTGAGCTGGAGCGCCCCGCCGGTCGGCCAGTGCGGGATCAGCAGTCCGCAACGCGGGCGCACCGCCAGATTGCCGAGCGTCATGAACATCGAGTTGCCGCGATAGTCGGGCCAGCGCAGCCGCGTCGGCGAGAGGACGCGCAACACGCCGGGATTCCCGCCGCGGTGCGACGCGTCGGCGTGCCCTTCGTCG
Source organism: Nocardia bhagyanarayanae (assembly GCF_006716565.1). Classification (NCBI taxonomy): domain Bacteria; kingdom Bacillati; phylum Actinomycetota; class Actinomycetes; order Mycobacteriales; family Nocardiaceae; genus Nocardia; species Nocardia bhagyanarayanae. Next base: position 3,767,350 of record NZ_VFPG01000001.1, on the reverse strand, counting down.
TCGGCACTGGCCACGAAGAAGGTGTCGGCGGCCGCGACGATCCGCCGCTGCCGAGCGTCGAGCGCGGACCCGCGCCGCGCGTCGATCCGCACGGCCGCGGGGTCGTAGGCCGTCACCCACCGCCGCGAGATGTACTTGGGGCAGTTCGAATACACCTGGTCGGTAGCGATCCGCAGCCCGTCGTCGTGCGGGCGCGCGACCCCGTTGACCCGCATGCGCCTGCGGCGTCCCGGCTCCAGCGCGATCATGCCGACCGGCGCGGGACGGGTCAGCGCCTCGGCCAGCGGGTCGCCCGCGCCGGGCCGCGCGTCGACGGCGATCGCCTCGGCGTCGACGGCGCGCACGAACCCGGGCCGCCCGACCAGCGAGCTCGCCCACAGCCGCCCGTCGGCGTCGGCGGCGGCGATCACCACCATCGGCTGCGCGGCGAGGAAATCCCCGGCGACAGCGGGGATGTCGCGCCGGATCATGCGACCGACCTTCGCCGCGATATCCGCCTGCCCCATGCGCCGCTGCACGGCCAATTCACCCGAGTGGTAGAGCGCCATCTCGAAACGCTCGTCTCAGAAGAATCCGCACGTGGGCGCGGCGCCGCTCGGCGCGGGCGCGGATTCCGCACCGGACGGCGCGTACACCTCGAGCCGGATGCCGTCGGGATCGGTGAAGAAGATGCCGCCGGAGGCCACCCCTTCGCCGTGCGCGACCACACCGTCGTGCACGAAGCGCACGGACAACTCGCGCAGCACGGATTCCACCGCGCGCACTTGCTCGATGTCCTCGACCTGGAACGAAAGATGGTGCAGCCCCGGCGTTTCGGTGGAGAAGACGCCGTCGGACTGCTCCCACAGTGTGATCACGAGCTTCGCGTCCGCGCCGAGAAACGCCCACCTGCGCCCGTCCGCGTCGCCCGCGGCGAGTTGTTCGAAACCGAGCGCACGCCGGTAGAAGTCCACCGAGCGGTCCAGATCCGAGACGTTCAGTCCGATGTGCCCCGTCGCGAGAGCAGGTGCGGTCACCGCGGTCATGGTGTATTCCTCCTGGAATTGTCAACCACTGTTGGTTGTTTCAACGGTTAGAAGATAATCCGACGCGACCCGATCGGTCAACCGTTGATTTATGTTTGATCGGTTAGAACGGTGGTGGTTGTCCTGACTTCCCGAGACGGCTCGTTACCCTCAGTCATGCTCGATCCACGTCCCCACCTCGGTGAACCGCTGGCGCTCGACCTGCTGAACACGCGGTGGATCGACGACGGCCCGCGGGATCTGCTCACCGATGTCGATGGTCTGCGCGTCTGGCTGAACTCGGCGGGCTTGGCGGACAAGGCGCCCGCCGACGAACGAACCCTGGCCGCGGTCCTCGACGCGCGCGGCGCGATCTACGACGTCGTCCGGCACGGCTCGCACGCCGCCCTCAACGACGTGCTCGAGCACGGCAGGATCAAGCGCCGCCTCACCGACGACGGACCGGACGACCTACCGGACGTGACCGACCCGGCCTGGCTACCCGGCTGGCTCGCGGCCGAGAACCTGCTGCACCTGATCGCCAAGGCCCCGGACCGGATCCGCCAGTGCGCGCACCCGGACTGCGTGCTGTTCTTCTACGACACGTCCAAGAACGGCACCCGCCGCTGGCACTCGATGGCGACCTGCGGCAACCGCACCAAGGCCGCCAGGCACTACGCCAAGAAGGCCTGAGGCTCAGAAGAGTTCGTCGAGCAGTCGGTAGTAGTCCAACCGCGTCCGATCCGGCGCGTCGAGGCCGTAGGCGGCGAAGAAGGCACGGACCTCGTCCTCGCCGAAATCCTCGCGCAGGTCGCGTTCGGCCAGGGCCAGATCGCGGTAGCGGTCCGCGACGCCGAGACCGCCGACATCCAGCAGGACGCCGTTCTCGAGCACGTTGGGCGGTGTGAAATCGCCGTGCGCCACCACGAGGTCCTCGGTCGACGGACGCTCGGCGAGCAACCGATCCAGGACCTGCCCGGGATCGAGTTCGCTGTTGTCGTCGTCGAAATCGTCCGGATCCACCAGGCCTTCGAGCACGTTCCTGCGGGCCTGCGCCAGCACGGTGTCGAGTCTGCCGTCGAACGGGCATTCCGCGACGGGCAGCGCGTGCAAACGCCGCAGCAGCTCGCCCATGACCGTGCCGATCGAGGGCGACACCGCCCCCCGTTCGCCTTCGCGCGCCGCCAGACTCGGCGCGCCCGCATCGGCGAGCACGAGCACGTCCTCGGCGAACGCGGCCACCTCCGGCACCCGGATCCCCCTGGCGCGCAACCAGTCCAGCCGATCGTGTTCGGCGGTCGCACGCGGTCCGCGCTTCACCCAGTAGGCGCCGTTCACCAGGGCGACGCCGCCGCTGAGACCCTCGTGCTCGTCCGAGAACTCCGGATCCTCTCCGACCACCGCCAGCACGGCGGGCGGCAGTGGAATCCGCAACTCCGCGAGTCCCTCCAGCGCGGTGCGGCTGGATTCGATCAACTCGGCGTCACCCTCCGCGACCCGCAGTTTCAGCGCCTCGGTCAGCAGTTCGCGTGCCTCGGCGAGGCAGCCCTGTTCGGCCAGCGCCTTGCCGAGATGCTGGGCGGCGAAGGAGAGCGCCTCGGCGTCGGTGCCGCGAGCCGCCTCGACGGCCCGCCGGTAGAGGATCTCGGCGGTCGGCGCGTCGCCGCGATACCGGTACACGTCGGCCAGGTTGATCCAGACCGAGATGCGCTGGCGCGGCGTGCGCGCCAGTTCGAGTGCCCGGTCCAGATGATCGAGCGCCTCGTCGTGGCGGCCGAGCAGCATCAATTCGATGCCGGTCTGCCGGAAACTCGCGAAATCGTCCGGGTGCGCCTCCGCTACGCGGGCGGCCAATCCCTCCGGGTCGACGGGGACCATCCGCAGTCGCTCGTCGAATCGGTACGGCCTGCGCTCGGCCACCGGATCGGGGGCGGTCACCACCGCACCTTCGGTACGTCGAAGTCGGCGCACAGCGCGCGCCATACATCCCGCGGATCCACCCCGGCCTCGATGGCGGCGGCGCCGGTGCGGCCGCCGAGGGAGGGGATCACGTGGTCGGTCAGCAGCGCGTCACCGCGCGCCACTCCGAATTCGGTATGCAACAGTTCCTGGAACTCAGTCAACCGCACCGTATTCAAGATACTCCGGTCCCCCGCGACCGCCATTCGACGGTTGTTCGACGGCGCCTTCGCGGCGTGCTGCCGGTGCCGCAACCGGCCGCCGACGCCGGTCGGATTGGACGGACAGGCGATGGCCAGATAAGATACGGAACGTGTCGTATCCAAATCTGCCCAGCGCTCCCGCCACAGAACCGCGGCAGACCCGACGCGGAGGACGTCCGCGAAACGACGAACGCGAGAGCGAGATCCTCGCGGTGGTGACCTCGTTGCTGACCGAACGCGGCTACGACGGTGTCACCTTCGAGGAGGTGGCGCGGCGCGCCGGCGCGTCGAAACCCACCCTCTACCGACGATGGAAGTCCAAGCGGGACATGGTCATCGCCGCGCTGAAGGCGGGCCCCGCCGGTCGAGAAGGACCGGACGACGTCGACACGGGCAGCCTGCGCGGCGACCTGCTCGCCCTGTGCAGGCGACTCGTCACGACGATGCGGTCGGCAGACGGGCAAACCGCGCTGCTGCTGCTTCAAGCAGGCCTGGAAGACCCCGAGCTGTGCGAGGAGATCGAACGCGCCGTCGGCCCGACCGGGGCCCGGTTACCCGCATCCGTCATGGACGCCGCCATCCGTCGCGGAGAGCTGCCCGCGACCGTGAATCCCTTCGCCTTCGAAGAAGTCGCCGGAGCCGTGTTGCTGCTGCGGCGACTCAACGGCCTCGATACCGGCGACGACTACCTCGAATCACTCGTCGATTCGATCCTCATCCCCGCGTTGCGGGCCGAATCGACCCGGCCGACACCGCTACCGGCCGGAATCTTCTCCGGACGCCCGTCCGCTCAATCGACCAGTGAAGGACACCCGTGACCACAAAGACCATCGACGGATTCCACTACCAGACGCTGCGCGGCGCGGAAGGCGTCGAGATCGGCGTCGCGGTCGCTGGAGCGGGACCGGCCGTCGTCCTGCTCCACGGCTTCCCGCAAACCCACTACATGTGGCGCGACGTAGCAGCGGACCTGGCCCAAGATCACACGGTCGTCGTCCCGGACCTTCGGGGCTACGGCGCGAGCGGCAAACCGCCGGAGAGCGGTCCCCACACCTACTCCAAGCGTACGATGGCCGAAGACATCGTGCGGGTGGCCGAACAGCTCGGGCACGAACGCTTCGGACTGATCGGCCACGACCGCGGCGCGCTGGTCGGCGTACGGGCCGGCCTCGACCACCCCGACAGGATCCGGTACCTCGGGGTGCTCGACGTCCTGCCCACTATCGACACCTGGGAAGTCCTGCACGGCGTCGACGCGAAAGTCGCCTGGCACCTGTATCTCATGGCGCAACCGGCCGGGCTGCCGGAGAAGATGATCGCGGCCGTGGCGCCGGAGTTCTTCGCTTCCTTCCTCGACGCCTGGGACACCGACGGCTCCACCTTCGCGCCGGAAGTACGGCAGCACTACATCGACAGCTCGGTCGGAGCCGTCGACTCGATCGTCGCCGACTACCGCGCCAGCGCGAGCATCGATCTGACCATGGACCGGGAGGACCGCGAGGCCGGCAAGACGCTCGCCATGCCCGTCGGTGTGATCTCCCAGGACTGGGGCGCCCGGCTCGGCTTCGACGCGGCCGCGCTGTGGCGGGCGTGGGCGCCGGACCTGACCTACGAGCCGATCGACGCAGGCCACTTCATGGCGGAGGAGCAACCGGGCGAGATCGCACGCTTCATTCGCGAACTCGCCACCCGGAGCACGACCTGATCCCGGCCGACCATTGGCCGACAACAGCGCCACTACGACGCGCGCACGCCCTCGCGCACCCGGTGGCACACCTCGACCGGGTCGGCGACGTCCGCGATGCCCATGGCCGCTTCCTCGGCCGCGGCGGTGTAGCGGGGATGGTCGAGCACCGCGAGCACGGCGGCGCGCGCGGACTCCACGGTGAGCGGTCGCACCACGATCGAACTGCCTTGGCGGGCCGCGCGATTGGCCAGTTCCCACTGGTCGCCGCCGCCCGGAACGGTGACGATCGGCACCCCGGCGAGCAGCGTTTTGGCGAGCAGTCCATGCCCGCCGCCGCCGACCACGACGGCCGCGTGCCCGAGCAGTTCGTCCTGGCGGCCCAGGCCCGCGGTGGCCCAGGACGGGAGCCCGGCCGGCGGGGTGTCGATCATGGAGACGGCCACCCGGACGCCCGCGCCGTCGAGGGCCTCGAGCACCGTCTCGACCATGCCCGTGACGCCGGTGTGCGCGGTGGACGGCGCGACGACGACCAGCGGATCGTCGCCGGGCGGCGGCGTGAGGATGTCGTCGGTGGGTTCCCACAGCAGCGGGCCGACGACGTGGGCGTTGTCGGGCCAGTCGGGGCGCGGCACCTCCAGAGCGGGCAGCGTGGCGAGCAGACGGGCGGCCGGACCCGGGTCGACGGCGGGCAGCCCGACGCTCTCGCGAGCCTTCGCGCGTTGCTTCAGGCCGTTGTGGATCGCACGCGAGGACATGGCTCGCAGCAGGCTGTCGCGCAGCCTGCCGCGCAGATCCTCCCCGGGCGCGAGCCCGCTTCCGATCGGGGGCAAACCCTTCGACGGCAGGTAGAGGGGGTGCGGCGAGAGCTCGACCCACGGCACACCCAGCCGCTCGGCGGCCATCCCCCCGCCCGCGGTGAGCACGTCGGAGACCACGAGCTCCGGCAGCATCGCGCTCAGGTCCGGCAGGATCTCGGTCGAGATGTGCGCGGCGCGCTGGTGGATGCGCTGGCCCGCGTCACCGTCGTCGTCGACGGCACGCGGCGCGAGACCCTTGAGCCTGCGCACCGCGATGCCCGCGTTCTTGGCGGCGTCGAACCAGCGGGGTCCGGTGAACAGCACCGGCTCGTCCCCCGCGGCCAGGAAGCGCTCGCACAGCGCCAACGCCGGAAAGGCATGCCCCGGATCGGGACCGGCTACGACGGCAACACGCATCCGCCCAGCCTGCCACACCGCCCCACCGAACCGACGGCACCCGCTCTGAGATCCCCACCCACGACCGCGTTCACCGCACCGCCATCCGGACGCACCGTCGCACCCCTCGAGTCCTGGCGCGCCGCGCTCGAGCGCGTGGCAGCGCGGTGACAGCCGAGACCGCTCAGCCGAAGTAGTACAGCTCGAAACCCACGGCGCGCTCGGCGGGGAATCCTTCCTTGGGCCCGGTGGCCATGTCGATGATGGCTTCGACCTGATGGGCGACCGGCTCGGAGCTGAGCACCTCCAGGTAGCGACGGTGTTCGGTCAGCGAGGCGGCGGCCTGCTCGACGGTGTCGGTGACATCGACGGCGTGCGTCGCTTTGGGGCCGACGACCGCGGCCCAGCGCGGCGACCAGGGCGGCAGATCGGCCAGCTCCGGGAAGATCCACTCGTTGCCCGCGTCGGAGACGGCGTCCAGTCCGGCCCGGCCGACGGCGCGGTGGTCGGCGCTGTTGGCGTAGCCGGGCGCCCAAGTGTCGCCGAAGTTGAACAGCACCAACATCTCCGGGCGGTGCCTGCGGATGGCGGCCGCCAGATCGCGACGCAGTTCCAGGCTCTCCTGCACCCGGCCGTCCGGATAGCCAAGGAACTCCACCTGCTCGACTCCCACCACCTTCGCCGAGGCGATCTCCTCGGACTCGCGCAGCGGACCCGCCTCCGCGGGCGGCATTCCGGCGATCCCCGCCTCGCCGCTGGTGACGAGAACGTAGCGAATGTCCTTGCCCTGCCCTGTCCATCGCGCGACGGCCGCGGCCGCGCCGTATTCGATGTCGTCGGGATGCGCGACGATCACCAGGCCACGCTGCCAGTCTTCGGGAACCTGCTCCATGGCCCTATTGAAACACCCCAAAACAGCCATGCGGCGGGTCCGGTTACCCGCCCGAATCGGTGCTGCTGTAGACAGTGTGGCCATGACGAAGCTCACACGCGCCGCCGCCGTCCTCGGTCTCGCGCTCATCGCACTGTTCAGCCCCGGTCCGCTGACCGCGGCGCCCGCCAAAGCCGACCCGCTGCCCCGGGTGTTCTTCGATGTGTCGGTGGCGGGCATCCCCACCGGCCGCATCGTGATCGAGCTGCGCTCGGACGTGGTGCCCGAGACCGCGGAGAACTTCCGCGCGCTGGCCACCGGCGAGCAGGGCTTCGGCTACAAGGGCTCGGTGTTCCACCGCGTGATCCCCGGCTTCATGGCCCAGGGCGGCGATTTCACCAACGCCGACGGCACCGGCGGCAAGAGCATCTACGGCCCGACCTTCCCCGACGAGAACTTCCAGCTGACCCACGCCGTTCCCGGCACGGTCAGCATGGCCAACCGCGGGCCAGGCACCAACGGCTCGCAGTTCTTCATCACCATGAAGGACACCCCGTGGCTGGACGGCAAGCACGTGGTGTTCGGCACCGTGGTCGAGGGCATGCACGTGGTGCACGCCATCGAGCAGGTGGGCTCGCCCTCCGGAGCGCCGGGACGCCCGATCGTCATCGACAACAGCGGCCAGCTCTGAGCCGAGAAACGCCGCGGGCCGTGCGCCATCCCTTCCGGATGACGCACGGCCCGTTCGCTTTCGGCGCCGCCGGACGCAGTCCGTCGCCGGCCGTTCGGCGTTACAGCTTGCTGACGGTGGAGTTGTCCGAGCCCGACACCGCCTTGTACAGCAGGTACAGGCCGAACACCACGGCGCTGATCACCAGGATCGGGAACAGCCCCTTGATCAGCGCACCGATGATGGCGAGCGCGATCCACACGACCGCGACGACACCGATGATCTTCCACAGCATTTCCAGCCTCCTGGACGTTTCTCCCGAACCGCCGTCCGGCGATCCGATACCTCCATGCTGTCAGCCGTGAGAGTGGAAATCACCAGGTCAGCAACGATATCCGGGTGTAAATCAGGGTTCACCCCGACACCGCGCGAACGCGGAACGCTCAGTGCGGCAGGCCGGGCGGCGGTGGGGAGACCGTGAGAGTCGGGCGATCGGCGATCTCGGTGAGCGCCTGCGCCCAGCCGTCCAGGCGATCCGCGGCGTGCCGCAGTTCCGCGACGATGCCGTCGAATTGGTGTGCGACGACGGTGGTTTCGGGCACCGCGAGCACACCGCTCGCCGCGGCGACGACCTGCTCGTATTCGGCGATACCGGATTCCAGCCTGGTCATCGCGAACCGCACGTTGGCGGTGAGCGCGGTGGTGGTCTCCGGATTGGTCCGGCCGACCACGGCGGCGGCGCGCTCCATCTGGACGATGTCGGCGGCGAGCGCGTGCAACGCCGCGGCGCCGGAGGCGGCCGTCTCGACCATCTCGGTGAGTTCTTCGTGGGGCAGCCTGTGCGAGGCGGCGATCTGCGCGGTGAGCCCGTGTAGCGCGCGTTCGGCTTGCACCAGGCGGGCGATCGGGGCGCGGGCGGCCGAGCGCAACGGCGGCTGTTTGCGCGGCAGGAAAGCGGCCTGTGGCAAAGGAGTTCGGCGCAGCCGCAGATAACGTCGCGCGCTGAGCGCGGCCCCGGTGACGAACGCGACCGCGCCGCCGCCGAGGACGACCACCGCCCAGGCGGGCGCCGAGACGACGACAAGACCGACGGCGCCCGCGGTGGTCAGCCCGGAGACCGTGCCGAGCTGATAGCTGCGCCGTCGGGCGCGGCGGCGCTTACGGAGTTCCCGCTCGCGCGGGTCGGCCCAGCGGCGCACCGCGACGAGCGCGTGTTCGCCCATGTCGCGCAACGTATCCGGGAGTGGGCCCTGCGGCATCCCGAACGTCGGCTGCGCCGGTACCGCCGGAACACCGGTCCTCGGGGGAATCCGCTTGCGACTCATGCGCTTTCCTCACACCGTTCGAGCCCTGTCACAGTCAGGACCGGCCGACGACTACGCGGTGCGCGCGTCGCGGCCGCGGGACGTGACGAGGGCGCCCCTCGGCGATGCGACGGTCTCGCGCTGCCCGCGTACTGCACCGCACCGGTCCTTGTCTGTATCGAGCTGTTACTGCTGGGCGGCCTGGCCCTTGTTCATCTGGGGCTGTGCGGGGTTCGCCTGGGTCTGGGCGGGGTTGATGGCGGACTGGCCGCCGCCCGCGGGCAACGCCTCGCCGCGCATCGAGGCGCGGATCTGCTCCAGCTTGCTGTGACCGGCCATCTGGATGCTGGCCTGCTGCACCTCGAGCATGCGGCCCTGCACCGAGTTCTGCGCCAGTTCGGCGGCGCCGAGCGCGTTGGCGTAGCGGCGCTCGATCTTCTCGCGCACCGCGTCCAGGCTCGGGGTGGTGCCGGGCGCCGACAGCGTCGAGTCCATCTGCTGCAGCGACGCGGAGACCTGCTCTTGCATCTTGGCCTGCTCCAGCTGGCTGAGCAGCTTGGTGCGCTCGGCGACCTTCTGCTGCAACAGCATCGCGTTCTGCTCGACGGCCTTCTTGGCCTGGGCGGCGGCCTGCAGAGACTGGTCGTGCAGCACCTTCAGGTCCTCGACGGACTGCTCGGCGGTGACCAGCTGGGCGGCGAACGCCTCGGCGGCGTTGGTGTACTGGATCGCCTTCTCGGTGTCGCCCGCCGCGGTGGCCTGATCGGCGAGCATGACGGCCTGGCGCGCGTTGGCGTTGAGCTTCTCGACCTCGTCGAGCTGGCGGTTCAGCTTCATCTCCAGCTGACGCTGGTTGCCGATGACCGACGCGGCCTGCTGCGAGAGGGCCTGGTGCTGGCGCTGAGCTTCCTCGATAGCCTGCTGAATCTGCACCTTCGGATCCGCGTGCTCTTCGATCTTGGCATCGAAGAGGGCCATCATGTATTTCCAGGCCTTGACGAACGGATTAGCCATCGATTGATCCCGCCTCCATCTGATGTACCGCTTGACGCGGCCCGGGTACACGACCCTCGCGCACCCGCTTGTGCCTATCCTCCACCATGCGGCACGTGGACCGGGGCGTCCCGGCCCAACCGACGCCTACTTACAGAATCTATCCGTTTTCGGCGTCGGCCCGCAGCGTTGCCCGCGGCTGGGCGTCCGGCTTTCTGTTGTCAGTTGCTCTTCACCAGGACCAGCATGTCGGCCTTCGGCGCCGGAATGACGATTCGGGTCTCCTCGGCGATCTGCGGCCGGACGGCCGACATGGACGCGGAGGCCGGAGCGAGCGCGGGCTCCTCCGCGGGCGCGGCCTCGGCGGATTCCGTGGCGGCGGCCGTCTGCTCGGCTTCCGCGGCGGGTGTCGCCGCGGCCTCGGCGGACTCGCCTACCGGTAGCCCGTCGACGCCCGCCATGATCGTGCTCACATCCCATAGCACCCGCGACAACGGCACGTCGAGTGCGGCGCAGATCGCGGCGAGCAGTTCGCTCGACGCCTCCTTGCGACCCCGCTCGACCTCGGACAGATACCCCAGGCTCACGCGCGCCGAAGTGGACACCTCGCGCAGGGTCCGATGCTGGGCGAGACGAGCACGCCGCAAACTGTCCCCGATCGCCTCTCGCAGCAGCGTCATCTCGATCTCCTTCGCTCCGAACACCGGGCGCCGCGTGGCGCAGTCGCCTGGCGAGCACCGTTCTTTCTGGCACAACGTCCGGGGGCGCCCGGTTGGTTCCCGGCGGGCGAACTCGTCACGCGAATCCACGCGACGCGCTCAGCCGCCCTGAACACACCTGAGCAGTTCCCGCACCGCGCTCTCGGTCGCGGTGAGTCTGATGGTCCACCGGTCGCCGGACAGTTGCAACCGCATCACCTCGGTATGCCACGGACTGGACAGCCCGAGGAAGACGGTGCCGACCGCGTGACCGTCCTGGCCGTCGGGCCCCGCGACACCCGTCAGGCCGATCCCCCAGTCGGCGCCGCAGCGGGTGCGCGCGCCGACGGCCAGCTGTTCGGCGGTGCTCGCCGCCACCGGCCCCTCGGCCGCGAGCAGATCCGCGCTGACACCGGCCAGACTGCTCTTGAGATCGGTCGCGTACACCACGAGTCCGCCGCGCAGCACCGCACTCGCGCCCGGCACTCCGGCGATGGTCGCGGCCACCAGCCCCGCGGTGAGCGATTCGGCGGTGGCCACGGTTTGACCCGCCGCCCCCAGGGCACGCACCAAGTCGGCGGCGGGGACGGACGCGGTCAGCGGATCGGTCATGCTCCGCGCGCCCGGCCGGAGCCGCCGGCGAACCACACGCGTGCGGCCTGCCCGACGTAATCCAGACCGGTGACGACCGTCAGCACCACCGCCAGGTACATCAGCGCCATGCCCGCGGCCTCGAAGCCGCCCGACAGCGGCAGCAGCAACACCCCGATGGCCAGCGACTGCACCAGCGTCTTCAGCTTGCCGCCGCGCCCAGCTGGAATCACCCCGCGCCGCACCACGAGCAGCCGCAGCAGCGTGACGCCGATCTCGCGTCCGCAGATCACCAGGGTGATCCACCAGGCCAGATCGCCGAGCACGGAGAGTCCGATCAGTGCCGCGCCGATCAGTGCCTTGTCGGCGATCGGGTCCGCCAGCTTGCCGAAATCGGTCACCAAACCGTACTTGCGCGCCAGCTGTCCGTCGAAGCGATCGGTGATGGCGGCGAGCCCGAACAGCGCGGCCGCGGCGATCCGCCACCCGGTCTGGTGGCCGCCGCCCGCGAAGAGCGCGGCGACGAACAGCGGAACGATCGCGATGCGCGCCATGGTCAGCACGTTCGCGATGTTCATCAGCGGCACGGCGGTGTCGGCAGGAGGGGCTACGAAACTGCCCGAACGCTCGGCTCCCTGACGCAGGACACCCGCGTCGGGCCAGCGACGATCGATCTCTTCGGGCTGCACGCTCATGCCCTCGCCTCGAGGGCGCGCGATCCGAGGACGGCCACGTCTCCATCCGGTTGCGCTACCCCGGCGCGATGCGGTGAGCGGAACGACAGGATGTGCGGCACATGTTCAGACTATCGGTAAGGGTGCCGACTACTGTGCACCCCATGACCTCTCGGGGACCACTAGGTGGTTCGACCAGCGACGCGAATACCAGCGCGGCCTCCGCCGCGCCCGGCTCCGGACCGGTTGTGCGACGCGCCCGAACCTCGGACGTCCCCGAGATCAAACGCCTCGTCGACGTCTACGCGGGCCGCATTCTGCTGGAGAAGAACCTGGTCACCCTCTACGAGTCGGTCCAGGAGTTCTGGGTGGCCGAAGTCGACGGACGCGTCGTCGGCTGCGGCGCGCTGCACGTGCTGTGGGCCGATCTCGGCGAGGTGCGCACCGTCGCGGTGCATCCCGACGCCAAAGGCACCGGCGTTGGCAAACTCATCGTGCAGCGGCTCGTCGCGGTGGCCAGGGAACTGGAGCTGCGCAGGCTGTTCGTGCTGACCTTCGAGGTGGAGTTCTTCGGCAGGCACGGCTTCGTCGAGATCGACGGAACGCCGGTGACCGCCGAGGTCTACGCCGAGATGTGCCGGTCCTACGACACCGGTGTCGCCGAGTTCCTCGACCTGAGTTATGTGAAGCCGAACACGCTCGGCAACACCCGCATGCTGCTGACCCTCTGAAGCGCCGACCGAGAAAGCGATACGCCGTGCCGATCTTCGCCGTTCACTACACATACTCCGAGGCCACCGTTCCCGGCCGCGACACCCACCGGCCCGAGCACCGCGCGTGGTTGTCCGGGCTGGTCGAGGCGGGCACCCTGCTGTCGAGCGGGCCGTACCCGGACGGGTCGGGGGCGTTGCTGATCTTCCGCGCGGGGGACGAGGCGGCGCTGAAGGATCTGCTCGCGCAGGACCCCTTCGCGCGCGAGTCGCTCATCGACGCGGTGCGCGCCGTGGAGTGGTCGCCCATCATGGGCGCTTTCGCCGACTGATCTCACGACAGAGCCCCGCACCCGTGTCGACAGGGGTGCGGGGCTCTTCGCGGTCTACTTGGCGTCTTGGCGCGCCGCGCCCCGGGTCTTGAGGAGACTGGCGACGGTTGCCACGATCAGCACGCCGATGATGACACCCAGCGACACCGGGGTGGAGATCTCCGGCACGGCGACGTGCTCACCGCCGTTGACGAACGGCAGCGTGTTCTCGTGCAGCGCGTGCAGCACCAGCTTGATGCCGATGAACGCGAGGATCGCGGCCAGGCCGTAGGACAGGTACACCAACCGGTCCAGCAGGCCGCCGATCAGGAAGTACAGCTGGCGCAGACCCATCAGCGCGAACGCGTTCGCGGTGAAGACCAGGTACGGCTCCTCGGTGAGGCCGTAGATCGCGGGGATGGAATCCAGCGCGAACAGCAGGTCGGCGAAGCCGATCGCGAGCAGCGCGAGCAGCAACGGGGTGACCACCCTGCGGCCGTCGACCCGGGTGACGAGCTTGTCGCCGTCGTACTGGTCGGTGGTCGGCAGCACCCGCTTGGCCAGCGCGACGATGCGGCTGTCGCGCTTCTCCTCGGCCTCCACCTCGTGCCCGCTCTCGCGCAGCAGCTTGACGGCGGTGTAGATCAGGAACAGGCCGAACAGGTAGAACACCCAGCTGAACGCGCTGATCGCGGCCGCGCCGACGGCGATGAACACACCGCGCATGACCAGCGCGAGCACGATGCCGATGAGCAGCACCTTCTGCTGGTAGATCCGGGGCACGGCGAAGGTGGTCATGATGATCAGGAAGACGAACAGGTTGTCCACCGAGAGCGCCTTCTCGGTGACGAAACCGGCGTAGTACTCCCCGCCGAAGGTCGAACCCCATCGCCAGGCGACGAAGCCGCCGAAGGCCAGGGCGAGAGTGATGTAGACCGTCGACCAGACGGCCGACTCCCGGAAGGTCGGTTCGTGCGGCGTGCGCACGTGCGCGAAGAAGTCGAAGACGAACAAGCCGAGGATCACCGCGATGGTGATCCCCCATTCCAGTGCGGTCACCTGCATACTGCGGCCCGATCGGAGGCGGTAGTCATGACGGCCATCATGCCCGATTTGTCCGTTCTTGTCGGCTAGCGGGTCGGTTGCTGACCATCCTGTCACACTCCCGCCGCGGCCTCCGGAGCGCATAAGACGTGCGTCCGGCGCTTCGAACACCACAATCACGATGATTGCGCGCGCATTGCGGCGCCCATCGAAATTCCTGGTTCCGACCGGTCTCGAAAAACCGGTTTCCCCTGGCGGATTCGGGTGTTAGCGTCGAAGACGGCGAAGCACCGCTCCCGAAACCCGAGAGGCACAGGCGATGACAGCGCGAAACCGGCAACAGCGACAGTGGTCGCTCGTCGCCGCGCGCCCGAACGCCGCCCTCCGCCTACTCGATGTCCGCTGGATCCGCGTCCGCGGCGGCCCCTGAGTTCTCGGCACCCGAGAACCTTTCCAGGGGTCATTCCGCGGCGATCCGCCGGGAACGGCCCCTTTTCGTATGCGGGGGTAGCTCAACGGCACTCCCTCGTAGCCCAACTGGTAGAGGCACCGGCATTAGGAGCCGGGAGTTGCGAGTTCGAATCTCGCCGAGGGAACTGGTTCGCGCTGTAAGCGCGGAAGAGCGTTTGTAGCTCAGCTGGATAGAGCGCCTGCCTGAATAGCGCAGCCGGACAACGTCCGTCTCCAGCCCGCGCACGGCCGGAGCGAAGGCGGAGGTACGCCTACGAAGCAGGAGGTCGGAGGTTCGAGTCCTCCCAAGCGCGCCGATGGGGCGTGGTGTAACCCGGCAGCACGGCGGATTCTGATTCCGTTGGTTCAGGTTCGAATCCTGGCGCCCCAGCTCCACTGGAGTGTGGTGTAAGGGAAGCATGACCGGTTTTGGTTCGGTCGGTTCAGGTTCGAATCCTGGCACTCCAGCCCGTACCACGCAGGTCGGCCGCTGGTCGTGTCAGCGGACGTGTCAGCTGTCTGTCAGGGCGGTGTCAGTCGCGGCGGCGAAAGTGTGTACATCGAACAAAACGACCCGAACCGGCACCGGAACGGGCACAACCGATTCGAAGGAGTACACACCATGTCCACCATCACCGTCACCCTCACCGACCAGGACAAGTCGATCGTCCGGACCGCCGCCTACGGTGCCGTGTCGCTGATGGCCGCCGCGGGCGCGCCCCACAAGGGCATCGCGCACGGCTCCATCGCCCTGACGTCCGCGACCGGCCTGGTCGGACACGTGCTCGCCGCGAAGACCAAGGACATCGAACTGCCGGGCAAGACCGTCGCCGCCCTCGCCGACCACGTGCTGCCCGCACTGACCGCGGCCGTAAGGCTGCTCGCACAGCAGGATCCGGTGGAGGCGAACAACTTCCGCGACACGGTTCTCGTCGCCATCGAAGCGGCGGCCCGCGCCGGCCAGAACCAGCCGAGCCCCGCCGTGGCCGCGATGACCCGCAAGATCACCGCGGCCCTGGACGCCGCGTAAGGGAAACAGTCGCGTTGCTACAGCCGGTGACGGGGTCCCGCCCGGACCCCGTCACAGCCAAGTCAACTCAGCTACGAGTAGCCCGAATATTCGGATGCGGTGCACCGTGCGGGGTGTCAGAGTCGATGGGGTGACCGAGGACTATCGCATCCTGAACAGGGCCAACTGGGACGAGCGGGCGTCGTTGCATGCCGCGTCGCCGGACTATCGGGTGGCGCGGTTTGCGGCGGAGCCCGACTTTCTCAGTCCGGTAGTTCGTTTCGACCTGCCGCTGCTCGGTGATGTGCGCGGGCTGCGCGGTGTGCACCTGCAGTGCCATATCGGCACGGACACGATCTCGCTGGCTCGGCTCGGCGCTCGGATGACCGGTCTCGACTTCAGTCCGGCGTCCCTCGCGCAGGCCCGCGAGCTCGCGGAACGAACGGGGTCCGACGTGGATTTCGTCGAAGCCGATGTGTACGAAGCGGTCTCGGTGCTCGGCTCGGAGCGATTCGATCTGGTTTTCACCGGTATCGGCGCGCTGTGCTGGCTGCCGAGCATCGAAAGATGGGCGCAGACCGTAGCCGGGTTGCTGCGACCGGGCGGCCGCCTGTTCCTGCGCGAAGGCCATCCGATGCTGGGGGCCATCGACGAGTCCGTCACGGACGGGTTGACCCTCGGCTACCCGTATTTCGAAACACCCGAGCCGATGGTCTTCTCCGACGATTCCACCTACGTCGAGACCGACGGCCGCCTCGGGCAGACCACCATCCACGAGTGGAACCACGGCCTCGGCGAAGTCGTCTCCGCGCTGCTGGCCAACGGACTGACGCTCACCGGCCTCACCGAACACCGCAGCGTCCCGTGGAACGCGCTACCGGGCCGGATGACCCGCGACGAGCACGACGAGTGGCGGCTGATCGAGCATCCCGAACGCGTCCCGCTCAGCTACACCTTGCAGGCGCGCAAGAGCTGAGGCTCACCATCCGAGAGCTGACGCACACCGCGCAGGCCGATAAAGGGCATCCGATCCTCGCGTATGTTCGGTGTGGTCATGGTGACTCTGCTCTTGGCGCTGACCGGCTTCGCCTTCCTCGATTCGCTCGATCTGCTGCTCGTCGGCGTCACGGTGGCGATCGTCTACGACAGCAAGCTCGCGCGACGGTCACCGCTGCCGGGCGGGCTGAGTTTCGTCGCAGGCGTGTTCGCGATGACCACCACGTTCGGGATCTGCGCCGTCCTCGGCATCACCTGGCTCACGTCGCTGATCGGCTTCGAGCTGACGCCGACCATCCGCTACTGGGGTGAGCTGGCGGTGGGCGCTGTGCTGCTCGTGCTCGCCGTGCTGCCGTCCGGCGCACGCCGCGACCCGCCCGCGTGGGCGACGAAGGCCCGGCGCCGGCCCTGGGTGCTCGCACTGGTGGGCGTCGCCATCGGGTTCGCTCAGGCGCCGACGGCGGTGCCGTATCTCGCGGGCCTGGCCATGCTGTCCGCGCACGACCCGCTGCCCCCGCTCTGGCCGATGATCATCATCGCCTACTGCGCGGTCGCGCTGCTGCCGCCGCTGCTGATCCTGGCCCTGTCCGTCCGCGGCACCGCGCGAGCCCGGCGCGTGTATCGCGCGATCGTCCGCGTCCTGACCGAGTACGGCCCGCTCTCCGTGCGCATCATCTTCGGGCTCTTGGGCGTGGCGCTGATCACCGACGCGCTCGTCCACCACGCGCATCTGTGGTGATCAGCCGGACGCTTACTCCTCGCCGTCCTCCGACTCCGCGCCACCACCACGGATCGACCACAGCAACCCCTCCAGCTCGTCCGGCTTGACGAGCACATCGCGCGCCTTCGACCCTTCGCTGGGACCGACGACGCCGCGGGTCTCCATGAGGTCCATCAGGCGGCCCGCCTTGGCGAAACCGACGCGCAGCTTGCGCTGGAGCATGGAGGTGGAGCCGAACTGAGAGGTGACGACCAGTTCGATGGCCTGGAGCAGCACGTCGAGGTCGTCGCCGATGTCGGGGTCGACGTCCTTCTTCTCCCCGGCCTTCGCGGCGGTGACGCCCTCTTGGTACTCGGGTTCGGCCTGGTTCTTGGTGTAGTCGACGACGGCGTGGATTTCCTCGTCGCTGATGAACGCACCCTGTAGACGGGTGGGTTTGTTCGCGCCCATGGGCAGGAACAGCCCGTCGCCCATGCCGATCAGCTTCTCGGCGCCCGGCTGATCCAGGATGACCCGGGAGTCGGTGAGCGAGGAGGTCGCGAACGCGAGGCGCGAGGGCACGTTGGTCTTGATCAGACCGGTGACCACGTCCACCGACGGACGCTGGGTCGCCAGCACCAGGTGGATGCCCGCGGCGCGCGCCTTCTGGGTGATGCGGACGATCGCGTCCTCGACGTCGCGCGGCGCGGTCATCATGAGGTCGGCGAGCTCGTCGACGATGGCGAGAATGTAGGGGTAGGGCCGGTAGACCCGCTCGCTGCCCAGCGGCGCGGTGATCGCCCCGGACTTCACCTTCTTGTTGAAGTCGTCGATGTGGCGCACCTTGTTGGCCTGCATGTCCTGGTAGCGCTGCTCCATCTCCTCCACCAGCCAGGCCAGCGCGGCGGCGGCCTTCTTCGGCTGGGTGATGATGGGCGTGATCAGGTGCGGAATGCCCTCGTACGGGGTGAGTTCGACCATCTTGGGGTCGATCAGGATCATCCGTACCTCGTCGGGCGTGGCCCGCTGCAGCAACGAGACCAGCATCGAGTTGACGAAGCTGGACTTACCCGATCCGGTGGAACCCGCGACAAGCAGATGCGGCATCTTCGCCAAATTGGCGGAGACGAACTCGCCCTCGATGTTCTTGCCGAGACCGATCACCAACGGATGGTGGTCGTTTCGAGTGGACGGCGCTTTCAGCACGTCGGCCAATCGCACCAGCTCGCGGTCGGAGTTGGGCACCTCGATGCCGACGGCGGACTTACCGGGGATCGGCGCGAGCAGCCGAACGTTCTCGGTGGCGACGGCGTAGGCGATGTTGCGGGCCAGCGCGGTGATCTTCTCCACCTTCACGCCGGGGCCGAGCTCCACCTCGTAGCGGGTGACCGTCGGGCCGCGCACGAATCCGGTGACCGCCGCGTCGATCTTGAACTGCACCAGCACCTCGGTGATCGCCTCGATCATCGATTCGTTGGCGGCGCTGCGCTTCTTGGGCGGGTCGCCGTCGGTGAGCAGAGTCAGCGGCGGCAGCGTGTAATCGCCCTCGATCACCCGGTCGGCGACGAACTCGGGTTCCTTGGGTGGCGGCGGGGTCTGGTCCTGCACCTTGGGCGCCGCGCGCTTCTTCGGTTTTGGCGGTTCCGGCGGCGGCTCGGTGGCGATCGGCTTGGCATCGCGCAGCGGCGGCTCGCCCAGCGATTCGGTGACCGCGTCGGATCCGGCGAATTCGTCGGGTGGATAGTTCTCGGCCGGGGTGCGGCCGCGGCGCCGAGACGCGGTGCGGTGCACGGGGAAACCATCGGCGTCGTAGTCGGCGGCGTCGTAGTCGCGTTGCGGCTCGAACTCGCCGTACTCGTCGCCGCCCGCCGCGGTGCCGAAGTATTCGCGCAGCCGCTGTGGCACCTCGCGAACCGTGGTCCCGGTGAGCAGCAGCACGCCGAAGACGATGGCGAGCAACAGGATCGGCACGGCCAGCCACGCGGTGAGCCCACCGGCCAGCGGGCCGCCGATCACGTAGCCGGCGAAGCCCGCGGCGCGGGAACGGCCGTGCGCGTCGGTGGGCGCGCCCGCGGCGAGATGCCAGATGCCGAGCAGCGGCAGGCCGACCAGCAATCCGCCGAGCACGAGCCGCGGCCGGATCTCGGGACGCGGTTCGGTGCGCATGAGGACGATCGCGATGCCGGTCGCGACGAACGGCAGTGCGGCCGAGGCGGAACCGGACACCGCTCGGATCGCCTCTTCGACGAAGTGCCCGATCGGTCCGCCCGCCGAGAGCCACACCGCGGCCGCGATGACGGCGCTCAGCGCGATCAGCGCGAGCGCGATGCCGTCGCGCCGGTGTCCGTGTTCGATCTCGCCCGCCCTGCTGAGTGTGCGGGTGGTGGCGCCGAGGCCGCGGGCGAGCATGTTCCAGCCGCCGGTGACGCCGCGGCTGAAGACGGCCAGCGGCGCGGTGTCGGACTTGCGCCGAACGGGTCTGCGGGCCGGTGTGGCGCGCCCGCGCGGTGCGGAACCACCCCGGGGTGTGGTGGAACGAGACCGCGCCGTGGTGGTCCTCCCCCGGGCCGATCCCGCCCGCGCACGAGGTGTCGTGGTGCTGCGGGACTTACCTGCCATGGACCCAGGCTAGCCGCAAACGCCCCATCCAGACCATCCGCAACACCCGTATCGCGGGCCTCGAGCGCCCCGGATCACAGTCGAATGCCTCGCTGGAGCGGCGACCGAGTTCAGAACGAGCGGTCGAGTTCCAGCACCGCGCGGACGGCCTCGGGCTCGCCCGCCGTCTCGATGCGCACGTTCTCGCGTCCGAACGCGTGCAGCACCAGTTCCGACGGTTTGCCGGTGAGCGTCACAGCGGCGCCGTCGGCCGACTTCACCTCCGCCCGGCGCCCGTCCGGCGTCGCGAGCACCACCGGCACCGGCGATTTGCGATAGGCCATCTTGCCGACCTTGCTCGCCACACCCCACAATTTGGCCTCGTCGGACTCGGCGAGTTCGCGCGGCGCCCAGTCCGGTCCGGCGCGGCGCACGTCCTCGTGGTGGACGAACATCTCGCTGAGATTGACCATCGCGTCCACCGGTTTCAGCGGCGACCACCACGGCGGACCGGTCCGCACGAGTTCGAGCAGTTCGGGAAACGGCTTGCACGCCACGCGCTCCTGCACCGACTCGAGGTAGCCCGCGAACGGCTTCAGCAGGATGCCGGGGGCGGCGTCGGGACGGCGTTCCCGAACGATCAAGTGCGCCGCGAGATCTCGCACCGTCCATGCACCGCACAGGGTCGGCGCGTCCGGACCGGCCTCCGACATCGCGACGACCAGCGCCTGACGTTCCCGTTGTGCCATGCTCACGTGCCGACCCTAACGGATGCCGGGCGGAAACCGGCGGAACGTTCGGGCCCGCGCGATCTCCGGAAAGGAAAGCCACGACTGGCTTCCGGGGAGGTTGCTCGGTAGCTTGTCACTGGTCCATAAGGGTCGTGGACTCTCAGTTCGAAGGGATTCACCTTGAAGAAGTTCTTCACCGCTGCCGCGGTCATCGTGGCAACGGTCGGTTCGATGCTGGCCACTACGGCACCGGCGCAGGCCGCATACGGGTACTACGGCGCGATCGCCGTGTCGAGCGACGGCGCCTACGGCATCGCCAACAACTACGGAAGTTACAGCGCCGCAGAGGATGCCGCGATCGATGTCTGCGGGTACGGCTGCTCCACCCTGGTCTCCTGGACCAACGGCTGCGGCGTGCTCGCCAGCTCCAACACGCGCTGGAGCGCGTCGGCGCGGTCCAACTACTCCGACGCCCGCGCGGCGGCACTCTCGCGCCTGTCCGGCGGCTGGGTCGTCGACTGGCGTTGCACCGCGGGCTACTCGCTGTAAATCCGACACCGTCGCGTCGTCCGCTTCGAGACCGCGACACCACTTCACCAGGGGAAAATCGTGAAACACCGCTCCATTCGGGCCGCGGTCGCCGTCCTGCTGACCGCTTCGGCGTTCGCACTCGGCGCGTGCAGCTCCGACAGCAACTCCTCCAGCACGAGCACCAGCACCTCGCCCGCGGGCAAGTTCGAGGAGGGCAAGAACGAGGACAAGGCGGTCGAGGGCAAGGCGCCCGCGACCACCACGCCGCCGAACCTGCCCAAGCCGGCCGCCTCGCTGCTCAACGAGCGCATCAACCGCGCCTTCGATCCGTCGGTGAGCTCCGAGGAGAAGATCAGCTGGATCGAGGACGCCGAGCGTGATCCGCAGCTGGTCGACAAGCTGGTCGACGCGGCCAAGCGCAACAAGGTGACCGTCGAGATCACCAATGTGCAGGAACCCAAGGACGGCAAGCTGAAGGCCGACGCGAAGGTCACCATCGACGGGCAGCCGGTGGAGAACGCGTTCGTCGAGTTCGTCGCCGAGGGTAGCGACTGGAAGGTCTCCCACCAGTTCACCTGCAACATCGTGCGCTCGGCGAAGCTGGACTCGGCGGCCTGCCAGGCTCAGTAAGCCGATATGCGAAAGCGCCGGAGGGCCAAGCCTTCCGGCGCTTTCGTATGTCAGGATCAGACAGCGATGACGGTGGGCACGATCATCGGACGGCGGCGGTAGGCCTCGGCGACCCAGCGGCCGACCACCCGGCGCACGCCCTGGGCGATGCGGTGGGTGTCGGTGACGCCCTCGCCCGCCAGCCGCAGCAGCTCGGCCTCGACCAGTTCCGCGGCGGCGGCCAGCGCGGTCGGGTCGTCGGAGAAGCCGCGACCGCTCAGCTCCGGCGTGCTCACGGCCTTGCCGGTGGTCTCGTCGATGGCGACGGTGATGGCGATGAACCCGCCCTCGCCGAGCACCAGACGATCCGACAGCGTGGACTCGCCGACATCGCCGACGGACAGGCCGTCGACATAGACGTGGCCAACCGGCACCCGGCCGACGATGGACGCGATGCCGTCCACCAAGTCCACCACCACGCCGTCCTCGGCGAGCACCACCCGGTCCTCGGGAACGCCGGTGGCCACCGCGAGCGCGGCGTTGGCCCGCAGGTGCCGCCATTCGCCGTGCACGGGCATGGCGTTGGTCGGCCGGACCGCGTTGTACAGGTACAGCAGCTCGCCCGCGGAGGCGTGTCCGGAGACGTGCACCTTGGCGTTCTGCTGGGTGATGACGGTGGCTCCCAGCCTGGACAGCCCGTTGACCACGGCGAACACCGAGTTCTCGTTGCCGGGGATGAGCGAGGAGGCCAGCACCACCAGATCGTCGGCGCGGATGTGGATCTGCCGGTGATCGCCGCGCGCCATCCGCGACAGCGCCGAGAGCGGTTCGCCTTGCGAGCCGGTGGAGATGAGCACCAGCCGGTCGCCGGGCAGGGTCGCGGCCACGTCGAGATCGACGACCACGCCGTCCGGCACCGTCAGGTAGCCGAGGTCCTGGGCGATCTGCATGTTGCGGACCATCGAGCGGCCGACGAAACAGATTCGGCGACCGTACTTCTGGGCCACGTCGACGACCTGCTGGATGCGGTGCACGTGACTGGCGAAGGACGCCACGATCACGCGGTTGCGCGCCTTGCCGATCACGTTGTCCAGCACGCCGCCGATCTCGCGTTCGGGCGTGACGAAACCGGGCACCTCGGCGTTGGTCGAGTCGACCAGGAACAGGTCGACGCCCTCGTCGCCGAGCCGGGAGAAACCGGCCAGGTCGGTGAGCCGTCCGTCCAGCGGCAGCTGGTCCAGTTTGATGTCGCCGGTGTGCAGCACGACGCCCGCCGGGGTGCGGATGGCGACCGCGATCGCGTCCGGGATCGAGTGGTTGACCGCGAAGTACTCGCACTCGAACGGACCGTGGATGGTGGTCTCGCCCTCGACGACCTCCATGAGCTTGGGGTGCAGCCGATGCTCGCGGCACTTCGCGGCCACCAGCGCGAGAGTGAACTTGGCGCCGATCACCGGGATGTCACCGCGCATGCGCAGCAGGAACGGCACCGCGCCGATGTGGTCCTCGTGACCGTGGGTGAGCACGATCGCGACGACGTCGTCCATCCGGTCCTCGATGGGACGGAAGTCGGGCAGGATCAGGTCGACGCCGGGCTGCTGGTCCTCGGGGAAGAGCACGCCGCAGTCGACGATCAGCAGCTTGCCGCCGTACTCGAAAACGGTCATGTTCCGGCCGATCTCGCCGATGCCGCCGAGCGCGAAGACGCGCAGACCGTTCTTGGGCAGCTTCGGCGGAGTGCCGAGCCGGTCCTGCGCCGCCACCACGGGCGGCTGGGCGGGCGGCTGCTCGCCGCGGCGGCCCTGGCGACCGCGGCCGGATCTGCGGCTCTGGCCGTTCTGCCGTGCTTGTTCCGGCTGCCGTTCCTGAGCCGCCTGCTGCCTCTTGCCCCGGTCGGACCTTCTGCCCGACTCGGCACGCGGGGATTCGGCCTGCTCGGGCCGCTGCGGGGTTTCGGGCCGGCGCTGCGCGGCGGCTTCGGGCTGCGCGGCGGCTTCGGGCTGCGCGGCGGCTTCGGGCTGCGCCGGGGTCTGCGGCTGCGCGACAGTCTCCGGCTGCGCGGCCACCGGTTCGGCGGTGGGTCTTTCGGTGCGTTCCCGCTCGACGGGAGTGGGTTCGGGTGCGCCCGCTGGGCGGGACGCGGTGCGACGCGGACGGCGCGGAGTCGTCATGCCGACACCTCCTGTGCGGCGGCGGATTGGTCCCCTAGGTCGTTCATGCCAGCACTCCCGCGGTCTGCAGGTCCGCGGCGAGGCGGTCCAGCGCGTCGGTGCTCGGCATCAGCTGCGGCAGCCGCGGCTCGCCCACGTCGACGCCGAGCAGGCGCAGCCCGCCCTTGGTCATCGCGACGCCGCCGAGGCGCGCCATCGCGTGGTTCAGCGGGACGAGCCGCGCGTTGATGTCGCGGGCCCGCGCCACATCGCCCGCCTGGTAGGCGTCGACGAGTTCGCGCAGCCGTTCGGGCACCAGATGCCCGATGACACTGATGAATCCGACCGCGCCGATGGACAGCCACGGCAGATTCAGGCAGTCGTCGCCGGAGTACCAGGCAAGACCGGTGCTCGCGATCAGCTCGGCGCCCGCGTTCAGGTCGCCCTTGGCGTCCTTGACCGCGACGATGCGCGGGTGCTCGGCGAGCGTGCGTATGGTGTCGGGACCGATGGGAATGATGGAGCGGGGCGGAATGTCGTAGAGGGTGACCGGCAGGTCGGTGGCGTCGGCGACCGCGGTGAAGTGCGCGATCAAGCCCTCCTGCGACGGGCGCGAGTAGTACGGCGTCACCACGAGCAGACCGTGCGCGCCCGCCCGCTGCGCGTTGCGGGCGAGTTCGATGGAGTGGGCGGTGTCGTAGGTACCCGCTCCCGCGATCACGGTGGCGCGATCGCCCACGGCGTCGACGACGGCGTGCAGCAGGTCGAACTTCTCCGACTCGGTCGTGGTCGGCGATTCACCGGTGGTTCCGGAGATCGCGAGCAGATCGACACCGCGGTCGACGAGACGGGCCGCCAGCGCGACCCCGGCATCGACATCCAGCTTGCCGTCGGCACTGAAGGGGGTCACCATCGCGACACCTACTGTGCCGGACGCGCGCAGCTCCGTTGGCGTCGATTCACCGTTCGTCATGGTCAGAAAGGCTACCCGGTCCACACGGCACCCTCGACACCCTGACCGGCGATCCGGCTGCCCGCCCGGGTGATTCACCTCCCATCGACGCCGCCGCGACATCAATCTTTTCCTTGAATGATGTCATTTTTGACGCCACACTGATGTCATGGATCTGAACAAGTACACCGCGCAGCTGCGCGAGAACCTGGTGGCGGCCGCGGCGCTCGGCGACGAGAAGACGCAGGCCACCGCCGCCGCGCTGGCTTCGGCGACCGAGTCGTCGGCCCGCCTCGTGCTGCTCGCGGCGCTGTCCGAGCTGGCGGGCGAGGTCAGCTCGGCGCTGGAGGACCGCACCGTGCACGTCTCGGTGGACGGCACCGACGCCACGGTCGACGTGCGCAAGAACGCCGCCGCCGAGGAGCACCCGACCTTCGAGGAGATGACCGGGGACATCAGCCGCGTCACGCTGCGACTGGTCGAGCAGATGAAGGCGAAGGCGGAGGAGGCGGCCGCGGCCAGCGGGGTCTCGCTGAACTCGTGGCTGTCCAACGCGGTGCACGGCGCGCTGCGCGACCAGATGCGCGGCTACGGACCCAAGCGCGACATCTGACCTACAGCAGCGCGGCCAGCTCGCCGCGCTCGCCGATCACCACGTCGTCCAGCTCCAGCCAGTCCGCCATCTCGCGCAGGGCTGTGCGCAGCGCCGCCGCGGTCTCCGCGTTGTCGCGGCCCGGCTCGGCGAACGCGGCCGGCACGAGCAGTCGCCCGCTCGCGCGTTCGGCGCGCAGGTCGACCCGGCCGACCAGTTCCCCGTCCAGCAAGAAGGGGAAGACGTAGTAGCCGTGCACCCGCTTGTGCTCGGGGGTGTAGATCTCGATGCGGTAGTGGAAGTCGAAGATCCGCTCGGTGCGCGGCCGGAAGAAGATCAGCGGGTCGAACGGGCACAGCAGCGCGGCGCCCTCGACGCGACGCGGCGTGGCCGCCCCGGACCGCAGGTAGGCGGTCTTGCCCCAGCCCGCGACCTCGACCTCTTCCAGTTCGCCCGCGTCCACCAGGGCCGCGATCGCCGGCTCGGTCTGCGAGCGATGCAGGCGGTAGTAGTCGCGCAGATCGGTCTCGGTGCCGATGCCGAGCGCGGTGGCGGCTCTGCGGACCAGTTCCACGACGGCGTCGGCCTCGGAAACGTCGCGCGCCAACACCTCCGGGGGAATCACTCGCTCGGCGAGATCGTAGTGCCGAGTGAAGCCGACGCGCCTGTCGACGGAGAGCTCACCCGCGGCGAAGAGTTGTTCGCAGATCATCTTGGTGTCGCTGAGATTCCACCAGGATCCCTTGGGCCGCGGCTTGTCCAGCTCCAGATGCCGCTCCACCTCTCCCGCGGTCGCGGCGCCGACATCCCGGATCACGTCCAGGATGTCCTTGCCCAGCGTCGGATTGCGGTCGAGCACCTTGCGCATCCCCGACCAACGACCGTGCTGGTACTGCACCATCCGCCAGCGCATCAGCGGCCAGTCCTCGACGGGGATGAGGGCGGCCTCGTGCGCCCAGTACTCGACCAGCCGCCGCGGCCGCTTGGCGCTGTGGCTCCAGGCCGCCTCGTCGAGCAGCGCGCGATCGTAGCCGCCGATCCTGCTGAACACCGGGGCGTAGTGCGCGCGGACCACCGCCGACACCGAATCGAGTTGCAGCAGCTGGGTTCTGGCGAGCACGTCGGCCACGGTCCGGCGCGTGACGGCGGCCGGACGCCGCCTGCCGAACCCTTGCGCGGCCAGGGCCGTCCGCCGCGCGGCCACCGCGCTCATCTTCCGCATATTCCGAAGGATGCCACGAGGGTCCGACAAGTTCGGTCGACGCGTTTCCATCCGGCTCTTTCGATGCGACACCGCTGTGTCGAGCGTCACACACCGAGCGGTCACAGTCGGCGCGATCGCTGTGTCGAAACGGGTGCAAGCAGCTGAAAGGAGCCTTCTGTGGCCACCATCGACGTTCTCGATTCCTTCATCTTCTACACCGACACCGGCTCGGGTTCCGTGCCCGTGGTGTTCCTGCACGGCAACCCGACTTCCTCCTATCTGTGGCGCAACGTGATTCCGCACGTCACCGACCAGACCAGGGCGTTGGCTCCCGATCTCATCGGCATGGGCGACTCGGGCAAGCCCGACATCGACTACCGGTTCGTCGATCACGCGCGCTACCTGGACGCCTGGTTCGACGGCCTCGGGCTGGACGAGGTGGTCATCGTCGGCCACGACTGGGGCGGCGCGCTGGGCATGGACTGGGCCGCGCGCCATCCCGGCCGGGTGCGCGGCATCGCGCTGATCGAGACCTTCCTGCGACCGATGGAGTGGTCCGAGATGCCGCCGCTGGGCGCCGAACTGTTCCGCAAGTTCCGCACCGCGGAGGGTGAGCGAATGGTGTTGGAGGAGAACATGTTCATCGAGTTCAACCTGCCCAGGGGTGTCACGAATCTCACGCAGGATGTCCACGACGTCTACCGCGCGCCCTACCCGACGCCGGCCACGCGCAAGCCGCTGCTGATGTGGCCCAGGGAAATCCCGCTCGGCGGCGAGCCCGCCGACGTGGTGGACATCGTGCGGAACTACGGCCGGTACCTCGCCGAGACACCCGAGATCGCGACGCTGATCATGGTGTTGGAGAACGGCGTCGGTCTCGGCTCGGAAGAATCGGCGCGGTGGGCCGCAACCACTTTCGCGAGCGCGGAGATGGTCTCCATTCCGCCCGCCGGGCATCACGCACCGGAGGATCGGCCGCACGAGATCGGGTCGGCGGTCGCCGAGTGGTTGCGCAAGCACGCACTGGTGTCGGCGGCGTGATCGCGGCCCACGGGGTTGCGAGACGGTGGCACGCTACGGAGGATGACTCGGTGAGCAGTGCGGACGGCCCGGCAAGCGACCACAGCGAGACAACCGCGGAAATCCGGCGCGCGGAAGCGGAATTGGTCGCCCGCGCGGTGGACGGTGATCGGGACGCGGTCGCCGCGATCATCCGGATGCTGCAAGACCCGATCTACCGGCTGGCCCTGCGGATGGTGTGGCGTCCGGCCGAGGCGGAGGACGCCACCCAGGAGATCCTGATCCGCGCGGTCACCCGCCTGGCCACCTTCCGCGGCGAGGCGAAACTGCTCACCTGGGCCTACCGCATCGGCGTCAACTACCTGATCAATCTGCGCACGCGGACGCCGCAGGAAGCGCGCCAACTCAGCCTGGAGGAATTCGGCGCCGGTCTCACCGATGGGCTGGCCGCCGAGGACTACCGCGGGCCGCAGGCGGCGTTGCTGTCCAGCGAGGTCCGGCTCGCCTGCAGCCAGGGCATGCTGCAATGCCTGGCCCGTGACGAACGCGTCGCGTTCGTCCTCGGCCAGGTCTTCGAAGTGAGCTCGACGGACGCGGCGTGGATCCTCGACATCAGTCCCGTCGCGTACCGAAAGCGGTTGGAGCGCGCCAGGAAACGTCTCGCCGCGTTTCTCAGCGCCTCGTGCGGCATAGCCGACCCGCGGGCGGCGTGCCGCTGTTCGAGACGGGTCGAGCAAGCGGTGGAGCTCGGCCGCATCGATACGGCGGCACCGCAGTTCGCGGCTCACCCCGTCAGTCCCGGCGGGCGGACGGTGCTCGAAGCCGAGGAACAGATGATCCGCTTGCACGATGTCGCCGCTGTGCTGCGCGGGCACCCGGATTATGCCGCCCCGCATGCGAAGATCGACGCCATCACCGGCTTGCTGACGGCGGGTCGTTTCTCGCTGCTCGAGTGAGCGGGCTCAGGTGGTGACGGTGACCTCGCCCGCCGCGTCGATCTCGGTGCGGCGGGCGGTGTCGGGGGCGTTGGCGAGCACCGTCGCGAGGATGCGGCGGCCCATCGGCAGCACGCGGACGGTGACCGTGCCCGCGTTCGCCGCGTCCAATTCCTTGGTCGCCGCGTCGATCACCCGTTGCCGCACCCAGCGCGGCACGCCGGCGAAACCACCGTCGTCCAGCAGCACCACCTCGACGCCGCGGGATCGGGCGCCGCGTGCTGCGCTGCTGAGTTCGTCGGTGACCAGCTGGGGCGCGCGCAGTCCGTCGCGCAGTTCGGCTTCCAGCAGCCGGCACTGTTCGCGCTCGGCGGCGGTGAGCTCGATGCCGTCGGCGATGCGCTCCAGGATCGGCCGCGCCACCTTGTCCAGCCTGGCCAGCTGCCGATCGCGTTCACCGTTCTCCGCGGCCATGGTGGCTTCGGCCGCCGCGCGCATGGTCGCCTCCTCGCGCAGCAGACGCAGTGAGCGCTGGGTGGGCCGCATGATCGCGGCGCACACCGAGACCGAGGCGACCGTCGCGATCGGCACCACGGTCCCGGCGATGAACCCGCCGCGCAGCCCGGCCGTGGCGCCGACGGCCGCGACCACCGCGGCCACGCCCGCGACACCCAGCCATGCGGCCCCGAGCCTGCCGCGCAACACGAGCACCGCGAGCACGTACGAGGAGGCGAACGCCGACCACACCGGCTTCGACCAGCCCTGCTCGATGTGCAGGGTGGTCAACGCGGTCGCCACCGGCCCGGAGGCGGCCACGAAAACCGTTGCCGGCCAGGGCAAGGGATCCACGGGTATGACCAGCACCAGGATGCCCGCCACCGCGAGCAGTATCAGCCCCGTGACGGCGGCGAACGGCGACGCGTCGGAGAAGTTGCGGACCATGTACAGGACGATGGTCACCTCGAGGATGAGCAGGAACAGCCAGGCCGCCGCGTCGCGCAGGCCGAGCAGATCGCGCAGTCCGAAGGCGGCATCGGCGTCAACCATCGCTACCCCACACCAGCGTCACCGACGTGCCCTCCCCCGGCTGCGATTCGACGAACGCCGCGCCGCCCGGCAGCTGCCGCATGCGACCGAGGATGCTCACCGAGATGCCGAGCCGGTCCGCGGGCACCGTGCCCGGGTCGAAACCCGCGCCGTCGTCGCGGAAGACCACGCGGATACCGCCCGCGCTCACCGTGACCGTGACGGTGCGCTGCACCGCGCGTCCCGGCACTGTGCCGTGTCGCAGACTGTTGCGCACCGCCTCGGTCAGCGCCGCGGCGATGGTTCCCGCCGCGTCCACCGGCAGCCGCAGGTCGTCCACTCCGGACCAACGCCGCGCAGTGAACGCGATGCCCGGATTGACCTCGTGCACCGCCGCGCGCAGGAAACCGACCGCGCCCTGCGCGTTCAGCCGGTCGGGTTCGGTCTCGCCGCCGCGCAATTGGTCGAGCTGGGCGAGTGTGCGCTCGGCTTGCTTGCGCAGCACCGGCGAATCGGTGCCGGTGCGCGAGGCGTCCAGCAGCGTGGAGAGCACCGCGTCGTGGATCAGCGCCGCGAAACGGGCTCGCTCCCGGTCCCGCGCCGCGGCGCCCGCCACGGCCGCGGCACGGCTGCTCGCGATCGCCGACTCCCGGTCGACGCGAGCCGCCGCCGCCCTGGCGTAGACCGCGCACCACAGGAACAGCGCGCACAACCCGACCGATCGCGCGAAATCACCGAGCAGTGCCAAGGCCGATCCGTCCGGCACCACGTACTTGTTGGCGACAGCCGCCACCGCGCCGCCGACGATCAGATACCCCACCGCGACCAGCGGCCGCCACGCCAGCGCCGCCGCGAGCACGCCGAGCGCGAACACGCGGTACAGCCACACCGAGGTGGCGTCGGTCGCCGGCTGGCGGTAGGCGAACGGGATCAGCGCCATCGCGACGACGTAGCTGATCGCCGCGGCGCCCGCGACGGACTGGATGACGTACCTGCTCATGCCGACCGACACGACGGCGAGCACCGGGAACAATCCGAAGGCCAGCACGAAGGCGAGCACGGTCCAGCCGAACGGCGCGAAGCGACTCTGATCGGCGATCTCCGGCAGTTCGACCACCGCGGCGATCATCCCGGCGATGCCGAAGGTCAGTCCGAGCCTGCGCAGGATGCGGTCCGAGGCGGCCTCGTCGATGTCGTTTCCGCCCACCGCACGCAGCAATCGACGCCACCGGCACGCCGGCGTCGAGCCGGGTCCGGGTTCGAGTGCGGTCGATGCGGTGTCCAGCGCGCTGGACGGGATCATCCGCGCGGATGCCGCTCGGGAACCGGTAGCCATCCGTCCTCCACGGCGCGCTTGTAGAGGTCGGTCTTGGTGGGGGCGGGACGGCCCGCGTCGGCGTACTTCTGGCGGATGCGGCCGAGGTAGTCGTTGACGGTCTGCTCGGACAGGCCGGTCAGGCGCGCGACGCGGGAGGCCTTCTCGCCCGAGGCGTACAGGGTGAGCACTTCCTCCTGGCGGGGGCTCAGGCCCACGTCGGAGAGTTGCGGGTCGCCGTCGATGGCGGCGGCCCAGTCGGTGGTGACGACCTGCTGACCCGAGGCGGCGCGCCGCACGGCCGCCACGACCGTCGGGACGTCCTCGGACTTGCGCACCACGCCGAGCACCCCCGCGCGGGCCGCGGAACGGACCAGGAAGGCGTTGTCGGCACCGGTGAACACGAGCACCTCGATACCGCGTTCGCGCAACGCGCGCACGTTGTCCTCCGGCGCGGACCCGTCGGCGAGGCGCAGATCCAGCACCACCAAATCCAGCGCAGGCGCCGGTCCGGCCGCCGCGAGCAGCTCCGGCACCGTTCCGGCCGTGAACACCAGATCGAGGTCAGGTTCCGGCGCAAGCATCGCGGCGAGACCGATCGCGACCGATTCGTGGTCTTCGACCAGCCCTATCCGTCGCACCGCTCGCTCGCCGCCATCGGCCCACGTCACCCTCGACACTCCCATCCCGAGCAACTCGCCCACAGTCCCCCCGCTACACCGTCACCACGCAGTATGACCGCCGCGCGTGCCCGGTGGTCAGACACCAAAAATCGGGGCCGACTCCAAATGTCAGCCCATCAGCTGTGCCGCGACGGTCGCCCCCAACTCCCAGCAGCGCTCGATGTCCGCTTTCGACGGCGGCCCCGAGACGATCACCGGCGCGACCACCTTCACCCAGCCGAGGCCGGTGGTCACGCGGTCGACCCCGCGCTCGGCGCCCTCGGTGCCCTCGTTGCCGTGCAGGTACAGGCCGAACGGGCGCCCCTTCGTGGAATCCAGGCACGGGTAGTAGAACGTGTCGAACGCGTGCTTGAGCGCACCCGACATGTAGCCGAGATTCGCCGGGCTGCCGAGCAGGTAGCCGTCGGCTTCGAGCACGTCGGGCGCGGTGACGGCCAGCGCGGCGCGGCGCACCACTTCGACGCCCTCGATCTCCGGATCGGTCGCGCCGGACACCACCGCCTCGAACATCGCCTGCATGTGCGGCGACGGCGTGTGGTGAATGATCAACAGTCGGGCCACGTTTCGCTACCCTTCGCGCTGCTCGCGTTCCAGTTTCTCCAGCGCCACCGCGCGGCGCATGGTCTCGCGGGCCCTGGTGCGGTCGCCCGCGTAGTCGTAGGCGCGGGCCAGGCGGTAGGAGACCCGCCAGTTGTCCGGGTCGGCCTCCCATTCCCGCTTCACCTGCTCGAACAGTTCGTCGGCCGCGCCGCGCTCGATGCGGCCGGACGGTCGCCGCGCCAGCGTGGACGTGTCCAGTTCCAGGCCCTCCTCATGGATGCGGCGGGCCAGGTGCTGGTGGGCCAGCGCCGCGCGGACGGTCGCGGCCGTGACCCACACACCGAGAATCGGCAGCAGCAGCACGCCGACGCCCAACGCGATCCCGGCCGCCTCGCCGGAACCGATCAGCGCGAACGCGATTCGGCCGAGCAACAGGAAGTAGAACCCCAAGGCGAAGACGAGCGCCGCGATGAGACCCACGACACGGAAGATCTCACCCCGTCCGGCATTCGCCTGCGGTTCGGCGTTCACGGGCGCGCCTTCGCGGTCCGGTGCTCGGCGTTCACAGGTCCAGGAACGGATCGAGCCCGACGGTCAGGCCCGGCCGACCGGCGATCTCCCGGACGCCGAGCAGCACGCCCGGGGCGAAGGAGGAGCGGTCGATCGAGTCGTGCCGGATGGTCAGCGTCTCGCCCTGAGTGCCGAAGAGCACCTCCTGGTGCGCGACGAGTCCGGCCAGCCGCACCGAGTGCACTCGCACGCCGTCGACGTCGGCGCCGCGGGCTCCCTCCAGTTCGGTGGTGGTCGCGTCGGGGCTGCGGCCGACGCCCGCGCGCTCCCTGGCCTCGGCGATCAGCCCTGCGGTCCGGTAGGCGGTGCCGGACGGCGCGTCGGCCTTGTTCGGATGGTGCAGCTCGATGACCTCGACGGATTCGAAGAACCGCGCGGCCTGCTCGGCGAAGCGCATGGACAGCACCGCGCCGATGGCGAAG
The DNA here is from genome assembly GCF_006716565.1 of Nocardia bhagyanarayanae. Lineage (NCBI taxonomy): Bacteria > Bacillati > Actinomycetota > Actinomycetes > Mycobacteriales > Nocardiaceae > Nocardia > Nocardia bhagyanarayanae. The sequence goes on along the minus strand of NZ_VFPG01000001.1, from coordinate 3,734,405 downwards.
TTGGGAGCGATCAGTACGCCGGTCTCGGGCCGCTCGGCCAGCCACGCACGCACCTCGGCCAGCCGCGCGTCGTCGAAGCCGGTGGTGCCGACGACCGCGTGAATGCCGTGCTCCACCAGGAACTTCAGGTTGCCCATCACCACGTCGGGGTGCGTGAAGTCGACGACGACCTGGGTGCCGCTCTCGACGAACGTCTCCAGCGCGTCACCCTTGTCGACCTCCGCGACCAGTTCCAGGTCGTCCGCCGCCTGCACCGCCGCGCAGATCGCCTGACCGACTTTCCCGCGTGCTCCGAGCACTCCGACCCGAATGGTCACCGCACCTCCTCGTTCCGCTGGTGTTGCGGCAAGCCTATCGAGGGGTGCGGTTGGCGAGCTGCGCCGGGCGTCCGGGTGGAGTTGCGGCAGGTTGCCTCGCTCACGCCGAAAGGTTGCCGATCATCCGCCGCAAGGCGAGGAGCGTGGTCTCGAACTGCTCCGGTTCGACGCCGCGCGCCATCGTGCGGCGACGTTCGGCGATGCGGACGAAGGTTTCGTCGTGGGCGGCCCGGCCCGCGGCGGTGAGGACGAGCGTGTCGGCGTCCGCCGCGATCAGCCCGGCCGACGCCAAGCGATCGATCTCGATCCCCCACTCCCCCTCGGTTTTCCAGAACGGCGACAGCGCCTCGCGCAACTCCTCAGCCGAGCGCGGCCCCTCGGACAACGAATGCAGCAGCTGCCAATGCCGTCGGCTGAGACCGCCCGCCGCCAAGTCGTCGTCGAATCGCGCTTCGATGAGGCGGTCGAGTTCCTTCAGCAGATATCCGATTCTGCGCTCGGCCATCGAGCCCTCCACATGCATGTAGGATTACATTTATATGTAGTTTGACATGGAGATGGATCCGATGGAAGAGCTCGACGCGTACACCGAGACGGTCGCGGCCGCTATGGTCCGGGTCCGGCGCAGGCAGACCCGCGGTGCGCTGGCGGGCGAGAACCGCGTTCCCCCTGCGGTTTTCCGCGTCCTCGAGGCCGTGTCGACCCTCGAAGACGCCACCGTCGGAGCGCTGGCCCCGGCTCTAGGCGTCGATCAGCCGCGCGCGAGCCGGCTTGCCGCCCAGGCCGTTTCGGAGGGCTGGCTGCAGCGAGTCGCCGACCAGCGCGACGGCCGCAAGGCGGTGCTGCGGCCGACCGCGCTCGGCGACCGGATCCTCGCCGACGCCCGTCGCCGTCGCGCGACGGCGACCGCGGCCGCCATGGCCGACTGGACCGAGCGCGAACGCGCCGAATTCGCCAGGCTGCTCGGCCGTTTCGTGGACGCGATGGACGCCGCGGAGGCTACGCCGCCGGAGTCTTGAGCACCTCGATCAGCGCCGTCACGCTGTGTTCGCGATGCCCGCGCGCGATCGCGCGGCGCAGCAGGTCCGCCATCGGCGCATGCCACGACATGTCGACGCCCGCTTCGACGCCGACCCGCACGTCGCCGTCGATGGCGTCGTGGAACAGCCCGACCGACGAACCCAGCTTCGTGTAGTCGCCGGTGTCGATCTCCTCGGCGAGCAACGGCAGCAGCGACTCGATCATCCGCAGCCACTTGGCCGAATACGGCACCATCGCGCGGGCCTCGATACCGCGCGACGCGAGCACGGCCGCGCCCTCGAAGAATCCGAGCAGGGCAGGCAACAGGGTCGCGCCGACGGCCGCCTCGTACAGCGCGGCGAGATCGGGTTCGTCACCGAGGTGAACGTTCTCCCCACCGAGAACGCCCAGGGTGGAACAGTATTCGTCGTACACGCCGCGATCGCCGCCGTAGTACAGCAGCGTGTCGGCGCCGCCGACGGCCGCGGGCACGTTCTTGATCGCGCCGCCGAGGAACCGCGCACCGTGCGCGGCGGCCCACTCGGCGACATCCCGCGCGCCCGCCGGTGCGCCGCTGTTCAGTGTGATCAGGGCGCGTCCGGCCAGCGCCGCTTCCGCCGGGGCGAGCGCGTCCAGGGTGGCCTCGAATCCGGTGAGCACCGAGACGATCAACGGGCTCGCCGCGACCGCCTCGTCGATCGTCGCCGCGTGCCTCGCGCCCAGCGCCACCAGCGGCGCGGCCTTGCCGGGGGTGCGGTTCCACACGGTGGTCGGGTGCCCGGCCGCGACGAACGCCGCGGCCACCGCACTGCCCATCGAACCCAGACCCAGCACGGTCACGGGCCCGCGTGTCTCGTCGGTCATCTTGCCTCCCAAGCGGTTTCGTCCCCGTGCGGGGCTTGTGAAGGCGAGTCTGCGTCAGGCGGCGATGGCCGACAAGTACCTACTTTTCGGTCGAATACGCACGTCCGGGTAAGGAACGAGCTACCGGCGACGAGGTGGTGACGACCGTCACCGATCAGTCGAAGACGATCACCTGCCGCAGCGCGTGCCCGGCCGCGAGTTCGTCCATGGCCCGGTTGATCTCGTCCAACCCGATGTGCGCCGACACCAGCCGCTCCACCGGAAGCCGGCCTTCCCGCCACATCCGCACGTACTCCGGGATGTCGCGCGAGGGCACCGCGGAGCCGAGGTAGCTGCCGACGATGGAGCGGCCCTGCGCCACCAGGGCCAGGGGGGAGATGCTCGCGCGGGCGTCGGGGGCGGGCAGGCCGACGGTGACGGTGGTGCCGCCCGCCGCGGTCGCAGCGACCGCGGTCTCGAACGCGCGCACATTGCCCGCGGCCTCGATCACGACCTCGGCCTGCACGCCCTGTTCGGCGGCTTCGGCCGGGGTGTACACGGCGGTGACGCCGAGATCCTTTGCCAGCGCGAGTTTTTCGGGAACGGTGTCGACGGCGATCACCTCTTTCGCCCCCAGCGAGACCGCCACGAGCACCGCCGCCATGCCCACACCGCCGAGGCCGACCACCATGATCCGGTCCGCGGGCCCCGGACGCGCCGAATTCAACAGTGCGCCACCACCGGTGAGCACCGCGCAGCCGAGCACGGCCGCGACCTCCGGCGGCACGTCGTCGTCGACCGGGACCACCGAACGACGGTCCACCACGGCGTGCGTCGCGAACGCCGAGACGCCGAGGTGGTGGTGTACCTCCGCGCCCTCGCGCCGCAGCCGCCGGCCGCCGTTGAGCAGTTCACCGGCGTTGTTGGCCGCGCTGCCCGGCACGCACGGCGTGCGGCCCTCGCTCGCGCAGCCCGCGCACTCGCCGCAGCGCGGCAGGAAGGTCATCACCACGCGCTGTCCGACCGCGATATCGCCGTCGCCGGGACCGACCGCTTCGACGCGGCCCGCCGCCTCGTGGCCGAGCAGCATGGGCACCGGCCGCACCCGGTTGCCGTCCACGACCGAGAGGTCCGAATGGCACAGCCCGGCGGCCTCGATCCGCACCAGAAGTTCGCCCGGACCGGGTTCGCCGAGCTCCAGCTCACAGACGTTGATCGGCGCCGACTCGGCGAACGGTACCGGCGCCGCGATCCGCTCCAGGACCGCTCCACGAATCTTCATGGCTGCGACGCTACCGGGCACGGCGTCGAGCGGAGCCGACACCGCCGAAACTCGGGCGGCGCGACGAGCCCCCGGTAGCCGGGGGTTGGCGAGACCTGGGAACGACCGCTATCGTCGATCGACGTGACGGTGCTCCTGTAGGCCGCCTTGTACCGAGCCCAGGGTCGGGACCGTCACGATTCGAGGAGAAATCCACTGTCCATTCAGTTCAACCACACCATCGTCGGCTGCCGCGACAATCGAGTTTCCGCGGAATTCTGGGCCGACATCCTGGGCCTGGAAGTAGGCAAGGAGTGGGGTCCGTTCATCGAGCTTCCGATGAGCAACGGCGTCAGTTTCGACTTCGCGGCCGTGCCGGGCGAGGCCCCCGAGATCCAACCCCAGCATTACGCCTTCCTGGTCTCCGAGGCCGAGTTCGACGCGGCCTACGCCAAGATCCAGCGCTACGGGCTGGAGCACTGGGCCGATCCGCGCCAGCAGGCGCCCGGCCAGATCAATCACAACGACGGCGGGCGCGGGGTCTACTTCCTCGACCCGAGCGGTCACTACATGGAGTTGATCACCGTTCCGTACGGCGGTTGGCCGGAGTAGCGGCGGATAGCGGCGGGCGGTATCCATTCGGGTGCCGCCCGCACCGCTAGATGCTCGGCGCGGGCGCGGGCGCGGACTCGGGGACCGGCGGCCACGGATTCGGCTTGACGGAGGTCGGTTTCGCGATGGGATTGTCGTCCCAATCGAAACGCACGCCCACCCACGCCTTCGGCCGGTCGAAATCGGTTTCCCCCGCGGTGAAGCGGGTCCCGGCGAAGGAGATCTCGCCGAAGAAGTCGCCCTCGCGGAAGTCGGCGGCGCGTCCGGCGATGGTGCTGCGGGCGAAGCTCACCGCTCCGTGGAATTCCGTTCCGACGAAGTCGATGTCGCGGGTGCCGCGGAAGCGCAGACGCGGGGCGGCGCCCAGCTTGGCTTCCTCGAAGCTGACGGTCGTGGCGTAGAGCTGTGCCGCGGTGAACGCGAGGTGTTGGCCGGAGAAGACCGCCTGCTCGAAGGAGACGTGTTCGCCGTCCAGGGTCGCCTGCGCGAAGGATGTCCGCTCGGTCTGGAAAGCCGCTGCCCGCCAAGATGTTCGGGCACCGAGGAATCGTGTGCCGATGAAGCCGCTGTGCGCACCCGTGAATTTCGCCTCGTCGAATCGGGTCTGCGGGCTCTTGAATGTCACTCCGTCGAAGGTGGTTCGCGCCGTGCGGAACTCGGCGTTTCCGAAGTGCGTGATCGGAGCGGTGAAGACGGCGTCACGGAAGGTCACGTGTTGGCCGGTGAAGCGGGCCCGGTTGAAATCGGCTGCGCGGTCGCCGACGAAACGCACCCCGGTGAAGGTGGTCAGACGCCCCGCGAATTCGGTCGCCTCGAAGTCGGCGTTCTCCAGAACCGCGCCGGTGAAGTCGAAATCGCAGCGTGACCACGATGCTTCGCCGTACGGCCGCAGATGGTCGGCGATCACGCGGACGATCGTGCGACGCACCTCACGATCGTTGTGCCGCAGCCGGTAGACGCGTTCGACCTCGCGGCCCGATTCCTGCGCGGTCTCGGCGCGCGAGATCAGATGGTTGGCTCCGTCGTCCGGTTCGTAGGGCAGGCGCAGGTACCCGCACAGCACGTCGACGCACTGCTGCCGCCGCACGGGAGCCGAGAACTCGTCCGCGACACCGGCCATCGCGTAGACACCGGCGAGCCGCACGGCCGGATCCTCGTCACCCAACTGCCGCGCCGCCGCCCCGAACAACTCGGCGAACCGGCCGCGCTCCAGATCTCGCTGCCGCCGGTATGCCACGACCAACGCCACCGCGCCGCCGACGCCCGCCGTCACCGAGAGCGCGATCTTGGTGAGATCCAGTTGATTCGGCGTCTCGGCCTTGGCGCCGAGCCCCAACCACAACAACCACCAGGTCGACCCGGCGACTGCCAAGCCACCGACCACCGCGGTGAGCACCGCGAACAACAACGCCGCACGGCGCAACCTGCGCCCCAACCTCCCCCACCATCGCATGAGCTGCATGGTAGCCCGATCGCGGTGCGCAGCGCAGCGGACGGGGTTTCGGCACAGCATGCGAAAGCTCTGCGAGCCAGCGGTTTTCGTATGATGCCGCCATGGACATCAAGGGCTCGATCGAATCGCTGCACGCCGACCTCGCCGCTTGGCTGGGCTCGCCGGCACCGTTCGAGGTCTTCGAGCGATTCGCCGCGGCGCAGCACGAGCAGTTCTCCATGGTCGGCATTTCCGGCGCGGTTCTCGAGCGTGACGCCCTGCTGGCCGGGTTGCGGGAAGCGCGAAACGCGCGGCCGGGGTTGCGGATCGAGATTTCCGAGATTACCGAGTTGGCGCGGTTCGGCGAGAACGTGGTGGTGCGGTTCTTGGAGCGGCATCTCACCGAAGACGAGACGTCTGCGCGGCGGGTGACCGCTGTGTTGAGTGCTGTGGAGGGGTTCGAACTCGGTTATCGATGGCTGACGGTGCACGAGACGCCTGTCGAGGACTGATGTCGAGGCCGAAACCACCATTTGACTACCGTCGATAGAGACTTGGTTTCGACGGTAGTCATATGGTGGCTTTGCAAGATCAACTAGCAACCATTCGACTACCGTCGATTTTCGGAGCGCCGATCGAGGCTGAAGCTGGGACGGCGCGTTCTACTTCGAGAGGGCGTCGGCCTCGATCGCTTCCTCGCGACTTCCGCGCACTCCCAATCCCGCCGCGACCAGACACGCCACCGCGACCACACCCACGAACCACGGGAACACCGTCTTCAAGCCCCAGGTCGTCGCAGCCCACCCGGCCAGAATCGTTGGCAACGCCATCGCCGAATAGGCCAGCAGGTAGTACGCCGACATCGTTTCCCCGCGCTTGTGGTGTGGCACCACATTGGACAGATGGCGTAGCGATCCGCCGAAGCCGAGGCCGAAGGTGGCGCCGAGGGCGATGCCTGCGCCGAGCACGGCGGCCCAGTTGTGGGTGGCCAGTGCGGGCACCGTGAGCAGCAGGGCCAGCGCCATGCCGGTGTCGCCGAGGACGGCGGCCCTGCGGGCTGGGATGCCGGTCGCGAACAGCTGGGCGGTCGCGCCGGAGAGGGCGGTCGAGGCGACGACCGCGCCGCCGAAGACCAGGTTGTGGATGCCGGTCTGCTGCGCGGCCAGCGACGGGTACAGCGAGAGCAGCACGCCGAGCACCGACCAGGCGGCCATCACGCCGATCGCGGAGAACCAGAAGTCCGCACGGATCTCTTGCGGCACGGCTGGTTTGGCGATGCGGATGCGTCCGGCTTGCCTGGCGCCGTGCGGTTCGCGCAGGGCGAGCACGCCCGCGGCGATCGCCAAGCAGACGACCGTGATGACGACGTAGGGCGTGCGCAAGGGGTGCGGCGCGTACTGGGCGAGCAGCGCCGAACCCAGAATCGCCACGGCCATACCGACATTGAAGGCGACGCCGCTGAGCTGCCCGGACCGCGCGCCGCGGTGCGGACGCAGGTCGAGCAGCGCGGCGGCGCCCGCCACGACGGTGGAGCCGACGGCCATACCGTGCAAGGCCCTGGCCAGCAACAACATCGGGACCGAGTCGGCGAGCACGAACACCACCAGCCCCGCGATCATTGTGGCGAAAGCGCCGAGCAGCACCGGCTTTCGGCCCACCACATCGGAGATGCGACCGGATACCAGCACCGCGCCGAGCGCGGCGACGGCGTACACGGCGAAGACGATGGTGGTGGTCAGCGGCGAGAGGTGCCACTGCGTTTCATAGATGCCGTACAGCGGCGCGGGCACGCCCGACACGCCGAGCGCCACGCCGCTGGCGACCAGCACCAGCGCGTAGGCCCAGCGTTGGGTGGTCTGTTCGTCGGCGGCCACTGCCATTGTCGCTGCCATCGATAACCCCGATCAGGTAAGTTTGATATTGATCGAACTCCATCGACCATACAACCCGGTTCGATGATCATCAAACCCCCGAGTGAGGTAGATCATGACCGATGCCACCGAAGCCGCTCCGCCCATCGCACCGCTGCCCACCGTGCTCGGCGCCTTGCAGGACCCGGTGCGCCTGGAGATGGTGCGCCGACTGCGGAACGCCGGTACCGCCGTGCGCTGCGGCGCGCTCTACGACGTGATCAACAAATCGACCGCGACCCACCACTTCAAGATCCTGCGCGAGGCGGGCGTCATCGAGCGGCTGGTCGTCGACGGTCAGACCTGTCAGCGGCTACGCGCCGAAGATCTCGACGCCGCGCTTCCCGGACTGCTGGACGTGGTCGTGGACGCCGCGAACCGAGAGCACGACGGCGCGACCGCCGACGTACGCTGACTTGGCTCAGGGGCCGGTGAACGTCTCGGCCGCCATCCACAGGAAACTCCACCGGGTCCCCAGTACGGCGAGGGCCAGCAAGGTCAGCAGCACGGCGCAATAGACCACCGGCCGCCGCCATTCCCTCGGCCCCGCCAGGAAGACGATCAGCAACTCCGCCAGCAACGTCACCACCACGATGCCGAGCAGCCCCGCGAGCACCGGATAGGCCTCCGGCGCGCGCGCCCACGACCGCAGTACCCCGAGCACGCCGAGCACCACGAATCCGAAGCCCAGCACCGCGATGACGGTGAACAGGGCATAACTGTCCGCGGCGTCGCGATCGGTCTCGTCGCGGAAGCGGCGCAGCCACCCCGCGAACAGCATCAGATGCGCCAGACTCGCCCCGAACACCCCGGCGATCAGCAGCGCGTAGCCCACCCCCGCCACCGACCGCAACGCCACCGCGCCGAGATCCGCCAACAGGCTCGCGAAGAACAACACACCCAACCCGAGCAGCGCTTCGGGGCGGCGCAGCAACCGTTCTCGCAGATAACGCGGCGGCAGCTGCTTGCGCAGGTGGCGGAACACCCGGATCCACGCGACGAGCACGATCACGAACAGCACCGGTGTCACGAATCGCAGCACGCCCGGACCGGCCCACATCGCCAGCGCGGTGACGGCACACGCGAAGAACCACACCCAGACCGCCAGCCGCAGCAGCGCCCGCCACATGATCTCGGCGAGGAGCCGCCGCGCGGGTGCGTGGTTCGGGCTGGCGCCGAGCAGGCCGCGTAGCGTCGCCACCGCCTTGTCTCGGGTGGAGAAGTCCTCGAACTCCAGCCGGGCGCGCAGTGCCAGCAGACCGACGTGCGCGGGGTTCTCGGCGAGGCCCCGCTCCACGTGACGGCGCGCCTCGGCCGAATCCGGCAGCTTCCGATAGCTTTCGGCGGCATGGGCGAGGACGTCCGCGTCCTGCGGCGCGTATCCACACGCGCTCTCCAACGCCGTGCGAGCCTCGGCGCGCATCGAGTCCGTCATCGGCCCACCGACGACGACCCGGGCGAGGACGAGCAGCGCGCCGACGTCGTGCGGCACGCGTCCCACCGCGGCGCGCGCGTACCGCAACGCCTCGTCCCGCTCGTCTTCGTAGTGGTGCACCAAGGCGGCCGTCAGGTAGGGATCGACCCGGTCCGGGTTCGCCGCGATCGCCGCCCGCGCATGACGCAGCGCCGCGACGTGATCGTCCAGCCGATACTCGACATCGGCCAGTTCCGCGAGCAAGAGCGGGTCATCCGGCGTCGCGGCCAACGCCTCCCCGAGAATTCGCCGTGCCTCCGGCAACCGATCCAGTTCCCGCGCGGCCCGCGCCCGCGTCACCGCCTCCCACGCCGTGCGCATCGACTCCCCCTCCGCAGCATTCGTCGACCGCACGCTACCCGCTCGACTTCAGCGCACGCACGCCGATATCCGAGAAGGCGCCCGCGCGCGCTCACATATCCCTACGCGGAGGCGGGGATCAGTGGTCGACGAGGCGGCGCACCGCGGCGGGGAGGTCGCGGGTGCGGCGGTAGGGTCCGGCGACCGACGCTCCGAACGGGCGGGCGAGCAGGGTGCGTGCGATGGCGGTGACCTCGTCGGTGGTGACCGCGTCGATCCGGGCCAGCGTTTCGGACACGCTGCGGTGGTTGCCGTAGCTCAGTTCGCTGCGCCCGATCCGGTTCATCCGCGAGGCCGAATCCTCCAGTCCCAACACCAATCCGCCGCGCAGCGAGCCCTTGGCCCTGGCGCATTCGGCGTCGGTGATGCCGTTCTCGGCGACATCCTCGAGCACACCGCGCGCCAAACCGGCCACCTGGCCGAGGTTTTCGGGCTGGCAGCCGATGTACACCGAGAACGCGCCGGTGTCGGCGAAGGTGTCCACGCTGGAGTACACCGAGTACGCCAGGCCGCGCTCCTCCCGGATGGCTTGGAACAGACGGGAACTCAGCCCACCGCCGACGACGGTGTTGAGCACCGACAGCGGCCACCGGCGATCGCCCTCGTGGCGGCCGAACGCGCGGACGCCGAACGCGAGGTGGGCCTGTTCGCTGTCGCGGTGGCTCCACTGCAATTCCGGGTTTCCGTGCGGCCGAAACCGCCCCTCCCGGCGCGGCGCCGGTTGCGCCTCCGGATCCAAGCGGCTCTCGAACGCGCGGTGCACCAGCTCCACCGTGTGGTCGTGCTCGACATTGCCCGCGACCGCGACGACCATCCGATCCGGCCGGTACCTGCGCAGGTGGAAACCGCGCAGCTGACCGGCCTGCATCGCCTCTATGGACTCCACGGAACCGATCACCGGACGGCCGATCGGATGGTCGCCGAACAGCGCGGTGAGGAACGCGTCGCCGACCAGGTCCTCGGGGTCGTCGTCGCGCATGGCGATCTCCTCGAGCACCACCTGCCGTTCGACGTCCACGTCCACCGAACGGCACAGCCCGTTCAGTACGACGTCGGAGACCATGTCGACCGCGAGCGGCAAGTCCTCGTCGAGCACGTGCGCGTAGTAGCAGGTCTGCTCCTTGGCGGTGAACGCGTTCAGCTCACCGCCGACCGCGTCCATGGCCTGCGCGATGTCCAGCGCGCTGCGGGTCGGAGTCGCCTTGAACAGCAAATGCTCCAGGAAATGCGCCGCGCCCGCGACCGTGCGCCCTTCGTCGCGCGAGCCGACGCCCACCCAGACGCCGATCGAGGCCGACCGGACGCCCGGCACGTGCTCGGTGACCACCCGCAGTCCGCCCGGTAGCACCGTGCGCCGCACCCCGGTATCCGCCATCCGCGCCTCGTCCACCCGCCGCTGTAGTGACGAACCCCCCTGCCCGGTCGGGAGCAGGGGGGTTTCCGTCTTCTTCTTCGTCACACCGACAAGTACTACTCGGTTCCGGCGTCGGCGGCATCCGACCCGGCGGTCTCCTCGGCGCTCTCCTCGACCGGGATCAGCGAGATCTTGCCGCGGTTGTCGATGTCGGCGATCTCCACGCGCAGCTTGTCGCCGACGTTCACCACGTCCTCGACCTTGGCGACCCGCTTGCCGTTGCCCAGCTTCGAGATGTGCACCAGACCGTCGCGACCCGGCAGCAGCGAGACGAACGCGCCGAAGGCAGTGGTCTTGACGACCGTGCCGAGGAAGCGCTCGCCGACCTTCGGCAGCTGCGGGTTGGCGATGGCGTTGATCGCGTCGATCGCGGCCTGCGCCGACGGGCCGTCGGTCGCGCCGACGAACACGGTGCCGTCGTCCTCGATGGAGATGTTGGCGCCGGTGTCCTCGGTGATCTGGTTGATGACCTTGCCCTTGGGCCCGATCACCTCGCCGATCTTGTCGACCGGGATCTTGATCGCGGTGACGCGCGGCGCGTACGGGCTCATCTCGTCCGGGGTGGCGATGGCCTCGGCCATCACGTCCAGGATCGTGGTGCGGGCGTCGTGCGCCTGGCTCAGCGCGCCGGCGAGCACCTGCGACGGGATGCCGTCCAGCTTGGTGTCGAGCTGCAGCGCGGTGACGAACTCACGGGTGCCCGCGACCTTGAAGTCCATGTCGCCGAACGCGTCCTCGGCGCCGAGGATGTCGGTCAGCGCGACGTAGCGGACCTCGTCCTCGCCCTTGTCGTTGGTGACGGTGTCGGAGACCAGACCCATCGCGATACCGGCGACCGGGGCCTTCAGCGGCACACCGGCGTTCAGCAGCGCCAGGGTGGAGGCGCACACCGAGCCCATCGAGGTGGAACCGTTGGAGCCCAACGCCTCCGAGACCTGACGGATCGCGTACGGGAACTCCTCCTGGCTGGGCAGCACGGGGATCAGCGCCCGCTCGGCCAGCGCGCCGTGGCCGATCTCGCGACGCTTCGGCGAACCGACGCGACCGGTCTCACCGGTGGAGAACGGCGGGAAGTTGTAGTGGTGCATGTAGCGCTTGGAGGTCTCCGGCCCGAGCGAGTCGACCTGCTGCGCCATCTTCACCATGTCCAGCGTGGTGACGCCCAGGATCTGGGTCTCACCGCGCTCGAACAGCGCCGAACCGTGCGCGCGCGGCACCACGGCGACCTCGGCGGACAGCGCGCGGATGTCGGCGAGGCCGCGGCCGTCGATGCGGAAGCCGTCGGTCAGGATGCGCTGGCGCACCAGCTTCTTGGTGACCGAGCGGAAGGCGGCGCCCAGCTCCTTCTCGCGACCCGCGAAGTCGTCGCCCAGGCGCGAGAGCACGTCGAGCTTGATCTCGTCGATCTTCTCCTCGCGCTCCTGCTTGCCCGCGATGGACAGCGCCTCGCCAAGCTCGCGCTTGGCGGTGCCCTCGACGGCCTCGTACACGTCCTGGCCGTACGGCGGGAAGAGCGGGAACTCCTCGGTCGGCTTGGCGGCCAGCTCGGCGAGGTCGGCCTGCGCGCGGCACAGGCGGGCGATGAACGGCTTGGCGGCCTCCAAGCCCTCGGCGACAACGGCCTCGGTCGGCGCCTGCGCGCCGCCCTCGATCAGCTCGATGACCTTGTCGGTGGCCTCGGCCTCGACCATCATGATCGCGACGTCACCGGACTCGACCACGCGACCCGCGACCACCATGTCGAACACGGCGCCCTCGAGCTGCTCCACGGTCGGGAACGCGACCCACTGGCCGTCGATCAGGGCGACGCGAACGCCGCCGACCGGGCCGGAGAACGGCAGGCCCGCGAACTGGGTGGACGCGGACGCGGCGTTGATCGCCACCACGTCGTAGAGGTCGTTGGGGTCCAGGCTCAGCACGGTGACCACGACCTGGATCTCGTTGCGCAGGCCGTCGACGAACGACGGACGCAGCGGACGGTCGATCAGGCGGCAGGTCAGGATCGCGTCGGTGGACGGGCGGCCCTCGCGGCGGAAGAACGAGCCGGGAATGCGGCCCGCGGCGTACATGCGCTCTTCGACGTCGACCGTCAGCGGGAAGAAGTCGAACTGATCCTTCGGCGACTTGCTCGCGGTGGTCGCCGACAGCAGCATGGTCTCGTCGTCCAGGTAGGCGACGACCGAACCGGCGGCCTGGCGAGCCAGCCGACCGGTTTCGAAACGCACGGTGCGGGTGCCGAAGGAACCGTTGTCGATCAGCGCGACGGACTCGAACACACCCGGCTCGACCTCTACGGCCGAGGACTTGCGTTCAGTTGTTTCGGACATTCTCTTCTCTCAACCTCTCGTCTCGCCGGCTCGAGCGCGCGGTGGGCGCGCGATCCGGCTGTCGTCAGCCGTACCCGGGCACGGACGCGCGGCAACCCTCCTGGCTGCGACGCGCACACCCGGCCGAATCCCCTTGGACGCGGCGACGCGGAGGCGGTCATCGATCGAAGCCCGCCGGCGACGCGCCGGGAGGCCACTACCGAAGACCGACGCCACGCGGGCGGGTGCATACGGCTGTCCATGTTGTCGTACGACGGGATGTTCTCCACCCCTCATACACAAATAGCCAACGGGGAGATTGTACGTCTCCCAGTTGGCGATATGACGACCGCCTCTGTGGGCAGCGTGTTGCGGGGACCCATCGCCTCGCCGAGGCGGTCGAGCACCGGGCTCATCCCGCGCGAGCGGGTAGCACGGCGAGCGTTGGATGGAGTCCCGCGCCGTTCGCGGTCCGCGCCCCGCGGTCGTTGGATCGCGGGGCGCGGAAGCCGGGAATTACGCCGCGCCGTGGGCGCGGCGGGAGATCACCTGCGCAGGCCCAGGCGCTCGATCAGCGAGCGGTAACGCTCGATGTCCTTGTCCTGCAGGTACTTCGAGAGGCGCTTGCGACGACCGATCAGCGCCATCAGGCCGTGGCGGGTGTGGTGATCGTGCTTGTGCTTCTTCAGGTGCTCGGTGATGTCGGCGATCCGCTTGGACAGCAGCGCGATCTGCGCCTCCGGCGAACCGGTGTCCTTCTCGTGCAGGCCGTACTCGGCGAGAATCGCCGACTTCTGCTCGGTGGTCAGCGCCACGTGGCATCCACTCCTGTTTCTCAGTTCCGCGTTCGAAGGTTCCGGTTACCCGGGGCGGGCGCCACCGCGGACCGCAGCAAACCCGAGGATCCACCCTACCGGAGCGTCTCGCGCGAACCCAATCGCGGTGCGCACGCCGGACCGACGTGTTGCAATCGAGCCATGGACCCCGCTGTGCGCGATGTGCTGGACACCCTTGCCCGCGAGGACTACGCGGCTCTGCGCCCGCTGCTGCACCCGTATCTGCGGTGGACCGACGGCCCGGACACGATCCGCGGGCGCACCAAGGTCCTCGCGCACATCGCGGCGAATCCGACCAGCGCGCCACCGGTCTCCTACGAACTGCGGGACGGTCAGATCTATCGCTGGACGGTCCCGCCCGAGGATGCGGACGCCGGGCGCGACAGTGCTCTGGACACCGCGCCCGGAGGCACTGGGGACCGGGCGTTCGACCGAGCTCCGGACACTGTGCCCGACTGAACTTCGGACATGGCGCCCGACTGAACTTCGGGCACGGCGCCCGACGAGCTCAGGACTCGGTGCCCGCATCGGCGGCGGTGAGCACCTTGCGCGCGTTCTCGACGTCGCGTCCCATCGCCTCGATGAGGTCGTGCATCGTGTCGAACTTGCGCATGCCGCGCAGGTGCTCCACGAAGTCGACCGCGACGTGCTGGCCGTAGAGGTCGGCCTCGCCGTCGATGACGTACGCCTCGACGGTGCGGGCGCGGCCGGAGAAGGTGGGATTGGTGCCGACCGAGATGGCGGCCATCGCCCGCTCGCCGGGGGTCACCGTGCCGATCGTCGGCCCGGGGCCGAGCACCGTGAACCAGCCCGCGTAGACGCCGTCGGCCGGAATCGCGGCGTGCATGGGCGGGGCGACGTTGGCGGTGGGGAAGCCGAGTTCGCGGCCACGCCCGTCGCCGTGCACCACCACGCCCTCGACGCGGTGCGGGCGGCCGAGCGCCTCGGCGGCCGCGGCCATGTCGCCCGCGTCGACGCAGGCCCTGATGTAGGTGGAGGAGAACGTCACCGCGTGCTCACCGAGCAGCTTGACGCCGTCGACCTCGAAACCGAAGCGCTCGCCGAGTTCGCGCATGGTCTCGACGGTGCCCGCCGCCTTCTTGCCGAAGGTGAAGTTGTCGCCGACCACGACCTCGGCGACGTGCAGCCGCTCGACCAGCAGGTCGTGCACATAGCGGCCGGGGGTGAGCTTCATGAATTCCTGGGTGAACGGCATCACGCAGAAAACGTCGACGCCCAGTTCCTCGACCAGTTCCGCGCGCCGGGTCAGCGTGGTCAGCTGCGCGGGGTGCGAACCGGGCCGCACCACCTCCATTGGGTGCGGGTCGAACGTCATCAACACCGAGGGGACGCCGCGCGCGGCCGCGGACTTCACGGCCCGGCTGATCAACTGCGCGTGACCGCGGTGCACTCCGTCGAACACACCGATCGTGAGCACGCACCGTCCCCAGTCCGCGGGCACCTCGTCGAGGGATCGCCATCTCTGCACGTTCGCAGCCTACGCAAGTCGAGGTCCGAACAGTATTCGGGCGTACGAGATGTCACAGAACGCTTGCCCGCCGTCCACCGGACGCATGTCCGATTCCTTCAAGACTTTCGCGCGCGGCCTGCGATCGAATGGTTCCTGGCGCATCTCCGCCGCGCCCAATCACCACGACCGACAGGAGTTTTCGATGAAAACCACCGTCCACGCCATCACGCTCGGTGTCGACGACCTCGACCGCTCGCTGCGCTTCTACCGCGAAGGTCTCGGACTCTCCTCGCCCGGGGTCATCGGCACCGAATACGTCGGCGACGAGAACACCCCCGGCGGGCGGGTGGTCATGTTCTCCCTCGGCAACGGCCTCATCCTCTCGGTCTACGCGCGCGAGGATCTGGCCAAGGACGCGGGCGTCGCACCCGAGCGCGTCGGCGGGTCGGCCGTGAGCCTCGGGTATTTCGTCGACAGCAGGGATGAGGTGGAGCGGGTTCTCGAACGTGCGCGCGAGGCGGGCGGCAGCGTCGTCCGGGAGCCGCTCGAACGCCCGTGGGGCATCTACGCCGGATACTTCGCGGATCCCGACGGGCACCTGTGGGAGGTCGTCTACTTCCTGGACGGCAACCGGCCCGTCTGAACAGGTGGACGGGCAGCGCGCCGGTCGGAACGCCTGCGGCCGTACTGAATTCTGCCGCGCGGCCCGCCGTCGAACCGCGCCGTCGGCCGCGCCCGCGACCTGCGGTTCCCCGCTCGAAGTGGCAGCGGGATGACCGGTCCGCGACCGGCGGAACACGAGTGGCGAACGAGTTCGCCGCATCCCGGTGTCCGACTGTGTGAATCGCGACGGATGTGCATAAGCTCGGGTATGTGCCCGGTAAACGAGACATCGCCACCCGCCGCGAGCTGGCCGACAGCTCCGCGCCGGGCGAGCCGCACGGCAGCACCGCCACCCTGGCGCCGGAGCTGACCTCGGTCGCCCAGGACTACCTGAAGGTCATCTGGACCGCACAGGAATGGTCGCAGGAGAAGGTCTCGACGAAGTTGCTCGCCGAGCGCATCGGCGTCTCGGCCTCCACCGTCTCCGAAGCCGTGCGCAAACTCGCCGACCAAGGCCTGGTCGAGCACGCCCGCTACGGATCGATCACCCTCACCGAGCACGGTCGCCGCGCCGCGGTCGCCATGGTGCGCAGGCACCGGCTGATCGAGACGTTCCTGGTCAACGAGCTCGGCTACGGCTGGGACGAGGTGCACGACGAGGCCGAGGTGCTCGAGCACGCGGTCTCCGAGCTGCTCATGGCACGCATCGACGCCAAGCTCGGCTATCCGGACCGCGACCCGCACGGCGACCCCATCCCGTCGGTGGACGGCGCGGTGCCGACGCCGCCCGCGCGCCAGCTCAGCGATTTCGAGGCGGGCCAGGCCGGGCGCGTCGCCCGCATCTCCGATTCCGACCCGGACATGCTGCGCTACTTCGACTCCGTCGGCATCGCGCTGGACACCGCCATCGCCGTCGTGGAACGCCGCGATTTCGCGGGCACCATCGCCATCCGCATCGGCGACGGCGACGCCACCACCGACCTCGGCCGCCCCGCGGCGGAAGCCATCTGGCTCACTACCTGAGGCGTACCGGTTCCACGAAGGATCAGCAGGGCTGGAAGTAGGACTCGAGCCGGGCGGGGACGCCATCGGCGGCGGCCGTGGACCAGCACACGTTGTGCGGGAACGCGACGTAGGTGCGCCAGCCGTCGGCCGTGCGGTGAACGATGCGCTGACTGTCGCCCGGGACGTCCCAGACGATCACCGCCCAGGAGCCGTCGCATTCGCTGACCGTCGCCCCGTCGGCGGTCAGGTCGCCCGCGTCGTCCAGCTCGGCGACGATGGTCTCGGCGGCGCACGCCGCGGGGGCCGGATCGTTGAAGCGCAGCTGACCGGTCACGACCTGACCGGCCGCCGTGACGAACAGCGTGTGCATGCCCTCGGGCACCGGATCGGTGCCGGGCGGCGGGTCCATCCGGAACCGGAAGCAGCCGACCGGAACCACGAACACCGCGCGCCCGTCGGCACCGGTGACCGCGTCCCAGTGCGCGATCTCGGTGGCGCCCAACGGAATATCGAGCTGGGCCATATCGCACGGCCGCATCTGACGGACGCTGACCGGGACGTCGGGCACCGCGTTGCCGCCCAGGGTTACCGTCTCGATGATCGCGGTGCCGAGCACCGGTGAGGTCGGCGGTTGCGGTGTGGGAGCGAGCGCCGGCGGCGCGGGTCGCGGCTGAGGAGCGTTGGTGGCGGCGGGCGCCTCGGCGATCTCGGGTGTGCGGTCGACGGTGGCCGCGCCAATGGTGGCGCTCGTCCGCGGCCGCTCCGCTTCGTCGGCCTCCCCACCGCACCCCGCCACGAGCGCGAACACCGCGCACACCACCCCGACGATTCCCACCGCACGCATCGCCAAGCCTCCGGATCGAGCCACTGTTACCCCAGTATCGACCTTCGGGAAAGCTCGTTAACGCAGGTCAACGGGGCTGTACGGGGGTGTTGCGCCTACGTGTCGCAGCCGTGACCGGACCGTGCCGAGGCGCCATCGACCTAGCTCGCCGCGTCGAGGGCGCGCACGGTGGCGGGGGCGGCGAGGGGTTCGCGGTGTTCGGTGAAGAGTTTGGCGACCAGTTCGCCGCGGCTGGTGACGCCGACCTTGTCGAAGATCGACTTGAGGTGGTCGCGCACGGTGTGCGGGGAGAGGAAGAGGCGGGCGGCGATGTCGGCGGTCGCGAGACCGCGAGCGACGAGTTCGGTCACTTCGAGTTCCCTCGGCGTGAGCTCGTAGGCCGCGACGATCAGTTCGGCCACTTCGGCGGGCTTCGCGGGTTCGATCACGAGAGCCGTTGTGCTGGCGCGACCTTCGGCGTCGCGCAGGCAGCTCGCGTGGCACACCAGCCAGCGCCCGGCGGTCGTGCGGACCCGGATCCGTGACGCCGCGCCGGTCAGCCTGGCGCGGCCCGCCGTGTTCAGGATCCAGATGGGCAGCGGCAGATCGATGCCCAGCGGCGTCGGCGCGGCGGGACCGGGCGGCATCTCGGCGAGCAGGTCGCGGGCCTCGTCGTTGAGCGACAGCAGTTCACCGCCCGCGCCGAACAGCAGCAGGCCGGGGGCGGTAGTTGCGGACTGTGGCGGCACGGCCGGAAGCGCGAAGGCACGCAGCCGCTGCGCCATCGGTGTGCAGAGCACCTGGACCAGCGCGATGTCCGCGGCGCGGAACGGCGGCCGTCCGCGCTCACGGAACAGACTCAGCTGTCCCCACGGCTGCCCGTCCACCCGGAATACCGCACGCAGTTCGTCGTCGAACCCGCGCGGGCGCATGAAACCGCGGTACAGCGGGCTCAGTGCCGGCTTGTCGCCCGTCACCTCCCGCAGCCCGGCGACCGGGACCTTCGCCACCGCCAGATCCCGGAACAGATTCACGTGTTCGGCGAAAAGCTCCGATTCCCAATAAGTTCCGCAGCCGCCCTCGTGCAGGTTCTCCACCCGGACGGGTGCGGTGGTGAGGCCGTTGACCGGATCGGTCGCCACCCACACGGTGGCGTCGAACGGCGTGATCCGCCGCAGGCGAGCCGACGTGTCGGCGAACAGCGCGTGCGCGTCGGGCGCGGCGGCGATGCTCGCGAGCAGCGCGTCGAGGGCGGGCGTACCGGTCATGGGTGTCATCGTCCGCTGTCCGTGGCTCGTCCGCTATCCCGCATATGAGGGGTGAGCGTCCAGTCGGTCCGTGAAATTCCGGGTCGCCGAACGAAGCGGTCCCCGAACCCCTCGATCGCGGGATGGTTCGCACCGCCGAACACCGCGACGCTGGGTTCCCGGATCACGAAACCGAAGGAGCCCCATGCACATCGGAATCATCGGAGCGGGCGCGGCCGCCGTCGCGCTGCTCGACGCGCTCGCCGCCGCCGACGACAAACCCAGTGGTATCACCGTGTTCGACAGCGCGCCCGCGCCGTGGCGGGGTCGGCCGTACCAGCCGGATCTCGACGCGGTTCGCGTGAACGCGCCGCCGCCGATCATGTCGGCGCGGGCGGGCGATCCTGGGCACTACCAGCGCTGGCTGGCGGGGCGCGATGTGGCGGGCTACCTCGACGAAGGGCTGGGTCAGCCGCTCGTCCCCCGCGCGGTCTACGGCGAGTACCTCGAAGACACCGCTCGCGAGGCAATCGAACTCCTCGGCCGGGCGGGCTGCCCGGTTCGTGTCGTGCGATCGGCCGTCACCGGATTCTCCCGTGCCGAACGCGCCGTGCTGCACACCGCGGGCGGCGACCGCGTCCCGGTGGACCGTGCTGTCCTGGCGGTCGGCGGCGGAGGTCCGCGTGACCACTACGGGCTCACCGGCGCGCCCGGTTACGTGAACGAGCCCTACCCGCTCGCCAGCACATTGGCCGAACTTCCCGCAGACCGGCACGTCGCCGTGATCGGTAGCGGACTGACCGCCGTGGACATCGCCGTCGCCCTGGCCGCCAACGGGCATACCGGACCGATCAGTCTGCTTTCGCGCAGCGGTCGTCTCCCGTTCGTTCAACAGCGCCCGGTCCGGCTGGACCCGGTGCACCTGACACCCGCGGCGGTGCGCGAGCAGGCGAGACACGGCGAACTCCGCTTCGCCCAGCTGGTTTCGCTCATGCGGGACGAACTTCGCTCGCTGGGACAGGATTTCGACACCCTGGCCGCCGAGATCACCGGCGACGAGGATCCGATCGTAGGGCTGCGCCGCCAACTGGACGCCGTCGACGCACCGCACCTCGGGCGACGTCTACTGGCCATGGTCATCCGCACCGTGGGACCGACCGCCTGGCCGCTGCTGGCGGAGCGTGATCGAGAGATGCTGCGCGCCAGCCATTTCCGCACGATCAACAGCCTGAGCTCGCCGATGGTCCCGCACAACGCCCGTATCGTGCTGCGCCTGCTGGATTCCGGTCAACTGCGGTTGTGCGCGGGCGTCACCAAGATCGAGGCGAACTCCGGCGGCGGTTTCACCGTGCGCGACGGGCGAAGCTGGACTGCGGACACCGTGTTCAACGCGGTCAACCCGCCCGCCTACACGACACCTAGGGAAACCCAATCGCTGATCAGCGCGTTGCTCGCGACGGGCGCGGCCGAAACGCATCCGGCGGGCGGTCTGCGCGCCGAACCCGGTTCCCGTCGCCTGATGGTCGGCGGCACACCGGATCCGAGCTGGCACGTACTCGGCAATCTCGCGGCCGACTCGATGTTCATCGCCACGAATCCACCGGGGCTGGCGGCCGAGGCGGCGGGACTGGCCCGGGCACTGCTCGGCGGTTGATCGATCCGCGCCGGGCTCAGCGCGCGAGCTCGTCCAGCAGAGCCCGGAATTCGGCCGGAGAGAGATAGCCGTCCGCGTCTCGGTCGGCGGCGGCGAGCAGGTCGGCCGCGGAGACGTCGATGAGCCCGGTGCCGACGTGGCGGATGAGGGATTCGATTTCCTCGACCGAGATCCGCCCGTCGCCGTTGGTGTCGAAGACGCGGAATGCGGCTTCGGCGTCGGTCACCTCGAGGCGTCCGGTCACCAGTGCCGCGTCGAATTCGGCCTTGGAGACGAGGAAGTCGCCGTTGGTGTCCGCCGCGGCGACGAGGCGCTCGATCGCGTCGGTGTCGACTTCCAGCCCGAGCGCGTGGATTCCGTCGGCGATATCCTGGACGGAGACGAGTCCGTCACCGTCGCGGTCCCACAGCTCGAACGTGTCGACCGATTGTTCACTCATGCCAGTGCCTCCCAGAGCCGCCTGCGATTTCGGACGGCGAACCCACGACCACTGTACGGTTCCGTTGTGGGCGTGGGCGTACGTCCGCATCCGCTCTCGCCGCTAGGGCACGGCGATCCGCTCGCCCGCGACCCGCTTCTCGTCGGCATCGGCCAGCCAGAAATACACCGGCGGGAGGACGAATTCGATGACGGTGAGCACGATCTGGAACCAGTGCGGCCACCCGTACACGGCGACAGACAACACCCGCCCGACCGCGCCGAGCAGGAAGATGCCCGCCAGCCAGCGCACCGCAGGCGCCGGAATCGGCGTGCGGCGCGCGGCCCAGATCCACGCCACGCCGTACCCGACGAAGATGGCGCCGAAGAAGCGGCTCTGGCTGTCGGCGGTGACGCCGGAGGAGCCCATGTCGGGCACCGAGTCGATGCCGAGCGCCATATGCAGGAAGCCGATCGCGACGCACGCGACGCCCATCGTCATCGCCAGAATCCTCAGCAGTTTCGCCATGGCTTCCCCCTCGACAGGACATAACCTCTTGCCGCACAAGGGCCTTCACCCGAGGGAACCCGCTTGCGCACATCTACTACAAGCGATAGTAGAGCCAGGGCGGTCTTGCGTCAACGACCGGAAACCGGGCGAGCTGCATGGCCCGCCCGTCGAGCGTCGACGGTCGGAGCGTCAGTCCACGAGTCCGCGCGGGCGGATGACGAAGACCGGAGAGGAGCGCTTGCCCTTCTCCTCGAGCAGCGCGATGGCGGTGCCGTCGGCGGTCAGCGCGGCGTGCACGCCCGCGATACCGATCGGATCCAACCACCGTCCGTCGCGCAGGGATTCGGCTTCGCGGTCGTCGATCGTCCGGTGCGGGAAAGCGATTCGGACCGCCTCATCGATACCGAGATTCAGCGTGGAGTCCTCGGCGAGCTGATCCAGCGTTCTCGCGTGTTCCAGCGTGAAGGGGCCGACCCTGGTGCGGCGCAACGCGGTCAGGTGACCGCCGACGCCCAGCGCCGCCCCGAGATCGCGGGCCAGCGCCCGTACGTAGGTGCCGGAGGAACACTCCACCACGACGTCGAGATCGACGAAGCCGTCCGAAACATCGTGCCGGGCGAGCACATCGAAGCGCGACACGGTCACCGGGCGGGCGGTGAGGCGCACTTCCTCGCCCGCGCGGTGGCGGGCGTAGGCGCGTTCGCCGTTCACCTTGATGGCGCTCACGGTGGCGGGCACCTGTTCGATGTCACCGGTCAGTTCCGCGATTCGGGCGGCGATGTCGGCGTCGGTGAGGTGTAGCGCGGGGACGGTCGCCAGGGTCTCGCCCTCGGCGTCGTCGGTGGTGGTGGACTGGCCGAGCCGGATGGTGGCGGTGTAGGCCTTCGTGGTGAGCGTCAGCAGGCCGAGCAGCTTGGTGGCCCGTTCGACGCCGAGCACCAGCACGCCGGTCGCCATCGGGTCGAGCGTGCCCGCGTGCCCGACCTTCTTGGTGCGCAACAGCTTCCGGCACTTGGCCACCACGTCGTGACTGGTCCAGCCGCCGTCCTTGTCGACGATCAGCAGGCCGCCGAGCACGTCGGGGCGCTGCGCGTGGGTGGTCGGTTCGGTCATCAGCCGTGCGCGATCGCGGTCAGGATCAGCCCGTCGGCGATCAGCCAGCGTCCGTCGAACGAGGTGAGCGGCAGCCCGCCGTCGTTGGTCTGGCCCGGCACCAGCAGCCGGCTGTGGAAGGTGCCCGAACCGGTGCCGTCGGCGTTCTCCTCGACGGTGAAGGTGATGTGCGCCTCCTCGAAGCCGAGCCAGCGGGTGGTCAGCGGGAACCACGCCTTGTAGGTGGCCTCCTTGGCGCAGAACAGCAGCCGATCCAGGTGCAGACGAGAACCGGTGTCGCGCAACCAGTCTCGCTCGGCGGGCAGGCTCACCGACTCGAGCACGCCGTCCGGCAGCGCGCCGTGCGGCTCGGCGTCGATGCCGATCGAGCGGAAGCGCATCTTGTGCGCCAGCGCCGCGGCGCGATAGCCGTCGCAGTGTGTGAGGCTGCCCGTGATGCCGCGCGGGAACACCGGCATACCGCGCTCGCCCTTGCCGATGGCGACCGGCGGCTCACCGAGCTCCTCCAAGCACAGCCGCGCGCAGTGGCGGGCGCCGATGAAATCGCGACGCCGCTTCTCCACCGACTGCGCGATGAGATGCTCCTCGGCCGGATGCGGCTTCAGATCCTCCGGGTACGCCAACAGCTCGGCCGAGGCGACGCCATTGGGCAGAATGTTCTCGATCATCGGCTCCGAGCCTAGTCGAGTCGGACCTCCGCGACCGCCGCGGCCGGATCAGACGCCGCGCCTGCGCTGGGCGCGGCTGCGCATCTCGGCGGCGGCCGCCTCCATCTCGGGGGTGACCTTGAAGTGCCCGCCCCACTTGTTCAGCGTGCCCGGCGGATACTCCGGTGCGGGCAGGATCTGGCGCAGCAGCTTGTCGGGCAGGCCGCGGCGCTGCCATTCGCGCGGGTAGCCGAGCGAGACCTCTTCGAAGCGGACGCCGTCGTAATAGGAGGTGCGCGGAATGTGCAGGTGCCCGTACACCGAGCACACCACGTTGTAGCTGGTGTGCCAGTCGGCGGTCAGGTCGGTGCCGCACCACAGCGCGAACTCCGGGTAGAACAGGACGTCGGTGGGCTGGCGGACCAGCGGGAAGTGGTTGATCAGCACCAGCGGCGTCTCCGGCGGGAGGGCGTCCAGCTTGCGCTTGGTGACCTGCACCCGGGCGTGACACCAGGCGTCCCTGGTCAGATAAGGCTCCGAGGACAGCAGGAACTCGTCGGTGGCGACCACGTTGCGCTCGCGGGCGATGGCCAGGCCCTCGGCCTTGGTCGTCGCGCCCTCGGGGAGGAACGAGTAGTCGTAGAGCAGGAACATCGGGGCCAGCGTCACCGCGCCGCCGTGTGCCTCGGCGCCCGCGCCGCGCCACACCGGGAACGGATCCTCGGGCGTGACGACGTCCAGGTCGCGGCAGATCGACACCAGGTACTCGTAGCGCGCGACGCCGTGCATCTGCACGGGATCCTTCGCCGTGGTCCACAGCTCGTGGTTGCCGGGCACCCAGATCACCTTGGCGAACCGCTGGCGCAGCAGTTCCAGCGCCCACCGGATGTCGTCGGTCTTCTCCCCCACGTCACCGGCGACGATCAGCCAGTCCTCCGGCGAGTCCGGCTGGATCTGCTCCACGATCGGCCGATTCCCCTGATGCCCGACGTGTACGTCGCTCACCGCCATCAACTTGGGTATCACCACACCCACCTTGTCACATCCGAGGCAACAACCCGCCGCCCGCCTCCGCCAACACGATTCATCCCCGATCGGAACGCGACGGACACCAGCGGCATTCCGCCGGGGGCCGCGATGCCGTGCCGTGCACGTCTCCGGTGTGTACGCGGAGCGCTTCCACGCGCGAGTACCCGCCGAGCGGCAGTCACCCGCCGACCGCTGTCCGAAGCAGAGCATCAGGGGTGCCGATCGAGCGGCGGCGACGAATGGCCTACGCGTGCGTCCAACGAATCCGAGCGCCCGGCGAAGCCCGCCACCACGGCGAGCTTGCCGCTGGGCTTACGGCGGCACGACGCCACGGTGAACCTGCCGCTGCGCTCACGGCTCCCTCGACAGCCAGGCCGATCAGCGGCCGATTCGTGGCGACCCGACATCGCTCCGGCGAGGAGCCGACAGACCGCGACGCGGGCGTCCAATAGATCCGGGTGACAAGGCACTCCGGCGAACGCGAACCGGCCGCCACGCGCACCGCCAGCAGCGCCGGACCACTCGGCGGCCTGCCGACCTCGTGCTGACGCTGTCCTATCAGAGCATCAGGTGCCGACATCGCCGCGGCGACGGGCCGATGAATGGGCTACGCGTGCGTCCAGTGGATCCGCGCGCCCGGCGCGAAGCCCGCCGCCACGGTGAGTTTGCCGTTGGGTTCGCGGCGGCACGATGCCACGGCGATGTGGCAGGGGCGCGGGAGGTCCGGCGGGACCCGGACGCCACCGTCGATCTCGTACCGCATGTTGGTGACCTTCCATGCGCGTGCTTCCGGCTCGTCCGGTGCGACAGGAGCGCGGTCGGGGCGCGCCACCACCATCACTTCGGTAACTCCGGTGGGCCACATGAAGGTCAACAGACCCGCCCGCTCCCCCAGATCCGTGACCACCGGGATGCCGCTCGGCATCGGATCGTCCGGCACGACAGCCGCGGTGGGGTCGACACCGGAACCGGTCGCAGCCCCCGCCCGGAACCCGGCCGACTCGCCGGGTACCCCGCCGAAGCTCCCCGACTGGGCGCCACTGGGCGCAGCGGAATCCGGCGACGGTTCCCGCTGGGCAGTCGAACCCGGCCGGGGAACGCTGCCAGAGTCGGCTACCGCACCCGGCTCGACCACCGAGCCGGGTAGACCGTCCGCATCCTGCCGAACCGCTGCTTCCTGTTCTGTCACCGAGCCGGACCGATCGACCGCGTCGTGCGGCACGGCCTGTCGAGACGGGCCTGACGAATCGGGCAGCACCTCCGGGCCGGAATCGTTCCTCGCATGCCGATCGATAGAGCCGGACCGAGCCGCCGGAACCGCATGGGCGGCCTGGCCGGACTCATCCGCTGGGGCAGGCCCGCTCGCCGATACCGGTCGAACCACCGAACCCTGCGGCATCGTCGTCCCAGGAGGAGCCGCCGGAACCGTGGCCTCGTCGTGACTGTCCACCGGCGCGGACTGGCCGGCTGCGGCCGGTTGGACGACCGGACCCGGCGGCATGGCGGATGCGGAATCGGCTGAGCCGGCCGAACGGTCCGCCGAGGCGGGCTCAGCCGCCGGAAGCGGTTGAGCGGCTCGGCCGGGCAAGTCCATCGAGGCGGTCGGCGATCGCCGCGGCTCGGGTGCGGCGTCCGAGCGTATGGCTTCGGAGTAACTCCCCGACGTAGCGGCGGCGACGGCGTACACCGGCACTTCGCCGGGCGGAGCGCCTCCGTCTTCGAGTTCGGTGCCTCGGGTGCGGCCGACCACGCGCCAGGAGCCGTCCGGCTGGAGGCGGGTGACGCGGTAGGCCACATCGTCGGCCGGGGCGGGCGACCAGACCACCTGCACGGAGCCGTTCGCCATGCGGGTGGCCGTCACGCGGCCGGGGGCGGGGACGGGGGTGGCGGCCAGCGCCTCGCTCGCGCCGGGGTGGTCGACGCAGGCGGCTTGGGCGGCGCGCAGTGTGCGGGAGCGTTCGGCGGACGGTCCCGCGGCCGCGGCGGCGACCAAGCGGTCGGCTTCGGCGACGGCGCGTTCCGCCTCGGCGAGCAGTTCGTCCAAGCCCGCGATGGAGCCGGTGGGCGGCGGCACGTCGGCGGCGACGCGTCGCAGCTGGCGGAGGTGTTCGAGCGCCTCCACGTAACGTGCGGCCGCTCGGGCCGCGAGGGCGACGCGCCAGTGCCGGGCCGCGTCGGCGAGCACTCGTTCCACGTCGTCGGACACCGAGCGGATCGGTGTGGTGCCCTCGTTGTGCGGATCGAGGCCCCTCGCCTCGGCGATGTGGCGCGCGGCCTCCTGGGGGCGGCCGCCGCGCAGCGCCGCCCGCGCGGCCTTGAGCGGCTCCTCCCACTGCCGCCGCGGCGGAGCGGGTGCGGCGGGTGTCGCGGCCCGGCCCGTGCTCGAAGGAAAAGGCGCGGGCGTCGGCCGCGCGGATCCGACAGCGCGCGAACCCAATTCGACGGCCAGATCTTCGAGCAGCCGTCCCGCGGCGTGCGGGTCCATGCCGAGCGCGATCGCCTCGTCGAGCAGGAACTCGTAGTCCTCCCCCACCAGCTCGTCCTCGACCAGCACGGCGGCCCGCACCTTGGGCCGCAGCTCCGCGGTGACGTCCTCGACGATCGAGGCGACGTACTCGGCCACCACGGACCCACCGGGCTCCAACAGGTCCTGCACGTGGATGAGCAGTTCGTCGAGCACGACACGCATCCGCCCCGGCGGCAGCTCGCGCGACCGGGCGCGCAACGCGTCGGCGCGCAACCGGATCTCGCCGGTGTGGGTGGCGCGGCTGGGATCCAGCCCGAGCAGCCCGAGCAGCGTCGGCGCGGGCGGACCGTCCACCAGCCGCCCCCATTCGGCGAGCAGCCCGCGAATCTGTTGGCGCCGTTGGTCGGTGAGCGTGCTGGTGACCGCGGGCGCGGTGGACTGTGGCGCGTCCTGGATGATGCGGTGACGGCGCAAACGGGCGGCGACCTCGGTGGCGGACAGCCCGCCCATCGCACCGATCTCCTCCAGCCCGGGCACTTTCGCGGCGGGCACCCCGCCGTGGCGCTGCACCAGCCGGGAGATCGCGGTGTCCAGCATCTCGTAGCGTTCGGCGTCGCGCTGTTCGCGCTCGTGCCGGATCCGGATCGCTTCGGCCCGCCGCGCTGACGCGTCGAGCAGCAGATAGGACAGTTGATCGTGGTTCTCCACCAGCAACCCGACCAGCACGCGGTACTTCGGATGATCACGCTGGCGCTGCCAGAAGCCCCACACCTCGCTCACCCGAGCGGAAACCTCGGCGTCGCTGAGCGTCTCGGCCTCGTCGAGCGGAATGTCGTAGAGCTCGAACGGGTCCGACTGGTCGATGCCGCCGCGGCGCTCGACCGCGGCGAGCACCCGCTTGCGGTAATCGTTGGGGTCGAAAGCGTGCATGGCGGCTCAGCTGTCGCGGCGGCGGGAGCGCTGCACCTGGTCGAGCTCACGCGCGACATCGGCCTGGGACAGGGTGGCTCCAGTCTGCGCCGACAACGTCAGCGGCATGTCGGCGTCGACGTGGTGCGCGGTCACGTGCAGTACGCCGTCGAATCCCATCTCGAAGGTGACGCGGACCTCGCTGCCCGCCGGATAACCCGGGGGAATGCCGCGAATCCGGCCCTCCACAAGCACTTTGGTGTCCTCGGGACGCATCGAGGCGGCCTGCCCCTGCTGCTCCACGATGGTCAGCTCGATCTGATCCTGGTCCTCGCGCACCGTGCCGAACGACCGACGCACCCGCACCGGCAAGGTCTGGTTGCGCTGCACCAGCCAGGCGGCCGCCAGCCCGTAGTGCGAATCCAGCGCGAGCACACCGAATCCGCGCGAGACCACCGTGTCGACCTGGATCTCCAGCATCCGGCGCACCAGACTCACCGGCTGGCCGAACGATTCCGCGACCCGCGCGATCGACTGCTCCAGATCCGCGGGCGCCGCCTCGTTCAGGCTCGACCCGTCGCGCAGCCGACCGCGGGTCACGAGATCGGCGACGATCAACCGCTCCATCTCGAGCTTCTCGCCGTAGAGCGCCGCGCCGCGCGCCACCGACAGATCGGGATCGCGCAACTCGCCGATCAGGCCGAGTTCCTTCTCCAGCTCGCGAGCGACCATCGGCATCCGGGAAGAGCCGCCGACCAGCAGCAGCCGGTCGACCGACGCCACACCGCGCTTGCCCGCCGCGGCCAGACAGTCCCTGGTGAGATCGAGCGTGCGGCGCATCAGCGAGGCCGTCATCGACTCGAGCTCGTTCCTGGTCAGCGTGATGACGGCGCGGGCGCCGTCGTGCGCGACGACGACCTCGGTGCTCTCCTGGACGCTGAGTTCGCGCTTGGCGCGCTCGGCGGCCAGCACCAGCGTCTGCGAACCCGCCGAATCGTCCAGCGGGTCTTCGGCGTCGGGATTGGCCGCGCAGAACTGCTGCGACAGATACAGGGCGATCCGCTCGTCCCAGTCCGCGCCGCCGAGCTGATGATCGCCTTCCACCGCAAGCACGGAGATGCGGCGATCGGCCAGCTCGATGACGGTGGCGTCGAAAGTGCCGCCGCCGAGGTCGTAGACGAGCACGGTCTCGCGCGCACCCGATTTGCCGATGTCCACGCCGCCGTCGAGCCTGCCGAACCCGTAGGAGAACGCCGCGGCGATCGGCTCGGAGAGCACGCCCGCTACGTCGAAGCCCGCGTAGGTGCCCGCCTGAATGGTGGCGCGCCGTTCCTCGTCGCCGAAATACGCGGGCACCGTGATCACGGCCCTGCGTACCGGCTCACCACCGCCGAATTCCGCGTCGGCGGCCAGACTCTTGAGGATCAGCGCCGAAACGGCCGGCGCGGACCAGGTCTCGCCGTGCGCGGCGAAACGCCACTCCGCGTCGCCCATCCGGCGCTTCACCAGCGAGCACACGTGCTCAGGATCCAGCCGGGCCTGCCGTCGGGCGCCTTCGCCCACCAGATGATCGAACGCGGACGCGAACAGCACGACCGAGGGAACCGTCGGTTCCCCGTTCATGCCGATCATTACTTCGGGCCGACCGTCGGCGTCGATCCGCGCGATCGCCGAGTTCGTTGTGCCCAGGTCGATGCCGTAGACCCCCATGGCAGGCGATGGTAGCAGCCACCGCCGACAGTGGCGCAGCGACCGATGGGCGAATCCGGCTGACGCCCAGAACAATCGACTCGTGTCCCGGCTATGGTGCGAACATGACGGAACCAGTCGCGGAATCGCTCGCCCAACTCGTCGAACGCGTCGAAGACCTGTCCCGGGTCGTCGCCCGCCAGGCCGCCACCATCGAGCGCCTCGCCGACGAGGCCAAGGCCCGCGCCCGCCAGGACCGCGCCGGCGCCGATCTGCCGCTGGTCGTCGAGCTGTTCGCCCTGCACAACGACACCGCCGCCTGCGCGGCCACCGCCGAATCGCCCAGGGAGCGGGCGGCGTTCGAGGCCATCGGCGCGCGCGTCGA
This sequence comes from Nocardia bhagyanarayanae, assembly GCF_006716565.1. Classification (NCBI taxonomy): domain Bacteria; kingdom Bacillati; phylum Actinomycetota; class Actinomycetes; order Mycobacteriales; family Nocardiaceae; genus Nocardia; species Nocardia bhagyanarayanae. The sequence continues at coordinate 3,704,650 of NZ_VFPG01000001.1, read as the reverse complement.
ACGGCTGCTCACCGGTCGCGGAGCGACGATCGTCACGCCGCGACCCGACGACCCCTTCGACTCGCTCACCATGGAGGCCGCCGACGTCACCGCCACCGCCGACCCGGACGCCGACCGCACCGTCGACGGACTCGTGCATCCCGGGCTCACCGTGGCGGGCCGGTCGGTCCGTCCCGCGGGCGTCGTCGTGCGCCGCTACCGGGCGGTGCAAGAACCCGCGTGACCCAGGTCAGCGGCCGCGCTCGTAGGAGTGGTCGGGCCGCTCGACGCGGTGGTACTCGCGGACGACGAGCGTCGGCGTCGAATCGCGGTCGCGGCGCGCGCTGTCCGGTTCCACGACGCCGCGCACCTCGAGCCAAGTGTCCTCGTCGAGCGGCTCCTCGATGCCGGACAGGTGCAGCCGGATGTAGCGGGCGTCGGCCACACAGCAGGTGATCACCACCCGGGCCAGGTCGATGCCGTAGCCGCGCATGCGGCGCAGCACGAAACCGCTGACGGTGATCTCCCGGCCGTCCAGCGACCGGGTGGAGTCGAGCGTCGCGCGGTTCACCACCTCGGTGATCGAGACGAAGGGCGCGGGTTCGTCTGGCAGCGGCGGGTAGGCGATCAATTCCGGTTGCGCCACAACCGGATCCGGCGGACGGATCGCCGAACTCGTCACGGCGGCTCCGGCCCCGAGCGCGGGCGGGGCGACGAGCAGCAGGGTGGCGACCGGCGCGAGCAGCAGCCACTGCACGCGCCCGTGTCCGTGCTCGTGCGCCGCGCGCCCGCGGTACAGGTCACCGATGACGGCCGCGGTGCCAAGCGCGACGATGCCGATCCCGCTGATCAGCAGGAACGGGAAGAGTCCCGGCTTGACGTAGCGCAGGTAGGTGCCGTCGAAGGTGGTGCGCAGCACCGCGATTCCGATCAGCAGCAACAGCAGGTTCTGCGTTTCCCGCCTCATCGCGCACCCCCGAGGAAGACGTAACCCGCCACCGTCGCGCAGACGATCGCGACCGCGAAGGTCGACGGCGCGAACCACAGCGCGAACCGCCGCCCGAACGCCCCCGCCTGCATCGCGAACAGCTTGACGTCCACGGCGGGCCCGACGACCAGGAACACCAACCGCGGCAACAATGGCAGTGTCGACATGCTCGCCGCGACGAACGCGTCGGCCTCCGAGCACAGCGCGAGCACCACCGCCAGCACTGCGAGCACCACGATGGCCAGCAGCATCTGGGTGGCCAGCTGCTCGAACCACCGCGGCGGAACCAGCACGTGCAGCGCCGCCGCGGTCGCCGCGCCCAGCACCAGGAACGCTCCGGCCTGGAGCAGGTCGTGACGCGCCGCCTCGGCGAAGACCTCGATTCGGGTGCGGCCGGTCACGCAGTGGTCCGGTCCGCCGCGCGGCAGCATCCAGGCGGGGCTGCCGAACCGCGACCACAGCAACCCCATGACGAGGGCGGTGGCCAGCGAGCCGGCGAATCGCGCCGCCACCATTCCCGGTTCGCCGGGAAACGCGACAGCGGTGGCGATCAACACGACCGGGTTGATCGCGGGCGCCGACAGCAGAAAGGCCAGCGCCACCGAACTCGGCGCGCCCTGATCGATCAGCCTGCGCGCCACCGGGACGACGCCGCACTCGCAACCGGGCAGCGCGACGCCCGCGAGCCCGCCGACGCCGATCGCCGCTGTCTCGTTGCGCGGCAACACCTTCCGCAGCAGCGCGGGCGAGACGAACGCGGCGATGGCGCCGCTGACCACCACACCGAGCACGAGAAAGGGAATGGCCTGGACGAAGACTCCGACGAACATCGTCAGCGCGGTCTGGAGCCGCAGTCGCGCGTCGATGGCCGAGGCCAGCTGAGCCTGCCAGACGATTCCCGCCACCAGCAATCCGGCGAGTACGTAGGTCGACGACACCCGGATTCGCGTGCGGTGCGCTGGCAGGTGCTCGAGCATTCCCCCATCTTGCCAGGAATGAATATCGTTTTCGAAATATCGTACCGGTCGGTCAGGCGCGGCCGCGCGGGATCTCCGCGCCCACCTGCGCCCAGCGACCCGTCAGCGTCCGCCAGACCACCGCCGCGAGCCGCAGCACCATGAAGGCGACCAGACCGGACCAGATGCCCGCGATGCCCCAGTCGAGGACGAGCGAGAGCCAGATGGCGGGCAAGAAGCCGACCAGCGCGGCGCCGAGCGTCGCGGTCCGCAGGAACGCGGCGTCACCCGCGCCGAGCAGCACGCCGTCGAGCGCGAACACCACACCGGCGACCGGGATGATGCCCACGAAGAACCACCACACCACGTGGGTGCGATCCAGCACGGCGGGATCGTCGGTGAACAGCGGCGGGACGACCGCGTACCCCGCGGCGAACGCACCGGCCAACGCGAGCGCGAAGACCTCCGACCACCGCGTGACGCGCCACGCGAGCCGCCGCGCGCCCACGGCGTTCCCACTACCGAGCGCCGCCCCCACCAGAGTCTGCGCGGCGATGGCCAGCGAATCCAGCGTCAGCGCAAGGAAGTTCCACAGTTGGAGGACCAGCTGATGCGCCGCGACGGACGCCGCACCGAACCGCGACGCCACGGCCGCCGCCGACACGAAACAGGCCTGGAAGGCCAAGCTGCGCATGATCAGATCGCGACCGAGCACCAGTTGGGCACGCATCACCGCCCAGTGCGGAACCAGCGAAACCCGTTCGCGCACCAATGCCCTCAGGAACAGCGCGGCCGTCACCGTCTGCCCCGCGACGTTCGCCACCGCCGAGCCGGGCAACCCGAGCGTGGGCGCGCCGAGCAAGCCGTGTACCAGAACCGGGCACAGCACGGCCGAAAGGCCGAGGCCCGCAACCACATACAGCAGCGGACGGCGGGTCTCCTGCACACCGCGAAACCACCCGTTGCCCGCCATCGCGATCAGAATGAGCGGCACGCCGAACAGCGCGATCCGCACCCACGGCAGCGCCTCGGCGGCGATGTCCCCGCCGCCGGCGATCGCGCTGGTCAGCGGAACGGCGAACGCCTGCACCGTGATCAGGATCAGCAGGCCGACCAGCACCGCGAGCCAAGTGGCTTGTACGCCCTCGGCCACCGCGCCTCGTTCGTCGCCCGCGCCGTGCCTGCGCGCGGCCCGCGCGGTCGTTCCGTAGGACAGGAAGGTCAGCTGGGTACTCACCTGCGCGAGAATCAATCCCCCGACGGCCAGCCCGGCCAGCGCCAGCGCGCCGAGCCTGCCGACGACCGCGAGATCGAACAGCAGGTAGATCGGTTCGGCGATCAGGACGCCCAGCGTGGGCAGCGCGAGCCCGAGAACGCGCCGCGGCCCGGCCTCGGTGGGATCTGCATCGCTCTCGGCGCGGACGCCCTCGATATCCTGCCTGCTCATCCCGCTATCCGAGTGCGGCGAGCAAGGCCCGCACCACGTCCTCCGGGCGGCCGTCGGTGGTATACCCGGCCGCGTAGCGGTGCCCGCCGCCACCGAGCGCGGTCGCCACCTCCGCGACATCCACTCCGTCCTGCGCGCCGGGCCCGGAATCGCGCGACCGCAGCGACACGGTCCAGCGGCCGTCCACGGTGCGCGACTCCTTGAACACCGCGGCGACCCCGGCTTCGGCCGTGGTGCGGACGATATCGATGACGCTCTCGACCTCCTCCGACCGCACGCCGGTGACGTCGTCGCGGCGCACGAACGCGTACGCCAATCCGGTGCCGCCACGCGCACCGGGCTCCAGCCTGGCCGTGCCCAGCACCCGTGACAGCATCGGCAGCCAGTCGAACGGATGGGTGTCCATCAGCGTGCGCGCGATCTCGGCGCCGTCGATCCCGGTGGCCAGCAACCGTTCGGCCAGCTGGTGAGTTCCGGGCCGCACCCAGCGGAACGAGCCGGTGTCGGTGACGAGACCCGCGTACAGGCAGTGCGCCACCTCGGCATCGATCGGTACGCCCCAGGCGTCGAGCAACCGGGCGATCAGGCTGGTCGTCGATTCCGCGCTCGAATCCACCACATTGATCGCGCCGAAGCGAGTGTTCGAGCGGTGATGGTCCAGCACCAGCGTCGTCGCCGCGCCGGACAGCCGGTCGGCCAGCGCGCCGAGCCGCCCCGCGCTGCCGCAGTCCACCGCGACGAGCAGGTCCACCTCGAGCGGCACCTCCGCGGGGCGCGCCAGATGCGCTATCCCGGGCAGTGAGCGCATGGAAGCGGGCAGTTCGGCGGGCTCGGCGAACGACACCCACACCGGGATGCCGCGCCGATGCAGCACGAGCGCCAGCGCCAGACCGCTGCCGATGGTGTCGGCATCGGGTTGCACGTGGCACAGGATGGTGACCGATCCCGCGGCGTTCAGCGCCGCGACGGCCGCGTCGAGCTCGGCCTCGTTACCGCTCGTCGTCATCCGCGCCGCGCGTCACTCGGCGCTGTCGCGCTCGACCTTGTACGGATCGGCGTCGCCTGCGTGCCTGGCGTTGGCGGCCGTCCTGGCCACCGCGTCGTCGGCGGCCCTGGCGCGGGCCAGCAGCTCCTCCATCTCGCGCGCGGCGTCGGGCACCTTGTCCAGCACGAACGCCAGCGTCGGCGTGAATTTCACCCCGGTCCCCGCACCCACCTTGGAACGCAGCACACCCTTGGCCTTCTCCAGACCGGCGGACGCGGCCGCGTAATCCGGTTCGGCGTCGAGGGTTTCACCCATCACCGTGTAGTACACCGTGGCCTCGCGCAGATCACCGGTGACCTTCGCGTCGGTGATCGTCACGAAACGCAGCCGCGGATCCTTCACCTCGTATTCGATCGCGGTGGCGACGATCGAGGAAATCCGCTTCGCGAGTCGGCGTGCCCTGGCTTGATCCACCATGGCCGTCTCCTCCTCACTGTTGTCTGTATTCGGTTGGCGTCGCGGGGCTCAGTCTTCGGGCCCGAAGATCCGGCGGCGTACTGCCAGCAACTGTAACTCCGGGCGCGCCGCGACGTGCCTCTCACATTTGTCGAGCACTTCGGTCAGGTGATCCATGCCGGCACTGACCATGGCCACTCCCAGCAACGAGCGCCGGTACCGATCGTGTTCCCCGCCCTCGGCCGCGCTCACACCGAAGCGTTGCAGCTCGGCGAGCACCGGCCGGATGACCGACCGCTTCTCCTTCAGCGAATGCACGTCGCCGAGCAGGATGTCGAACTCCAGTGCACCTAGGTACACCCACACACCTTTCAGTGTTCTAGGCCGAACCGAACACCGCACCTCGCGCCCGGCACCCCGCCGCAGGGGCGGGGTCTCGGACGCTGGTGCGGTGTTCGAATACTCGGATCGGTCAGTCGCGCGGCTTCTCGCGCAGCTCGTACGCCTCGATGACGTCGCCCTCCTTGATATCGGAGTAGGTCAGCGTCATACCGCACTCGAAGCCCTCGCGGACCTCGGTCGCGTCGTCCTTCTCCCGCTTCAGCGAGGAGATGGTGACGGTCTCGGCGATCACCACGTTGTCGCGCAGCAGACGCGCCTTGGCGTTGCGCTTGACGGACCCGGAGGTGACCATGCAGCCCGCGATGTTGCCGACCTTCGACGAGCGGAAGATGGCCCTGATCTCGGCGCGACCCAGCTCGACCTCTTCGTAGATCGGCTTGAGCATGCCCTTGAGGGCCTTCTCGATCTCGTCGATGGCCTGGTAGATCACCGAGTAGTACCGGATGTCGACGCCCTCGCGGTTGGCCAGCTCGGTCGCCTTGCCCTCGGCGCGCACGTTGAACCCGATGATGATCGCGTTCGACGCCGAGGCCAGGTTGACGTTGGTCTCGGTGACGCCACCGACACCGCGGTCGATGACCCGCAGGCGCACCTCGTCGCCGACCTCGATACCCATGAGGGCCTCTTCGAGGGCCTCGACGGTACCGGAGTTGTCGCCCTTGAGGATCAGGTTCAGCTCCGAAGTCTCCTTCAGCGCGGCATCCAGATCTTCCAGGCTGATCCGCTTGCGGCTGCGCGCGGCCAGCGCGTTGCGCTTGCGCGCGTTGCGGCGGTCGGCGATCTGGCGAGCGATGCGGTCCTCGTCGACGACGAGCAGGTTGTCACCGGCGCCGGGCACCGAGGTGAAACCGACGACCTGGACGGGCCGCGACGGCAGCGCCGCCTCGACGTCGTCACCGTGCTCGTCGACCATGCGGCGCACGCGACCGTAGGCGTCGCCCGCCACGATCGAGTCGCCGACGCGCAACGTGCCGCGCTGGATGAGCACGGTCGCCACCGGACCACGGCCGCGGTCGAGGTGCGCCTCGATGGCGACACCCTGGGCGTCCATGTCCGGGTTGGCGCGCAGGTCGAGGGCGGCGTCCGCGGTGAGCAGGACGGCCTCGAGCAGTGCGTCGATGTTGGTGCCCTGCTTGGCGGAGATGTCGACGAACATCGTGTCGCCGCCGTACTCCTCGGCCACCAGGTTGTACTCGGTCAGCTGCTGCCGGATCTTCTCCGGGTTCGCGCCTTCCTTGTCGATCTTGTTGACCGCCACGACGATCGGCACGTCGGCCGCCTGCGCGTGGTTGATCGCCTCCACCGTCTGCGGCATGACGCCGTCGTCGGCGGCGACCACCAGGATCGCGATGTCGGTGGCCTTCGCACCGCGGGCACGCATGGCGGTGAACGCCTCGTGACCCGGGGTGTCGATGAAGGTGATCAGCCGGTCGTCGTCGCCGAGGTGGGTCATCACCTGGTAGGCGCCGATGTGCTGGGTGATGCCACCGGCCTCGCCCTCGCGGACGTTGGCCTTGCGGATCGTGTCCAGCAGTCGGGTCTTACCGTGGTCGACGTGACCCATGACGGTCACGACCGGCGGACGGACCTGGAGGTCCTCCTCGTCGCCCTCGTCCTCGCCGTAGGTGAGGTCGAAGCTCTCCAGCAGCTCGCGGTCCTCGTCCTCGGGGCTGACCACGTGCACGACGTAGTTCATCTCGCTGCCGAGCAGCTCGAGGGTCTCGTCGTTCACCGACTGGGTCGCGGTGACCATCTCGCCGAGGTTGAACAGCGCCTGCACCAGAGCGGCCGGGTTCGCGTCGATCTTCTCCGCGAAGTCCGACAGCGACGCGCCGCGGGCGAGCCTGATGATCTCGCCGTTGCCGCGCGGCAGCCGCACGCCGCCGACGGCGGGTGCCTGCATGCTCTCGTACTCGGCGCGCTTCGCCCGCTTCGACTTGCGACCACGACGCGGGGCGCCACCGGGGCGACCGAACGCACCGGCCGCACCGCCACGGCCACCGGGACCGCCGGGACGACCGCCGCCGCCACCGGGACGACCACGGAAACCACCGGCCGCGGGAGCACCCGCACCGGCACCGGGCGCACCGGTGCCGCCGCCACCACCGCGGTAGCCGCCGCCACCGCCGCCGGGACGACCGGCGCCACCGGCGCCGCCACCCGGACGACCGGGACGACCCGCACCTGCGCCGCCGGGGCCCGGACGGGCCGAACGCTGCGGCATCGCACCGGGATTCGGACGCGGGGGCATCGAGCCGGGGCTCGGACGCGGACCGCCGGGACGGGCGCCGCCACCCTGGGCAGCGGCCGGACGCGGACCGGCCTGGCCGGGACCCGGGCGAGGACCGCCCTGGGCCGGACCCGGACGCGGGCCACCCTGGGCCGGACCCGGACGCGGACCGCCCTGGGCCGGACCCGGACGCGGGCCACCCTGAGCCGGACCCGGACGCGGACCGCCCTGGGGCGCCGGACGCGGGGCGCGCTCACGCTCGGGCGCGGGCGTCGACGAGTAGGGGTTGTTACCGACGCGCGGCGTCTTGGGACCGGGCTTCGGCCCACCGGGACGCGGACCACCCTGCGCGGGCGCACCGGGACGCTGCTGCTGACCCGGACGCGGCCCACCAGGGGTCGGGCGCGGACCGGACGGAGCAGGCGCGGCCTTGGCGGCGGGCGCCGAGTCCTGCGCGGGCGTCGCGGGGCCCGGCTTCACGGCCGGACCGGGGCGAACGCCATCGCCGGGACGGGCGGCGGCCGGGGTGGGAGTCGCGGCGGCGGCCGGGGCCGCGGACGCGGCCGGGGACGGCGCGGCGGACTGTGCCGGAGCCTGGGTACGTGGGCCGGGGCGCGGACCGCCCGCGGCGGGCTTCGCGGCCGGACGGGCCGACGAAGCGGGCCCGGGGCGCGCCCCGGACTTGGAGTCTGCCGCCGGCGCGGACTTCGCCGCCAGCGACTCGCGCAGCCGACGGGCGACGGGTGCTTCCACCGTCGAGGACGCCGACTTCACGAACTCGCCCTGCTCCTTGAGCGTTGCGAGTAGTTCTTTGCTCGTGACACCGAGTTCTTTGGCCAACTCGTGCACGCGGGCCTTGCCTGCCACTGCTCTCCTCACTGAGAGGTCGAGCAGTGCCACCGTTTCAGGGGACGGCGGCCCGCACGACCTCGGGTTATCTCCGATGGACGTTCATCGTTGGTACTTCACGGTGTGCTCATGAGTGCTCGTGCCTGTTCTCGAGGTAATGCTCCAGGGCTGAGATATCCAGATGTCCGGACACTCGTAGTGCTCTGCCGAATGCTCGGCGCCGTTCTGCGGTGCTCAGACAAGACGAAAGGGGGTGCAACCAGGCACCCCTCCCGGGAAGTCTGCGCCGCGGATCGGGAACGAGTACGACGATACGGGATCCGTCGCCGGTTTCCCGATCTTGTGCCACGATCCGCAACAGATCGACGGCCAACTCGCGCTTCCGGCATCCGATGCACGTGCGCACCGGCGCCGACCGCCGCGTGGAGGCGGGGAGTCGATCGGTGGTGCGTTCGGGCAAAGAAGCCGAAGGCTCGTGCTGAACCTTGGACCACTGTACCGCTGCCCGGCCCCGAACGCCGAACCCCTCCCCCGCGGAAGTTACCAACCTGTCACCCCCGGGGCGGGATTCCCTGTTCGCGATGTGAGCTTCGCTCAACTGCGATGCGCCTCCGTCCGCACGCCGCCGCCCACGTCCGGGGCCGCGTCGCTGCGAATATCGATCCGCCAGCCGGTCAAACGCGCGGCCAAGCGGGCATTCTGCCCCTCTTTGCCGATCGCGAGCGAGAGCTGGAAGTCGGGCACCACCACGCGCGCCGCTCGCGCGTCCGGGTCGACGATAGTGACGGAAACCACTTTCGACGGCGAGAGCGCGTTGCCGACGAAGGCGGCCGGATCCTCGGCGTAATCGATGATGTCGATCTTCTCGCCCGCCAGCTCGCTCATCACGTTGCGTACGCGCTGGCCCATCGGACCGATGCAGGCGCCCTTGGCGTTGACGCCCGGCACGGTGGAGCGCACCGCGATCTTGGAGCGATGCCCGGCCTCGCGGGCCACCGCGACGATCTCGACCGAGCCGTCGGCGATCTCCGGGACCTCCAGTGCGAAGAGTCTGCGCACCAGGTTCGGGTGGGTGCGCGAGAGGGTGATCTGCGGGCCGCGCGGGCCGCGGGAGACGCCGACCACGTAGCACTTGATGCGGTCGCCGTGCTCGTATGTCTCGCCCGGCACCTGCTCGGCCGGCGGGATCAGGCCTTCGGCGCCGTGCAGTTCGCTGCCGATGCGCACCACCACGGTGCCGCGGGCGTTGGCGCGCGCGTCGCGCTGCACCACACCGCCGACGATGTCGCCCTCGTGGGTGGAGAACTCGCCGAAGGACTTCTCGTTCTCCGCGTCGCGCAGCCGCTGCAGCACGACCTGGCGCGCGGTGGTCGCCGCGATCCGGCCGAAACCCTCTGGGGTGTCGTCCCATTCGGAGATGACGTTGCCGTCGGCGTCGAGTTCGCGCGCCATCACCCGCACCACGCCGGTCTTCTGGTTGATGTCGATGCGCGCGTTGGGCTGGTGGCCCTCGGTGTGTCGATAGGCGGTCAGCAGCGCCGACTCGATCGCGGAGATCACCGTCTCGATCGAGATCCCCTTGTCGGCGACGATCGCGCGCAGGGCTTCGATTTCGATGTTCATTCCACGATCCCTTCGGTCGAATCGGACGCTGTTACGGGTAGTGCATCGGTGTTTCCTCGGGCATCCGCGGCGTCGTCGACCGCGAGAGCATCGTCCTCGTGCCCCGGTCTCGGACGACCGGGCGTCACCCCACCCGCCAGCTCCAGCTCTCGCTCACCGGGAGCGGAGAACTCGACCTGGACGACGGCCTCGGCGATATCGGCCAGCGGCACGTGCACCCGGTGCGGGTTGCGTTTGCCGCCGAGCACCAGCGCCACCGAATCCTGCGCCAGCGCACCGACCCGCGCCTCGAACCGCGCCGAGCCGCCCGGGTCCGGTGGTTCGGCCCCCGGTCTCAGGGTGACACGCACCTTGCGGCCCTGCGCGCGGCGCCAGTGCCGGTCGGCGGTGAGCGGACGGTCGATGCCGGGGGTCGAGACTTCCAGCAGGTAAGGCGTCTCGCCGAAATCGCCCGCGTCGTCGAGCAGCAGCGAGAGTTCCGAGCTCAGGGTGGCGATGGTGTCGAGATCGGCGGTACCGTCGCTGTCGACGACGACCTTGACCTTGGCCTGCGCGTCCGCGTGCTTGCCTGCCCTCGAGATCTCGACGCCCTCGAGGTCGAATCCCCGGCGTTCGACGAGCTCAGCAACGAGCTGGCTCACCCTTTCCTCGGTCGGCATCGGCATGTGGGGCGGCTCCTGGTTCAGTTGTGACGCGGTCGGAATTTTCTGTACCGAAGGTCTAGCGTAACGCGCCACGAGAGTGTAAAGGACCAGCGGCCTGCGAGATGCGTCCCGGGTGCGCGGCGCGCAGGGCGGGTCGCGCGGCCCGCGCTCGGCGCGGTCGGACGGCGGACTTCGTCCGGCAGCGTCCATCGGGCGGAGTGGTCGGACCGGTCTGGCACGATGGTGCCGTGCCTCTCCGCCTCCTCGCCCCGCCATCGGCCGGGCGCACCTTCGGCAGCCGGGTCGACCGGCACGCGTCCCAGGACACCGTCGCACACCGCGTCCCACTCGTCGACCGCCGCACCGCATTGCGGCTCGCGGGCGGCGGAGCGGTCGGCGCCCTCGCGCTCGGCGCCGCGGTGGGCTGCGCGGACGAAACCGTACACGAGCCCGATCCGCTTGCCGCGCAAGAGATCATGGCCCGCGCCGACGCCGCGGCGGCGACCGCGGCGATCGCGCTCACCCCCCAGCGACAGACCGCGCTGAGCACGATCGCGAACGAACGCACCGCGCACGCGGACGCGTTGCGCACCGAGATCGCCCGCGCCGTCGGCGTCTACGGCGACGGAACCACCCCGGCGCGCAAGACCCGGGACAAAGCCCTGCCGTTCGCCGCGGTCACGACCGGCCCCGAGACAACGGGTACGGACGTGCCACCGATCTCCCCGCCGAGCCTCGACCAGTTGCGCGAGCAGCTCGCCCGCTCCCGCAAATCCGCGGCCGATCTCGCGGTGACCCAGTCCGGTTACCGCGCGGGCCTGCTCGCCTCGATCAGCGCGTCCTGCGCCGCCCACGCCGGGGTGCTGCTGGCATGACCGACGCCGAACGCCAAGCACTGCTCGACGCGCTCGCCGCCCAGAACGCCGCGGTCTACGCCTACGGCGTGATCGCCGCCTTCGCCTCCGCCGAACGCGATCGCCTCATCGCCGAGAACACCGCGGCGCACCGGGCGCGCCGCGACACCACCGTCGACGCGCTGCGTGCGGCCGGGGCGAGCGTGCCGCCGTCGGAGCCCGCCTACACGATCCCGTTCCCGGTGGACGGCCCCATCGACGCGGCACGACTGGCCGTCACCGTCGAGACCGACACCGCGGTCGCCTGGCGCGCGGTCGTCGAGCACGGCGAGTCCGAACCGACCCGCCGCATCGGCATCGACGCGCTCACCGAATGCACGCTGCGCATGGCCGCGTGGCAGGCGATCCTCGGCACGAACCCGCCGACCGTCGCTTTTCCCGGCAAGCCCTGAGGCCGGTTCGGTAGCCCGGCGTTCGCTCGGCGACAGTTTCGGGCCGAGCGCCTCGGCCCGCTCCGATCGGGGCAGTGGACCGAAAGCGGGTGCGGCCGAGGAGTATCCGGCCGCACCCGGCTCGCTCAGGGGCGCATCTCGTAGGCGCCGTCGTAAGACGCCACCTGCGCCCACACCCGGTCGAAACGCTCCCGGTCGACCTCCGGGGTGCGCAGCGCCGCCACGGCCCACTCCCGCTGCGCGGCGGTGGCGGACGCCTTGCCGTACAGGGTGGTGGCGTGCGCGTTGAAGTCGCGGATCTGGAAGTCGAAGATCTGGTCGAGCACGTCGCGGTCCAGACCGGTGATCGCGGCCTGTTCCAGGATCAGCTGGCCGTAGACCACCAGGGAGAACAGGTGGCCGATGGTGAGCATGAAGTCCAGGTCCTGCTGCTGCGCCTCGTCGGGGGCCGCGGTGGCCATCAGCTCGCGCAGCGCCTTGGCCTGCTCGTAGAAGCGCGCCACGTTCGCGACGTCGGAGTGCTTCTGGTACACCGGGTTCCAGTCCGCGAACTGCACCCGGCCCGCGCCGCGAGCCGGGCCCTGCCGCCAGAAGAACTCGTCGTCGGCCGCGTCCTGGCGGGTGCCGACCTCGGGGTAGTCCTTCGGATCGAACAGGTACTTGGGCAGGAACTTCAGGATCTGCCCGACGTTCACGTGCACCGTGCCCTCGAGCCGGGGCAGGGTGTTGATCAGGCGCTGCACCTCGTTGAAGTAGGTGTTCTTCTCGAAGCCCTTGGCCGCCAGGACATCCAGCAGCAGGGTCATGACGACCTCGCCCTCGGAGGTCACCTTGGACTTGGTCATCGGGTTGAACAGCAGGTAGCGCCGGTCGTCCAGGCTGGCGCTGCGGAAGTAGTCCACGGCGCGGTCGCTGAACAGCTTCATCGCGACGATGCGGCTGTAGGCGTCCACGAAATTGCCCCGTACATGCGGGAAGTCGGTGACCAGCTTGCCGTAGAGGACGCGGTTGTTGGCGTGTGTGATGGCCTCGTAGAAGGAGTGCTCCACCATGCCGATGCCGCCGTGGCACAGGTTGAACTTGCCGACGTTGACGGTGTTCAGCGCCGCGGAGAACGCCTCGGGGCCGGCGTGCAGGATGTCGTCGGCGCGCACCGGGTAGTTCTCCAGCCGGAACGTGCTGACGTACATCTGCTCGTGCACCACGTTGTCGATGAGGTGGTAGTTCTCGTGGCGGCTGTCCGCGGCGAACCAGATGTAGCCGTCGGCGCCCTCGATGTCGCCGCGGCGGGAGAACACCGAGACCATGCTGGCCACGTTGCCGTTGCCGATGTAGTACTTGGCTCCGTTGGCGCGGAACAGGATTCCGGCCTCGGCGTCGGCGCTGCCCGGCTCGCTGGGGGTCAGCACCATGTCGGTGTTGTAGATGTCGGCGCCGTGCGACTGCTCGGAGAGCGCGAAGGCCATCACCTGACCGTCGGCCAGGTCGGCGGCCGCGCGCCGCTTGGCCGCCTCGTTGTCGCTCTGCCAGATCGGCCCGAGTCCGAGGATGGTCACCTGCTCGGCGTACCAGTAGGCCAGGCCGTAGAAGCCGAAGATCTCGGAGAGCGCGGCGTTGCGCGCGGCGTCCCAGCGACGGTTCTCGTCGCCGTCGGCGTACGCGGCGGGGGTCAGGAAGGTGGCGAAAAGCTTCTCCTTCGCGACGAACTCGAGGAAGTCCGCGGTGAACACGGCGTTCTGATCGTCGGCAAGCAGCTGCCGCTTGCCGCGGCTCTCGAACCACTCGACGGTGGCCTTCAGCAGGCGGCGGGTCTCCGCGTCGAAATGCTGCGGATCGTAGGTGGCGGGGTTGAACAACAACGCCTCGGTGCTCGTCATGCCGGTTAACTTACCAGCGGGTAACAGCAGCGTGTGGCGGGTATGTCAGTTCACCGAGCAGCAAATTCAGGCTACGGAAGCGTAAGGAGAGAACTAGTGTCCAACCTTCTCACGCGCGGGGGCCCACGAGACTGAACGCAGGGTCGTCGAGAGCGGGCTACCCGGCTCCTGCGGCGAACTGGTCGACGCGCATCGACGGCTACTCCATCGGTTCACAGCCCTGCCGCGCCACGCCGGTCGCGAAACGAACGCCGCCCCGGTCCAGTGCGGACCGGGGCGGTGTAAAGAATGCTCGGGCGGGTCAGCCGCGGATCTTGGCGATCACCGTCTCGACGGCGGAGTCGGCCGGAATTTCCTCGGCCTCGCCGGTGAAGCGGTTGCGCAGTTCCACCTTGCCCTCGGCCCAGCCGCGGCCGATGACGAGAATCCAAGGCATGCCGAGGAGTTCGGCGTCCTTGAACTTCACGCCCGGCGAGGCGGTGCGGTCGTCGAAGAGCACGTCGAGACCCCGCGCGTGCAGGCCGGACACGACGTCCTCGGCGCCCGCGCGGGCCGCCTCGTCCTTGTTCGCGATGACGACGTGCACATCGAACGGCGCGATCTCGGCGGGCCAGCGCAGGCCCTTCTCGTCGTGCTGCTGCTCGGCGATCACCGCGACCATGCGCGATATACCGACGCCGTAGGAGCCCATGATCAACCGCACCGGCTTGCCGTTCTCGCCGAGCACGTCGACCTCGAAGGCGTCGGTGTACTTGTAGCCGAGCTGGAAGATGTGCCCGATCTCGATGCCGCGCGCGGACACCAGCGTGCCGCGCCCGTCCGGCGAGGGATCGCCGTCGCGGACCTCGGCGGCCTCGATGGTGCCGTCCGGGGTGAAGTCGCGGCCCGCGAGCAGACCGACCACGTGCTTGCCCTCGCTGTCCGCGCCGGTGATCCAGGACGTGCCGGTCACCACCCTGGGATCGACGAGGTAGCGGATGCCGTTCTCCTGCAACGCCTTCGGACCGATGTAGCCCTTCACCAGGAACGGGTTCGCGGCGAAGTCGGCCTCGGTGAGCAGCTCGACCTCGGCGGGCTCGATGGACGCGCCGAGGCGCTTGTCGTCCACCTCGCGGTCGCCGGGGATGCCGATGCCGACGATCTCGGTCTTGCCGTCCGGGTGGCGCAGCTTGACCATCACGTTCTTGAGGGTGTCGGCCGCGGTGACGGGCCTGCCGTACTGCTCGGCGATGCCCGCGGCGTTGGCCCACTCGACCAGCGTGGCGATCGTCGGGGTGTGCGGGGTGTCGTGCACGACGGCCTCGGGCCTGCCCTCGATCGGCTGCGCTTCGGGAGCGGGCGTGATCACCGCCTCCACATTGGCCGCGTAGCCGGACTCGCGGCAGATCACGTAGGTGTCCTCACCCACGGGGCTGTCGGCGAGGAATTCCTCCGAGGCGCTGCCGCCCATCGCGCCCGACGTCGCGGCCACGATCACGTACTCGACGCCGAGCCGGTCGAAGATGCGCTGGTAGGCCTCGCGGTGCGCGTTGTAGCTTGCCTTCAGGCCGTCCTCGTCGAGGTCGAAGGAGTAGGAGTCCTTCATGATGAACTCTCGCCCGCGCAGGATGCCAGCGCGCGGCCGCTCCTCGTCGCGGTACTTGGTCTGGATCTGGTACAGCGCGACGGGCAGATCCTTGTACGAGTTGTACTCGCCCTTCACGGTGAGCGCGAACAGCTCCTCGTGGGTGGGGCCGAGCAGGTAGTCCGCGCCCTTGCGATCCTGCAGCCGGAACAGCGCGTCGCCGTATTCGGTCCACCGGTTGGTGGTCTCGTACGGGTCGCGCGGCAGCAGTGCGGGCAGTGAGATCTCCTGCGCGCCGATGCCGTTCATCTCTTCCCGGACGACGTCCTCGATCTTGCGCAGCACCTTCAGGCCCAGCGGCAGCCACGAGTAGACGCCAGGGGCGATGCGGCGGACGTATCCGGCGCGCACGAGGAGTTTGTGACTGGGCACCTCGGCGTCGGCGGGGTCGTCGCGCAGGGTACGCAGGAAGAGGTGGGAGAGGCGGGTGATCACGGGTGCACAGCGTAGTCTCCGGCCACCGCCTCTCCGCAACGCGTTATCCATTTCGGTGCGCGCCGGATGTCTTCATGATCGCGTCGCGCTACCGGCGTCGGTTCGCGGCAGCTCGCGAAGCCCTGGTTTCGGCCTGTCCGCCGTGCCACAACACCCGGATCCGCCCGCACCGGTTGCCGCTCCACGCTTGGTCGTATCAGCTCAGGGGCCTTTACGACCAGACCGCCCTACCGTGGATCCTCGACGCGCTTCCACCGCTCGGCCCCAGGTACTACGGCCTTCAGCCGCCGGCAGCGCACGCCATACCGGTTCCGGCATGAACCGACGACAAGGCCCGGAACTACCGTCCGCTCGCACAGCGCACGCCCTATTGATTTCGGCGCGCGTTCGCCCGCCTACCTGTAAGCCGTCGCGCGCCCGCGCCGGGCCGCGCGGATCTGAACGCGCTGCTGCTGCGGCGGCGGACGCCGTACTGCGGCGGCGGACGACGTGCGGCGGCGGCGCAGGGCTGCGGCGGCGGACGCGCTGCCGGGAGCCGTGAACCCCGTGCCGCGGCGGGCGGGCGCCGTGCGGCGGCTGTGGACGCCTGCTGCGGCGGGACGTGCCGTGCTGCGGAGGCGGCGGTAGACGACGTGCTACGTCGGCGGACGCGCTGCTCTGGGGGGTGAACCCCCGCGCTACGGCGGTGAACCCGCGCTGCGGCACCAAACGACGCGCCGCGACGGCGGACGACGGCCTGCGGCGGCGGACGCGGCGCTGCGACCGAAGACAACGTGCGCCGGTGGTGGAGGCGCTGATGGGGCAGGAAACCCAGTGCTGCGGCGGTGAACTCCCGGCTGTGGCAGCGGACGCAGTGTTGTGCGGCGGGACGCCGTGCTGCGGCGGCGGACGCGCTGCCGGGAGCCGTGAACCTCATGCTGCGGCGGGCGGGCGCCGTGCTGCGGCAGTGGACGCCTGCTGCGGCGGCAGACGACGTGCCGAGGCGGCGGACGACGTGCCGAGGCGGCGGACGCGCTACCGGGGGCTGTGAATCCCGTGCCGCGGTGGCCGGAAAGCTGCCAGCGCGGTGCGCCCAATGCTGCGGCGGTGAACCTCAGGTTGTGGCAGTGGACGCCGTGCCGCGGCGGCGGGAGGCTGCCGGGAGCCGTGAACCTCATGCTGCGGCGGGCGGGCGCCGTGCCGCGACGGTAGACGACGTGCCGCGGCGGCGGGAAGCTGCCGGGAGTCGTGAATCTCAGGCTGCGGCGGGCGGGCGCCCTGCTGCGCAGTGGACGCGGTCCTGCGACAGCGACGCGGTCCTGCGCCGGCCTCGCCGGGGCGGGCCGCTGCCGGGCCGTGGTGGCGCGGCGGGCTACCGGCTCCGGTTCGCGGCGACTCACGCCGGTACCGTATCGGCTCGTGCTGGTGCTGCTACCTCCCTCCGAAACCAAGTCCGACGGCGGCGCGGGCGGGCCCCTGGACTTGGACTTGCTCGCCATGCCGCAGCTCACCCCGGTGCGCGACAAGCTGGTGACCGAGCTGGTGCAGCTGGCCGCCGATCCGGACGCCTCACGTGCCGCGCTCGGGCTCGGCAAGGGGGCCGACGCCGAGATCGCCAGGAACTCGGCGCTGCGTACGGCCGCGACTCGGCCCGCGCTGGAGCGCTACACCGGCGTGCTCTACGACGCGCTGGACGCCAAGTCCTTCACGAAGGCGCAACGCGCCAAGGCGTACGCGCGGCTCGGCATCGGGTCGGCACTGTTCGGCGCGGTGCGCGCGGGCGACCCGATCCCCGCCTACCGCCTCTCCGGCGGCTCCAAGCTGCCGGGCCTCCCCACCCTCTCGGCTGTCTGGCGCGACGTCCTGCCCGACGCCCTGGTCGCCGAAGCCGCGGGCGATCTCGTCGTCGACCTGCGCTCGGGCACCTACCAGCAACTCGGCCGCGTCCCCGACGCCGTCACCGCGAACGTCCTCACCGAGCACCCCGACGGAACCCGCACCGTGGTGAGCCATTTCAACAAGCACCACAAGGGCCTGCTGGCCCGCGCCCTCGTCCTGACCCGCGCCGAACCGACCGACATCCGCGGCGTGGCACGAGTCGCGGAGAAGGCCGGACTCCGCACCGAAATCGCCTCTCCCACCGAACTTCTCATCATCACCTGAGGTGCTCGGAGCGGACTGGCGCTGCGCAGATCGACGCACGGCAACCGCGCATACGATTCGCTGACTCCGGTTCGGCACAGGTTCACCAACTCGGCGAAAGCCCCCGAGATCACTCGCGAGCACTGGTACGCGCCCGACCGGTAAGCACTTGGACCGCCAGAGTGCTGACGGCATCGCCTCGACTTGGGCCGGTGCGGCTCGGCTCGTCAGCGCCGGGCGCCCGCTGATGCCGCACAACTCGTCCGCCCCTGGGCGGGCACGCCGGGCCGAACCGACGACCCGGTCATCGCCCGCGGCGCCCACCCGGCCCGCGCCCGCCCCTGAGCGCAGGCCGCCATTTCTCTCGCGTCGATAGAGAAATGGATCTGACAGGAGAGAAATGGCGGACGAATCGCCGACCGCAACGACCATTTCTCTCCCGCCGATTCGCACCCGCCGCGGGTGATGCAGCGCGTGCTGCCGAGTGGGGTCGGGCCGCCTGGGCAGGCGCAGATCGGCTCGGCAGCGCCGCAGTCGCTGCTAGCCGCACGGAACTTCTTATTCGGCGGGCGCAGGCCCGGCCGGTCAGCGTTCGGCGGCGGCGAGGGCCGTCCGGATGGTCTCGACCGGGGCGGGCGCGGGGTCGTGTTCCCAGAAGGGGCTGCCCGCGGCGTAAGGGGCGCCGTAGACCGGGGTGTTCACCTCCGAGCGCCAGCTCTCGCGGAGCGGACCGGCGTCGACGGTGTCGTAGCCGAGCGTGTCGAGTAGTTGCGCGACAGCGGCTTTGGCTTCGGCGTCGTCGCCCGCGATGGGCAGGGCGGAGCGGTCGTCGGAGCCGGCCGGGCGGCCGAGCGCGGCCAAGTGCGAGAACAAGATGTTGTTGAACGCCTTGACGACCTTGGATGTGGGCAGATGTCGTTGCAGCAGTTCGCTCGTCGTCGACTCGCCCGCGTCGAGTTCCGGGAAGTTGCCGTCGCGAGCCGGGGCGTAGTTGCCGGTGTCGATCACGACTTTGCCCGCCAACGGCTCCACCGGTACCTGCTTGTAATTCTTCAACGGCACGGTGACCACCACGATGTCACCCGCCGCGGCCGCCTCCGCCGCGGTCCCCGCGCGCGCCCGCGGACCGAGCTCGGCCACCAGCTCCGCCAACGTCTCCGGCCCGCGCGAGTTGCTCAGCACCACATCCAGCCCGGCGTCCACCGCCAAGCGCGCCACCGTGCCGCCGATGTGCCCGCTACCGATCAATCCAATCGTCGTCATGCGGGGATGAAACCATCTGCGCCCCAGGCTTGTTCCGTAAACAGCGTCGCGCCACGCCACTCCGTACCGGCCGCACTGCGTCGCCTTAGTTAGACATCACGGGCGTGCACCGCGACAAGGGTGGCAACCCGGACTCGCCCGCACTATTGACAGACACCACAACGCCGCAAGGCGTGCGACCGGGCGTGCACCGCGACAAGGTCCGCTAGACCGTCCGAACTCTTCACAGACGCCACAGCACCCCAAAGCGCGCGCGCAGGCGTGCACCGCGACAAGGTCCGCTAGACCGTCCGAACTCTTCACAGACGCCACAGCACCCCAAAGCGTGCGCGCAGGTGTGCACCGCGACAAGGTCCGCTAGACCGTCCGAACTCTTCACAGACGCCACAGCACCCCAAAGCGTGCGACCGGGCGTGCACCGCGACAAGGTCCGCTAGACCGTCCGAACTCTTCGGAGAGGCCACACCCCGGGGCGGACGAATGGGCTGCGTACCGCGCAGGCGAACCCGGTGGCGACCTCAGCGCCACCGATCCTCCGAACTCCGTGGCTGAACCGGGTGAACAGTGGGCGGCGCTGCGGCTCAGTGGGGTTGATCGGCCAGTGTGGCGATTTCGCGGCGGAGGTTGGCGCGGGCGGTGGATTCGAAACGGCGCCTAGCGATTTCGGTGTGGAACAGGTGTGGCTGGCGGGCGAGGCTTTCGAGGACGGCGGTGCGGCCCGCGCGGTACAGGTCGTCCGGCACGTGGGCGTATTCGGCGCGGACCGCGGCCGCGTAAGCGGCGTAACCGGTTTCGTCGGCGGCGAGTACGGCGAGATCGGCGTCGCAAAGGACACCGCCGTTGCGATCCTCCGGCGCGGGCTCGTGGGATTTCGTGAGCCGCACCAGCCGTCCGACTTCGCGCACGAGTTCGGTTGATGCACCGATGTTCTCGAGCATCACCTCGGCGAGTTCGGCGCTGAGCTCCTCGTTGTCGGCGCGGTCGACGGCGTACACCGCGTCGTGAAAGAACGCCGCGTAGCGCACGGCCGCCGCGTCGTCGGCCTGGTCGGCCAGCTCATCGATGACGCGCAACATGGCCGCCAGGTGCTCGACGGTGTGATAGCGCCGATGCGGTTCGCCGTACCTGCGCACCAGGTCCTCCCCGACCGGCTCCGCCGCCCGACCGGCCAGCGCCGTCCACCGCTCCAGCAGCTCCCGCTCCACCTCAGGTGACATCCGCCCAGTCTTCTCCACGGCACCGTCGCCGACAACGCTTCCAGCAATGGACTTCGTCACCGCACACTGCTACCGAATACCCCGAGCTACCGCGGCACCCGAACCACCGCGGCCAGCAATGGACCCCGCCACCGCGACAGCCGCTCGGTTACCCGAAACCTCAGCGCCTACCAGCCCGGAAAATGAGATGCGTCGTCGACCACCTCACCGGTACCGTCACCACAGCGACGACGGGGGGATCCGAAAACTGGCGTCGCCCAATACGAATCGGAAGCGTCCGGGCACATCGCTGTGGCGCGATCGGGGAGGACGAATGACCAAGCTGAATCAGATCATCGCGGTGGAGAAGGGCGTGAAGAGCGGCGCGCTGCGCGAGCTCGCCGAGACCCAGAACCTGCTGCAGAAGCCGTCGCTGCTGGCCGGCATCACCCGCACCTACCAGCCGAAGGACGAAGAGGGCGAACAGCTTCCGCCGGAGGCGACGCGGGTGCAGGTGAAGTCCGAGGAGGTGCTGCGGCAGACCGCCGCCACGCTGACCCGCCTGTTCGACGTGACCGCGACCAAGGACTGGGCCAACCGCACCGCCGCGGCCGACGTGGTGGTGGACGGCGAGACCATCCTGGACGACGTCCCGGTGCCGTACCTGCTGTTCCTGGAGAAGCAGCTCGCCGATCTACTGACCTTCGTCAAGCGGCTCCCGGTGCTCGACGCCGCCGAGGCCTGGGGATTCGACGACTCCTCCGACACCTGGCGCACCGAGCCGGTCCGCACCATCCGCACCAAGAAGGTGCCGCGCAACCACGTGAAGGCCGAGGCCACCGACAAGCACCCGGCCCAGGTCGAGGTGTACTACGAGGACATCGCCGTCGGCTACTGGACGACGGTGAAATTTTCCGGCGCGCTGCCCGCGCGGCGGGTCAACGAGGTGGTCGGCCGGATCGAGAAGCTGGCGCAGGCGGTGAAGTTCGCCCGCGAGGAGGCCAACGCCACCGAGGTCACCGACCGCAAGACCGGCAAGGTGATCTTCGACTACCTGTTCCGCTGATATCCCGAGAACTCCCCCGCGCCGCGGGGGATGCGCGAAGAGCGCAAGCTCAACCTGAAGATCAGCCTGAAGCCACGGGCCTGCCGCCGAGCGGCGGGCCGCGGCGCAAACTCAGACTATCGCTCCAGATTGAGTATTCGCCGCCGACGACCGGTTCTCGAGGAGAGGACGCGAAGCGACGAGGTGCGGGTTCAAAACCCGCTCTCCGCGCCCATGCGGAGGTGGTCCAAACGTAGGACGCGTCGCGGTGAGAGTGATCCGATCCCACCGACACCGGTAGGCGACATGGGCGGCACACCGAGGCCCGGGGGCGGGCAAAGCCCCCGGGTCTTCCATGTTTCGACCAACCGAAGCCGTTCCGCGACAAGCTGTTGGAGCCCGGGTCGCGGATTCACGACATCGGGGAATGCGCGACCGCATCCGGGTGTTCCCCCGAGACATGACCGGTACAGCTGTGCTCTCCGACGACCTGAAGAAGTACCTCGACGAGTCCAAGGTGTTCGCCACGGTGGCCACCATCGGTGCGAACGGGCAACCGCACCTCACCGTGATCTGGTTGAAGCGCGACGGCGAGGATCTGCTGTTCTCCACCACGGTGGAGCGTCAGCAGGCCAAGAATCTGGCCAGGGACCCGCGGGTGACGGTGCTGATCAACCCACCGGAGAACCCCTACGTCTACGCCGAGATCCGCGGCACCGCCACGCTCACACCGGATCCGGACAAGACCCTGCCCAACGAGCTCTCGCTGAAGTACACCGGCAAGAACTACGCCGACTTCAACCCGGCCTCGGTCGAGGACGCCGAACGGGTCATCGTCCGCGTCACCCCGCGCAAGGTGGCGGGCAGGCTATGAGACCCGAGCTCAGGCCCGCTGCGCTTCTTCCTGGGCGTGGTGGGCCTGCGCGATCTGCTGCGGCGTGAACCGCAGCGTCAACGCGACCACGCCGATCACCACCGCGACGCCCGCGCAGACGGCTAGCACGAGCGTGTACCCGCTGCCGAGCGCGACGATCTCCGCCGAGTTCATATCCGAGGCCTTGCCGGTCTTGCCGCCCAGCGACAGCGTGCGCGACACCGCGATCGGGGTGAGCACGCCGATCGCCAGCGGCGTGCCGAGGTTCATGAACATCTGTCCCACCGCGGCGAGCGGACCGATGTCGTTGGGCGGCACACCGACCAGCACGCACAGCGGCGCGACCACCATCGCGACGCCGACGCCGAATCCGATGACGATCAGCAGGATCAGCAGCGTCGGCCAATAGGACACGTCGCCTTCCAGCGTCGAACCGAACAGCAGGCCGAGGGCGAGCACCACCGCCGAGCTCGCGAGCAGCCAGCGCGGCGCGACCATCATCGCCAGCTTCGACGCCATCGCCCCGCCGAGGCCGATGCCGACCGTGAACGGGATCGATGCCACGCCCGCTTCCAGCGGTCCGTAGCCGACGACGTTCTGCAGGAACTGCGCGACGAAGTAGGTCATCGCGCCGAGCACACCGCCGGCGAGCAGGATCAGCAGGAAGGTGGTGACGCGGTCGCGGCTGTCGAACAGCGACCACGGCAGCAGCGGATTGTCGACATTGCGCTCGGCGAGCACGAACACCACGAGCAGCACCGCGCCGCCGATCAGCGAGCCGATGATGATCGGGCTGCTCCAGCCCATCGCGGGTCCCTCGGTGGCGCCGAAGACGATCGCGGCGCAGGCCAGGGTGCCGAGCACGGCGCCGCGCACGTCCAGGGTCACGCGGTGGTGGGCGGTGTCGGACAGGCAGTACACCGCGCCGAGCACGATGAGCAGGCCGATCGGCACGTTGATCAGGAAGATCCAGCGCCAGGACAGCTGCGTCAGGGCGCCACCGACCACGAGGCCGCCGACCGAGCCGATGCCGACCATCGAGCCGACGATCGCGATCGCCTGATTCCTCGCCTTACCGGGCGCGAAAGTCGTTGCTACCAGGGCCAATGCCGCGGGCGCCGCGACCGCCGCGCCGGCGCCCTGCACCGCGCGGGACGCGATCAGCATCGCGGGCCCTTGCGCGAGCCCGCACGCCAGCGAGGCGAGCGTGAACAGGCCGACGCCGTAGATCAGCATGCGTTTGCGTCCGAAGGCGTCGCCGAGCCTGCCGCCGAGCAGCATGAGTCCGGCGAAGGTGAGTCCGTAGGAGGTGACAGTCCACGCGCTGCCCGCGCTGGTCAGTCCCATCTGATCCTGCAGACGCGGCAGCGCGAAGATCACCACCGTGCCGTCCAGCACGACCATGAGCTGCAGCCCGCTCAAGACTAGGATCGCGAGCCCGAAGGCCCGCTGCGTCACCGGGTACTGCATCGTCGCAGCGGGATTATGGAGCACAGGGAGTCACTGTAATTGATAGCCGAGACGCCTCGTCCCCGGCCGCAGTGAAGGCCGAACCCCGCTTCACCCGAAGCTCTCGCACGCCACACGGCGCCGTTCGCGCTGTGCGGCGTCGGAAGACTGGCCGCGGCGCGACGACGTGAGCGCACGAGACCCGACTCTCGGTGCGCGAGCCGGTCCGATGGCGCTAGCCCGCGGAGAAGCCCGCGGTCGGGCCGATCACCACGATCGCGGGCGGGCGGATTCCCTCCTCGCGGACTCGCGCGGCCACGGTGCCGAGGTCCGCGCGCAGCACTCGCTGGGTGCGCAGCGTGCCCTCCTGGATGACGGTCGCCGGGGTGTCGGCGGGACGTCCGCCGTCCAGCAACGCGGCGGCGAACTGCTCGATCCGCTCCACCGCCATCATCAGCACGAGAGTGCCGCGCAGCCTAGCCAATGCGGGCCAGTCCACCAGCGAATCCGGGTGATCCGGCGCGACGTGCCCGCTGACCACCACGAACTCGTGCGTGACCCCGCGGTGGGTCACCGGGATACCCGCGGCGGCGGGTACCGAAATAGGGCTGGTGACACCGGGAACGACGGTCACCGGAATGCCCGCCTCCACGCAGGCCTCCAGCTCCTCGTAACCGCGACCGAACACATACGGGTCGCCGCCCTTGAGCCGCACCACGAACTTGCCCGCCTTGGCGCCCTCGATGAGCGTGGCGTTGATCGCCTCCTGCGCCATCGCGCGGCCGTACGGGATCTTCGCCGCGTCGACGACCTCGACGTCGGGTCCGAGTTCGGCGAGCAGCTCCGGTGGCGCGAGGCGGTCGGCGACGACCAGGTTCGCCCGCGCCAGCAACCTGCGGCCGCGCACGGTGATCAGGTCCGGGTCGCCGGGTCCGCCGCCGACCAGCGCGACGCCGGGGGTGACGGGCGACGAATCATCGGTCACCACACCGGATTGCAGCGCCTCGAGCAGCGCGGTACGCACCGCGGCCGAGCGACGATGCTGTCCGCTGGCGAGCACGCCGAGGGTGAGACCGTCGTAGCGGGCGGTGGCGGGAGTGACCGCGGTGCCGAGCCGGGCGACGTCGGCGCGCACGCAGAACACGCGGCGCCGGTTGGCCTCCTCGACGACAGCGGCGTTGGTCTCCGGCTCGT
Organism: Nocardia bhagyanarayanae; assembly: GCF_006716565.1. Taxonomy (NCBI): domain Bacteria; kingdom Bacillati; phylum Actinomycetota; class Actinomycetes; order Mycobacteriales; family Nocardiaceae; genus Nocardia; species Nocardia bhagyanarayanae. Next base: position 3,679,707 of record NZ_VFPG01000001.1, on the reverse strand, counting down.
CGGTGCAGGCGATCGCGTACCACGCGCCCTCCAAGTCGCCGTCGGCGTAGGCGCGCAGCGTGATGGTGAGCTGCCCGGAGGTGGCCATGCCCTCGACCGCTGGGGTGACCTCGCGGCTGATGACGTGCACGTCCGCACCCGAGGCGATGAGCAGGCCGAGCCGACGCTGAGCCACCGTGCCGCCGCCGACCACGACGACGCGGCGGCCGTTCAGATCGAGCCCCACCAGGTAGTTCGGGTCGCCCGTTGGGTGGGCGGCGGACTGGGATACCGCCTGTTCCTCGGCGTTGTCTGACGTGTTCGGCACAGTGTTCGAGCCTACGGCCTGCCCGCGACGCACCGGCAATCAGAGGCGCGAATAGCGCCGAATCGAGCGTTGGCGCACCGCGGTGGAAACCGTGCGGTGAGAAGCGAGACGGCACTGGGACTCCCGCGCACCCCGGCAAACGGTGGGCTGTTCCCAGCGTGGCCGAGCCGAGTTCGGCCCGTCCGCAGGCCGATCCGAGACAATGTGACGAGCGTCACCGCGACGGTCATCGGCGAGCGAAAGCGGCTGGTGAAAGGGCATTTTCGTCCGTGCTCCACGGACGCGGCCGCGGGAAATTCGGCTGATTCTTGTCGGAGGCGACTGGAACACTGGCGCGGCCCGATGAGTTGACCGGACTATCCCCGTCTCTTCTCCTGTAGGCCGAGACACACGGTGGTGACTCGGTTCAGGGCAAGCCCCTCGCCTTTCGCTCACGAACACCCGGAGGTAACCGATGTCAGCCGTGCAATCCGCCAGTCCGACCGGGCGGCGGACGCCGACCGTCATCCTCTTACTGGTGCTCGCGACCTTCGTGGTGATCCTCAACGAGACCATCATGATCAACGCGATTCCGCGCCTGATGGCCGACCTCGAGGTCACCGAGCGGTCGGCGCAGTGGGTGTCCACCGCGTTCATGCTCACGATGGCGGCCGTCATCCCGGCCACCGGCTGGTTCCTGCAGCGGGTCACCACCCGCCGCGCCTACGCGATCGCGATGGGCGTCTTCCTCGCGGGCACCGCGTTGTCGGCCGTCGCTCCGACCTTCGAGGTGCTGCTGCTCGGGCGGATCGTCCAGGCCGGCGGCACCGCGGTCATGATGCCGCTGCTGATGACCACCCTGATGACGGTGGTGCCGGAGCAGGATCGCGGGCGGGTCATGGGCAACGTCACACTCGCCATCTCGGTGGCGCCCGCCATGGGACCGGTCCTGTCCGGACTCGTGCTGCAGGTCGGCTCGTGGCGCTGGCTGTTCCTGCTGGTGCTGCCGATCGCGGGCGCGGTCACCTGGTTCGGGCTGCGGCGACTCGAGAACATCGGCGAAACGCAGACCGGCGCGATCGACGTGTCCAGCGTGGCGTTGGCCGCCATCGGCTTCGGCAGCTTGGTGTACGGACTCAGCCGGTTCGAGGCGGACAACGTCGCCACCCCGGCGCTGATCGTCGCCGTCGGACTCGCCCTCATCGGCGTGTTCGCCGCCCGCCAGCTGCGGCTGCAGCGCACCGGCACGCCGCTGCTCGATCTGCGCATCCTGCTGATCGGCACCTACGCCAAGGCGCTGCTGCTCATGTCGATCGCGTTCCTCGCGATGCTCGGCTCGATGATCCTGCTGCCGCTGTACCTGCAGAACCTGCGCGGCCTGAGCCCCCTCGCGACGGGCCTGCTCGTCATGCCCGGCGGCCTCGCCATGGGTCTGCTCGGCCCGACCATCGGCCGCCTGTTCGACCGCTTCGGCGGCCGCGTCCTCGTGATCCCCGGTTCGATCGGCATCGCCGCGTCGCTGGCCGGTTTCACCCAGATCTCGATGACCATGCCGTACTGGCAGTTGCTCGGCCTGCACATCCTGCTCATGGTGTCGCTGGCCGCGGCGTTCACCCCCGTCTTCACCCTGGGGCTCGGCGCGCTCCCGCAGCACCTCTACTCGCACGGCAGCTCGATGCTCGGCACGCTCCAGCAGGTCGCCGCGGCCTTCGGCACCGCCCTCGTCGTGACCGTCATGTCCGCCCGCAGCACCACGCTGATCGACGAGGGCACCGACCCGGTCGCCGCCCACCTCGACGGCATGCGCCTGGCGTTCGGCGTCTCCGCCGCGCTGGCGCTGGTCGTGATCGTGATGGCGGTTCTGCTGCCGAGCCGCTCGCACGCGCCGGAGGAATCGCACGAAACCGAGCAGGACGCGGTCGAACTGATCAAGGGCTGATCCGCCCGACCTCCCCACCCACCGATCCGGCCGGGTCAGCTGACAGCTGACCCGGCCGGTTCAATTCTGGCCCAACCCATCCCGCTCAGCTCGGCACCAGCCAGGCCGGGTCAGCTCATCGGCGACTCGGCCGATTCAGCACCGGCCAACCCACCCCGCTCAACTCGGCACCAACCAGGCCGGGTCAGCTCATCGGCGACTCGGCCAATTCAGCACCGGCCAACCCACCCCGCTCAACTCGGCACCAACCACGCCGCGTCAGCTCATCAGCGACTCGGCCGATTCAGCACTGGCTTCCAACCGCCAGCTCAGTTCGGCGCCACCCGCGCGAGTCAGCTGACCGGCCGACCTGGCCGGACTACTTCGGGTCCAACCCGGCCGCCTCAGGTCGGCACCAATCTGACCGGATCAGCCCTGGAGAAAATCGACGGTAGTCAAATGGTTGCTATTCGATCTTGCAAAGCCACCATTTGACTACCGTCGAATCCATTTCACTATCGACGGTAGTCAAATGGTGGTTGGGCCCTTGACAGACCAACAGCCCTCCCGAGGCGACCGGCCGAAGAACTCTTTCCGCTGCACTCTCTAGACGCAACCACAGCCAGATGACCACGCCGGAAACCGAACCCCCGCGCACCTGACTGCGGGAGGTAAGCCGGGTACGGCACACGACGCGCCCAGCACTGCTCCGAGGAAAACCTGGGTAGGCGCGCCCCCTCAAAACCCGCAACGTTGGGCGAAAACACCGGTAGGCGCGCCCCCTTGGGCACCCGCAACACTGGAAACCGTCACCCCACCGCAACCTCCGCGCAGAACGAAACCCAATCACCCGGCAGCAGGCACACCGTCCTCGGCACCCGCAACACTGAAAAACCGTCACCCCCACCACAACCCCCGCACAGAACGGAACCCAAGCACCCGGCAGCCGTCACACCGGTTCGGAACCCGCAGCACTGCATTGGGACTCGCCCAAACGCAACATCCGCATGAAACCGTGTCAGATCGTCGACACCCACCGGCCCAGTCGACCGCTGCCCCAAGCCATTCGGTCCACCGCCGACTCCCTCGGATGGATCAGCCGCTGCCCCTGCGCACCGGCGGTTTTTCGCCGGTGAGGTCGAGGGCGATGCGACCTAGGCGGGTCGACCGCAGAGCCTCCTCGAACGCGGCGCCGACCGCGTCGACACCGAAACTGTGGTACGGCAGCGGACGGTAGGTGCCGTCGGCGAGTCTCTCGTTCCCGGATCAGCTCAAGGCCGCCCTCCGACCTTCAGCGCCGACCCCGCCAGGCCAACCAGCGCCGACCACGCCAAGCCAATCCACCGCTGCCCCGGCGAAATCGGTTCCAGCTGACCCAACCGAATCAATTCAAGTTCGGAAACTCCTGAACCCAATGGAACCGCGGTCCACGCAACGGGAATTCATCCAGGTCGAACTCCTCCAACGTCAACGTAACCGTCCTGCCGCCAAGATCCCCACGCAACGCGAGCCGATCAGGCGCGGACTGCTCGAAGGTGAACGTCGCCACCGGCCCCGGCTGCGCCTCCGCCGAGCTCGGCGGCGCGGTCAGCGTAATGGTGCCCGCGGTGGTATCGACGTCGGCCAGCATCGGCACGAAGGTCCCGTCCATCCGCTGATAGCTGGTGACGAACTGGTCGAACACCAGCCGCTGCCAGCGAGTCGGCTCGGTCGTCAACGGCGGAAGCGGGTGACCGTCGACGGTGAACTCGGTGACGTTCCAGATCCCGTAGAGTGCGGGTTTCGGTGCGCCGTAACCATATTCGTGCCACCCGTCCCAGGCCGTGTAGGCCGCGCCGGAGCACGTCCACAGGCCGAGTGCCACCTGCAACGCCGCGGCGATCCGGTTGGCGCGCACCGAGCGGAACAGCGACGGCTGCGTGGTCGGCTCCGAAGGACGTTCCAGCACAAGAACATTCGCCAAACGCCGAGCCTGCGGCGCCAGCACCACCAGCGAGATCAGCATCAGGTGGAAGGACAGGATCTTGACCGGCACGTCGTAGGTCATGTTCAGCACGAAGACCTGCGCCATGCTCACCAGGCTCAGCATCGCGCCGACGGTCGCGGTGCGCGGCCAGAACAGCAGCAGACCGCCGAGCACCTCCGCGATGCCGAGCAGCACCTGGTAGGTCGGCGAGGCGCCGACCTGGTTCCACAGGACGTCGGTCATGCTGAGGTTGCCGTAGGGCTGGAGCAGCGTGGTGAGCGAGGGATACGGCATCTGGTTCGGCACCGCTTTGGCGAAGCCGTACCACAGCATCTGCCCGCCGAGGCAGAGCCGAAGGAACACGACGAACCAGCGGCCGAGGACCACGTAGTCGGCGCGGCGGCGGTCGAGCACCGACCACACCGCGGCGACGACGGCCGCGGCGACCAGCATGCAGAAGATCAGCACCCAGATGATGGTCTGATCGCCGCTGCCGCTCTCGTGAATCACCGCGTCGACGCCGAAGACGTGCTCGCCCGTCCACCTGGCCACGGGCTCGACCATGTTCATCTGCCACGTGATCGCCGAGTCCGGCAGCCAGCGCATGGCGACGCCGGTGAAGACGAACAGGATTTGCGCGAACGTCAGGCAGAACAGCAGCAGATAGACGAAGCCGAACCGGAAGCCGATCCGCGCCGGTAGCGACCACCGGGGCGACGGGTCGACCGCGTCCACGCCGTCTCGTTCGAGCACCTGCGTGCCGATGGCGCTCACAGCGACACCCCGCCGAGGCTCAGCCCCACCGCGCAAGCGGACACCGAGTTCACGGATCCCTCCTCACTCCCCTGAACGACTTTCCGTGAGGACGGTATCCACGCGGACCGCCCGGCCGCTTCCGGCGGGATCCCGATTTCCGGCTCCGTCGCGCGGGGTAGCCGCCATACTCCGAAAGGATGACGCGAACCCGTGTCAACCCTGGAGTTCGGTCAGCGAACCAATCCCGCGATTCCCCGTGACACCCAATTAGAACGCGTTACAGTTCGCGTACCCCGGGAGGAAGTGCCGGGTGGTGGGCGGCCCGCCGCCCGACTACAGGAGGACGATGATGGCCGACGAGCCCGATCCCACCGAGCGGCGCCAGCTCACGATCAGCGAACGCGATCTCCAGGGCCTCGCCGACGACCTGTCGCGCTGGCTGGCGAGCAAGGTCGCGGCCGACGAGCGGCCGCGTGTGCACGAGCTGACGCTGCCGCAGGGTTCCGGGATGTCGAGCGCCTCCGTGCTCTTCGACGCGGAGTGGAGCGTGCGCGGTCAGGTCGAAGGCGGCTCGTTCGTCGCCCGGCTGGCCCCGAGCGACGCCGACTTCCCGGTCTTCGAAACCTACGATCTGGCAAAGCAATACCACGTGATGGAGGGTGTCGCGGCCGCGACGGACGTGCCGGTGCCGCCGCTGTGCTGGCTGGAGACCGACGAGAGTGCGCTCGGCACACCATTTTTCGTGATGCGCCGGATCGACGGTCGGGTTCCGGCCGACAACCCGCCCTACGTGTTCTACGGCTGGCTGTTCGACGCCGATCCCGCCGAACGCGCGCTGCTGACCGACAACACCCTCGCCGTGCTGGCCGAGATCCACGCCATCCCCGACCCCGCCGCCAGGTTCCCCATGCTCGACGGGCCGGGCCAGGCGTTGCGCAGGCACGTGGACTGGCATCGCGCCTGGTACCGCTGGGCGCTGGCCGACGACGGATATCCGATCCCGTTGATCGAGCGCGCCTTCGACTGGCTGGACGCGCACTGGCCCGCCGACCCCGGCCCGGACGTGTTGTCCTGGGGCGACTCCCGCCCCGGCAACATCATCTACGACGGGTTCGAGCCGGTCGCCGTATTGGATTGGGAGATGGCCGGTTTGGGTCCGCGCGAGCTGGACATCGCCTGGATCATCTTCATCCACCGGTTCTTCCAGGATCTCGCCACCCGCTTCGGGCAACCGGGTCTGCCGGACTTCCTGCGCCGCTCCGAAGTGGTGGCGAAATACGAAGAGCTGACCGGTTATACGGTGCGGGACCTGGATTTCTACCTCGTCTACGCCGCGCTGCGGCACGGGATCGTGATGGCCAGGGTCAAGCGCAGGATGATCCACTTCGGCGAGGACACCGACACTCCCGACCGGGACGACTACGTGATGCACCGGGCAAGCCTGGAGGCGTTGCTCGACGGAACCTACGACTGGACATGAGGAACACCATGGCCGCACCCGCGCCCCTCGACGAATACCCCATCCATCAGACGCCGCTCTCGCTGGCCAGGGTCGGCACCAGCGACCGAAACTTCTACGACCGCAGCTACTTCAACGCCCACGACCGCGACGGTGGCACGATGCTGATCACCGGCCTCGGCGTCTACCCGAACCTGGGCGTGACCGACGCCTACCTCGCGGTCCGCCGCAACGACGAGGTGCGCTCGGTACGGTTCTCCGACGCGCTGGGCGACCGCAGCCTGGACATGCGGGTCGGCGGCTATCGCATCGAGGTGCTCGAACCGCTGCAGCGGCTGCGCGTCGTCTGCGAGCACGACGAACTGAGCTGCGACATGACCTGGACCGGCGCCTTCCCCACCGTCCAGGAACAGCCGCACCTGATCCTCACCGGCAACCGGCCCATCATCGAGGCGTCGCGCTTCGCGCAGGTCGGTTCCTGGGCGGGAACGCTGAGCGTGGACGGCACCGACATCGCCGTCGACCCCGCGGTGTGGACCGGCACCCGCGACCGCTCCTGGGGCATCCGGCCGGTCGGTGAAACCGAGCCGGCGGGGCGCGCCGCCGCCGAGCCCTCGGGCGGTTTCTGGTGGTTGTACGTGCCGCTGCGTTTCGACGATTTCGCGATCGTGGTGATCGTGCAGGAGGAGCCGGACGGCAGGCGCACCCTCAACGACGCGGTGCGCGTCTGGCCGGACGGCCGGACCGAACAGCTCGGCTGGCCCCGCGTCAACATCCGCTACCGTTCGGGCACAAGGATTCCCGTCGCCGCCCGGCTCGATCTCACTACCCCGGACGGCAAGTCGCTGGAGGTCGAGATCACCCCCGGCACCGGCGTCCCACTGCACATCGGCTGCGGCTACGGCGGCGACCCGGACTGGCTGCACGGCCAGTGGAAGGGCCGCGACTGGTCCGAATTCCGCCGCTACGACCTCACCGACCCGGCCATCGCCCCCCGCATCCCGTACGGCGTCATCGACCACGTCGCCCACGCGCGCTGCGGTTCGGCCGAAGGTTGGGGCCTGTTCGAACACGCCTCCCTCGGCCGCCACGATCCCACGGGGTTCGCCGACTGGGCTGCGGTCGCGCCGTAGTCGGCCGATCCGCGATCTCCCGCATGCCAGCTCGAGCGGGTCCATCGAGCCGGTGGACGCCGGCGTGACACGACGCCCAATTCTCGGTCCAACCTGCCGACGACGAGAACGACTGCCGCCTCGACAACACCGGGCGCTCCGAGTGCGGCCACAGGAGTGGGTCCCTGTGACCGACGAGGGCCCCAGCACTGGGCGCGTACGGAACACCAAGCTCCGCGCTGGCGCCACGGTGCTCGATCAGTCGCTGAGACGCGCCACCGCGACCGTGACGTCGCCGTGCACCTCTTTGGTACGCACCAGTGGCCCCCCGGCCGCAGCGAGGACGGCGGCGGCCTCCGCGACACCGGCCGCGCCGACCGCCGCCTTGGTGCGGGCGGCCGGGTTGGGCACTGCGACCGCGTCCAACTCCGCAGCGGTGTAGGTGCGCACCGGAACACCGAGTTCCGCCGCCGCCGCGCGCAGGCCTGGCTCGTCGCCGCGCCGGTCGATGGTGGCGAGGCAGGCCGGGAACTCGTCGCCGACCGCGTGCCGCACCGCCCCGAGGATGGCGGCGGCCGCGGTCCCTGGCCGCATACCGACGCCGACCGCGACCGGGCGATGGAGCTCAGCGGGAGGCATCAGCGCAGGCCTGGTGGGCGGCGATGAAAGTGCACGGCCGGGTACGCGTTTCAGCCGACGTGCTCGGCCGCTCTCGGCGCAAGTGGCTGGGAGCAAGGCAGACGAACGGCTCGCCACCGACCGCGTGCCGCACCGCCCCGAGGATCGCGGCGGCCGCGGTCCCCGGCCGCATACCGACGCCGACCGCGACCGGGCGGTGGAGCTCAGCGGGAGACATCAGCGCAGGCCTGGTGGACGGCGGTGAGAATGCGCAACCGAATACCCTGATGCAGCCGCTGCGGGGCGGGCCTTGATCCTCTCCGCGCAAATCGCTGGTGGCGCTGACCGGTGGAGCTCAGCGAGCGACATCGGTGCGAGCGTAGTCGTCGGCGGCGGCGACGAACCGGGCTGTCGCCGCGGGATTCCCGGCAGGGTGGGTGTGCAGGTAGGAGGCGTGCACGCGCCCGACCAGCGCGCCCTCCCGGACGCGAGCCCCCGAGCCGTCGCGCCAGCCCCAGGCGGGAGCGTCCGGCCCTGCGGTGACCAGTCGGGTGCGGTGGAATTCGTGCCCGCGCACCCGCTCCCCCGCGCGCCAGAGCGCGGAATCGGCCAGCGCGACGGCGTCGCGGTAACCCAGGGTCAGACGCGGGCCGAATTCGGCGTCGGCGTCGACGACGCCCGCCATGGCGTGGCCGTCGAGGGATCGGGTGAGGTACAGCAGGCCAGCGCATTCGGCGTGGATCGGCAGCCCCGCGCGAGCGTGTGCGCGGACCGCGGCGAGCAGAGGTGTGTTCGCAGCGAGGTCGGCGGCATGTTCTTCGGGGAATCCACCGGGCAGCACGAGACCCGCTGTCCCCGAGGGAAGTTCGTCACGCAACGGATCGAAGACAACCACCCGCGCCCCGGCCGCGACCAGCAGTTCGCGATGCTCGGCGTAGCCGAAGGTGAACGCGGGCCCACCCGCCATGGCGATCACGGGACCGTCGCCACATCGTCCGGTTTCACCCACGCTGTCACGGCCGATGGTGTCCGAGACCGGCCCAGCCGATGTCGGCGTGGCAGGGGGTTCCTTCGCGACCGCGCCATCGACGTGCTCGCCGTAACCCACCGGCTCAGCGGAGACCCACCCCGAGGTAGCGGCCGGACCGACACCGACCGCGCGTGCGGTGCCGGCACCATGGTCGTTGGCGGCCCCCTCACCGTGCGCCGCGCTCGGCCACCGCGAAGTCGGATCGCCGCCGCCCGCGCGGCCAGGACCGGTCGTGGCACCGCCTTCGATCGGCCTGCCTGGTCCACCGAGCGCCGAGGATCCGGCAGCTCGCCGTGGCGCGCCGGTCGTGTACACACCGGCGCCTGGCACCGAATCGCTCTCGCTCGCCTCGCGAACGGCCGACACCGGATCCCACGCGGACCCGCCCGAAGTCGGCCGCGCCAGCGCCGCCACCGCCGCCAAATCCACATGGGCGGCAACGAGATCGGTCATCGCCTCCACCGCCGCCGACGCCGCCGCACCGTGCTCGACGGCCGGAATCAACCCGAGATGCCGGGACGGCACCTCGAGCGCGTCCATGCGCGGCAGCGACCCGAGCACCGGCAACCCGACCCGCGCGCAGGCGGCGCGCAGCACCTGGTCGTGGCGTTCACTGCCGACGCGGTTCAGAATCACGCCCCCGAGCCGCACACCGCTGTCGAAGGTGGCGAATCCGTGCAACAGGGCGG